>JAENZQ010000004.1 GCA_016841185.1 Anaerovorax odorimutans
CTTTTTGCACACATTGCAAAGCGGGTTATGTGCGAAAAGTCACCGTCCCTAATTAAAGGTTCTTTTTTTTTGTAAAAACTAAAATATCGCGATTGACTTTGATATTGGCAAATGCCTATAATGGTACTATATATTAATTAGAAAATATATAGAAAGGAGAAAAAATATGGAAAAATTATCTTCAAAAGGATTGCTTGTAATGAGTGTTGCACTGATGGTGTCACATTTTGGTGTGGGCAACTTTATATTCCCGGCTCAGCTTGGACAGGTAACGGGAAAAGAATGGTTTGTAGGTGTATTGGGTTTTACGACTGTAGAAGCCCTGTTGCCTATTTTGGCCTATCTATGTGTGGCAAAAGCTCAAAATGATATCCGATACATAGCAGGGAAAATTATTCATCCTAAATTTGGTCTTATATTTGGTTCTATTATGATGTTGATTATTGGACCGGTCTTTATATTTCCCAGATTGGCTACATCCGCCCATGAGATGGCAGTAATGCCTCTATTCCCAAATGTACCGGCTTTTGTTACCTATCTTGTATTTTTCGGAGTCGTATTCTACTTCAGTATAAACCCCAGCAAGGTCATTGACAAACTGGGAAGCATTCTCGCACCGCTTCTCATCATATTTGTTGCGGTACTGGTATTTAAGGGAATTATTAATCCGATTTCTTCACCTATTGATTCTCAGGTAGGATCAGCTTATGGAACAGGGTTTACAACAGCATATAATACAATGGATGCCATAGGTGCAATGCTTTTCGGCGGGTTTTGGCTGACGGATCTCAAGAGACGCGGCATCACACAACCCGGTGAACAAAAATCTGCAATAATAAAAATCGGACTTTTGGCTATGACATTGCTTGCTTTTCTTCATGGAAGCATTGTTTATCTTGCAGCAAGCGGTGGGAATGAACTGGCAGGGTTGTCCATTGGTGAGCTTCCCGTTACCATTACAGTTAAGTTATTTGGCAGTATGGGTATTATTATTTTTGCCTTTTTGCTCCTCTTGGCGAACCTTACCACATGCGTCGGCCTTGCAGCAACATTTGGCAATTATTTCAAAAACGCGTCCAATGGCAAGGTAGGATATACGCATTTGGTCATAGGAGGCATTATTGTAGGCTTCATATTATCCAATGTCGGGCTTGCCAGTATTGTAAACCTGACAGTACCGTGGTTGTCTCTTGTTTATCCCGCTCTGATCGTCATCATATTAGGTACTCTTGCAGGACCTTTGCATAGGACGAGAGGTGCTTTGACAGGAGGCGTTATTGCAGCATTGATAATCGGTGCTTTTGATGCACTTCAGGCAGCAGGATTCAATATTTCTGCAATTGTGAGTCTGCAAAAGATACTGCCCTTTGCATCTGCCGGATTCGGATGGCTTTTACCGACGATAATCGGTGTAATTATCGGAACAATTGTTTACCGTAAGTCTCAGCAGGCAGAAGAGAATATGGGGTGGTAATACGATGAATAAACCTTTGATTCATATAGGGGAAGCAGACCAACTGAAGATATATACACTTTTGGATGACTATTCAGGCTACGAGTCGGCTTTTTTGGGGCATCATGGTATTTCCCTGCTGTTGGATGTGGCTTCAGGAAAAGAAAACAAAAGGATACTGCTGGATGTCGGGCAGTCAGCAGACCCCATTCTATATAATGCAAGGCTCCTTGGCATTGATATGAACAGTATAGATATGATCTTTATCTCACATTGCCATTATGACCACACTGCAGGTTTGACAGGAATCCTTAAAAAAATAGATAGAGAGATACCGGTAATCGCCCATTCTACAATTTTCAGAGAGAACTATATTGTGAATCCCTACCTGCGAAATATCGGTATAACAAAAGAAAACGGCAGAGAGGCGATTGTTGAAAACGGCGGAAATATTGTTTTAGTGGATGATCCTTTTAATTTAATGCAGGGCGTTATTTCGACAGGAGAAGTAAACAGAGTTACCGATTTTGAAATACAGGGGATCGGTACCTATAATATCAATGACGGAAAAGTAGTTCCGGATAAAATAGCAGATGATATGTCCATTGTCCTTAATATTAAGGATAAGGGCCTTTTCATCGTATCGGGATGCAGCCATTCCGGAATCGTAAATATTATTCATCATGCTGTCAGGATTACCGGAGTAGAAAAGGTATATGGTTTGATAGGAGGGCTTCATCTGATAGAGGCGGATGATGAAAGAATTGAAAAAACAGTTGATGCCTTGAGCAATATGGATCTTGAATTAGTTGTCGCCGGGCATTGCACCGGACTTAAAGCTCTCTCAAAATTGCAGGTAGTTTTTGGAGATAAGTTTCAGCTTCTGCATTCCGGTAAGGCAATATCTATTTCCGGTTAAGATACATAAAAAATAGGTACATTAAAAAGAAAGGGGGCAGCTCCTTTCTTTACGAATGGGGAAATGGGGACGGTAACTTTTTGTATACATTGCAAAGCGGCTTGTGAGTAAAAAATCACCGTTCCTAATTTAAACAAAGCTGAGTATTTAAATTGACACTTTTGTCTTAATTGTATATGATGAAGAAAGTTATAGAGTACTGAATAGGAAGGTTTAAAAATGGAATTTGAGGAATATAAAAAACATGTTGATAACGCTTCAGAAATTCTCAAAGCACTTTGTCATCCTACCCGCTTCTGTATTGTTTGCAAGCTCTTAAAACATCCGTTGAACGTATCCCAAATGCAATCTTGCCTTGATATATCACAGGCCAATGTATCTCAGCATCTGTCTATCCTTCGTTCAAGGGGGATTATAAAAGGAGAGCGGGAAGGCAATGAGATATTCTATTCGCTTTCCAACGAATATGCTAAACAGTTGGTTAAAGTATTTTTTAACGAAAGTGATATACCCGAATAGAAGCTTAAAAAAAATAAAGGAAATGGGTTTATCCATTGATCAAAGCTACAGAAATGGCGGCAAAAAGCATGAAAGGTTAAAAAAAAAGGGGCATCCATAAATGCCCCTTTTATGATAATAAAAGTAGAGAAATTTAAGTGCTTACTATTTAATTATCCCTTTTAAAACAATTGTTTTTTCCTGTGTCATTTCTTCCAGAGTATAAGAAATGCCTTCACGACCCATGCCGCTTTTTTTATAACCTCCAAAAGGCATATCTGCCGTTCGGTATACACTGCAGCCATTGACAACAACGCCGCCGGATTCCATTTTTGAAGCAGCCGTTAGTGATTTACTGATGTCGTCGGATATAACACCGCCCATAAGACCATATTGAGAAGCATTTGCGATATCGATTGCTTCATCCAATGTTTCAAAACGTAAGATCGGAAAGATAGGTCCAAATACTTCTAAATTTTTTGCAATATCCATTTCAGGGGTAATGTCAATCAATACCGTTGGTTCAAAAAATGTCTTATTAAACCTCTTCCCGCCGAATATACATTTGGCACCCTGATCAATAGTGTGAGCCAGATGTTTCTCGACGTTTTCTGCAGCCTTTTCGCTGACCAAAGGACCCATATCTGTTGCATAATCAAATGGATCACCGATTTTTAATTGCTTTAGTCTGTTAATCAGATTATTGGTAAACCTGTCGGCGATACCTTTCTGAACTAAAAATCTCTTTGAGGCACAGCAAACTTGGCCGGAATTAAAAGTTCTTCCAAATACACATTCATCTACAGCATGATCTATATCTGCATCGTCAAATATAATAACGGCATCATTGCCTCCTAATTCCAGAAACAACCTGTGTAAATGGTTTGAAGCATATCCGGCTAAAGCCGTACCTACTTCAGTACTGCCGGTCAGGCTTATGGCATTGATTTTTGGATTTGAACAAAGCCATTTCCCGGCGCTGGGTCCTCTTCCGGTAACAACTTGAACAACATTCTCAGGAATACCTGCATCAAGCATTAACTCAGTCATTCTGATAGCCCCAAGGGGGGTATCAGATGCGGGCTTCGCGATTATGGCATTTCCGGCGGCAAGGGCGGGAGCTGCTTTTTGGGCATATAATTCAAGGGGAAAATTGAAGGGAACAAGACATACAATGATGCCTAAAGGTTCTCTTCTTGTAAAAAGAATATCTTTTTCAATTCCAGGCTGGGCCGAATCCGGCATTGTTTTACCGTATAAATGTTTCATTTTTTCTACATAACCCCTGAAAAGTCTTGCTACTATATCTACCTCATCTTCACTCTGGGGGAGAGGTTTTCCCATTTCTCTGGATGATAGAGTGGCCAACTCTTCTTTGTGTTTTTCCATAAGGTCGGCAAACTTGAGAAGGACTTCTGCTCTCTTGTAGATTGGTGTACCGGCCCATATACGTTTGCCTTCTACAGCGATTTCAACTGCTCTTTCTATGTCCTTTTGGGCTGCATCTGGAACTTTATCTATAAATTGATGCGTAGATGGATTGAATACGGCGATTTTCTTTCCATCTATTGAGTCGGTTTTTTTTCCTCCGATAATCATATTCAACTTTTAATAACCCCCTTGAATAAAATTTTTTTATTGTATCTGTATTGATATTGAAAATAGCTTAAAATGCAATAGGTAAGTAATGATACTTTGAATAAATTAATTATATTCAGAATTTCACATACTTTTAAATGGCCTATTTTTTGTTTTGGTATAAATATTTTTCTTTTTTTTTGCAAACAAAGACTTAGTTCAAAAAAAAGGGTTTAAATTAACATTTTGTTATATTTACTTTTTCATTAGGTGCAGATTTTTTTGATTTTAATTCAAGAAGTGTTAATAGAAAAGATTATATTTTTCATTAGGTTTCAACGAAGAAGTTTTAAATTACCGGTCAGTTTATTTATTTTCTTTTTAGGGCCATATAAACAAAATCCTAAATAATAGATCGATTCTTTTGATATTGATTTGAGCTTTTTTTCATATTCATTATAATTCAGACAATTTTGTGCCACATCACTAAATCCAATTATTTTTATTTCCGCATCATTCATGTCTAAAATAGTATCATATTTAGATTTTAATTCCTCTTTTGAAAGGCATAAAACGGGAACAGGAATACTGGTGACTCCTTCATGAATTCTATTACTTTTGTCCGCTGTCTGTCTTCCGGTTAAATGGCCTGCTATGCCTGTTAGGCTAATTCCTAAAACTGCTGTTGTATTTGCAATTAATCCGACGGATAGGTTCTGATCTACGATCATTACACATTTCATAATAATACCTCCAATTTCTATAAGCTCAGTATATATTAGAGGCTTTTGAACGGATCGTATTGTATAAAATTGATTTTATTTGCAAATGGATTTGTAATATTGCATGGGTGTAATCCCGTAAGATTTTTTAAATTCTTTGGTGAAATGAGCTTGGTCATAAAAACCTGATTCCAAAGCAACCTCAACAATATCGCTGCATGATTTAAGGAGTTTTTTTCCATAATTCACCTTTAACTGTAATTGGAATGCATTTGGGGTGGTATTATACATTCTTCTGAATTCTCTTATTAAAGCAAATTTATTTATCCCAAATAGTTGTTCCAGTTTAAATAGCTGAAGTTGCACCAGAAAGTTTAATTCGATATAAGCTTTTATATCATTCATTTTTTTATTGTGATCCAATTTTATGTGAATATTGACATTTTCTACCAGATCAATGATGACACTTGCTAATTCAACCTCCCTGTCAAAGGGATCGGAATCCGATTTCAATGTTTCTACGAGATTCTTTATTTTTATTAATTCTTCTTTTCGGAGCTGTTTAATTCCGATGGAATCCAATTGCTGCTCAGGGTTAAATAAACCCTTGCAGAATTCATTGTCAATGTAAATCATTGTATATGCCCAATCCTTTATATCAACCGGACGGCACATGTGACTGACAAAAGGATAAATGATAACGGCTTCACCTGCCCGGATATAATAATCTCTTCCATTCACATCCAGATTAGTTGCGCCTCTTTGAACAAATCCTATGGATAATTCCTGATGAAGATGGCTTTTATAGGCATGAAGATCATTCGAACAGGTTTTCACTTCCATCATATTACAAGCTTCAAATTGGTAATATTCAATTCCCATTTTTATCACATCCTGACTTTAATACAGGTTTATTATATCATCAGTACTGCTGAATAAGAAATGAAAGGTGCAATTTTTTACAATACTTAAAAGATAAATACCGTTACATTGTAATTAGCTTTAATTGCTTTTCGGGGTATTCAGTAAGCCCCAATTACAATTTATAATCAAGGAGGAGACAACATGATCAGAGGGTATACATTACCACGGACACCGAAAGGGAAATCAAGCCTTATACCAAATCCCCCCTGGCATTATACAGGGAATGTTCTTGCTGTTGAATATTTAGCAGATGAAAAAAAAGCGGCAGCGTTTTTACCGGATGGATTGGAATTGATGTCCAATCAATGTGCCGTTTATTTTATCGAATGGCAATATGCAAGCGAAACTGGAGAGGAATATCTGGACCCGGTTTGCAGCCAATATCGGGAAACCATTTTCTTGCTTTCTGGAAAATATAAAGAAGAGCCGGTTGCATATTGCCCTTTTATCTGGGTCGATCAGGATAAAGCTTTGATGCGCGGACTTATTCAGGGATGGCCGAAACAGATAGGCTATACATGGATCACAAGAGCATATGGATTGCCTTCCAAAGCTGCTCCGCTGGAGGGTAAGCCAGGCAAGTATGGTGCGGCTTTATCTGTCTATGGCCGAAGGCTTGCAGATGCACAGGTAACAATAGAAAAAGAATCAGAGACATTGCCGTCTCCTACTTTTGCAGGAGCAGCCCTGATAAGGTTTTTTCCTGAACTGGAGAAAGAAAAACATGATCAGCCGGTAGTTCACGAACTTGTACAGCTTAAATCAAGGGATGTAAAAATATCGCCCATATGGAAAGGACCGGCAAAATTAAATATTTTCGAAAACCCCTATACCGAGTTGACGGATTTAAAACCCGCTTCAGTATTGAACGGATATAAATTTTCATTCGCCTTAACCGTTGATGATTTAAGGCACTTAAATAGTCTGAAATAGGTAAAATGATTATAAGCATCAGAAAAGGAGAAAAAAATAGAACACTATTTTATTAGATATAATCCGAATGACTATTAAAATTGTACAAAATATTGAATTGAATCGTCCGAAATGTTAAAATATTTTTGGAGGTGATGATATGCAAACCATTGATTATCAGGAAGGGGTTATCATAACTGCCACAGAACTAAAACAGAATTTGGGAAAATATTTAGATTTTGTTGAAGAGCAAAATGATGTGGTCATTACAAAGAACGGCAATAAAATTGCCAGGATAACGCCCTATGTAACAGACATAGAACAGTATTTTGCGGTAAGAGAGAAAGCGCTGGATTATCAGTATGGCGGGAAAAAGGTTTCCTATGAAGAGTTCATGGAAATTTATGAAAAAAGTACGCTAAGAATGGAGCTTATCAACGGAGAAATCTATTTGCTTTCTTCCCCAAGTATAGGGCATCAGGAGATTATTGGAAGGATGCACCTTATCTTTAATGAATTTTTTAAAGATGAAAAATGCCGAGTCTTTTTAGCGCCTTTTGATGTTCATTTCAGGAAAAAAGACATAAAAGATCCGGATGTGATGCAGCCGGATGTATTGGTAGCCTGTGACATGGAAAACAATGTGACGGAAAAAGGCAGGTATATGGGGACACCGACTTTGGTAGTAGAAATATTGTCCGATAGTACACGCACTAAGGATATGATCGATAAGCTCAATACCTACCGACTTTCCGGAGTAAAAGAATACTGGATTATTGACATGCGGCAGGAGCAGGTAATGGTATATGATTTTGAGGATTGCGAAATAGACAGATTCAAGATCTATGAAAAGGGAGATGTTGCCGAATCCCTTGTTTTTAACGGACTATACGCAGATATTTCAGACCTGTTTTATGAACTTCTTTAATTCCCTTCACCTCATTCCAGAGCTTCTTTGTTTAAAAGGCGGATCATTATAATAGCAGCTTCTCCATAAGTTATTTTTTCTTTTGGTCTGAATGTATGATCCGGATATCCGTTTACCAACCCTTGGGTATATGCCTGAGATACTTTGCTGGTGTCCTTGATATCTTTAAAATCCTTAAAATGACCCTCAGCATCAGAAAGTTCTTTTGCAGTGGCATCTCTCGGGTCGGCAGGAACTAATTTCATGATACTGATTAACGCATTTTCACGAGCTATATAGTCATCATCAGATAGATCAAATGTATAGTTTTTAATGTATTCTCTAGCCAGAGGGTTTTTTAGAGATATCAGTTCCTCCATGATTAAGTACCAGCTTTTGATATGGACAGGCTGATCAAAGCCAAGGTCTTCGCCAAAGCCTCTAAGAATTTTTATGATTTGCAATTCTCTTGAGCGACTTATTTCAAATTCATTTATTTTTTCCAATGCCCAATCAGGCTGCTTATCTCCTGCAGCATCTATATTATAACGCTCTACGACATGATACAGTGTTGATATAGCTTCTGCATTTGTCAAAAGTTCTTTTGGCCGGAATTCCGTATCCACTGTTGTGTCAAGGATTCCCTTTTTATAAGCGATACAAATAAGACCATTTTGTTTTTCGCTTATATCTTTGGTGTCCTTTATGGCTGCTTTAAATTTCTGAAAGTCATTATAATCAACTTGTGCATCTAAATAATCGATGGATAGTAGTTTTACCAATCCTCCGACAGCATCTTCCCTGCGTATTTCATTGTCATTTGATAATCCAAACACATACATTTCCAATAGCTTGTCTGTATCATTTTCCGGTAATTTGAGAATGATCTGAATCAGTTTCGCCCAATTATCTACTGTAATGGGAGTGTCCAGTTTTTCTTTATTAAATATTTCCTTTAGCAGAATATCCAGATCTTCTGCGGGAAAGGCAATGTCTTTCTGGTCTAAGATATTCGGCTTCATTTCAGTTATAAATTCTTTTAAATATATACATTCATCATTTGCCCAATGGTTTTCTTCTCCGGAATCCGCGAATCCAATTGATGTAGAAGCGATGGCAGTGATTATTATAATTATTAGAAAACAGTATATTTTCTTCATGATTTACCTCTCTAATGAACTTTATTCTAAGATACCATATTTTGATCGGATTATCCATAACATAAAGAAATAAGAGCAGCAAACAGCTCTTATTTTGAAATTGTTGAAAAAGCCTACAATCTCCAGGCTTTTGAAAAATTCGAAGTTCAAGGCGCGCTGAGAGCGAGCAGCGGAGCTTACTTCAGGTAAGTGAGCATGTTCGTTTGAAAGCAGCAACGCAGAAATTCGGAGATTTTCAACAGCCTGGAAATAAGAGCAACAGCTCTTATTTTAGGGTGGTTATTTGAATGACGGCAGTGTATCCAAATTATCATTCTTGACATCATTAGGGTTGCTTCTCAGATATTCCCGGCCGTTTTTGGCCCTGCCGACATTGACACCTTCTATCAATCCGTCTTTGGCCATCATGATGGCATCATTGATTGAATAAACATTACCATTGTTCAGCATTACATCTGTGATGTCACCATCAGGATTTTTCTTGATTTTTATTATTTTAGATTGGTTATTCATTTGACATCCCTCCTGATTTTATTGTCACTCATTTAGAAAATATTATTCTCTTCTCAGGAATATCTATGTTTTTGTAAGAGATGAGCAGAATCATTTTCTTGAGACAAGCTGTTAGTTGCAGTAAAATGATACTGAAGAAATATATATGAGGAGGTGGTGTTTAATGGGAATTATTCGAACATGCTCGAAATGTGAAGGGAAAATGAGATAAAAGAAATCGTTGCTTATGGTTGCAAAGTTTGGATATATAGAATTTTATTTTGAAGATTGATTAGAATAATCTAAAGTATTTCTAATATATAACAAGGGGTCATGTTTAAGAAGGGGTCATGTTTAAGATAAAGTCAAAGGAGAGAAATAAATATGAAATGGATAGCCGTAATTATAGTTATTTTAGTCGCTTTTTCACTGTACTATTATTCGCAGCACTTGCACAGGGAATATAAAGAAGAAGTATTGAAGGGTCTGGAGCGGACAAGTAAGCTGAAAAAAGAACTGATAAATGAAGAGGATATTGCCAATCTTCCGGATCCGGTTCAAAAATATCTTAAATACGTTGGCGTACTGGGAAAAGAAAAAGTAACTCATTATAAAGTCATTATTGATGGCAGTATGAAATCAACCCGTGATAGAGACTGGGCAGATGTGGATGTTCGGCAATACAGTTTTATGGATGAAGTGACGCGTTTATTTTTCTTGAAAATGAATATGTCAGGAATCCCTGTTATTGGGCTGCATGCTTATGCAGATGCAAATGCAGTGATGCAGATAAAAGTAGCCGGCATATTTCCTGTAGTTGACGGTAAAGGTGAAGAGATGAACCAAGGGGAAACAGTTACAGTATTTAATGATATGTGTATATTGGCGCCGGCTACTCTTATTGATAAAAGGATCCAGTGGGAACCTGTGGATGAATATACTGCAAAAGCAACTTTCAATAATGAAGGTATCAGTATACAAACAGTTTTATATTTTAATGAAAAGGGACAATTAATCAATTTTGAATCTGATGATAGGTTTTATTCTCCAACAGGAGAAACTTATGAAAATGTACGGTGGTCAACGCCTGTTTCAAATTATAAGAATATAAATGGTTATAATCTTGCAACTTATGGTGAAGCAATATGGCATTTTCCTGAGGAAAAATATTGTTATGCCCGATTCAATATTAAAGATATTCAATACAATCCCGAACAATAACATAAATACTGCAAAGGCATCATATCTTGATAAAAGAAATCATTAAGTATGGTGATGAAAGTGCTGACTTTTTATTCCAATGTGGTACATATTTTTTTTATTGCCTTTGGAGTTGTCATAGGGGCAAGTGTTTTTGCCGGGATAGGTGCGATCATTACAGACCATCCGCCTCTCAAAACGATGATCGATATAGCAGGTTCGGTTAAAATATGGGCTTTGGTGGCTGCTCTTGGCGGGACGTTTACTTCTTTTGAAATCATAGAAAAAGGTTTATTCGAAGGAGAGTTCAAGTCCATTATAAAGCAGGCCATATATGTGGTAAGCGGTTTAATAGGAGCTAATATCGGATATAGCGTAATAAGATTGATTCAAAAGTGCGGTGCAATATGGGGAAGTTAAAGAAGCACGGCTATAAATATGGTTTATGTTTTATTACGGGGTTGATCATAGGGATACTTATTGGTGCTTCGTCATTAAGTATTCTTGTCAGTTATAGAATGGATACGTGTCATCATAGAATCGCATATCTGGAGAGCTTGATTCAGGAAAAAAATGCTCAATTGGAAAAACTGGAAAACACCATCAATACCCAAAACGTTGTTCTTAAGGAAATAGAAGTTGTATTGGTTTTCAATGGAGATGAAATCGATAAAATAAGCATCGAAAAAGCTGTAAAGGAAAAATATAGATCGTTATTAGGAAAAGAAATTGAAAAAATCGATGCAGATATTATTATGGAAGTCATAGATGATCGGATATTCAATATAGAAGAAAGGAAATACCAATTGCATGTCAACAAACTGATATTGACAGAAACACTGAAGATTTGGGTTGAAATAGAGACTATTGAATAGAAAATAAAAGCTTATAGCACTTTCTAAAAAAATGCTATAAGCTTTTATTTAAATTAGTATGTCTTAATTAGTTCTTTAGCGATATTTGCGGCTACCTTCGCATTGTTATAAACCAGTTCTTTGTTTGCCTGAAGGCTCTTTCCTTCAGTTACATCATGTACCCTTGAGAGTATAAAAGGTGTTATATCTTTTCCCCTGATACCATTCTTTTCAGCTTCAAGAACAGCATCATTTATAACTTTATCGATCAAATCTTTATCCATTTCAAACTCTTCCGGAATTGGATTGGATATTACCATACCCCCTTTTAAATTTAAATCCCATTTTATTTTCAAAGCCTGTGCAATTTCTTTATATGAATCTGCCTTATAATCAACTTTGAATCCGCTTTTTCGGGTATAAAAGGCTGGAAAGTCAGTGGTTTTATAGCCGATGACCGGAACACCCTGAGTTTCTAAATATTCCAGAGTCAGTCCGATATCCAATATGGATTTTGCACCTGCACAGACTACACCTACGTTGGTATTGGCCAATTCCATTAAGTCAGCAGAGATATCAAAGGTTTTCTGAGCATTTCTGTGGACACCACCGATACCGCCGGTGGCAAATATTTTTATGCCTGCTAAATTAGCAATCAGCATGGTGGTAGCTACTGTTGTTGCACCATCGATTCTCTTGGAGAGGATCATGGACATGTCTCTTCTACTTGCTTTTCTTATTGTTTTATTTTCACCCATATAATTCAACTCATCTTCCGTCAATCCTACTTTAATTCTTCCCTTTAGAATGGCGATGGTGGCTGGGACAACATCTTCATTTCGGATGGTTTCCTCTGATTTTTTTGCACTGACGATATTTTCAGGATAAGACATGCCATGAGATATAATGGTAGATTCCAAAGCTACAATGGGTCTGTTTTTATTTAATGCTGCTTTTATTTCAGGGTGTATATCCAAATAATTATGAACCATTAAAACATCTCCTCAATAATTTTTTTTACGCTTTCTTCGCTCATATTGGGATTGACGGTGTTCTCGTGGGAAAGAGCCAGAATAGAGGCAGATGCAGAAAATTTAGCAATATCATCAATATGGTTTTCGAACATACTGCCATAAATAATGCCGGCCATAAAAGCATCTCCCGCTCCTGTGGCATTTGTCACATGAATCTGAGGAGGTGTTAATAGATTGCTGTAATCGCCTTCCCTATAATAGACGCCTTGTTTTCCAAGAGTAATGAATACGCGTTTAACGCCCTGCTGAATAAAATATTTCGAAACTCTATAAAGGTCATCTTCTTTTTTCCCTGACATACCTGATAAAAATTCGGCTTCCATACGGTTTAGTTTTATGGTATTAAATTTGCCTATAATATCCTTTACTTTCCGTGATTTTTTTATTGAAACCGGGTCCAGAAATATCTTATTATCCTTAAAATTAATTAAAACGTATTCTATAACTTCACGTGATAATCCTGCATCAAGAACAATGATCTTAGAATTTTTTATAATATGAGATTTAGATTTTATAAATTCGGGTGTCATCCTGTCTAAAACACTCATATCAGATAAGGCCAAAGCCATATCTCCATTTTCGTCAATGATAGCAAGGTATATGGAAGCATTCATATCCGGTAGTATTAAAGAATCTTCCATGTCAATACCCATCAAAGTACATTCTTCTATCAGCTTTTTACTGTTAGAGTCGCCGCCTGTTGCAGTAATCAATTTAGTATCAATATTTAGCTTGGTGAGATTTTCGGAGATGTTGCGGCCTACACCCCCCAAACAAATTTTAACAGTACCGGGATTAGAATCATTCAAAATAAGTTTTTCTTCCGTAAAACCATGAATATCCAGATTAGCGGCACCAATAACGGTGACATAATCCTCTTCATTCATAACATATCCTTTTCCCTTGATATACCCCTTTTTACTGAGATTTGTAATATGTACACCAACTGATGAGCGGGTTATATTCAGTTGATCGGCAATTTCTTTTTGAGATATCAGAGGGTTTTTACGGATTAAGTTCAATATTTGTTTTTCCCGACCGGTCATCAGATAACCTCCTAAACATCTTATTATGATATAAGCTTTTATTAATATACTATCATATTTTTCATTATTTTCAAAGAAATTTGCTTTTCTGCTTTATATATTTAATTGCTGTTCTTTATTGAAAAAAGTTCTATATCCCATTTGAACAAATAGGATGACAGATAATGCTACACTTCCCAATATGCCCAACATGACTGCAATCTGATATTCTATGGCTGTAATCGGAGAGATTCCCGACAGAATTTGTCCCGTCATCATTCCGGGCAAAAATACAATACCCATTCCCACCATTGAATTAATTGTAGGAAGGATTGCCGAATCAAAGGCATTATCCATAACTTCTCTAGAAGCATCTTTGGGAGAAGCTCCTAACATCAGCGCAGATTCTATTAAATGTCTGTTATCGGTGATTCCATCAATAAGTCTTGAAACGCCTAATGAAATGCCGGTCATGGAATTCCCTACGAGCATACCTGCAATGGGAATAAAATATCGGGGATCATACCATGGGGATATATGGATTACTACAAAAATAAAATATAAAAGACTTGATGTTGTGCCTGTCAGCATAGAAAATGCGATGATTTTTTTCATTCTTGCAGAGAGATTTATTTTAACTCGTTTATATATATTATATATCGCAAAGGCTTCCATAAGCCCTATAACAGAAATTGTAGTAATAGGATTTCTGATTTCAAAAAGATACATGAGAATATAACCAGTTAAAATTAATTGTAAAGTCATCCTTATGGACGCTATGATAATTTCTTTTTCTCGTGGAATTCCTCTCATTTTTACAATGAATAACAGCAGGATGATAAAAACGTAAGCAGCAGCAAGCTGCCATATTTGAAGGTTAATTATTTTATCCATTTTTATTCTCTCCTTTTATCAATCAAATTTCCATTCTTTATTTCAACAATATAATCTGCATAAGTTTGTGCTATTTTTTTTGAATGTGTGACCATGATCAGTGTTTTATGATTCTGTTTTACATAATCGACTAATTGTTCAATAATGATTTTTTCTGTGCTCTCATCCAAAGCTGAAGAAGGTTCATCTAATAGAAAAACCGCCGGGGCCATTAAGATGACACGCCCCAGCGCCAACCTTTGCTTCTCACCGCCGGAAAGCTGACTGGCGTTTTCTTTTGGAGATTTATTCAAATGTACCATCTTTAAAATTTCTGCCAATTTATCTTGATTTACCAAAGGCTTTTCTGAAAATCTAAGTCCTACTAATAAGTTATCTTCAATAGTTCCTGGAAAAATGGCAGGGGCTTGGGGAAGCATAACCACGTCTCTTCTCAGGTCAATGGAGTCTATTTGGCTGATGGGATTATGATTATAATAAATCTCTCCTTCAGTGCAACTGATCATTTTATTGAGGAGTCTAAGTAAAGTTGTTTTCCCGCTGCCGCTTTCCCCAACGATACAAGTGATTTTGTCGGATGGAATGTGTAATTGCTTTATATCAAGGATATCCCGATATTTAATGTTTTTTAACAGGAACATATTTTCTTTCTCCTTATGGAATTTCATTCTTTTAATAATCACTATCTTCGATTTCTAAAAAAAGTTCAAAAGCCTTCCTTTTAGCTTCTTCAAACACTTCCATTCCTATGTCAGTTATTCTGTAATATTTTCTTATTTTACCCTCTACTGTCTGCTCCTCTTTCTTTAAAAGGCCCTTTGCCTCCATATTGTGAAGTATGGGATAAAGAGTCCCGGGGCTCATTTCATAGCCATGCGTACGGAGTTCCTCAATCATCCATGCACCAAAGACAGGTTCCTTTTTTGCGTGATATAGGATGTGGATCTGAATAAAACCGAGAAATAATTTTCTGATAATTTGCTTTTTCAAAGAAAAGTCACCTCGCATATATCGAAAACTGATATCGAATAACGATATCAGTTTAACAGACTTTATCAATATAATCAACCTATACTCAGAATAGATAGTAAAAAGCTTATTATACTTTATAATAAGCTTTTGAGTTAAATGCAGGATATAAAAATTTTTTCAATAAATAATAGATATAACGGTTAAAGGTGAAAAACATGCTGTTTCTTTTCAAGTCTGTTGATGAGGTTATATGTTTTATCTTCACTATTAAAAATAATCGTACAGGCTGTCATATTTCTTTCCATATCTGCTTCAGATAAAATTGAGTTATAATAGCTTTCGCCGCGATAACTCAAAATTTCTTCTATATCTGAAACCGTGAGCTTTTTATCTTTTTTTCTTCTTAATAATTCCCGAATTTTTGTCAGCCTGAAAAGCGTATTGGAATCCGGTGGAGTGTAGCCTGTATCAAAAGTTTCATTGATATAGTGATTTGTATGGATAAAAATGTCTTCAATTTCTTTAATCTCAACTTTATCAAAAAGACCTTCAATTGAATATGCTTTACCCTCTGAAAAAATATTAAGATGAAAGCCCGATGCTGTTTCAAAGTTGGATAGTTTTTCTTTTATTTCCTGAAAATTTTTACATTCTACAATAGGCCTCATTACAAACCAGACAGGAATCGATGTACGTTTCATGTTTTCAATATACATATAATTCATGGAGTAAACAAGGCCATGACTGTTAAAACCAAAAGATGCACCCGGCAAAGCATCTGGAGTCGAATAATCAAAATAGTAACCGTTATCTACATTATACTTAATAAAAGCAGAATTTTGCTGTGTATAGGGTCCATCCTCATTATGTCCCATAATAATTTGGTTATCCTGTTTTACAATAATATCGGAGCATCGGTCGATATTTCTATCCTCCCAAAGTTCGTAGCATAGGAAAAGAAGATATAAATCTCTGTCGACTCCTGCGCCGTCAGCTCTTCCGTATATATGTTCGAGCTGTTGAGAAAAGTCTGTTTCTAATTTTTTTTTCACAATTTTAAAGTCGGCCTGGATGGATGGGTCCTGCATTTCCTGTTCTGCTTGCTTAACATTTTCGGTAATATCTGCTTTAAAGATTTTTCCAAAATTCATTCCAAGCTCATATTCATTTCCACTTATTTCAATAAACGGAAAACGCATCATTTTTTATTTCCTTTCTATAATTTATATTATATCCCAATTATTACGCCAATGGTTATCATTATGGCCTGAGTGATAAACATCATAACAAATAGTGGTGTAATGAACTTATACCATTTATCCATGCCTATTCCCATAATACCGCATTCTACGGCAACAGCTGTAGGCCAGAACATATTGGAGAACCCATCTCCGAATTGATATGCTGTAACAGCAATTTCACGTGAGAGTCCTACTATATCAGCAAGAGGAGCCATAATTGGTATAACTACAGCAGCCTGGCCGGTAGCACTTGGAATAAAGAAATTGATCAGATTTTGTACCACGAGCATACCTATTGCAGAAATATTACTAGGTAGTTTATCTACCAAAGTAGAAAGATATAAAACTGCAGTATCGATAACGCTTGCAGAAGACATTATTACCTCAATCGAAAAAGACAATCCCACCAACAGGCAGCCAAACATAGCTGATTCGGCAGATTCTACAAAAGAATCGGCGATGTCACCGGGTTTCAACTTATTTATAATGCCGGTAATAAAAAACCATATAATAAATAATGCCGCCAGTTCTTCTAAATAGAACTCATAAACAGAAACGGTATAGCCGATTGCAAATATTAATCCAAGGAGCCCAAACAAAGTGATTTTCTGTCTGTTATTAAAGGGCAATGCAATAAGCTGGTCCCGGGAAAGTATATCCTTATTTAACAATTTTTCCGGCACACCATAAAGATAACTTTTCGCAGGATCTTTTTTGACCCGGTTGGCATACCACATTACATATCCGATAGAAAGGCTCATAAATACACAAAATACAATGATTCTGAAAATCAGAATTTTTGTTCCCATTAAAGGGATACCCGCAATGGCAGATGCAATGCCAATGGTAAAAGGGTTTAGAATAGCAGCAGCAAAACCGGTTGCCATACCTACAAATATCATAGCACCACCTACAATTCTGTCATAACCTAAGGAAATGGCTATTACAATAAAAGCGGGGATTAAGCCATAGATTTCTTCATATACACCAATGGTTGTTCCTGCAATTCCAAACAACAGCATGAAAATAGGAATAAGCAAATAATCCTTATTTCCTAATATTCTTAGGATGCTTCCCACTAAAGCGTTCAATGCACCGGTTTTCATAAGTAAAAAGACATATGCAGTTGCAAAAATAATGAAAAAGATAATTTCTGAAGCATTTATCATTCCTGCATAAAGGGCTCTGAAAAAGCCCCACGGGCCTACAGGAGAAGAGTCTACCGGACTGTAGCTGTTTGGAACAACCAGTTCACGGTCCAATTCTGCATTATAAACCCTTTCAAAGCTTCCGGCCGGCAGAATCCAAGTCAGTACCACACATAAAAGAATGATCAGAATAATAATTGCATAGGCATGTGGCATTTCAATTTTTTTTTTGCGCAACTGATTCATTTTTTTTCCTCCATTTTATTATTAATCATTTATTAATCCAACAGTCCTCCTGTTGATTTAATAGCTAATAATGAAAAATCACAACGAAGATTTAATTAATTATTAAAGCAATATATGTATGATACGTCATAAAAAATGATGTTTTGTCATTATAAGACCTTTTTTTGTTTACATTATATTAATAATCTGATATATTGTCAATATAAATTATGATGTTATGTCACATTATTTGAATAAATTTTTCATTACATTTAGAATAATAGAGTAGGAGGATAAGCGGATGACTTTAGGGAAGTGTTTAAGAAAAATTCGAAAAGAAAAAAAATTGACGCAGGCACAGGTGGCCGAACATTTGGATATTAGCGTATCGACTTATACAAAATATGAAACCGGAGTTAATGAACCCGATATCTCAATGTTAAAGAAGATTGCAAAATTTTTCGGTGTATCTATTGATTATCTTCTTGGAGCAAGTAATGTAACTATTTTAACGTCTGAATCATTTCCTTATACATTGACAGAAGATTTACAGGAACTATTAGATTTATATACATCCTTAAATCCTCGGAATCAAGGGAAATTGATAGAGCGTGGGAAAATAATACTTGAAGAGCAGAAAGACCAGATATATTCTTCTAAAAAAAGGTAGCTTGGATTCTAATAAAAACATATTATTGATTGTACAAGATATAAAGTCATATGGTCAGAATGATTATCATATGATTTTTTACTTTTTTGAAGATTAACATAATTCTAACATTAGAATCGATTTAAATTATGTATCATTAGGGTATACTGAATATAATCAGTCACAGGAGGAGATAAGATGGATCTGTTATTTTTTCAGAAGCTGTTGGAAATTGAAACATGGATAAGCATTTCCGAAAAGTTTGGTTTTTTTGGGCCTTTCTACGGTATTGCGGTGACCATGATTGAATCTTTCTTTCCTCCACTGCCATTAGCTTTGTTTGTTACACTCAATGTTATGATGTTTGGACCTGTATTGGGATATATTTACTCCTGGATCGGTACTTGCCTTGGATCGATAATGGTTTTTCTTCTGCTACGTAAATACGGCAGAAGCAAGTTTCGTATGATGGAAGAAAGATACGAATTGGTTGGAAAAGCCTCCTGTTGGGCAAAAGAGAAGGGCGGTATGGCAATATTCATTTTATTATGTTTTCCATTTACACCTTCTATTGCGGTGTCGGTATTGGCTGCTTTAACAGATTTAAGCAAAAGGACATATTTTATCGCATTGATTTTTGGCAAAATGGTTATGATTATGATCCTCAGCGTAGTAGGATATAATATATATGCGGCTTTGCAATATCCCTTGCGTTTAATTGCTGTTCTGACCATCGTAACAGCCTTTTACTTTGCAGGGAAAAAGTTACTGGAAAAACTGCAGAAAATGTTTTCAAATAGGCAAAGCTTTTAAACACAGGCAAACGATAGGGACGGGGGACGGTTTTTTTTTGTTTACTTCTTGAATTTGGCAAAGGTAAACAAAAAGAACCGCCCTATCGTTTATGTATCGTTTACTTATTGTTTATGCATATTCAAGTGCCCAGAGGCAAAAGCTATTGGTAAAGAATATGTTCAAAGAAGGAGTTCTGCATGAAAGCCATTGTTTACGAAGGAATAAAGGATGTTAAAGTAAAAAAAGTAAATGATCCTGTAATAATAAATCCCGACGATATTATTATCAAAGTGACTTCTGCAGCAATATGTGGTTCTGATTTACATTTTTATAATGGGAAAGTTCCCAGTATGCCCAAAGGATTTGTATTGGGGCATGAAACCATGGGCATTGTTGAAGCAGCAGGAAAAGAAGTTCATAAAGTCAAAAAAGGTGATCGTGTTATCGTCCCTTTTCCAATTTCCTGCGGCCATTGCTTTTACTGTGAAAATGGTTTATGGAGCCAATGTGATCATTCCAATCCAAATGGAGAAATCGGCGCCATATTTGGAAGCGGAAAAATCTATGGGGATTATGATGGCGGTCAGGCAGAATATCTCAGAGTTCCTTATGCCAATGTTGGGCCGGTAAAGATCCCGGAGGCGTTATCGGATGAGCAGGCTCTTTTTTTAACGGATATTCTGCCTACGTCCTATTGGGGGGTTGTCAACGGAGGGGTTAAAAAAGGAGACACTGTAGTAGTGCTGGGCTGTGGCCCTGTAGGGCTTCTTACCATGAAATGGGCGGCTTATAATGGCGCTGACCGAATCATTGCAGTGGACCATGTGGATTATCGCCTAAAGCACGCTGAAAATTTTAACGAGGCTGAAATCATCAATCTTGATCAGCACGATAATACCGGAGAATACATCAAGGAAATTACTTCCGGAGGTGCAGATGTGGTCATTGATTGCGTTGGCATGGACGGAAAAATGACTGCCCTTGAAAAGGTGGAGACTGTCTTAAGACTCCAGGGAGGGTCAAAATCTGCTGTTGAAATTGCAACACAAGCGGTACGGAAAGGCGGCACCGTATCCATAGTGGGTGTTTATGGTGCAAGGTATAATATGTTTCCGCTGGGAGATTTCTTTTCAAGAAACATTACTTTAAAGATGGGGCAGTGCCCGGTGCATTCATACGTAAAACCCATCCTGAGTTTGATAAAAAGGGGGCAGTTTGATGCCACGGATATCATTACCCATCGGCTGCCCTTAGATAAAGGCGAAGAAGCTTATAATATTTTTAATAAAAAGTTGGACAATTGCATAAAGGTTGTTTTAAAACCAGATCACTAAGTTGCAACATTATAAAAAGGGTGTTTTAATAATGCCTTATATGTTGACAAATTTTATCCGGATAGATAACGGGAGGAATAGTTATTCATCAATATTCAATTGTCTTTAGCATGTAGCGTTTTAATACGCTTTTTTTAATGATGCTTTAGATTGTACTATCCAATTCCATTTTTATGAAGTATAATATCTGTTAAGACCTCATTTATATAATAAGATCATTTTAAAAAAATTCACAAAAATTTTCAGATGATTTTAGGGTGGATATAATGCCATCTTAATTTTTATTGTAAGGAAGAAATCAAGATGTTTGCTATTTTCATTAAAATTTTAAGTATATTCAGTATTGTGCTGATCGGATTTGTTGCAAATAAATTAAACTGGCTCCCCTATGAGTCCGGTAAGTACATATCAAAAATTCTTTTGAACATCTCAACGCCATGTCTGATCTGGTATTCCATGAGCCACCAGAAAATGAGCGAAGATACATTTTCCCCAATGATTGAAATTTTGATGTGGACATTCATTGTTTTAGCAGCATGCAGTATTATTTCAATACCAATCGTAAAGGCCATGCATGTTCCAAAGGGGGACAGAGGGATTTACCGCCTTTTGATTATCTGTACCAATAGCGGTTTTATTGGTTTCCCTCTGGCACAGGCAGTTTTTGGGAACGAAGGATTATTTCTGATGATTATTGCAAATGCGGCATTTGGTATTTTTGTTTTTTCAGCAGGTGTTTTCTTGCTTTTATATGAATCAGGCCGCGATACGAAGTTATTTAATGTTTTCGTAAAATCCATGATATCTGTTCCTATGATAGCAGCTGTTTCCGGTCTGATAATATTTTTATTCAATGTGACATTTCCGGAACCTGCCGAATATATGTTATCTACTGTGGGTGGTATGACGACACCTTTATCGATGCTGCTTATCGGAATACAATTACCGGGAATCAAAGTAAAGCAAATGATAATGGATATACCATTGCTGCTGAGTGCTGTTATGAGAGTTGCCATAGTTCCAGCCGCATTATTCGTCGTATTGTTAAACTTTCATCTGACGCCTTTGGTTTTGTGTATTGTTGTGTTCTTAATGGCAATGCCTTCCGCTGCCATAGTGGTGATCTTGTCTGAAGAGTATAATCTGAATACCCGGCTTGCATCACAAGGGGTCCTGCTGACCACTTTTTTTTCTTTGGGGACGCTGCCCATTACATCCATGTTGCTGACAGCTTATCTGGTAGGATAAAAGCATTAAGCTATAAGTGCGTTGCCCGTTCATAATTTACTTTTATAATGGAACAGGATTTATCAAAGGCATGTCTTTCTTCATCCGTCAAAGTAAGCTCAATGATTTCATGAACACCGTTTTTACCTATGATTGCCGGCACGCTTGCGTATACATGGTTCTGATCGTATTGGCCTGTTAGCAGAACAGAAACAGGAAGTATCTTGTTTTCATCATGAAGAATAGCTCTGACCAGTTCTGATAGGGCTGCACCTATTCCAAATTCAGTAAATTCTTTTCCCTTCAGGATCAACCCGCCTTCTTTTTTTGCCCGTTCGGCTATATTTGAAAGGTTCAGCTCTTTGCGCATTTCGGAGTTTTGATATATCCATTCTGATAAGGGTTTGCCTCCAATGGAGGCAGCAGACCAGCTAACCATTTGAGAGTCACCATGTTCTCCCATGACATAAGCGCATATTGATTTCGAATCAATTCCTGTTGCCTGTGAAAGGATTTTTTTTAACCGGGCAGAATCTAATAAAGTGCTGGTGGAAAGGACCCTTGGTGCAGGGAATCCGGTTTTAACCTGTAAATAGAAGGTCATTACATCTGCAGGGTTGGAAAGGTTGATTAGAATGCCTTCAAATTTTATAGTTAAAAGTTGGGGTATAATAGTCTTGAATATTTCAACAGTATCGTTCATGACGTCCAGTCTGGTTTGGTTTTCCTTTCTTGGTGCACCTGCACTTATGACAATGATATCCGCATTTGCGCAATCCTCAATCTGTCCTACAGATATTTCAACACGATGTGGCAAATAAGCAACGGCGTCTTCTAAATCCGCAGCGTGACCGGAAACTTTTGCCTCATCAATATCCACCAGTATGAGTTCATCGCAGATTCCTTGTGTAATCAGGCTGTATGCGCAGTGTGAGCCTACATGACCTACACCGATAATGGCGATTTTCCTTGTTTTGATCAAATCAATAATCCCTCCTTTTAATCATATTGCAGCAGCATACGATCGCTGTTCAGATTTTTTTTTGTATTTTGGGAGAAACGCTCCAATAGATTTGAAACCGTCAGCTTTGAATGTTCCTCTCCCTTGATATCAACTGCTATTTTCCCTTCATCCATCATCAATAGCCGGCTTCCTGTTTTTATGGCCGTAGTAAGGTTATGAGTAATCATCATAGTTGTGATATGTTCACTGCTTACGATGCTTTGGGTCAGTTCTGTAATCTTTTCTGCAGTGACAGGATCCAGCGCCGCAGTATGTTCATCTAAAAGGAGAAGCTTGGGTTTTACTAAGGTTGCCATGGTCAGGGTGACTGCCTGACGTTGCCCGCCGGATAAGAGACCGATTTTTGTATTCATCCTGTTTTCAAGCCCCATGCCCAGACAGGATATACGTTCCCGAAGAAATGCCTTGTCTTTTTTCGTTATGCCTTTCAATAGATGGCTTTTTTTACTTCTCATATAAGCAATGGCCAAATTTTCTTCTACTGTAAGGTTCGGTGCTGTTCCTTTTGAAGGATCCTGAAAGATTCTGCCAATCCATACTGCCCGTTTATGCTCTGATAAAAAGGTAATATCCTTATTATCCAAAGTGATTTTTCCGGAATCAGGAAGGATAGACCCGGCAATCAAATTAAAAAGGGTGGATTTTCCTGCGCCATTACTTCCAATTACGGAGATGAATTCACCTTCCTTAAGCGATAAAGAAAAATTCTTTAGAATGGTACGCCGGTCCGGGCTATTAAGATAGAAGGTTTTGTTGATATGTTTCATTGTTAACATAATGAAGCTTCCTTTTTCTGTAGTTTTTTTAGTTCAAATTTCTTTTTCATTGTTGGCGTTGCAATGGCTATTGCAACAACTAAAGCCGAGATCAATTTCAAATAGGAAGGTGCCAAATTAGTGGTCAGAATAAGTGCAATCAACAGGCGATAAAGAACAGCCCCGGCGATTACCGACAGAAGGCCCCGCGTGATGGTTTTGTTCTTTATAATGGCATCTCCGATAATCAGTGAAGCCAATCCAATAACGATAAGCCCAGCCCCCATGTTGATATCTGCGGATTGCTGCATTTGGGCCACCAATGCACCGGATAAGGCAATGGTCGCATTGGAGATAGCAAAAGCAACCATCTTAGTACTATCCGTATCAATAGATGAAGCACGTACCATATCCTCGTTGTCTCCGGTGGCACGAATGGAAAGGCCAAGTTGGGTCTTAAAAAACAAATAGTATAAAACAAATATTAGGGTTACGATAAACAATAACAATTCCAATTTATAAAAGATATCTCCAAATAAGGCCGCCGAAAGAGTAAAAACAGTTTCATTGTTAAGTAGGGGCATATTTGCTCTTCCTCCCATAACCAGAAGATTGATGGTGTACAGTCCGGTCATAGTCAGAATGCCTGACAGGATAGGCGCTATGCCGCATTTTGTCTGTAAAATTGCTGTAATAAGGCCGGCAGCAGCGCCTGCTGTAATCCCTGCTGCAAGACCTGCAACAGGATGCCCTGCGGCAGTTAACACGGCAGACACCGCAGCACCCAATACAAAGCTTCCGTCTGCAGTTAAATCAGGTATATTCAGTATTCTGAATGAAATGAAGATACCAAAGGCCGGGAGGGTATAAACCAGTCCCAGCTCAATGGCACCTAAGAAAGCAATAAAACTCATAATAATGCTCCTTTATTCCAAAATGGTAAAGGTATCCAGAAGTTCCTGCGGTATTTCAGCACCTATTTGATCTGCAGTTGTTTTATTGATAATCTTTGCATATTCGCAGACGACTTCTATTGGGTTATCCGATATTGCTTCACCATTTGCAATGATTCGTATTACCATTTGCGCGACTTGTTTCCCCAGTATGGTATAATCGATACCTACGCTGGCGAATCCACCATCTGCTACCATGGAATCAGCGCCTACATAGACAGGGAGTTTTGCCCGGATGCCTTCTCCGGCTAATACAGGCATAGCACTTGCAACCATATTGTCATTGGGAGAAAAAATTGCGTCTACCTTGCCTGCAAGAGATTGGGCAGCCTGCTGCAGTTCGCCGGTATTGGTAATAATCGCTTCTTTATATTCAAGGCCATTTGCGTCACAATATTCTTTTGCGCGTTCTATTGAGGATACTGCATTGACTTCTCCTGTATTATAAACAAAACCAAATGTTTTCACATCAGGTGTCAGAGTTTGGGCGAGCTTAAAAGTTTCATCGATGGCGATGGCATTTGTGATACCGGTAATATTGCCGTCCGTTTTGTCAAAGGCGGTTACCAGACCGGCTTCTACCGGGTAACTGACGGCGGCAAAAACAATGGGAATGTCTTTAGTTGCCGCAGCTGCAGCTTGGGCAGTGGGGGTTGCGATGGGAACAATGACATCCACATCATCACCTATGAACTGAGAAATAATGGTAGAAATATTTGAGGGATCCCCCTGCGCATTCTTAACATTGATATCCATGTCCACTCCCTGGGCCGCCAGTTCATCAATAATAGATTCCTGGATTGTGATGAGAGAGGGATGCTCCATGGGTAAAGCAATTCCGATTTTAAGAATATCTTTAGAATTGTCTGCCGGTGAATCTGAGGGGCCGGTACAACCGGTTGCTGTAGCCAATAACAGCACAATGGTGATAAATAATAAAGTTTTTTTCATGATCCATATCTCCTTTTATATAAATGATTTGCAGTGTTGGTCTGCATAAGCTGGTGGAAACTAAAAAAACCTGTCCTTGGAAAAAGGACAGGTTTTGCCTGCGGTACCACCTTAATTGATATAATAAATTATACCCGCTTTCATAAGAAGTGCCAACACACTTCTTGCTCTGTAACGTGAGCTCACGTCTAAGACTAATAAGCAATATGCCTTTCATCCAGCCCTCTGCGACCCATTTACTGTACTGCGTTCTGCAGGTTTTCAGCTGTTCCTGCTCTCTGTGAGTGCACATATCAGTTTTATTCTCGCATCATCGGTTTTAGTACATTTGTTGTTGGTTATTTTAGCACTGGCTTGATGTATTGTCAATCATAATTTTAATATTTGTGATTAACTTGTGATAATGTCACCTTAGTTTTGCCAAGACAAGAAGATTCCCCCCTTTTTAAAAGTATTAAAATGGTATAATATAGAAGAAATAAGCGACATAGCAATTTATCAGGAGGCAGAAATATATGATTAAACCAGCAGCCCTTAAGAAAGGGGATAAAGTAGCAATTCTTTCTCCGACATCTTCTGCAGATGAACACATGATAAAAAAGGCAGAGCAACGGATATGGGCAATGGAACTTGAGCCGGTGATGTTTCCAACATGTTATACAAGATATGGCTATTTGGCAGGAACAGATGAAAAAAGAGCTGAAGATATTAATAAAGCTTTTGAGGATAAAAGTATCAAAGGTATCATTTGCCTCAAAGGCGGTTATGGATCCATGCGTATTCTTGATTTATTGGATTATGACAGGATAAAGAAGAATCCCAAGATATTTCTCGGGTTCAGTGATATAACAGGACTGCATGTTGCATTTAACAGAATATGCAGAATGGTAACTTACCATGGGCCTATGGCAATGTCATCTTTTGCAAACATTAAGGGGGCGAAGGTGAAGTTTGAACCTTATACATATGAAAGCCTGAAGAACAACCTGTTTACCCATGACCCTCCCGGTCTTGTGGAAAATCCTCCTGGTGAGGAACTGAGATGCCTTGCAGGTGGAAAAGCAGAAGGAGAGATAATCGGCGGCAATTTATCCATGCTTTCAGCAATGCTGGGATCACCTTATGAAGTGGATGTCAGGAATAAGATAATTTTCCTTGAAGAGGTCAGTGAACCGGTATTTAAAATAGATAAAATGCTTACGTCATTATCCTTAGCAGGAAAATTCAAAGATTGTGCCGGCATCATATTAGGACCGTTTTTTCATTTGCCGGCAGAGCAGGTAAAAGATGGGGTGAAAATTGGCTTTGAATTGCAGGAAATATTCAAAGATATTCTAATGCCTTATAAAAAGCCGATTATAGCAAATTTCAGAGCTGGACATTGTTTTCCCCAGTATACCATCGCTTTTGGTACAAACGTCATGATGGATGCAGATAAAAAAGAGATCATTTTTACAGAAAGCGGAAGCATTTAATAGATTTTATTCAATTTTTAAAAAGAGAGGGGGAATACAATGGGCCGGAGAATCAGTATTTTATTAGTATTGATAATTGTCTTGGGGATGAGTTTCAATTCAGAGGGAAAAGAAGTACAGGAGGCAAAAAAGATCAATGTGGATGCCTGGCTTCATACAGTTAAAATTATATATAGGGAGGAGGATATTACAGGTCAGCTTTCTCCTGTTGTAATAAACGGAACAGCTTATTTGCCTGTCGGCAATTCCGCTAATTTCTTTAATAAAGATGTACTATGGAATCCTTTGAATAAAACGATCACACTTTCAGACAGGTCTGTTGATTATAAGTATTTAGAACAGGAAAAAAAGATCAAAAAGCTGGAGGACACGATTGCACGATTGGAAAATAAGTTAGAGAAAGTAAATATCGATATTGACGATTTGGAAGATACGCTTAACGATAAACTGCATGATAATAATTTTGGAAGACTTGATAATATCAGCAACAGAAGACTGGATATAGACATCAGGGGAGATGAAGATGACTTTTCTTTCTATATTGAAATAGACCTGGATGATTACAGGCGCCGCTGGAACCGTCTTGAAGAGGATGATATTGAAGACTTTATATGTGATATATATGACTATATCAAAAATGAGTTTGTTCGTTTTAAAGATTCCGAGATAACAGGATATTTCTATGATACCGATGAAAATGAAAAGTTGGTTAAATGCTATGAATCCAATGGTAAGTTAAGGTGCAGACATTATTAAACTTTACAATTCTTTAAAACCATCCTGTAGGGATATATAAAACGACCATTGAAATGATAATGATAAAAGCAATAACTGCAAAAATCTTTCTTATAAGTTTTTGATTCATCATAAATCCGTACCTCTTTCTATTTTATATAATACATTATTCTATCATAATTTGTATGAATTGAGTTAGGGTTATTCTGATTAAATTATTAAAAATAAAAAAGATATTCATTTTATAAGTGAGGCGTTATGTTTGCAATATTTTTAAAGTCTTTAATAATAGGTTATTCCGGTGCTATGATGCCGGGGCCGATGTTTACTTACACGGTGGATAAAAGTATGCGGTTTGGTGTAAAAGCTGGAATTCTTGTTTCCATGGGGCATGTTATATTTGAATCTTTTCTGGTGATGCTCATATTTTTAGGTGCAGGCAAATTTCTTGATTTTACGGTTGTCCGGGCTGCTATTGGATTTATTGGAGGATTGGTTCTGGCATATCTGGGATTCGGGATGATAAAAGAAGTATATTTGGACAGAATTTCATTAGATCCCAAGGAATTTCACGATCGTAAACAAGGGAATATGTTAATAGCAGGAGCGGTTTTAAGTATCAGCAACCCATATTTTATCATTTGGTGGTCTGCGGTAGGGCTTACTTTAATCATGAGTTCATATGTTGCCTATGGTATAGCGGGCATTACAGTATTTTATATTGGGCATATGATTGCAGACATTTCATGGTTTACATTTGTAGCTGCTCTGATTAGTAAAACTCGTCATCTTATTAATATTAAGCTTTACAAAGGTATCATTATTGCATTGGGAGTATGTCTTATTGGATTTGGTGTACGTTTTTTTATCAGTGCCATTGGATATTTAAGCTGATTTCTGTATTTTGTATTTTGTTTTGGGTATATTTGATATAAAGTGTTTTGGATGATCGCAGCCGATTAAGAGATATGTCACTAATATTTGTAAACCGGAAGGGAGTAATAAAAATAATGAAGGAAATATTTGAAAGAAGAAGTATCAGAAAGTATAAAAAAGATACGGTATCGGAAGAAACCATTGAAAAGATTATAAGGGCAGGCATGGCTGCTCCTTCGGCAGGCAATGAACAACCTTGGCATTTTATTGTCATCAAAGATAAGAATATCATAAACGAAATACCAAAATTTCATGCATATTCCCGTATGTTGCATGAAGTGAATTGTGCCATTGTTGTTTGTGGTGATTTGTTTCTCCAAAAGTATGAAGGTTTCTGGGTTCAGGATTGCTCGGCAGCAACACAGAATATGCTTCTGATGGCTCAGGCCCTCGGATTGGGGTCGGTGTGGTTAGGCGTATACCCCAGGGAGGAAAGAGTTGAAGCTCTTAAAAGCTTGTTGGGATTACCGGATAATGTGATACCCTTATCTATTTTGCCCATCGGGTATCCTGCAGAAGAAAAAATGCCCTCAGACCGATTTGATGCTTTTAGGATACATAGGGAAAAGTGGTAAAGTTGTGATGTATAATCTAAGATCTATGATGTAAGGGCTAAGGGGGAAGATCTTTAACATTTATGGATTTGATTAGAGATTAGAAGCTACAGGTTAGTGATTAGTGATTGTCGGAAACTATACAAATCTATAGTATCTACGGAAATTTTGTTAAAACAAAATTATCCCTCAATCTGATTTCAAGATGATAGTTAAGTAAGGAAGATTTTGCAGAAGCAAAATCTTCCCTTTTCAATGTAGTCTTTAAAGTTTTTCAACCATGATTTTGGAAGCTTCTTCAGATCGAAGGGCGATGACTGCCCCCCGAATTTCATATGCCGTCGGGTCGCCGGAGGGGCTTTTCGTTAAAGATTCTACTATGGTATCCAAAACTAAACCAAGATCCAGCATTCGTCTTCTTAGATTTCCTGTTGCAGTTAATCCTTTAACTTTTACGGTTGTTCCGCAAGGAACCAAATGTAAAGGGATTATACGACTATTCATTTAAATACCTCGCAATCTATATCTAAATATAGGAAAGTTAGTTTAGTGAAAAACTATTATATATGGCTAATATATGAATATTATTTTTAATGTGTTACTGCGGAATTAAGCATAGTTGGGACAGCTCCGGCAGCTGTTAGGATTAAGTGAGCATAAGTGTAAGTAGCTGTCCCGTGTGAGCACAGGTGTAAGTGTAAGTAGAAGCGGGCCTATGGAATTTTTTTAAAATTCACTGCTCTCTTTGAAAATGAAAAATATATCGTAAATAATGTAATATATAATTGACATTAAGTCATATATATTATATAGTTAAAATGTAATTAAGTAAAAAGTAAGTATAGCAAGTAGATATAAGGAATTTCTTTCTACATAAGAAGCAGGTGTATGTGATGAAGAATATGAAATTTAAGCTATCAAGAATAGAAAAAGAACTTACTCAGGAACAATTGGCTGAAAAAGTTCACGTAACCAGGCAAACCATCAGTTTAATCGAGGCTGGAAAATATAATCCGTCTATTAAACTATGTATAGCAATTTGCAAAGCGTTGGATAAAACATTAAATGATATTTTCTGGGAGGAATAGGAATGAAAAAGATAGAAGATGAGAGAATTATAGCTGAGAAAAGGAAAATTAATTCAAATGCATTTGGGATATGTTTTATAGCTTTGTGGGGAATTCTGTTATACAGGCAATTTATGTTGGATCAGGATATAAGGCAATATATGGACATTTTCTTGCTAACCATGGGACTTTCCATATATATAACGGTTAACAGTGTATTCAGAGGGCTGTATCTGACTTACAGAAGCAGAAAAGAAAGAAAAAAAGTGAATTTGATTAGTGCAATTACAGGTGCAACAGCATTTATCATCGTTCAGGCTTTTACATTGAAGATCGACTTTTCAGATTTTATGGAAATCATGAAATTAGGGATATCCTTTATTGTTTTTCTTTCAGTATGGGTCATCAGTCAGAGTATATTATTCAATATCAGTGAGTCAAAAGCCAATAAGGATGCAGATGATTAGTATATTTTAAGGGCTTGACATGTGTCAAGCCCCATGGTTATTTATATTTATTCATGGTTTCTGCATTTAACCCCAGAGGGGGAGCTATGTCTTCAGGGACCAGGCATTCATACCCCCGGCCGTTTAATCTTTCTTTTAATTCGTTGCTGGCTTTTTGTATGATTTCCGGTTGAGTAATAATATCGATAGCAGATGAAGCAATTATCTTTGAAGCACAATCCATCGCCTTTTTACCCATACTTCCTTTTGCGCAGGCAGTCACCATCCAGTTATGCCACCCCCCGTCTGGTGCCATTGTCAGCCAGAATGTCGCATAAGGGGCATTCCAACTGAATTCAGATGTATCACAAAGAGCAGTACCACTTGGTCCGAATTCTTTTAGTTTTTCATCTAAACCTGTAGATTCAAGCCCCATTGATTTTTGCATTTCTTTAGCAAATTCCTGTTCTTCCTGAGAAAATTCAGGTGGACCAATTTCTTTAAAATTGTTGTGAACAATTTCAGCAAGTGTTTTATTGGGTATTTTTTCATGTGTGGCTGTAATAAGCTGTTTTTCTACAGTTGTATCTGTGGCTAAAGCGCCTGCCTGAGCACATTTATCAATTCTTGATATAATATCCATCATCTGCTCTGATGTTGTGAATCTACCAATAACCCACATGGTTGTTTTGTCCGGAACGACACTTGGAAATTCAGGGCCAACATCCGGAAAGCTATAATTTATGGTTTGTGCTGCATCTGCTGCAGCAGGTGCATAGTGTTCCCTGAGCATCTCAATAGCATGTGCGCTCAATATAGCAGCATCCAAAGCACTTCGGCCATGCCAAGGTGCGTTTCCATGTGCAGTTTTTCCTTTATAATGATATTTAACGTTGAAATAGGCATTACAACTATCATAATCGGCTCTGTTATAATTCCAGGGATGCCAATCAAGAAAGAAATCTACATCTTTATACAGTCCTGCACGCCCCATAAAGGCCTTGCCCAGGCACTGCTCTTCTGCCGGGGAGCCAAACATTTTAATAACCGCATCAATTTTGTATTCTTTCAGGGCATATTTTAAGGCAATTCCAGCAAGAACTGCAGCAGAACCTAAAATATTGTGGCCACAGCCATGTCCTGGCGCGCCTTCAATGATAGGCGTTTTTACGTTACAACCTGTTTTTTGAGATAAGCCAGGAAGGCAATCATATTCTACATTTATTCCCACTACAGGACCTTCCTTGCCGGATGTTGCAATAAAGGAAGTTGGCATTCCTGCAAGCCCTTTTTCTATGGAGAATCCGTGTTTTGAAAGAACTTCTGTCAGTTTTTCACATGCTTTATATTCCTCCAGGCCTAATTCAGGATTATCCCAAATAAAATCTGCAACATCATATAATTCCTGTTTATTGCTTTCAATCCAATTAACAATATATTTCTTAATCACTTTCCTATCCATAAAGCGCCTCCTTTTACTGCTTTTCTGACGATGCTCCGGTCGTTTTCTGTAATTTAGCCATATTGATAACATCTCTGAGGCCTAAAAGAAGCAATACAAAAATCATAACGATGCCTGCTGCGAATGAGATCCAGGTCATAGCTAATGCAGCACCTTTGATGTGGAAGAAGAATGATAAAATGAAGTGAAGTACAAATAGTATTCCTACTAAAATCCAGAGCAGTTTTATCAAACCACTATGTGCACCTAACCAGCCCATGATGCCTTTTCCGGTTTCATTTGCGATTTCGGGTGTATTGGCTTTCATTTCATTACCTAATGTATGATAGTTTGTAATTTTCGCTTTTTCATATTCCGGTTTTGTGGCCAAGGATATAACGATCATAAGAATCAAAGAGACTACTAGGCCAACATGCCCTGCATGAAGTCCATATACCAAAGAACCCGGGCTTCCTGTGGTGCTCCAGACCCACATTGCCCATGCCAAGCCTGCGATGCCGCCGCCCCATGAAGCCGCTAAAGCGCCTGCTGTTGTTGACCGCTTCCAGAACCACGCAGAGATAGTTGGCGCAAATAACCCGGAAATACCGATGGCCTGTGCTAACACCCATAAAGGTATTAAAATGGGCAGCCATAAAGCACTTGCAATGGCAATCATCATAACAATGATCAATGAGATCCTGCTGGCCAGCAAAGATTGCTTGTCGGTTGCATTTTTATTAATGAGTTTTTGGTAAATATCTCTTGTTAAAATGGTAACACCATTCATTGCAAAAGAAGATCCGCATGAAATAATCGTCATCAATAAACCTACCACAACAATTGTTCCGATTAAAACAGGCATATTGTTCATGCAAAACCATGCATAAAGACCATCATTGCTTAAACCTTCCGGAACAGCAACCAAGCCAAGTACACCTGCTACAGCAAGTGCAAGTCCTGCTATAAAAGGAAGTACGTTATAATAGGAACCGCCTAATACAGCCAATTGTGCATTAGATGCTGTTCTTGGTGTAGTTCCGATATAGGCCCACATATAAATCCAGGGGTCTACCAGGTAGAATAAGCCCAATGTCAGGAACCACATGGACCAGACAGGCAAAGTCACATTCCATAGACTGACAGAGCCTTGCGGCATAATTTCGAATATTGCATCTACCGCCGCTGTTGGGGATTGAAATAATTTGAAAACCATTATGGAAAACAACACAATACCAACAGACTGTAATACGCTTTGGAACCATTGAGTAATTAATGCGGAATATTGCCCTGCTGTAATCATATACATTAAAATAATAATTGCAGATAGCCAAACGCCATATTTAATATCCCATCCAAAATTAATATTTAATACAATGGAAATGGATAATACTTGCATGCCTGTCAAGAATGCCGGTCTGGGTATTGAAAACAATGCCATTGGCAATCGCATGCTTTCGCCATAACGTGTACAGACAAAGTCTGCTAATGTAACAGCACCTGTTTTTCGACCAAAATAATTAAGCCTTCTGGAAAATAGTATGATAAATACAGTAATGCCTGCTACTACAAACATGGATGCCCACATTTGTGAAATACCGCCATTATAGCCATAGCCTACATATCCTGATACACTGGCACCGCCAACATATCCACCTAAGTATGCTGCTGCCATAAGCCAGAAAGGTGCTTTTCTCCCGGCTAACAAAAAGTCTTCTGATGTAGAGACAAGCCTTTTGAACCAAAGGCCCATGCCAATGAAAGCTATTACTAAAATGATAAGGATAATAGTGCTTAAAGTTAGAATTGTCATATTGTTTACCTCCTTTAATTAAACTGGTATACTGGATATATAATAGAATTAGCAATCATTGTGCCAAAATCAGGTTAATTACTACGGCTGAATGTTAAATCCAATTTAAACGATTTTTCAGAGCGGAGTACACCCACACGGAATAGTGGTAAATAAGCTATTCTGAAAGCCCTATAAAAAGAAGCTGAATATAAAGGACTTATAAGCTATATTAAAAAACAGACTTAATTTTCAAACTAAAATAATGAATGAAATAAAGTCTGTTTTTATACATACTGCAGCAACTTAAGTCATAAATGAATTAGTCAATTCATTTATGAATGCTACCATTTGTATTTTTTTATTTTTCTGTAAGCACTGGCCTGGCTTATTTCTAAGAGTTCAGCCACATCATAACTGTTCTGGCTGATTTCTGTTGCCATGTTTATCAATTGGCGCTCAGTTTCATCGATGGCTTTTTTTAATGGCAATAATTTATTTACAATTAATGTTTCTTCTTTAGGACTTATATTATAATCCATATCCAGATCCATATCCAGATCATCTATATCCACAAGGCCATCTTTTATTAATACCAATCTTTCAACAAAATGATCCAGTTCTCTTACATTGCCCGGCCAATTGTAATTAGAAAGTATCTCCTGTGCCTGATGGGTCAATGTCACATTACCATTGTGTTTTTTGTTGTAATAAGTAAGATAATGCTGCAATAATGTATATATATCTTCTTTTCTTTCCCGTAAGGGAGACAGATGTACTGGAAATACATTGAGTCTGTAATATAAATCTGCCCTGAAAAGTTCTTTTGATACAAGTTGTTTTAAATCTTTGTTGGTGGCAGCGATGATTCGTATATCTATATCAATAGGACTGACGGCACCAACACGTGTTACTTGGCGGTCCTGAAGCACCTTAAGCAGTTTTACTTGCATATGCATTGGCATATCACCGATTTCATCCAAAAACAAGGTCCCTTTATTCGCCATTTCTATCATACCGGGTTTTCCACCTTTTTTTGCACCTGTAAATGCTCCGGATTCATAACCGAATAGCTCAGATTCAAATAAAGCTTCAGGAATGGCGCTACAGTTTATTTCTATCAACTTTTCACCGGAGCGTTTGCTGTTATCATGGATGTATCGGGCTATCAGACCTTTACCCGTTCCGGATTCACCGGTAATAAGTACAGTTGAATCTACATGAGTTACTTTACTAATCATCGTCATCAGATTAATCATATTTTCGCTTGTGTATATTATTGTGGATAAATGGTTACTTTCATTAGACATTTTTACGGAAGTCGATTTAATATCTAAAAGATAGTTCTTAAGGATGCTGAGTTCATCGATATCCTTGGTGTTGCATATTACCATATAAATATTCCCATCTACATCAAAGACAGGAACGCCTGTGACGATCAGGTCTTTGCCATTGTAACCTTTTTGTATAAGTGTTACAGGTCTTTTTTCTTTCAATACAATAGCGCTTATTGATGGTTTGTATATGCCCTGGGATTCTATTTCAAAAACACTTAATCCTAATACGGAGCTTACAGGGGCTCCGGTCATTCTTTCAAAAGAATCGTTGGCATATACGGTAATACCATTTCCATCTGTTACATAGATGCTGTCGGAGGAATATTCTATGATGTCCCATAATTCTCTGTTAACATAAATGAGTTTATTGATCCTGTTATAGAAATCTATAAAATAGTTATTATTAACCTTCGGCATTTCCAGATCTGATTCCTCATCCTGATGCAATAATTTTTTTGTAGCTGTTTTCTTTATCTGATCCAATGATAATTTTAATAGTTTTCTTGACAATATTGTTTCAGATACGATTCCTGTAATATTATTATGATGATCTGTTACAATAACAAAAGGTTTTTCCAGGATAAATGCATCTACTTTTGTATCCATATTTACCTGTACATAGTTGGTATTGATAATACGATATACGGGTTCGTAGGGAGAGATACAGCCGCCATAGGCATTAATAAGTTCTTCTTTAGAAATAATGCCTAGAATTTTTTTCTTATCGTTGTTTTTAACGATTGCTGCATTTAAGGAGCTGTTTTGTATGAGAGAAAGAGCTTCTTTTATTGGAGTGGTATCGTCTATAAAATTTTCTTTAAGACATATTTCCATTATATCTTTGTAATACATCATTGCCTCCGGATTAATCCATAATGTAAGGAAAATACAGTATTGTATTTTGCCTTGCCATAATCATTGTATCACTTTTTTCAGAATAGTTTAACTAAAGTTTATTAACCCAATAATCAAAATCAGATATTTTGGGGTGGGCTATCAAAGATAAAAAAATAATAAGACATTGATTTTAATATATTGACAATTGAAAACATAAGGTATATTATAATCATATAATATTTCGATATACGAAATATTTGGAGGATGAACCAATGTTGAATAGTGATGCTTTGATAGGAATTTTAATGGATAATGTAAAGAGATTCTTCTTTCAGGATTGGGTCAATCTTGATTTGAAATTTTCTAAGTCGGAGATATTTGCTATACTTTTGATCGATAGAAGGAAAGAAATCACCATGTCGGAACTGGCGGAATATATAAGCGTACCCATGAGTACGGCAACAGGGATTGCCGACAGGTTGGTTAAAAATCATTATCTTAAACGCGAAAGAAGCGAAAAAGACAGAAGAATCGTTGTATTAAAGCTTACAGATAAAGGCAGTCGGATGGTGTCTGATTTGAAGGGTATGATAACCAAATACCTGAATATAATCATAGATGATCTGACAGAAGAAGAAAAAGAATTTTTAGGCAGGATTGCCTTTAAAATAATGGATATACTACAATCTAACAGGTCAAAGGCAACCGAGGGCCAAAAGAAAAAGGAAATAAAGAGTATAGAAATAGAATAAAAGCCCCCAAAAGGGCTTTTACAAAGAACTAATATTTCGGGATTCGAATTATTCGAAACAAAAAATAATTAAAAAAGATCAGAGAAAGGCGATCGATGTAGGGGATAGCCATAGATACAAAAGCTTTTATATTCGTTGATAGAAATATAATGGGTTGGAATTATATTTAACCCACAAAGCTAAAATCTTAAATTATGGAGGATTTATATTATGAGAATTATATTGTATACCGGAAAAGGCGGAGTTGGAAAAACAAGTGTTGCTGCTGCTACAGCTGTAAGCAGTGCAAAACAGGGCTTGAAAACTCTTGTGGTGAGCACAGATCCGGCTCATAGTTTGGGAGATTCGTTTGACAGGAAGCTTTCATATGAACCGGAAGAGATCATGGTAAATCTTTGGGCACAGGAAATCGATACGGTACATGAGATCGAAGAAGGCTGGGGGAAAGTTCAAAAGTATTTGACGGATCTTTTTACATCAAAAGCTGTTAAGAATATTACTACTCAGGAGTTAACGATTTTCCCGGGTATGGAAGACTTATTGAGTCTGCTGAAAATATTAAAATACTATAAAGAAGGGTTCTTTGATGTCATTATCATTGATTGTGCACCAACAGGAGAGACTCTGGCTTTATTAAGTTTTCCGGAAATGCTCAGATGGTGGATGGAAAAACTATTCCCCATTAAGAAGAAAGCCATTAAGGTTGTGGGGCCTGTTGTGGAACCCATTTTAGGTATCCCCATGCCATCCGGTGAGGTCATGAATGAGATCGACAATATGTATTATGAACTCGATGAAATGAAAAAAGTGTTTTCAGACAGAGATATTACCAGTATACGAATTGTGGTCAATCCGGAGAAAATGGTGATAAAAGAAGCACAAAGAAGTTTCACTTATCTGAACATATATGACTTCAATGTGGATGCTGTTGTTGTAAACAAAGTCATTCCGGACAATGTCACAGATGATTATTTTAGGGCTTGGAAGGACATTCAAAAGAAATATAAATCGGATATCAATGAAAGTTTTGCGCCAATACCTATTTATTATGCGCCTCTTTTTGAGACGGAAGTAGTAGGAACCGGTATGTTAAATAGAATGTCAGAGGAAATATTTAAAAAGGAAAATCCCGTGAATATCAAATACAGAGGCAGAGCCCAAAGAATAGATAATGAGGATGGCGGTTATATTTTGACCATGGAAATGCCATTTCTACAAAAGAAGGATTTGTCTCTCAATCAAAAGGGGGATGAATTGATTATAAAGGCAGGTGGTATCAAGAGAAACATCACTTTGCCACGGACATTGTTGAACTATTCCATAAAGAAAGCAAAATTTGATGATCAACATCTTAAAATCTGGTTTGGAGGCGAGAAAAATGAATGAAGACTTAATAAGAAAGCTGATTCAGGTAAAATTGGATATCGGGCAGGAGCTTCTCGAACATCTACCGCCCGGAAAAGCCGATGAAATCAGAGATTTGGGCAGAATCGCCCTGAAATGCCTTAATGAATATTCGGAAACAAATAAGAAAGAATATAATAAAAGATCTAAAAGTGCATCAGAAAAAGTTAAAAATATTGATATTGAATAGTGTATTATGAAATTCTGAGGCTTCAAAATTGAAGCCTCAGTTCAGATTTTTAGACAATTGAATACTGTAGTATAAATATTCTTTTCCGTTATCTATTTGGATAAAATTTGGCAACATATAAGCCATAAAAGCCTAACCGCAAACAATCGCCGTCCATGGCTTAGGTTTGCTTACAGGCGTTCTGCTTGTTCACGGCTTTTCTATCTTATCTATAACCTCAATTTTTAAACCAAATAGCTAAAGTCATTGATATTTATACAACAGTATTCAATTTTTTAAGTTGCTTTGTCTTTAGCCTGTACTGAGGCTTCAAGAATTCTTGAAGCCTCAGAATATGTGGCTATTAGTAGTAATAAGGTCTTCTCCATATTGCGGCAAGAACAAGGAACCATAATAATAAGCCTGAGCCGCAGCAGAAGAATTGACCTTCAGCATCAGGCTTGCCTCTGCCCGAAGGGCTGCTCAGGATTTTTTTGATCATATCAATTCTTTGTTTTTGTGCTCGGTTGATGAACCCGTCCATATGATACAGATGATCTAAATTATTTATATGCTGATTAATTACATTTTGTGGAACAGTAGGCTTGATTCGTTGAATTTCCCTCAAAAGAAATTGATCTGATTTATTGGCATATTTTTTTGAATAGCCTTCCAATTCTTTTATCTGTTCTTCATTAAGAAATGTTTTATTTAAAGCTTGGATAAATTCAATATCATACTCATTAGACATAAGCGTGTCACCTCCAATTTATCTTTGCAATAGTATAATATGCAATAAAATTTGAAGGGTGATTTTGCTGTTTTTAAGGTTCGTATCATATCTATTCAGGTAAAAAGTTGATTAGGATTTAATGAAAGTTCCGATAATCTCCCTTTAATATCTTTAGAGCCAGTTTTTCATTATAGATTTCTTCCGGAGTCCTGATGCCAAGACGTCTGAGGATCGGCAGAGGAGGACACCAACCCTGGAGTGCATGCTGCAGTAAGAAAGCACCTGCGGCTCCGCCTAATAGGAACCATTTTTTATCCCGGATATATCCTAAAAAGGTACTGATCATCATAATGACAGCAGCGTTTGCTTCCAAGAATCTTTCGGTATCAGATTCATGATTCAGGTCTTCAATCCTTTTTGCTATTTCAGTTTCATTTTTTTTGGAGTACTTTCTTATATTTGTAAGCATTTTATCCGTAATCTTTTCATTTACTTTACGATCCGTATGTATTTTAACTCGTTTTGAAGCAGGCGGCAGAATACAATTGATATTCATTTGATCACTCCTTTACTGTTTTCTTAACTAACTCTATTATTAACATTTATTGAAATATTATGAGAAAACCAGAAAACCCGGTATGTTGCAAGGGGTACTCTTTATGATATAATTTTATTAAATTTATTTTCAGTGGAGGGAGCTTATGATAAAAGTAGTAGCAAAACAAACTATTAAAGAAGATATGATAGAGTCCTGCAAAAAAGTGATTTCAGGATTAGTAGAGGAAACAAGAAAGGAAGAAGGGTGTATTTCATATGAACTTTATCAGGATATAAAGAAGAAAAATATTTTAACATTCATCGAAGAATGGGAAAGCACAGATGCGCTAAAAAGGCATATGAATACCAAACATTTTCTTGAAGCAACGCCTAAGATCAGCGCTATGCAAGAAAAAGAAGAAGAAATAAATGTTTATTCTGTAGTATTCTGATATCCGGGATATAATTTAATTCCTATACCTATATATGAGTTTTCAAGGACCGTAAATTATGATACAATAATATCAAAAGTTCGGAAAATATATTGAAAATGCCCAGAGATAATAGTTGATAGGGGGCAAAACTCAATTTTGTTGAGTTTTGCCCTTTTTTAATTTTCAGTTCTGGGGGGAGGAAAGAGTATGAATACCACAGATGTGAAAGACAGAATTCAAATCACAGGACATGATCTCTGCATAGAAGATGTTATCGAGATCGCCAGGTTTGGAAAAAAAGTTCAATTATCGGATCGGGCGCGGTCCGGGATTATTAAAGCATATGAGACTGTGAAGCATAAAGTGGATAATAAAAAACCTGTATACGGAATTACTACGGGTTTCGGTCAGTTAAGTACCGTTGTTATTGATGAAAAGCAGTCAAGCCAGCTTCAAAAAAACCTGATTATGAGCCATGCGTGCGGTGTCGGAAAGCCTTTCGACCAAGAAGTAACTCGTGCCATTATGCTACTCAGAGCCAATACTTTAGCGAATGGGTATTCGGGGGTTCAACCCAAGGTGGTTGAGACGCTGCTAAAAATGTTGAACAAAGGTGTTCATCCCGTTATCCCTCAAAAAGGCTCTCTTGGAGCCAGCGGAGATTTAGCAAATCTTGCTCACATTGCGCTAGTCATGATCGGATTGGGAGAGGCTATATACAATGGTGTGAAAATGGATGGGAAAACCGCAATGATGAAAGCAGGCATACCACCGGTAGAATTGGAGGGAAAAGACGGATTAGGTCTGATCAATGGGACTCAGGTCATGACGGCGCTGGGTGCATTATATGTCTATGAGGCAGGTTTGCTGATAGAAACTGCTAATATAGCAGGCGCCCTGACCCTGGAAGCTTTACAGGGATTAACAAATGCTATGGATTCCAGAATCCATAGAGTAAGGCCTCATCGAGGACAGCAAAAATGTGCGGAAGATGTTTTGAAGCTCATAGAAGGAAGTGCCTGTGTCAACCAATCAGGCCGTGTCCAGGACGCTTATTCATTAAGATGTATGCCGCAAGTCCATGGGGCTTCCCTGGATGCCGTTAATTATGTTAAAAATGTTATCTGTACAGAAATGAATTCTGTTACAGATAACCCCATTGTTTTCTCTGAAGAAGGTGAAATAATTTCCGGAGGCAATTTTCATGGGCAGCCTTTGGCCCTATCGTTGGATTTTCTTGCTATTGCTCTTTCAGAATTGGCAAATATCAGCGAAAGAAGAATAGAAAGACTTGTAAATCCACATCTAAGCGGGCTTTCGCCATTTTTAACAAGGAACAGCGGTATTAATTCAGGCTATATGATCGCTCAGTATACGGCGGCTTCTCTTGTGTCGGAAAACAAGGTCATGGCATCTCCTGCAAGTGTTGATTCTATCCCGTCTTCTGCAAATCAGGAAGATCATGTCAGTATGGGTACGATTTCAGCCAGAAAAGCGGGAGAAGTTGTAGAAAATTTAAGAAATGTGTTGGCAATAGAATTAATGTGTGCAGTGCAAGCCATTGATCTTCAGGATTTAGGAACATTAGGGTCAGGTACGGGAAAAGCCTATAAAGCCATAAGAGAAATCGTTCCTTTTCTGGATTCGGACAGAGTATTATATTATGATATCGATAAGGTGGCGGATATGATTAAAAAACCTCAATTTATTGAAAATATCATAGGTAAACTTGAATGGAATTAAAAAGTCGGGAGGAAGGAGAAGATAAATGAATTATTATAATGTATCGAATTTCATGAAAATCAAACTGGATGATGAGTTGCCGGCAATGCCTGAATTTCAGCCGGGAATCAGAAGAGCTCCAAACAGAGGCTTCAGATTAAGTCGGTCACAGACGGAAATTGCCCTTAAAAATGCGCTTCGCTATGTCCCCGAATCGCTGCATAAAAAATTAGCGCCGGAATTCTTAGAGGAACTCATAAGGTATGGCCGTATATATGCTTACCGTTATCGGCCTTCCGGCAGAATATATGGGAAAAGTATACATGAGTATAAAGGAAATTGTATAGAAGGAAAAGCATTTCAGGTGATGATGGATAACAATCTGGATTTTGAAATCGCTTTGTATCCTTATGAACTGGTAACGTATGGTGAGACGGGCCAGGTCTGTCAGAATTGGCTTCAATACAGGCTGATCAAGAAATACCTTGAAGTGATGACAAGGGACCAGACCCTTGTTGTGGAATCCGGGCACCCATTGGGACTTTTTCCGTCAAAACCGGATGCACCCAGAGTGATTATTACCAATTCACTGATGGTTGGAATGTTTGATAATCAACGGGATTGGGAAATTGCCGAACAAATGGGTGTGGCTAATTATGGGCAAATGACTGCGGGAGGATGGATGTATATCGGACCTCAGGGAATCGTCCATGGGACTTTCAATACCATACTGACAGCCGGTCGGATCAAGCTTGGCGTTCCGGATGATGGAGATCTGAGAGGAAAGCTTTTTGTTACTTCAGGATTAGGCGGAATGAGCGGCGCTCAGGCAAAAGCCGTAGAAATTGCAAATGGTATAGGGATAATTGCTGAAGTAGATCCTTCAAGAATAGAGACCCGGTTCAAACAAGGTTGGGTAAGTAAAACAAGCAAAGATCTTGAAGAAGTATTTCAGATAGCAGAAGAGCATGTAAGAAATGGAAAGACCATATCTATTGGTTATAATGGCAATATTGTGGATCTATTGCAATATGCGGTTGACCATAATAAAAAAATCGATTTATTATCTGACCAGACATCCTGTCATGCTGTTTATGAAGGCGGGTACTGTCCTCAGGGTATAAGTTTTGAAGAAAGAACCAAACTCTTAAATTCTGACAGGGACCGATTCAAAGCTTTAGTTGATCAATCTCTCAGAAAACATTTTGAGCTGATCAAGATATTGGTGGAAAAGGGCTCCTATTTCTTTGACTATGGTAATTCATTCATGAAAGCAGTATATGATGCAGGTGTCAGAGAAATATCAAAAAATGGTATTGATGAAAAGGATGGATTTATTTTTCCTTCCTATGTTGAGGATATAATGGGTCCAAATTTATTTGATTATGGCTACGGACCTTTCAGATGGGTTTGCCTCAGCGGTAAAGAAGAAGATTTGATAAAGACTGATAAAGCGGCGATGTCCTGTATAGATCCGGACAGACGCGGACAGGATCGGGATAACTGGACATGGATAAGAGATGCTCATGATAATAAATTAGTAGTTGGGACAAAAGCAAGGATCCTCTATCAGGATGCGGAAGGAAGAACAAGAATTGCTCTCAAATTTAATGATATGGTCCGGAGTGGAGAGGTTGGCCCCATCATGCTTGGAAGAGATCACCATGATGTAAGCGGAACTGATTCGCCTTTTAGAGAGACATCTAATATCAAAGACGGCAGTAATGTCATGGCAGATATGGCAACCCAATGTTTTGCAGGAAATGCAGCAAGAGGTATGAGCTTGGTGGCACTGCATAATGGAGGCGGTGTTGGCATCGGCAAGGCTATAAACGGAGGATTCGGCCTGGTCTTAGACGGTTCTGAAAGAGTAGACGGAATTATAAAATCAGCTATGATGTGGGACGTTATAGGTGGTGTTGCAAGAAGATCATGGGCAAGAAATTGCAATGCTGTAGAAACTTCTATAGAATACAACAAAAATTATGAAGGTAAAGGTCATATTACTATTCCGTATATATCAGAAGATAACTTAATAAAAGAAACCGTTGCAAAAGCTTTTAAGAAACATGGATATAACAAATAAGGAGGAGAGAAAATTGGGAAAAATTGTTGAATGTGTGCCGAATTTCAGCGAAGGCAGAGATATGAAAAAAGTTGAAAGAATCATTGCACCGTTCATTATTACAGATGGATGTAAGCTTTTAGATTATAGTACGGATAAAGATCATAACAGAGCGGTGGTTACCGTTATAGGGAATCCGGATTGTGTGAGAAGAGCAGTTGTGGAAGCTGTAGGGATCGCAATAGAAGAAATTGATATGAACAAACATACCGGTGGGCATCCCAGAATGGGGGCAGCAGATGTAATTCCTTTTATTCCCATTAAAGATATGGACATGGAAGAAGCTATTACCCTTGCAAATGAAACAGCCAAAGAAATTGCAGATAAATATGGCCTACCCATTTATCTTTATGAAAAAGCGGCAACACTGAAAGAAAGAGAGAATCTTGCAAATGTAAGAAAAGGTCAGTATGAGGGCATTAAAGAAAAAATTCTGAAGCCTGAATGGAAACCGGATTACGGTCCGTCTGAGGTCCATCCTACAGCCGGTGCTTCAATTATTGGAGCAAGGATGCCTTTGATTGCATTCAATATCAATCTTGGCACCAACCAACGATGGATTGCAGATAAGATTGCTCGATGTATCCGCCATATTTCCGGAGGTTTCAGGTATACAAAAGCCATGGGTGTTGATTTGGAGGAAAGAGGTATCGTACAGGTTTCTATTAACATGACGGATTTTACCAACACGGCATTATACAGAGTATTTGAAACCGTAAAATTTGAAGCCAAAAGATATGGTGTACCTGTTGTAGGCAGTGAAATTATCGGCTTGACACCAATGGAAGCCCTTGTTGATTCGGCAGTTTATTATATGCAGATCGAAGATTTTAATATGAATCAGGTGCTGGAAAGCCGACTGCTGGAATGATCTAAGGTCAAAAAAACAGAAGGTTAGACGGATAGAAGGCTGGAGGGTTAGAAAAAGATAAAAGAAAACAGATAAAAAAACAATAGTTAGTGACAATTTTTTTCGTAAAAATTCCATACTATAAGAACGAGCTACGAACCTAAGCCTATGAGCTATAATCCATAATCTATACTCCTTTTATACTTACACTTACACTACCCCAAAGGAGTTACTTATACTTATCCGGCCACAGTTATTTAAATTTATTAGATTAGGAGTGTGTATATGAAGAATGTGATCGTCAGGTCCAATTGTATTGTAACATGTAATGAAGGGGCAGAAATATTGGATGGGTATATTCATGTTATTGACGGCAGAATAGAGGAACTTGGAAAAGGAGATGCACCTGTCAGATGTTTCAATAAGGAAACGAGATATGTTGATGCCAGGGGTAAAACAGTTACACCGGGACTCATTGATGCTCATACCCATTTGGTTCATGGCGGTTCCAGAGAAAACGAACTGGCCTTAAAGCTGAAAGGAACACCTTATCTGGAAATTCTTAAAAAAGGCGGAGGCATTCTCAGTACGGTTGAAAGTACAAGAAAGTCCACGAAAGAAGAACTTAAAACGAAGGCAAGAAAAAGCCTGGATCAGATGCTGATTCACGGGACAACAACCATTGAAGCCAAAAGCGGGTATGGGCTTGACTTTGAGACGGAAGTCAAATGTTTAAAAACCGCTTTGGAATTAAACGAAGAGCATCCGGTAGATATTATCAATACTTATTTAGGTGCCCATGCAATACCAAAAGAGTATAAAGATAACATTGAAAATTATATGATCTTTATGACAGATGAAGTAATGCCCTATGTTTCAGAAAACCACTTGGCAGAATTCATGGATGTTTTTTGCGAAGAAGGTGTTTTTTCTCCGCAGCAGTCCCGAGTGCTAATGGAAGCAGGAAAAAGTCTTGGGTTTAAGCTTAAAATACATGCGGATGAGATTGTACCTTTAAATGGAGCGGAGCTGGCATCAGAGATGCAGGCCGTATCTGCGGATCATTTGCTGGCTGCTTCTGAGGAGGGGATGGAGGCAATGCGTAAAGCGGATGTTACTGCCGTACTTCTTCCCGGTACTTCATTTTACCTTATGCTTGGAAAGTATGCCGATGCCCGTAAGATGATGGATAAAGGCGTCAGAGTAGCTATTGCAACGGATTATAACCCAGGGAGCTGTCCGACGGAAAACTTGCAGGAAATAATGACTTATGCTTGTTTCGGCATGAGATTATTGCCTGAAGAGATCATACGGTGTATGACCATAAATGCCGCTTATGCCATTGACCGTTCTCAGGAAATAGGAAGTATTGAGCATGGAAAAAAGGCAGATTTAGTGGTTTTTGATGCACCTAATCTGGAGTATATTTTTTATCATTTTGGAATTAATCAAGTAGACAAAGTAATAAAAGACGGAAAATTAGTTGTTGAGAACGGAAAATTGACTGAAGGAGTAAGAGTATGAGTTTAATGAACAAAACAATAAAAGATTTCAGCGATATTCTTGCCAGTAACCAGCCTGCTCCAGGCGGAGGGAGTACTTCGGCCTTGGCCGGGCTTCTGGCCGCTTCTCTGACTATGATGGTAGCGGATCTTTCGATAGGTAAGAAATCGTATGAAATACTGAATGACGATATAAAGATAAAAATAACGAGGGATCACGAAATCATCAAAAAACTTAAAAAAGAGTTGGAAGTATTGGTAGATGAAGATACTAAAGCATTTTTGCTTTTTATGGAAGCGCTTAAATTACCTAAGAAAACGGAAGAAGAAAAATCCAAAAGAAAAGAAGCCATACATAATGCCGGTAAATATGCTTTAAAGGTTCCTTTGACGGCTGCAGAAAAATGCCTTGCTGTTTTAAAACACCAGCCTGTTATTGCAGAATACGGCAATAAAAATGCGGTGTCGGATATAGGCGTAGGTGCATTAATGGCACTTTCCGGGCTTGAGGGCGCAGTCCTTAATGTAAAAATCAATTTACCCGGTATTGCAGATGAGGAATTAAAAAGAGAAGCTCTGTCTAAAATTGAAAGGTTCTGTGCTGAAGGCCGCCAGCTTAAGACAGAGATTATGGAAATTGTCAACAAAAGAATAGAGATATTATGAAATTAAAAAAATGGGCTTAATAGACTTCCCCCATAAATTCATGTAAAATATTATCAGAATGAATTTTTGGGGGGAGATGTATGTTAGAAACTTTAAGCATTGGGAAAATAGCTACATTGATGGCCCTTGGATCGGAAAGCGATATAAGAAACATCAGGAAAAAGGCTGAGAATGGAGGATATAAAGTATATAAAGGATGTGTAGGATCCATGGATTCTGCAAAAATATTTGCGGCTATCGAAACAGCAGCAAAAAAAGAAGAACTCATAAAGCCTCTTTACAGAGAAGAGCATTCGATATATCATTCTATTCTTGATGCATACTCTGCTATTTGCAGAGGGCAGGAGGGATTAGGCGCGGTATTAAGGACAGCCGGGCTTGTATACAGTATTGTTAGAGGACCTAGGATACCGGAGGAAATAAACGACGGTGAATGGGTGGCAGTGGTGTTGTATGGAAATATGGGTGCACCTACAAAAGGTTATGAGCATGAGGTCATCGGGCTGGGAGTTAATCCCATATAAAGGCAGGTTATAGATGACAGGTAACAGGTGGCCGAAAGATAGATAAAAGATAAGAAATCAGGGATAATGTGGATTTTTCCAAAATCTTCAATGATGAAAACTGAAATTGGGATAAGCCATTTTGGGTTTTTTGGTTGACATTTTTGGGGAATCATTGGATAATAAAATAAGTAGAAGAAGTTTTTACTTCTTGAAGTTTAGCAGGAATTATATAAAAACGGTTTTTACCCGAAAACAATTAAATGTAGGAATGTGGTTATGTAGATAATAAGTAGCTATAAGATACACTGTCCTTATGTCTTAAGGATGCGTGCTTATTTTGTATGACGAACTCCTATATTGGAGTTTTTTTTATTATAAAAACGAAAAGGGAGAGAGAAATGAAAAAAAGAAATTATAAGAAGCATTTGAAAAAAACATGCAAGACGTTATTTTTACTGATGTTATCCATGATGTTTGTTTTCAGCGGCTGTTCCGGCAACACTCCATCATCTGGAGAAGCCGATGATACTGCGGAGCCTGTTGAACTTAAATTGGCTCATTTTTTCCCGAGTACCCATCCCGCTGAAACCCACCTGATCCTGCCATGGGCAAAAGCAATAGAAGAAGCTACGGAGGGCCGGGTTATAATAACAAGTTACCCCAATCAGACTTTACTGCAGGCGGATTCTATTTATGACGGCGTTGTGAACGGTGTTGCAGATATGGGGCTTTCATGTTTTGCCTATACCAGGGGAAGATTTCCGGTTCTTGAAGTGTTTGAGCTTCCCGGCATTACTTATTTAAATTCCAAAGTTGCAAGCAGAGTAGCCTGGGAAGGCATTCAACAGATTAACCCCGAAGAAGTGCAGGATACGAAACTGATGATGGTTATTGCAACAGGACCGGGAGATCTGTATACAAAAGTACCTGTTAATAGTCTTGATGATCTTCAGGGGCTTGAACTAAGAGCAACAGGTCTCAGTGCAAAGACTTTGGAAGCGTTAGGCGCTACGCCGGTTGCCATGGCTCAGTCCGAAGCTTATGAAGCACTCTCAAAAGGAGTCGTTCAGGGAAACCTTGGGCCTATAGAAGTTTTGAAAGGATGGCGCCAGGCTGAAGTTACCGAGAGTTTAACGCTTACACCTTTCCTTTACAATACACTGTTTTTTGTAACCATGAATCTCGATACATGGAATTCTATAAGCCCGGAAGATCAGGAAACCATTCTATCTGTTAATCAGGAATTTTTCGAGGAGATTGGTGCCGGTTTATGGGATATGCAAAATGAAGATGCACTGGCTTGGGCTGAAGAGGATCAAGGAATGCAGATTATAAAGCTTTCTCAGGAAGAACAAGACAAGTGGAAGAGTTTTCTTAAACCCATACAGGACGAATATGTTAATAAAATAAATGAAAGCGGCCTTCAGGGGCAGGATATATTGGATTTAGTAAATCAACTGGCTGAAACATATAATGAGGAATATGAATAGAGAACGGAAGGTTAGAGGACAGATAAGAAATAAGTGATAAAAGAAAATATTAAGAATTCCAACTTGTTGGAATAGCCTATAAGGGAGGAGAATAGAATGAAATGCCTATTTGGCGTGACTAAAAAGATAAGTATCACATTGGATAAAATAGCCGGTATTTTTATTGTACTGGTGATGCTATTGGTTGTTTCAAATATTTTGTTACGTGCGGTTTTCAACAGCCCTTTAAAGGGGACCTATGAAGTTGTCGGACTTTTGACTGCGGTTTCAGTAGGGTTGGGTCTTTCTTACTGTGCTTTTCAAAACGGACATATTGCCATTAGTTTTATTATTCAGCGCCTTCCTGAAAAAGTACAGAGCACCATTGATACTTTAACGGATTTTATTGCTTTTGCTTTTTGGGGATCAGCCGCCTGGCAACTGGTTAAATATGCAGGCACAATGCAAGAAAATGGTTTGGTAACGGCAACATCAGAGATTCCAATTTATCCATTTGTGTATATAATTGCTTTAGGATTCTTCGCTCTTTGTCTGGTGATTATCACTAAACGGATTCAAGCAATAGGAGAAATCGTAACAAAAATATTAAAATCAGGATTTTTAGAAATGCTTAATTCTAAGTCGGCGGGGAAGGAAACCATATGAATTTATTACTGATTGGCTTTATTGGAATCATTATATTTTTCATTTTAATTGCGTTAAGGATGCCCATTGCATTTGCTATGGCGCTTGTAGGCTTTATTGGTTTCAGTATTTTGACATCTTTTTCAGCAGGAATAGATATGGTGGCAAAGGATCTGTTCAGCAACTTATCCTCTTATTCATTAAGTGTTATTGCAATGTTTGTATGGATGGGGTTTTTAGCCTATTATTCCGGCATAGGCTCCCATTTATATATTTTTGCTTATAAAATGATTGGTCATTTGCCGGGAGGGCTCGCTATTGCTACTCAGGGAGCTTGTGCAGTTTTCGGAGCAATCTGCGGATCCAATACCGCAACGGCAGCTACCATGGGTGCCATTGCTTTGCCTGAAATGAGAAAGTACAAATATGATCGGTCTCTGGCAACTGCCAGTATTGCTGCAGGAGGAGTCTTAGGTGTTATGATTCCTCCCAGTGTAATATTTATTGTCTATGGGATGGCTACCGAGCAATCGGTAGGAAAGCTTTTTATGGCAGGAATATTCCCCGGAATCCTTATGATGTTTTTATACATGGTCACCATATTTATAATGACCAGCAGAAATCCTGAGCTGGGCCCGGCGGGGCCTAAATCCAACTGGAAGGAAAGGATAGATGCTCTTCGAGGGGGGCTGGGGGAAGCTCTGATTGTTTTTCTTCTCTCAATAGGAGGACTTTTTGCAGGATGGTTTACACCTACAGAGGCAGGAGCGGTAGGAGCAGGAGGCGTCCTAATAATTTCCCTGTTAGAAAGACGTTTAAGTTGGGAAGACCTGAAGAAGTCATTATCCGATACAACAAGAACCACAGCAATGATTATGTTGATGATTGCAGGCGCTATTATATTCGGGAGATTTATGGCCATCAGCAGAATTCCCTTTGAGGTTGCAAATTGGGCAGGATCACTGCCTTTTCCGCCTTTTGTTGTTTTGGGAATTATTTTATTCATATATCTGGTCCTTGGGTGTTTTCTGGATGCATTGGCTTTGGTTTTGCTGACAACACCTATTTTTTTCCCTGTTGTTGTAGATACTTTAGGGTATGATCCCATATGGTTTGGCGTCATTATGGTGTTGGTGGTTGCCATGGGAGTGATTACACCACCGGTAGGCATGAACGTATATATTATCAAAGGCGTTGCGCCGGACATCCCCCTTGAAGATATTTTTAAAGGCATCTGGCCGTTTTTGTTTGCTTTGATCGTATGTATCGTTTTACTGATTATTTTTCCTCAGATTGCAATTTTTTTACCAAATTGGCTTGCTTGATATGTCCATTATCTGGACTTCCTCATCTTAAAAACTCTATTTGCCGAACTATCGGTGGAATAGAGTTTTTTATTTCCTTTTCAGCCGCAGTCATTGAATATTTTGGCCATTAATTCGGCTCTGCTGCATAAATCTAATTTTTTAAAAATACTTTTAATATGATTTTTGACGGTATAGGTGCTGATATGCAGCATTTCAGCTATTTGGCTGTTGTTAAATCCTTTATAAATCATTAAGACCAGTTGCTTTTCTCTCTCGGTCAGTGTATATTTTTCAATAACTTTTTCCGCACTGAGCCGCAGCATTGAACCAAACCAGTATTTATCATATAGGTAACCAATGTAATATTTTGATATATTACCTGATTCGTCTATATCCTGATTGATTATGATCTCAACGATGTAAGATTCGGTAATTAAGTAGAAAGTTGAGTCCGTCTTTTTACTATCCGGATCGGACATAGCATTTTTAATCATTTCGATAAAACTGTTAATCATATCTTCCAATATGTATTTTTGAGTAATTTTATAGATCCGTTCATATGCCAGCTTGTTGGAAAAAATAAGGGAGAAGTTCTGATCGAAAATGATAAAGCCGAACAGCATGTTATTTTTAGTAATATTAAAAAGTTTTGAACCCATATAATACTCTTTGTTTACTTTGCATAACGAATATAGGGTGCCGAGTATTGAACTCAAATATCTGGCTTTTTCTTCATCTTTAAGAGAAAATTGCGGCATGGTGTTTTTTCGAAAAAGACGAAATCCGTCACCATTATCGTTGAATGTAATGAAAAGGCAGTGAGATATCTGACGTGTTGAGAGGTATTGAATAAATTCAGGAGAAATATTAGAAGGTTCGTTAACTGAGAAGCTGATGATACGTTGTGCGTTTAAATTTTCACTCATTCGATTTGAATAATTTAAAATGGGATCATATCTGTAAAATTTAGAAGTGTAATCCTCCGCCATATTCATTTCAATATTGTATTGTTCTATATTGAGGGGCAATGCATTCTTAGTCAGTGTGATAAACATGCCGCTATTGAAGTCGATAACATTCTTGAGTAAAACCATAACATCCTTTTCAAAGTCATGACTTCCACTGAGCATAAGAGTCAATTGAAGAAGCTGCTGAAATTGCGGGACGTCTAATGATGGTACCATGGGGCCTCACCTCATTTTGAATATTTTTTTTAATTATATGTCCAATTACTCGAAATTTCAACAAGATAAGCATTATCATAAAAAAAATAACAAATCAGAGGGGTATAAATGACACCATGGTGTTATATTCAAAACAGATTCGTAGTGATATATTTTAAATAATATAGAATATTCTATAAATTCCGGGAGGAAATCAAAATGCATTTTGAAAAAACCGAATATTTGCAGAGGATGCAAAAAACACAAGAGGCAATGGCCGCTAAGGGGATGGATGTCTTATTGGTATCCGATCCGGCGAATATCTGCTATTTATCAGGTCATGACGCATGGTCATTTTATGTACCGCAAGGGTTGATTATTACTTTAGAAGATAAAATGCCGGTATTCATAGGACGATATATGGATGTTTACGGCGGTGTCATCAAAAGCACATGGCTTGACGAGCAGCATGTCAGAGCTTACAGCGATACGCTTGTCCATAATCCCGAGCATCACCCCATGGAAAGGTTTGCGGAAGTAATAAAGGAATTGGGTGCCCGCAAAAAAACAATTGCAGTGGAAATGGATAATTACTGGTTTACGGCCAGAGGATATGAATGTTTAAAAGCGAATTTGACTGATGCGGAATTTATGGATGGAAATTTGCTTATAAACTGGATAAGGATCATAAAATCAGACAAGGAGATAGAATACCAGCGGAAAGCAGGGCATTTGGCCAGTCTGGCTATTCAAGCCGGCATCGATGCAATAGAAGCCGGAAAGCGTCAATGTGATGTGGTGGCAGCCATTTGTCATGCACAGATCCACGGTACAGAAGAATTTGGAGGCGACTATCCAAGCATTGTTCCTTTATTGCCTACAGGGGAGATGGCAGGAGCACCGCACCTTACCTGGTCAGATGAAAGATACTCTGATAATACGGTTGTTGCAATAGAAATTGCCGGATGTTACCGAAGATATCATTCTCCTCTTGCAAGGACCGTCTGTATCGGAAATCCTGATCCAAAGGTGAAAGATGTGGCTGAAATTGCAATAGAGGGTTTAGAAGCGGCTTTGGGAGCCGTAAAGCCCGGAGTTTATCTGGAGGAAATGGAGTTGGCATTCAGAAATGTACTAAAAAAGAATAGAATGCAAAAAGAATCACGGATCGGGTATTCTATAGGGCTGAATTATCCTCCTGACTGGGGTGAACATACAGCCAGTATCAGATGCGGCGACAGGACAATCCTAAAGCCCAATATGACATTTCATTGTATTCCGGGTATGTATTACGGTGACTTTGGAGTTTCAATCAGTGAAGCGTTTAGAGTAACAGAAAACGGATATGAGACTTTTGCCCATTACCCGAGGAAACTTATTATAAAACAGTAATTTTGATTTTAGATATTTGTGTATTAAAGACAATGTCTGAAAACATAAAGGGGAATAAAATCATGGACCATAACAGGACACCATTATTTGATGCAATTAAACAATATATTGATACCAAGCCTGCCTATTTCAGGATACCGGGACACAGATTTGAAAAAGGCATCAATAAGAAATGGACAGATGTGGTTGGGGAGGCTATTTTTAAATTTGATTTAACTGAGACCCCTTTTTTAGATGATCTTCATAATCCTAAAGGGGTTATAAAAGAGGCTCAGGATTTGGCCAAAGAGGTTTTTAAAGCAGACAGGACCTATTTTCTAATCAATGGAACAACGTGCGGAAATGAAGCTATGGTCACCTCCACAGCTTTTGAAGGAGAAGAGATTCTGATTCCAAGAAATGCCCATAAATCAGTATTGATGGGATTGGTAATCAGCGGGGCAACACCGAAGTATATTATGCGCAAATATTAGAAGAATGGGGGATACATGGATGCATTGAAGCAAGTCAGGTAAAAAATTTTATTGAGGCAAACCCGGATTGTAAATCCGTATTTATGGTAAGCCCTTCTTATTATGGATTGTGCAGTGATATACAAGGGATTGCTGAAGTCTGCCATGATCATAATATTCCATTGCTGGTAGATGAAGCCCATGGGGCACATTGTTATTTTTCATCTTTGCTTCCCGCCGGTGCTATGATAGCAGGAGCGGATATGTGTGCTCAGAGTATCCACAAGGTGATGGGTTCATTGACTCAAAGTTCCATGCTTCATGTTAAGTCAAATCATATCGATATTCCTATGCTGGAGTCCAACCTTCATGTTGTTCAAAGCACTAGTCCTTCATATCTTCTGATGACATCTCTTGATATGGCCCGTAACGAACTTGCAACAAGAGGAGAAGAACTCATTGGTCAAGCGGCATTATTGGCGGAATATGCCAGAAATGAGATTAATAACATCAAAGGTATTTGCAGTATGACAAAAGAAGTCGTTGGCAAGTGCGGTGTTAATGATATGGATTGCACAAGATTAACGTTTTCTGCCAGGAATATAGGACTTACAGGTTTTGAATTAAAGACCATCTTATTTGAGGATTTTAATATTGATGTTGAACTTTCGGATCATACCAATGTGCTTGCAATCATTTCATATGCCAATACCAGTAGTGATATCGACCTGCTGGTCAGTGCATTGCAGAAAATCTCCCGCACTGTTGCAAAAGGGAGAATTGTTTTAAGTGAAATTCACCTTCCTTCTGTGCCACCCTATGTATTTTCTCCAAGAAAAGCGCATTACAGTAAAAAGAAACGTATATTATGGAAGGATGCCAAAAATCATGTAGCAGGAGAGATGATAGCACCTTATCCGCCCGGAATTCCTATTATATACCCGGGAGAACTCATAACAGATGAAATATGGGCATTTATAGAATATTACCGGAAGCTGAACGGGCATTTGCATGGTCCTGCAGATTCAAAGTTAATAAACTACAATATCATCGATGCATAAAATAATGATCCTTTGGAATTTAAAAGTGAGAGCATTTAACCTTTAATCTCTTAAACAGAATAAAAAGATGGGAGTGATCGGCATGAATATTAATAATGAAGTAGAGGCGCTGAAGGAAGAATTAATCAATTTGAGAAGAGATTTTCATCAATATCCGGAGCTGGGATTTGAGTTGTACAGAACGTCAGAAATCGTTGCCAATTATCTTGAAGAATGCGGATTAGATGTTCAGAGAAATATTGCAAAAACAGGAGTCGTCGGTTTGCTTAAGGGAAACCGACCGGGGCGCACAGTTATACTTCGGTCCGATATGGATGCACTGCCAATCCAGGAAGAAAACACTTTACCTTACCGGTCTGTCAATAAAGGCATTATGCATGCCTGCGGCCATGATGGACATATGGCCATGCTTTTGGTAGCGGCAAAAATACTGGCTAAATATAAAGAAAAAATAAAGGGAAATGTTAAATTTGTATTTCAACCAAATGAAGAGGATGCCGGAGCGGAGATCATGATAAATGAGGGAATACTGGAAAACCCTCATGCAGATGCTGCTTTTGGTATTCATCTGTGGTCGTCCATTGAAACAAAAAAAATCGGTATCGTTCCCGGACCCATTATGGCTTCAAGTCATTATTTCAAAATAATCATTCATGGAAAAGGAGGACATGGAGGTGCGCCACATATGTCCGTGGATCCTATCAGTTGTGGTGTAAATATCATTCAGGCGATACAAACCATGCAAACCAGAGAACTGAATGCATTAAAACCAACTGTCATAACTTTCTGCAAAATCAATTGCGGGACTTCTCCAACCATCATTCCTGAAAAAATGGAAATGGAAGGATCTATAAGATGCTTGCATAACGAGGCAGAATATATACAAAAACGCTTTGGAGAGATTGTAAAAAGCATTTGTCAAGCACATCGAACTACTTGTGATTTATCTTTTAAATGCGGAAATATTTTACTGAATAATGATTTCCATATGACGGAACTTGTTATTAAAGCTGGAAAAAAAATAGTGAGCCGGGAAAATATTTTAGATTCGAATATCAGTGTATTATTAGGAGAAGATTTTGCAGAATTTTCAGCCAGAATTCCCAGTGCTTTCTATTTTGTTGGTATTGCAAACAGAGAAAAAGGAACGGATTACCCCCATCATCATCCTTGTTTTAATATCGATGAAGATGCCTTGCCGATAGGTGCCGAGATGCACATAAGATGCGCCCTTGAATATTTGGGCAGCTCAGATAATAGGTGTTACCTATAAAATTTAATGATCAGGGAGGTTGTTAGAATTTAAAAAAGTTGATTTTGTAACTTAAAGTGAACGGCATAATAAAATCATGGTTGATAAAAAGGAGGACTATGTATGAATCTTTTTTTAGAGATGATCGGAAAAGTATCTAACTGGCTTTGGGGTCCGCCATTATTGGGACTTTTGGTTTGTGGCGGTGTGTTTTTAACCATTCGCTTAAGATTCTTTCATATTAGACATGCCGGATACATTTTTAAGCAGACCTTTGGCAGAATCTTTGACAAAAATACTCAAGGAGAGGGAACTGTCACTGCATTTCAGGCACTGACTTCTGCAGTTGCATGTACCGTTGGAGCAGGAAATATTGTTGGCGTTCCGGCAGCTATTATGTTTGGCGGGCCCGGTGCTGTATTTTGGATGTGGCTGATCGCTTTGGTAGGTATGAGCCTAAAGTATTCCGAAGTAGTACTTGCCATTAAATACAGGCAGAAGAATGAAGAAGGAGAATATGTGGGTGGGCCAATGTATTATATGACAAAAGGTCTTAAAATGAAATGGCTGGCTGTTATATTTGCTTTAGGCTTGATGATTGAAGTTTTGCCGAGCACAATGGTTCAAGCAAATTCATTGGCGGGATCGGCATCAGCAGTATTCAATATCAATCCTATGATTACCGGAATTATTACACTTATTATTGTAGGGATTGTTGTTATTGGCGGGATCAAAAGAATAGGAAGTTTTACCGAAAAGTTTGTACCGCTTATGGCTCTTCTTTATGTAGGTACTGCAATTATTATCGTTATTATCAACATCACAGAGATACCGGGTGTTATTGCGATGATATTCAGTTATGCGTTCCAGCCCATAGCCGCCGTAGGAGGATTCGCCGGTGCTGGTATTGCAGCTACCATCCGCTGGGGCTTCGCACGTGGGTTGTATTCCAATGAGGCAGGACTGGGAACAGCACCCATTGCCCATGCAACGGCCACTACAGATCATCCCGTACGACAAGGGTTTTGGGGAATTACAGAGATTTTTATAGATACTATCGTTATTTGTTCTGCTACGGCTTTTGCCATACTTTCCACGGGAATATGGACTGTTGAAGGGGCGCTGGATAATCCCTCAGCATTGACGGCAATGGCATTCAGTGATGCCATAGGAAGCGTAGGCGGAATGATTGTAACCGTTTCTTTGCTGTTATTTGTTATTTCAACTTTAATCGTATTGATTTACTATGGAGAAAAACAGGCAGAATTCTTATTTGGATTAAAATTTTCTAAATTGATGAAATACGTTTATGTACTTTCTATTCCGATAGGGGCAATAGGCGGGGCGAAAGTAATATGGCAGTTTCTTGATATCAGTTTGGCCATTATACTTATTCCAAATATGATTGCCGTATTGTTACTGAGTAAAGAAGTCGTGGTATTAACTAAAGAGTTCTTTTCGTCTGAAAAATTTTTCCTGAAGGATATTGAGAGAAAAAGCTCAACAAATTAGGGTTTGCTGAGCCACTTATTAAAAAACTTAACGATAGGGGGAGTTTAAAGCGACTCTCCCTTACTATTCAAAATTATTTTTTATAAGCTACAGTATTCTTTTACGGCATGGATGGTTTTATGAATTTCATCCATGGTATTGTATGGTGCCAGGCCTAACCGGATAAGACCGCCCTGATCTTCTAATTTAAGGACATTGTTTATTATTTCTATAGCGTAGAAATCTCCGTCCCAGACGAATATGCCTTTATCTGCCAGAAATTTAGCAACGTCATTGGCATTTTTCCCCTTAACAGTAAAAGATACGGTAGAGGTTTTAGGTTCATCTGACGGAGGACAATATAAAGTGACTTCGGGGATTTCCTCCAAACCATTTTTTAATACCAGTGACATTTCTTCTTCGTATTCATCAATGGCCAGCATACCTGCAACGATATTCTTACGTCTTCCTGCAAGGCCTTTTAATTGATCCTTAAAGTAATCTGCATGATTTTTTCCTATGTCTGCAATAAACTCAACTGCTTCGGCAGTTCCTGAAATTAATTCGAAATTTGGAGTTCCGGTTTCAAATTTTTCGGGTGGCTCCGTATTATCATAGGCGTCAACACGAATGGTTCTTATTTTACTTATGGTTTCTTTTTTAGTATAGATGACACCGAGATGAGGGCCAAAAAATTTGTAGGCAGAACATACAAGAAAATCTGTACCTATGGCTTTAACATCTATTGGTTTATGGGGTGCATAATGCACGGCATCTACAATGGTGATGGCGCCGACTTCATGGGCCAGGTCTATATATTTTTTTACATCTGTTATGGTACCTGTAGCATTTGATGCCCAGTTGATGGCAACTACTTTTGTTTTAGATGAAAGTTTTTCTTTATAATCATCAAAAGATAATGTAAATGTCTTCTTATCAACTTTAACACTTTTTATAACTGCACCGAAGTCAGCAAGCAGTTTCCATGGAGAACGATTTCCTTCATGGTCGATATCCGTAATAATAACTTCATCACCCGGTTTTAAGTCTCGTGCTAACGCAAAGGCAAGTTTGAAATTGTTACCGGTAGTACTTTCGCCAAAAGCAACTTCATCTTTTTCACAACCCAAAAAGTCTGCTACGGCTTCACGGCCGTTTTCCATGATATGTTCTGTTTCAATGGATGTCACATAACAACCATGAGCATTTGCATTGTGATGTAACAGGTATTCTGAAATTTTATCAACAACTCTTTGCGGTACCTGGGTTCCTCCCGGCCCATCCAGATATATGCAGGGATTTCCGTTTACTTTCCTGTTAACTGCTGGGAATTGTGCTTTGACAGAATTATAATCGAAATTTAATTTCATATAAAGCTCCTCCTTTATTTCTTTAAAAGTATGATAACATGTATCAATTTATGCTTCAATTATATATGTTACAAAAATACGAATGGGTTTTTATATATTTGCACAAAATGAACGAGTAATAAGTGGAAGTGTAGGTGAAAGTAAAAGTGTAAGTGTAAGTGAAAGTATAAGTGGAAGTGTGAGTGAAATAGGGGGGCTTTTATTGAAAAGCCGGAGAGTGGTGTGATATGATTTATAATAATAAATAAAGTTCATTAAGCGCTGAAAGCAGAAAGCTTTAGAACTTAAAAAAGGAGTTCGCAGGCTATGGTTACTGTTGGAGAACTTATGTCTCTGAAGCCTATATCTGATTTTAAGCTGATTACTTCCGAAAAAGGGCTGGGAAAACCTGTTTTGGATACCGGTATATTAGAATATGAATCAAATGAAAAAATTGCTGAAACATTTAAAAATGGTGATTTTGTAATTACAACTCTTTTTCTTGCAAAAGATAATCCTAATCAGGCGGAAGAATGTCTTAAAATGCTAATTAATCAGGGTGTTAGTGCTATCGCAGTGAAAAATGTTTATTTTAACGATTTTTCAGTTGCGTTAAAGGATTATGCAGAAGAGCATAATTGTCCCGTTTTTATTTTTTCTGATATTTTTTTTGATGATATCATTGTGACTGTCAAAAATGCCATAGATTATTTTAATTCAAAGGAATACTATGAAAAAAAAATTGAGAGCATCATTTCGTGTGATACTGAAAGAAATTTGGTTCTCAGAACTGCTTATGAAATAAATGCATCATTTTATAATAATGTAGTGAGCGCTTACTGTGTAAGAAAAAAGAAAGATTCTGAAGAAATGAATAAACCTGAGGAAAGTACTGCAAATAGTTTTGCCGAAGCACATACTGCGACAACCGTTTTGCAATATAAAAAGGGGCTGTTAGTTTTACATACCATGGATCATCTAAAGCCATTGGCTTTAGACAGTCTTTATGATTATTTAACACATAATGAGATTTCAAGAAGCCAATACAATATTGGTGTCAGCAATATCCATACTGACCTTTGCGATTTAGACTTTTGTATTAAGGAAAGCATTTGCGCTTATATAACCTGCAGGAAGGAAAGCATCCCGATTAAAACATTTAATGATACAGGAGTCGATCAGGTACTCCTGCCTTTGATAGACAGTTATTGGATGAGGAAATACTATAGCCTGTACATAAAACAAATTTTAGACTACGACAAAACCCACGGTACAAATCTAATGGATACGCTGATTCATTATGTTGAAAGTAATGGAGAAATTGTTCAGACCGCTAAAAAAACTTTTCAACATGCCAATACAGTGCGGTACAAACTTGAAAAGGTAAAAAAACTCCTTAAGCTTGAAAACAGTGATTCTTTCTATGTACAGCTATATATTGCAGTCAGACTTTATTTGCTGAAGGAATTCTCAGAAGAAACACTTGACATGCCTGACAAGGATTATTAGGATTTATATAAAGATATAATACTATAATGATGAAAGAAGGCAAGTACTATGGATAACAAACCAAACAGAGAACAGGCTTATTCTCTTTTAAAAGAGTATAATAAAAACGAAAGCTTGATCAAGCATGCGCTTACTGTTGAAGCTGTAATGAATCATTTCGCTGAACTTTTTAAAGAAAAAGAAAAGGAAAAATGGGGAATTATAGGACTTATTCATGATCTGGATTATGAAATGTTTCCGGATGAGCATTGTAAAAAAACAAGAGAGATATTAGCAGAAAGAGGATGGCCGGAAGATTATATAAGAGCAGTTGAATGTCACGGATGGAAAATTTGTACGGATGTTGAGCCTGTTGAGAAGATGGAGAAGGTATTATTTACTACAGATGAACTGACCGGTTTGATTGCAGCAACAGCTTTGATGCGTCCAACAAAAAGTATTTTGGATTTAAGTGTTAAATCGGTGAAGAAAAAATGGAAGCAAAAAAGCTTTGCTGCCGGTGTGAACAGAGAGATCATTCTAGAAGGCGCAGAGTTATTAGGAATGGAAATAGAAGAAGTTATCGGGGAAACCATAAAAGGGATGCAGAAAGTAGCGGAAGAAATCGGACTTAAAGGGGAACTTTAGTGAGGTCTTGGTTTCAGGCGGAGTTTTCACCCTTTCGGGACAGGTAATTCTTAGTCATCGGATAAAAGTGTATTAGAAGAGGAGATTGATATGAAAACAAAATTACTTTCAATTCTTGTGAATAATCACCCCGGTGTAACAGCACGAATTTCGGGATTATTTCTGAGAAGGGGGTATAATATTACAAGTTTTACCGGAGAAGAAACATCATCTCCGGAGATATCCCGGATTACTGTTTCAGTAGAGTCAACAGAAGAAAATTTCGAACACATTCGGCATCAGGTATTAAAATTATATGATGTTAAAAAGGCAGTTGAACTGAAAAGAGAAGAGGCCATTGTTAAAGAATTTGCAATGGCAAAAATTATGCTGACACCTGAATCTACAAGAAAAATTAAAGAGTGGTACGATAATTATGATGCGGTGATTATTGATGCGGATACGGAAGTACTTATTTTTCAAATCTGTAATACAAAAGAAAAAATAGACTCTTTCTATGAAGAAATAAGACCTTACGGTATTGTGGAAACCATTAGAAGCGGTGTGATCGCATTGTCCAGAGGGAAAAGAAATATTTACGGAGAAGATACACTGCATTACTAATTTAAAAATAAGAATTATGATAAAAAGAAAGGTTTTACATGAAAATGTAAAACCTTTTTTCGTAGAAAAATTTATATCTATAAATACTAAACCGAAATATTACTGGTGCAAATTTCTAAACCTTGGAATAACTTTTTCGAATACTATCAATACTAATGACAAGAGAGGTGTTGATATGAAAAACAAGAAATATATATATATATTTATTTTACTGCTTTTTTTATATTTTATAATAGGATGTAAAGGCAAGGAGGAAGAGGAAAAAGAATCCGGAAGTGAAAGCCAGAAACCTCCCAATGCTCTGGAACAGGTTCAGCAATTATCGGATGAGATCGTGACTTCAACCATGGGGCAGGATTGGCCCGGAAGCCTGGACAAAGTAAGAGAACTTCAGACCAAGTGGAATGAGTTGTACCCAGACCTACAGAAAAAAGGCGTAGGCAAAGAAGAAGTAGATGCATTTGTGTCGGATATGAATACTCTAATGGATGCCTTGATCTCTAAAACTCTGAATCTACCTCAAAAGCCGCCTGAGGGTCAGGTTCAGCAGAACCAAAGCAAGGAAGAAGAACCACAAAAACAGGAGCAAGGCCAGGAAGGACAGCAGGAACAAGGGCAGCAGAGTCAGGATGGCGAACAGGAACAACAGGATCAGGGCAGCGAACAGGAACAACAGGATCAGGGCAGCGAACAGGAACAACAGGATCAGGGTGGCGAACAGGAACAACAGGATCAGGGTGGCGAACAGGAACAACAGGATCAGGGTGGCGAACAGGAACAACAGGATCAGGCCACCCAGGAAGAACAGGGTGATAGTGATACGGAGGAAAAAGATAAAGATCCTAAAACGGTTCTGGAAAAAATGAATCCTATCATATCCGTAGCAGAAGCCGATCTTCAGATCATTAATGCATCTGTGGAGGTTACAAAGCATATTCCGGAATTCATGGATTTGTTTAAGAGTGAAGTACCGTCTGAATTATATAAATTAAAATATTTAATCCGACATTTAAATGTGTTTGCAAAATTAAAGGATTGGGAAGTGGTATCGGCGGGTCTTGAAAGTGTCGAAGAAACGTGGAATTCTGTAAAATCCACAGTTATGGAGACGGATGAAGATATGAAAATAAAGTTGGAACAAAACATTACGGAATTAAAAGATGTGATAGACTCTAAAAATGCTAATCTGACCGGTGTAAAAAGTAAACTGACCATTGAAAATATAGAGAGTGTCATTAAAAGTATAAAAGAAAAAGAAAAAAGCAAAGAGAAAGAAAAAGAAGAATAAGGTAATCTAAAAATATTGAAATCAAACCATGTATGTACATGGTTTATTTTATAAATTAATAATGCCTAATATCCAATTAATTCCTTTTTGAGATGTTGAAATGTAAATGATCCATACACTTTTCCATGAATATTTTAACATTGTTTTCTTCGTCGGATATTGTGTCATTGTTCATATTACCCCGTCCCAATCTGTCGCACAACGATAAAAGAGCTATATCTTCCAGATCAACTTCTGATAACATGGTCTCAATATCAGCAAATGGGAGTTCTTTTACAACGAACAAAATCTGCATGTGCCATCTTACCATTTTGGACACTTTGTGAATCAATTTTTTGTCTGCATTTAAAGCCGACAAAAATTCAACTGACATCTTTTCACCAAATTTGTCATGATCATAAGCTGTTATTCTGCCTTTTCGAACTTTAGTTGCTGATGTTTTCCCTATATCATGCAATAAAGAAGCCCACATAAGTGCTTTAGGATTATGGCTTTGTTTTTTTCTGGCGGATGCATTATCAATAACAAGCATGGTATGGTTCCAAACATTTCCCTCAGGATGGTATTTTGAGGATTGGTTTACTTTCTTTAAGTCATTGAGCATGGTAAAAGGATATACTGTAGAGATTGGAAGATTTTCAAATATTTGGTTAAAGTAACAAGAAGGCTGTGTATCCGTTATCAGATGGTTCTCAAAATCATAAAATATTTGCTTGAAATCTATCATTGTAATTCAACTCCAATTCTATAGTCCATTTTCAGATTCAATTGGACATAAATCTGATTTCAGTACTATTTTAACCATAATCCTGTCTATAAGTATATCTAAAAAACATTTCCAATGGTAATAATATTTCTTTTCATGAAATAATTTTAAAAGAATTGACATTTTAAAGTTTTGAATGGTAAAATCTGATAACAAAATATAAAAGAAGGAGCCGGTATGAAAATTTGTATTTTAATGGGAAGCCCCAGACTTAGAGGACATACGGCAGCTCTTGTGAAACCACTGATTTCTGAATTGAATAATATGAATAATGAAATCATTTCTTTTAATTTACCATCAAAAAAAATCAATTCATGCAAAGAATGCTTTAAGTGCCAGCGTGTTTCAGACAGACCAGGGTGTGTCATAAAAGATGATATGGAAGAAATATATGACAAGATATTATCTTCAGACTGTATTGTTTTTGCCACGCCAATATTTACTTGGTATTCCACACCTTCCATAAAAGTGTTACTGGACAGGTTATTCTGCTGCTCTAAAAAGTATTCCAATCAACCAGAAAGGTTGTTATTGCAAGGTAAATCAGCAGCATTGATTACAACATGCGGCTATAATCCTTCAGAAGGCTCGGATTTAATGGAAATTGGATTAAAAAGATTTTGTGATTATGCCGGTTTAAACTTTAAGGGACATCTCTCTATTCAAGATAAAAAGGGCATGTCTGATTTTATTTGTGATACGGCTGTCGGACAAGTAAAAGATTTTGCTCATATGATAATTAAAATGCCGTCCGGTAAGCTTGATAGAGAAGAATTATTAAAAGGAATCAGTATTCGAAATTACTTAAAGCCCGGGGATGTAGGGTATTTGATATATCTTCATGGGTGGATTTATGCTAAAGAGTGCGGATATAATCATAATTTTGAAGGATATGTTTGTAAAACATTTTATGATTTTTTTGAAAATTATAGTTCGGATAAAGACAGGATATGGTTTGCAGAAATCAAGGGCAAGATAATAGGTGCCATTGCCATATTGGGGCATTCGGCAATAAAAGCTCAATTACGGTGGTTTATTATACATCCGGACTATAGAGGCAGGGGAGTTGGAAGAAAGCTATTTGATGAAGCAATGTGCTATTGCCGTAAAATGAACTTTAAAAAAATTTTTCTTGCGACGACTCAGGATCAGAAAACCGCTGTCAACATGTATATTAACGAAGGTTTTAAAAAAGTATCCCAGACGGAAAATGAGGCATGGGGAAAACCCCTGACAGAAGAGATCTATGAACTGCTGCTCTAATTACTGTTTCATCTATTTAAACCTTTATGTTTATAATCCTGTTTATGCTTTTAAGAGATGTAGTATTTATTAATTTATATTAAAATTGAATTAATGAATAAAAGAAGAATTCCCTACTAAACTAATAACAATAATTTTTTTATCTCATAGGAAGGAGACTCAAATGGGAAGTAAATTATCGGGAAAGTTGGAAGCTGCAGGGCGAGCAGGTGTAAGAGATAAACATACCAATGAATTGGTGGCAGTTTATCCTTATAAAGTATGGGGAAAAGACGGAGAAATAAAAGTTAAGGTAAAGGACTGGTTTTATGAAAGAAACCGGAATAGATGTATAGATGTGGCCGAATATTATGTAGATACTTTATCGCCTTCAGAATTAAAAAATGCTCAGGAAAAATTTTTTGATTAATATACCAGGCTGATGCAGCATATCAGCCTGGTATTTTGGTTTTATTCACGCCTTATCGGGGTCTTTTTTTTCTATGAATATCACAAATTGCCGTTTGATTTTCGGATATAGGTTTTTCTCTTCTTTTTCTGATCTTTTGGGATTTGCTTTTTTCTTTAGTTTCATAGAGGTCTATGGATTCAATATGATTATTATTATTCATGACAGTACCTTTTTAATAAAAGAAGGTGTCCTTTTTTTGGGGGACCACCCCATTAAGTCATTTAATATACAGTATGCAAATATGGAATCCATAAATAAGGATAAGGAAAATATTCTGTAAAAAATAGATTGGTGTTTTGGAGTTGTTTCTTTAAAAGCAATTTTCAGTAAAAGCAAACCGATAACAGTACGTATGATTCTTTCTTCTTTACTTAAATTCTTTTTTAAGTCCATATTCATTAAAAAGCCACTCCTTTTGATATTTAAAAATAAGATATTTTTAGCTTTTCCTTTTTAAGATAAACAATACTGCTTTTAAAAAGAACATATTTTTTATTAAGCTGTAAAATATATCAGGAGGTGGTGAGATTGTATCGAATCAAAATAGATACAAAAAAGCATATTTTGAAACTTTTTAATGATAATGACTTTATAAAAGAATATCCTGTTGCCGTAGGGAAGCCTTCTACACCAACACCATCAGGTAACTGGACTATTATAAAGAAAGGCCTGTGGGGGGCACAGTTTGGAGGCCATTTTATGCAGCTTAGTGTTCCCTGGGGGATATATGGCATACATGGTACCAATAAACCATGGTCTGTGGGAAAAGCAGTAAGCCACGGTTGTGTCCGCATGTACAATAAGGATGCAAAAGAGCTGTATGATTTGGTCCCTATTGGAACACCTGTTCAAATTTATGGTTAGTAACTCAACTTTCCCATAATAAGCAGATTTGCAATTGTTTTTACTGCAAATTTCCTATAATTTTTTTAAATGTATTTGCAGTAAAAACCGATCCCTACATCACATATTGTAAAGGATTTAACACACCGCGTCTTAGCTGAACATTTAAAGTATCAAAAGGGTTCGTTAAGCAAAGTAAGAATCAGTATATTAAATGTCTCCCATAAAATATAAATATTTAGCTATATTATTCAAGTGGTAAAGTTGATTTAGTAACTTCAATAATTTAAATTATGATAGAATGTTAAAAGAGAAAAGTAAAAGTCAAAGGAGTAATCGATATGGCAGGGTATAAGCAAACATTGAAAGTGTTTATGGCGGTAATATTATTGTTGTCTATGGTTTTGGTATCTGGATGCGGGCAGAAGGATCAGGAGGTAATCAAGCCTGAGCCGGCAGAGAATGTTTCAGAAGTTTCTACAGACAGCGCCATTAATGAGAAAAGGGAGCAAAATAGAAAGAACCAGATCCAATCCCCTCTGAATGGCATGTATATAGATAAAGAAAAATTAAACAGCAGAGTGATTGCAGTTATGTTGGACAACCAGTACAGTGCAAGGCCTCAGGCTGCATTAAGCATGTGTGATGTTGTATATGAAATTCTTGCGGAAGGAAATATCACCCGATATATGGGGATTATAGGGTCTGAAAAACCTGATAATATAGGGCCAATCAGAAGTTCGAGGGACTATTTTGTTGACAAAGCATTGGAATATGATGCATTATATGTCCATGTTGGAGGAAGCCCTCAAGCTTATGAAGCGATCCGCGATTTAAGTGTTGCTTCAGTAGATGCCATGAACCAGAGCAGTGATATTTTTTGGAGAAAAAAGCATAAGTTTCCACCTCATAATACCTACTCCGATTATGATGTTATTATAAAAGGTGCTTCCAGAAAAAAATTCAGAGAAGAAGGAAAATTTAAACCTTTATTGTTTTATGAAGAGGAAACTGAAATAGAAGGTGAACGTATATCTTATATTTGTTTTCCATATAACGACAGAAAGTATTATTCCGAATATCAATATAATAAAGAGGAAAAAATCTATAATAGATATGTAAATGGAGAACCACATTTGGATGAGAATGAAGATATTCCAATTCAAACAAAAAATATAATTGTTCAATTTGTTGAAACAAAAAGGATAAAAGGAGATCCTGAGGGAAGGCTGACCATGAGGCTTATAGGAGAAGGAAGAGGGCTATATATTACTAACGGAAAATATATAGAAATCACATGGAAGAAAACAGGAGAACGTTCAATGACAAGGTATTATGATGAAGACGGTAATGAGATATCTTTAAATCCAGGGAAAATATGGATACAGGTATATCCTGAACACAGGGCCGAAGAAATTGAAATCAGGGAGTAGAAGGAAAGAAGAATAGAGAAAAAGAGAGGAAAGAGAAAGAAATGGCGGAATTTGATGATTTTTTAAAATTAGACATTCGTGTCGGAGAAATAGTGAAAGCAGAAATTTTTGAAAAGGCAAAGAAACCTGCATATAAGCTGTGGGTTGATTTTGGAAGTGATATTGGTATTAAAAAATCCAGTGCTCAGATCACTGAATGTTATAATACGGAAGACCTGACAGGAAAGCAAGTATTGGGTGTGGTAAACTTTCCTCCAAGGCAAGTTGCAGATTTTATGTCGGAAGCTTTAGTATTAGGGGTGTATTCAGAACAGGGTGTTGTTTTGATACAGCCTGAAAGACCAGTTAAAAAAGGCGATAAGTTGGGTTAAGGATCCTGTATAGGTGAAAGGAGAATGCATGATGAATATGATGGGATGGGGCTATGGTTTAATGGCATGGATCGGAATGATGTTGGTTCCTGCTGCAATTATATTGGTAGTTATTTTTATTGTATTGAAGCTTATCATGAATAACAATAACAAGAATGAGACTATCCCCAGCAATGCTTTAAGAATTCTTGATGAAAGATTTGCCCGGGGAGAAATCGATGAGGAGGAGTATAAAGAAAAAAAGGCGCTCATTTTAAAACGGTAGCATCATTATATGCTTAAAAAGATTCCTTATAATTAAAAGAAAAAGAGTCTTTAAGAATTTTTGTGTTCGTAGGCTCTTTTTTATTTAATGTCAAAAATGTTAAAATGAAATCAGGAAAAAATAATGAAGGAGTAGATATGAAACAAAAAGTCTTAAGAAAACAAGAAAACAGTAAATTATGTATTGTATGTGGCATGAAAAATGATTTGGGGTTAAAGTGCAGTTTTTATGAATTGGAAAATAATGAGCTTGTAGCAATTTTTACCCCGAAAGAGGAACACCAAAGCTATCCGGGGAGACTGCACGGAGGTATAGCGAGTGCAGTATTAGATGAAACCATCGGAAGAGCTATGCTTATAAATGACAAAGATTCATGGGGGGTTACTGTGGAATTGAGTTTGAAATACCATAAGCCGATCCCTCTCGATGAAGAGTTAAGAGTGGTTGGCCGGATTACATCAGACAGAAGAAGGATTTTTGAAGGAAGTGGTGAAATACTACTTGGTAATGGGGATGTGGCCGTAAGCGCTTATGGTAAATATTTAAAAATGCCCATTGGCAAAATTTCAGATTCAAGTGAAGAAGATTTGGAATGGAAGGTATTGGAATTTGAAGAAGATCCCAAGGAAATTGATTTGTAAGAATTAAAGGAATTGATGATATGGAATCAAGAAGTAAGGGTGCGCTATTTATGTTAGCTGCGGCATGTTTTTTTGCATTGACTGCGGCAGTTGTTAAAAGTCTCACGGGAATTCCAGTAGCTGAGAAGGTTTTTTTCAGGAATATTATCAGCTTGGTCCCTATTATCGTACTGGCCTATAAGAAACAGGGTTCAAAAAGGTATTTAGCAGGAAATAATAAGCTGTTTCTTATTCTCAGAGGAATTCTGGGGCTTATTGCTACAGGCGGGTATTATTATGCTTTATCCAATGCACCTTTGGCGGATACAGTAACACTTACAAATATTTATCCTTTTTTTGTTATTATATTTTCCTGGTTTTTTATCAAAGAAAAAATCAAAAAAGTGCATATATATACATTCCTATTGAGTCTGATGGGAGCTGTTATGATTATAAGGCCCCAGTTTGACAGTATTAATTTATTTTATATTTTTGCATTTTTTTCAGCTGTTTTTACAGGCGGCGCCTATACAGCTGTAAAATATCTTCAAAAAACAGATGAAACGCTTGTTATTATGTTCTATTATTCACTTATTACAGCAATTGCATTTCTTCCTCTTGTGCTTATGGGCCATTTTGTTATTCCGAAAGGATGGGGGTTAATAAAATTATTAATGTTGGGTGTAACCGGAACGATGTATCAAATTTGTATGACCACAGCTTATAAATATGCACCTGCAGGGGAAATTGCCATATACAGTTATGCCAGTATAGTGTTTTCTGGAATTATTGGTTTATTACTCTGGAATGAAATACCGACTTTGTTATCTCTGGCAGGTTCTGTTTTTATAATAACAGCTGCTTTTATCAATTATAAAGCAAGACAAACAAAAACGAATGAACCCATATAATCAGAAAATCTGATTATATGGGTTTATAATTTTAAGATACTAATCTCAATATAGTCTTATTTCTCTTCGCTTTCTGTTTCTTCGGCAGCTTCAGCAGCTTCTTCAGATTCGCCTGCTTCTTCTTTTTCAGGTTCTTCGATTGTTGTAATTTTCAGATGTCCGATACTGCCGTAAATCTCATCCGGGTTTACGATCCTTATTTTATCGCTCAACTCAATATCTTTGGATGTAATCATATCGCCATGCTCTTTTTCAGACACATCTACATATATAGCGTCAGGCATCAAGACTGCCCTTCCAATTACTTCAACAACAGATTTTTGAACTTGAAGATGCAATTGGTTTTGTCTAAGCTGATTTTCACCATTAAATATGATTGGCAGCTGCATCTTGACATCATGATCCTGTGAAACGATTTGAACATCCATATGTAGTATTTGGTGGGAAACAGGATGCTTTTGTATATCTTTTATGAATCCGAATTTTTTATCGTCGTTATATTGAATCCATAATTTTGTATGGGCACCATGCTTTGAAAGGATTTTTCTTAAATCCGATTCATTGAATTTTACGGATGTAGCTTGATCGATGCCATCACCATATAATACACCGGGAATATAACCTGTTTCTTTAAATTTCCCGGACTTAGCGATCCTTTCTTCCGCATTTAAAATAACTTCCTGCAATTGAACACACTCCTTTCAGCATTATTCATTTTATACCATATATTCCCCAAATACAAGCCTTAATAAACCTTTTTCATAAAACCTTTCCCGGGTGTATGAAAAGACCGATTTTGGAAAGAGGATGCTTTTATACAAAGCACTTTTTTATAAAAGTTATATTTTCTGCAGCAGTCTTTTTATGATTACTGCTGTTTCCGCCCTGGTGATATTTTCATGAGCAGCAATGGTATTTCCGCTTCTACCGGTAATGATTCCTTCCTTTATACAAAGTGCTGCAGATGTTTTTGCCCAATCACTTACATAGCTTCTGTCAGAAAAAGCCGCAAGGATGTTGGTGACCTCATTCATATCCAATTCTGAAGCCGAATCATCGTATATGGCTCTTACAACTATTGCCATTGCTTCTTGTCTGGTTATATTGGATTGAGGCATAAAAGAACCATCGCTGTAGCCTGTGATCAATCCGTTTTCAAAAGCTGCAAGCACTGAATCATAATACCAGTAGGAAGGTGAGATATCAGAAAATGGGTTTGAACTATTTGTTTTAGTATGGTTCAGAGCTCTTACGATAACGGCTGCAAATTCTGCACGGGTTATATCTCTTTCAGGTTCAAATAAATTGTTGCCGATTCCGTTGATGATATTTTCAGAGCTCATTTCAAGAATTACTTCTCTTGCCCAATGACTTGAAGTATCTGAGAATCCACTTTGGGATGGTTCTTCAGGTGTAACAGGTGTAACAGGTGCAGCAGGTGGAGTCGGTTCAACAGGGGCGGGAACTGCAGAAGCTGTATATTTCATTACGGTTGCACCTCTGTAGGTGGCATCTCTGTAAGCAACGTAAGGAATACCATTATCCACCATCAATGAAATGGATTCAACGAATCCTGATGAAAACCCGGCCAGACCGACATATACCCAAGAGTTTCCGTTATATTTCATTACAGTAGCTTTATTGTTGATGGAATCCTTAAAAGCGACATATGGCGTTTCTCCTTCCAGGAAAAGCGTTGAATAATCTGCCATGCCTTTTGTGAATCCTGGATTTCCGACTGAAACCCAAGAAGTGCCGTTATATTTCATGACAGTCAGTTTTCCGTTTTTGGACAAGTCCTTATAGGCGATGTAGGGTGTTCCACCGGATACTTGTAAAGAAACATATTCAGGGTTAGGATCTATTGCATTTTTCGGATAACCCACAGCACCCACTGAAATTCCTTGATTGCCTACATTGGTCCATGAGCTTCCGTCATATTTCATTACCGTTGCCTTATCATCTTCCGCGGAATCTTTAAAAGCGACATAAGGTGTGCCATTGTCTACGAATAGAGAAATACATTCGGCAGCTTTTTCGGAAAAACCTGCTTTGCCTACATTATTCCATGACGTACCATCATACTTCTTTACCGTTATTTTATGGCTGCTCACGGCATCTTTATAGGCGACGTATGGTGTATTGGCATCTACATAAAGGGCTATGTAATCGGCATATCCATCGGAGAAACCTGTACTCCCCACATTTTTCCATGAAGCGCCGTCATACTTCATAACGGTAACTTTATTGCCAAGAGACATATCCCTTATTGCAATATAAGGAGTACCACTGCTGACAAACAAAGAAAATTCGTGGACTTGGCCTTGTGTAAAGCCGGGGCTGCCCACATTGACCCAAGTTGTTCCATTATACTTCATAACGGTTATTTTCTTATTCTGCATGTTATCCTGATACGCTACATATGGGGTTCCTTCATAAACGGACATATCAACCATAGATGTACTGCTGAATCCTGCACTGCCCACTGTTTGCCAGGTATTGCCTGCTGCATCTGCCGTGTACACAGAGAGACCGATGAGACAGACTATGAGCAATAAACTGAAATAGTTTCTAATCATACGCTTAGCCATATGAATCCTCCTTTTACATTTTGCTATTATTTTTGAGTAGAGAAATAAAATATTTATGTCTGAACATTATATGTAATAATTGAGCAGAACATTTTTTAAGAATACTTGATCATTATTACATCTTTAAAACATTATATAATAATTTATTGCTAAAACATATACCTCAAAGATAAAAACAGATTAAAAATCTATCTGGTAATTTTTGAATTTAATCGATAGAAAAAACAATGTTAACTATTGACACAAGTGTTCATACTGTATATAATGTACATATACAGTAGAGGGAGTGATAGATTCACATGGATATTATTATTTCTAATGCCTCTCAGGAACCTATATATGAACAAATCGTAAGACAAATAAAAAATATGATCATGAAAGGTGATCTGGAAGAAAATGAAATGCTTCCTTCCATCCGAAGCCTTGCAAAAGAACTGCAGATCAGTGTCATTACAACTAAAAGGGCGTATGAAGAGCTTGAAAGGGATGGGTATCTGGTAACAGTTCCCGGTAAAGGTTCTTATGTGGCAGCTCAAAACAAAGAGTTATTAAGAGAAATGCGTATCAAGATAGTCGAAGAAAAGCTTGTCCAGGCGGTAGATGCCGGAAAATCTATAGAATTAACTTTGGAAGAAATGCAGAAAATACTGAAACTGCTCTATGAGGAGGTATAGAAATGTCATCGATCTTGGAGGTTAATAATCTGAAAAAAAACTACAAGCATTTTAGCCTTAAAGAAATAAATTTTACTATGAAAAAAGGTTATATAATGGGATTTATTGGCCCTAACGGTGCCGGAAAAAGCACGACCATCAAGTTGATTTTAAATCTTTTAAAAAAAGATGGGGGTGAAATAAAAGTATTTGATCTGGATCATATAAAACATGAAAAAGAAATTAAAAACAGAATCGGTTTTGTTCTGGATGAAAGTCATTTTTATGATGAGCTTACAGTATCGGAAATGAAAAAAATTATCGCTCCCTTGTATGATCAATGGGATGAATCTGTTTTCAAAAAATATACCGGAGAATTCGGATTATCCCTTGAAAAGAAAATTAAAGAATTATCAAAGGGCATGAAAATGAAATTATCTCTTGTCATGGCTCTATCACACAATGCGGAATTATTAATAATGGATGAGCCTACTTCCGGGTTGGATCCCATTGTAAGGTCGGAACTGCTGGACATATTGTCAGAACTTATTATGGATGAGGATAAAGGCGTATTCTTTTCAACACACATTACATCGGATTTAGATAAGGCTGCCGATTATATTACATTTATAAATAATGGCGAAATAATTTTTTCCGAATCAAAGGATGAGATCATCGACAAATATGGGCTGGTAAAGGGAAAAAAGGAGTTATTGAATCAAGAAATACGAAAAGATTTTATCGGCATCCGGGAAAACCAGTTTGGTTTTGAAGCATTGGCAAAAGATAAGATTGAAACGGCCAAAAAATTAAAAGAAAGTGTTATTATTGAAAAACCGTCTTTAGACGATATTATGCTATATTTTACAAGGAGGCAGTGCAATGATTAGTCTTATCATTAAAGATATATTCACTCTTAAAAAAACCTTTATATTTGCTTTGCTTTATGTTCCTTTTTTTATGATTGCTTTTCAAAAGATGGAAAATGCCATGCTTTCGGCAGGGATAGTCGGAGTTACTTATATTTTGGTTGTAACAGCCTGTGCTTATGATGAAAAAAGCAAAGCGGATATCTTGTTAAACAGCTTGCCGGTTAACCGTTTTGAAATCGTTCTTGCAAAATATATATCGATTTTACTTTACGCATTTATTGCAATGCTGGAATACTTTTTTATTGAGAGGTTGGTAATGGTTATAGGAATACCGTTCAGTATTTCTCCCGTAACTTTTGAAAGTCTTTTCGGTGCGTTATTTGCGGTAATACTGATGAATAGTATTTATTTGCCTTTGTTTTTTAAATTCGGATATGTTAAATCAAAAATAGTCAGTTTTGTTCTGTTCTTTGTATTTTTCTTTGGAATAAGTACTGTTGTTGAGATTGTTAAAAATGCAGACGGAAATGGCATAATCAAAGGCTATATTTTAAAAATAATGAGCCAGACAGATTTTCTAACAGCAGTTCAATTTTCTCTCTTTTTAATATTGATTTTTTTAGGATCTATCCTGATTTCAGTAAAGTTTTATAATAAAAGAGAATTTTAATAAGGTTTTGCGGAAAGCAAAACCTTATACTTCGTTTAATTCATTAACCGGAACTCTTTTGATCCTGTTGGAGGACAGGTCCTTTACTTCTGCATAGCTGCCTTCTACATTTTCCAGCCAGACTTCGGAACTGTCATGCCATATCTGAATCACATCTTTTGAATTAATGATTTCTTTAGCCCTTTCTGTATTCATTTGCTACCTCCTGGTCAAATGTTTGTCTAATAGTATGTTCCGTTACATTTCACTTTATACCTTATTACGGAATACTATAAAACAGCTGATGTTTCAGGGAGGAATTAAAATGAACAAGCTGAATATAGAAGTATATGACGGGCAAATAACGCCGCATTTTAATATATATGAATTTAAATGTGCAGCAAATGGAGAAGTACTTTTAAATGATAAAGTCATTGATCATATTCAAAGACTGGAGAAAATCAGAGTATGGTATAACAGAGTGATGGTCGTGAACAGCGGATTCCGAACCATAACCTATAATGAAGCTATCGGAGGAGCACCTAACAGTAAACATTTGATTGGTATTGCGGCTGATATTGCTCTTCCCATGAAAGGTTTTCCGCCTACTCAAAAGAAAGGCAGGATCAATTTCTGAATAACGTAAAGGAAAAGTGGATGGCATTGTGCAAAGAGGATGGCTTGGGCGGCGGTGTCGGATTTTATGATACGCACTTTCACTTAGACAGCAGGAAAGAAGCGGTCTTCTGGGATTTAAGAACTTGATTTGAAATATCTGAAGCAGGTATACATACCTGCTTCAGATTGTATTTCTACAAAATCTTCGATACCCACTTGGCTTCAAAGTAAGCTCGTTACCTGATTTCCGTGCGCCTTCAACTTGACTTGTTTTTAAAAGCATGGCTGCAAAATAATATTATTTATGATAAAGGGCAGAATTTACTATAGGATAATAAACTCTTATACGGGGAGTGCATTTTATGAAATATGGAAGCGAACTTGTTGCGTTGATAATACTTTTATTTTTTTCAGGGTTTTTCTCTGCTTCGGAAACTGCCCTTATGTCTTTAAGCAAAATCAGAATACGCCATATGGTGGAAGAAAACATTAAAGGTGCAGAAATGGTGAATCGCCTGGTTGATAACCCTACCAGATTATTGGGAGCCATCCTGGTTGGTAATAATATTGTAAATATCGGGGCATCGGCGTTAGCGACCTATATCGCCATTGAATATTTTGGGGATAATGGTGTTGGTATTGCAACAGGTGTAATGACCATCCTAGTATTGATTTTTGGAGAGATAACCCCAAAGTCATTGGCTGTAGAAAACTCCGAAAAAATTTCTCTGAAGATTGCAAAAATAATCTCCTGGATTACAGTAATTCTGGGTCCCATAGTATTCATACTGATGAAAATTACTCATGGCATAATCAGAATCATGGGAGGGAAACAGGACAGCAAAGAACCTTTCATAACTGAAGACGAACTTAAGACAATGGTTCATGTCGGTCATGAAGAGGGCGTGTTAAAAGGGGAAGAGAAAAAGATGATATATAATGTTTTTGATTTTGGAGATTCTACAGTGAAAGAAGTCATGACACCCAGAACAGACATGGTAGCTGTAGAAAAAAGGACAACTTATGATGATATAATCGGTATTTTTAAAGAAAAGCAGTTTTCCCGCATTCCGGTTTATCAGAATACAATCGATAATATAATAGGGATTCTGTATTTCAAAGATTTATTTTTATATGATAATGTGGCTGAAGATTTTAATGTAACACAATATATGAGGATACCTTATTTTACTTATGAGTTTAAGCGAACCGCAGAATTATTCAAGGAAATGCAGAAAAAAAGAATTCCCATAGCCATGGTGTTGGATGAATATGGCGGTACCTCCGGAATGATTACCATGGAGGATCTGGTAGAGGAAATCGTTGGAGAGCTGCAAGATGAATATGATGAACAGGATGAAGAAATTACGGAGATAAGAGAAGATGAATATATCGTGGATGGCAGCGCGAAAATAGATCTGGTAAATGAAATAACAGGGATCCATATAGAAACTGAAGACTTTGATTCAATCGGAGGCTTTATAATAGGTGAACTGGGCAGATTTCCGCATGAAGGAGAAACACTGGAATACAAAAGAAATAAACTTGTGGTTGAGAAAGTACGAAAGAACAGGATAGAAAAAATTCGGATTATGATTTGATTCATTATTATGATAAAAAATATACGTATTACAAAAGATACATTTATTGTTTATAATGTCGATTCATGTTATAATAAAGCGATTTAAGTAATATTTTGGGAATTTTTCTTGTAATAAGTCAAAGTAATATAATTCAAAGGGGGACTTTGACATGAATTTTTTACATAATTCTTCAAACGAAAACAGGAAAGGAGGAAAATTATTATTTAATGAATATCCATGTTGTGACAGAGAACAAGAATATACAGATTATCTTAATGTTGTATATGCATTGGAAAATCAAGTAACCGGTATAAGTAGTTTCTTTGAATGCATTCCCATAGGTATTATGATCATAAATGAAGACAAAATTATTGTAGATGTAAACAAGGTATTGGAAAATAAAACTAAAAAGGACAAGAAAGATTTTATTGGGAAAAAGACAGGGGAAGGTTTAGGCTGCTATAACAGTATCAGTAAAGGTTGTGAAAAAAGTAAGGTTTGTAATATCTGCCCTTTAAAAAATAGCATTGAGTCTGTATTAATAAACGGAAAAACAATATCAGATGTAGAAATCAATTCTTATTTTGTTATAAGGAAAAACATTGTTAATCAATGGGTAAGAGTTAATATTTCTCGCCTCGAAGTGAATAAAAGAAAATATGCGGTGATAATGATTGAGGATATCTATAAAGAAAAAAGAAATATTCATCTTGAGAATAGAGTGATTGAAAACGAAAAAAAACTGATTGAAATGATAAAACATGACCGGAAACGTAATGAGTTTTTTGCCAATGTAACCCATGAATTTAAGACGCCGCTTAATATTATTCTAAGCACGATCCAACTGTTGAATGATTTGAACTCCGGGAATGAAGTGCTCCTGAGATATAATAAGGTCATGAAGCAGAATTGCTACAGGCTATTAAAATTGATTAATAATCTTATTGATATTGCAAAGATCGAGTCTGGATTCTTTGATTTAAATTTAAGAAATCAAAATATTGTGGCTATTATTGAAGAAACCACACTTTCTACTGTTGAATATGCTAAAGTGAAAGACATAACGATGATTTTTGATACGGATATCGAGGAAAGAATAATAGCGTGTGATCCGGAAAAGATTGAACGAATTATACTCAATCTTCTGTCAAACGCTATAAAGTATACAAAAGTAAATGGAACCATTAAAGTAAACATATATGAAAAAAGAAACTGTATCTTTATATCTGTAAAAGATTCAGGTATTGGCATACCACCTGAAATGTCCGATGAAATTTTCAAAATATTTCGGCAGGTGGATACTTCATTTAAGAGAAACAATGAAGGAAGCGGTATTGGCCTGTTTATCGTAAAAACTATTGTGGATTTACATGGAGGAGAGCTTAAAATCAATAGTAAAGAAGGAGAAGGAAGTGAATTTATTATTGAGCTTCCCATAAAGATTCTTCCGGATGATGATAAAGAAGAAGGATATACATATGAGCATAATCAGGAAAGATCGACCATTGAATTCTCCAATATCAAATAGTAATTTTAAATATTATGACTTGATTTATTGATCATATAATATATAATAATATTTACAATACAATAATAATGGGAGCTGATGTTTTCGGCTGAGAGGGGATAAGTGAATCCCGACCGAGGAACCTGATCTGGATAATGCCAGCGTAGGAAAAGCTTGTTAAGAAACTGTTGCCTATTCTGTGCAGCAGTTTTTTTAATGTATGAATACATACCAATTTCCTTGTGAAGTTACTGGTATATGTAAATATTAGAGTAAAGGAGTGAAGAAATGGTTAATGTCAGCTTACAGGTATTGCCGGCAGTACCTGAAACCCAAATATATCCTGTTATCGATAAAGTGATCGATTTCATTCAGAAAAGTGGTGTTCGATATGAGGTCGGCCCAATGGAAACGACTATGGAAGGTGAACTGGATAAGTTGTTAGAAATCGTAAAAGCAGCACAGGAAATATGTGTAAAAGAGGGCGCGAAACGAGTTATATCTATTGTAAAAATAGATTATAAACCGGAAGGTGTGACAATAGATGAGAAAGTGGCAAAATACCGAAAATAAAATAGGGTCGCTAATTTTTATGATTACCGTCATTCTCATATGGGAACTGGTGATTCGTATCCATTCATTACCTAAATACATATTACCGGCGCCATCCGCGATCATAATATCATTGGTAGATTCATGGCAGATTCTGTGGGAACATACCCGGACAACGCTGCTTGAAGCGCTCAGTGGTTTTGTTGCTGCTATTATTATCGGTGTTTTTATATCCGCTGTCATGAACAGGTATAAAATTGTGAAAAATATTTTTTATCCGATCTTGGTGATTTCGCAGACTGTACCTATTATTGCCATAGCACCTCTTTTAATGATTTGGATGGGGTTTGGCATACATCCGAAGATTGTAATTGTTATTCTCGTATGTTTTTTCCCTGTTGCGGTCAATGTTACAGAAGGTTTGGCGGTAGTGGACAGAGACCTTATTAATCTGCTGAAAGTTATGAAAGCCAGTTCTTGGCAGATATTTTTTAAAGTCCAATTACCTGCTGTTATGCCTGCATTTTTTTCAGGTGTTAAGATTGCAGCAACTTACAGTATTATGGGTGCGGTTATATCTGAATGGATCGGTGCTAAAAGCGGTTTGGGAATCTACATGACACGAGCCATGAGCTCATTTCGTACGGAAGCTTTATTTGCAGATATCCTGATTATTGTTGTATTGAGTATAGGGCTTTTTAAACTGATTGAATGGCTGGAAAAGAAGATAATACCTTGGACAATGTTAAATAATAAGGAGTGATTCTGATGTTAAAAAAAATGGGTACTTGTTTAATGTTTTTTTTATTGATGGCATTATTCTTATCAGGGTGCACAGCATCCGATGAAAAAATCACCGTATCTCTTGATTGGGCACCGAATACCAATCATACAGGTCTTTATGCGGCAGTCGATCAAGGATACTATAAAGAGGAAGGATTGGACGTTGAAATAATACAGCCGCCGGAAGGAACAGCGGAGTCCTTAGTTGCAGCCGGCCAGGCTCAGTTTGGCGTCGGATATCAGGAAAGCGTTACTTTTGCCAGATTAGAGGATATGCCGGTGGTGTCTATTGCATCCGTGATACAGCATAATACCTCCGGTTTTGCATCCCTTAAGAAAAAAGGAATTGAGACACCTGCTGATTTTGAAGGTAAAAGATATGGCGGATGGGGTTCTCCTGTTGAAAAAGCTACGTTAAAAGCTTTAATGGAGAAATATGATGCGGATGTGGAGCGTGTAGAGATCATTACAAGCGGTGATATGGACTTTTTTGCTGCCAGTGAGAAAGATATTGATTTTGCATGGATTTTTGAAGGATGGACCGGTATAGAAGCACGCATCAGAGGAATCGAGTTAAATTACATTGATCTCGGACAGGAAAATGAAGCACTTGATTATTATACACCGGTGATCATTACAAATGAAAAAATTATCAATAATAATCCGGATTTAGTCAGAGCTTTTATGAAAGCAACAGCAAAAGGGTATGAATACTCAATGGAGAATCCTGAAGCTGCAGCAGAAATACTGTTGAAAAATGCTCCTGAATTAGACAGAACACTGGTTTTTGAAAGTCAGAAATATTTGAGCGGTCAATATCAGGCGGAAGCGGAACAATGGGGCCTCCAAAAAGAAGAAGTATGGCAGAATTATACAGATTGGCTTTTTAAAAATGGTTTGATCAGCAAAAAAATAGATGTAAAAGCTGCTTTCACCAATGAGTTTTTGCCGGAAAGATAGGGACGATCACAGTAAGATAAGGGGATAATGACGATGATACCCAAAATTCAATTGATTGATGTACAAAAAGAATTTGTGTCTCAGAATGATGTACTGAAGGTACTGGAAAGCATCAGTTTACATGTTCATCCCGGTGAATTTGTATCCATTCTTGGGCCCAGCGGATGTGGAAAGAGTACGATTTTTCATATTTTAACCGGGATTGATCAACAATCCCGGGGGCAGATAAAAATTGACAATATCCCATTGGAAAAATGGCAGGGCAAAATGTGTTATATGCAGCAAAAAGACCTTCTGATGCCTTGGAGAACGCTTTTGAATAATGTTATATTGCCCTTGGAGATCCAAGGTGTCAGAAAAACGGATGCAGTAAAAAAAGTTAGGGAACTGCTGCCGGTTTTTGGTTTGGAAGGTTTCGAATCCGTATACCCAAACCAGTTATCGGGCGGCATGAGACAGAGAGCAGCACTTCTTCGGACAGTTTTGACAGATAGCGAAATCATGCTTTTAGATGAGCCCTTCGGAGCTTTGGACGCCATCAACAGATCCCAAATGCAGCAGTGGTTTTTGGAAATATGGGAAAAATTCAGGCATTCTGTCCTTTTTGTTACCCATGATATTGAAGAGGCGATTTTTATGTCAGACCGGGTTTATGTCCTCAGCCAAAGGCCTGCAAGGGTAGCGAAGGAAGTCCGTATTGATGTTCAAAGACCTCGAAAGAAGGAATTTTTGGTTTTGTCGGAATTTTTGGAATACAAAAAAGAACTGGTAAATGCTTTAAAATAATATGAAAATATTTAATTTGAGGGGTGAGTGTATGAGGTATATGGATGTACATTGTCACTTGGACCAATATAAAGATAATGAACTGATTAGGATACTGAATACTGAAAACAACGACATGCGGATTACAGGTGCGGCAATAAACGCCAATTCGGCAAAAAAATTACTACAGATTATATCTGCATATCCCCGGATTCTGGTTTGCTTGGGCATTCATCCTGAATATCCCGAGTATTATGATGAATTTGAAGAAGTAAAAAAAATGATCATCAATAATAAAGAAAAAATAAAGGGAATTGGTGAAATCGGATTACCGTATTACTATTTACGTCAACTTAATAAAAATAGTGCCGACATAGTAAAAGCGGCAGGGAAAGAGCTTCTTATAAAATTTTTGGATTTAGCAGAAGACACAGGCCTGCCCGTTGTTTTGCACGCTATTGAAGAAACGGCTGAGTGCGCTTTAGAGGAACTAAAGAAAAGAGATATTTCAAAGGTGCTCTTCCATTGGTTTGAAGGAGAATTAAATCTGATGGAAGAAATCATAAAGAAAGAGTACTATATTTCAGTTACTCCGGATATTATCCATAATAGGAAGTACGCTGATTTTGTATCCTGTATTCCTTTAAACAATCTGGTAGTGGAAAGTGACGGGCCATGGAAATATGAAAATGTAACAGGTGTACCTCGGATGGTTATCGATGTGGTCGGTTATTTGAGTTGTCAAAGAAAGATACCGGAATCCGAATTATCGGAGATAATATATGAAAATTCATGTAAATTATATAACATCGTATATTGACGATGTTTGCAGATAAAGCAGGAATTTTACTGCTTTTTACATTATAATATCGTATATTAACGATAAATGAAAAAAGTACCCGTAGGTTGTAGATGAAAATGTGCCTGCGGGTATTTTAAAAAAGGTTTAAGTTTATAGTGCAAGTATAAACTTTATTGTAACAATAAAGTCAATGCTTTTTTAGTATTTTTTCACCGGTATTTGGATTTTTATCAATAAATGTCTGTCATTATGATAAAAAATGGGCAGTTCTATGACAACTTCACAAATATAATCACCAATGATCTGATAGGGATTATGCTTAATAAAATCAAGCAGTTTATCTGCATATTTTTTTTCTTCTTCAAAATTATCACAGTAAATACACAGGAAATCACTTTCCGGAATGTATTCAATTCCATTGGGCGGGTTGAAGTTTTCGGGTACAAAAAGAAAAATCTCACTGGAAGCGAACTCATTTGATTCCAATGCAGGTTTTCTTATAATAGAGCCGACATTACAAAAATAAGCCATGGGTAAATGCTGCAGAGTTACTTGTTTCTTCAGTTCCCGCAGCATATATTCATAATCGTCCAGATTACATTCATATACATCTTTTTGAATATCGTAACAGAATATTTTTCTTTTTGTGATATTTTCAAATTTAATCTGACCGTATTCAGGTTTCTTAAAATACCGATTATAGTTTATGACACATGTATCCAAAGCATTTTTCATGTTTTCCAGCTTTTCTATTCTCTGCTCAGTCTGAAGTTTCTGTTCAAGCAGCATTTGTTCAACAGTGGTAACATCTTTTGTTTCAAATTGCTGCTTAATCTGCTTCAAAGACATGCCTAAAGCTTTCATATACTGGATCATATCCAGTTTGGCACTCTGCTTGATGTTATAGTAACGGTACCGGCTTTGGTCATCAATGTAAGCAGGCTTCAAAAGACCAATCCTGTCATAATGCCTCAAGGTTTGTTCCGTTACTTGATTCAGCAAAGCCATTTTGCCGATTGATATCTTATCCATTTGATTCACTCCACAGTTTTGACGTATCAAAATTTTATCATAGATTCATTCATTAAGGGCACTGTTGGTTCCCGGGTGTAGCTGCTGCAACAAATAATTCCAAGGATAATTGTTATAATAAGGTAAGAAGAAGCATTAGTATAAGACGATTCGTGGGCAAAAGGAAAAGGAGGTAGAAAAATGCCACAAAAACTAATTAAAAATATGGATTTTGCAAAAATATTGGAAATGGAATCACTGGTAGAATATCAGCAAGGTCAGGTGGTCAGCAGGACACTTGCTCAGGGAAAATCCCTGAGCCTGACTCTGTTTGCCTTTGATAAAGGTGAAGAGATAAGTGCACATGCCTCCGGCGGAGATGCACTTGTTTATATTTTAGATGGCAAGGCGGAAATCACCATTGGAGAGGAAATCTTTCATCTGAAAAAAGGAGAAACGATTGTTATGCCCGCAGGGATACAACACGCTTTGACGGCAGAAGAAAAATTTAAAATGCTTTTAATCGTTGTGTTCAGTCTATAGTCATGATTTAAGAGTTAAGATCTAAGATATCTTAACTCTTAAATCTTTCACCTATCACCTGATTATGTTCAGTTTATAGAGTATAGAGTATGGAGCATAGATTAAGTTAGAGATTAGAGGTTAGGTAATGTCAGAAATTATTTCCTTCGGTAATAATTTCTACCTTAACTCTTATCTCTTATTTTTTATCTCTTATCTTCCGAAGGGTTTGAGAACAAACCCCACCATAATTGTCAATTATCAATTCTCAATTATCAATTTCTGATCTTCTGCCCTCTATCCTTCTACCCTTTCTGTTATCTGTTATCTTTAAAAATTATTATCGTGTTGTAATAAAAATTCAGGCGTGGTATACTTTAGATAATTGAACAACATATCATGTTTAAGGGAAAAGGGTGAAAGGCCTTTGCTGTAGTCGCAGCTGTAACCGGTGACGAGGATCATTGATACCACTGTCCGGTATTCAACTATGTTATAGTTGAATACCGATGGGAAGGTTTGATTCAAGGATGACCCGGAAGCCAGAAGACCTGTCATGATATTCTTCAAATCATTTCCGACATAGAGAGATTGAAGAGATAGCAAAGAATGACATGCTCCGGTTTGGCTGGCGTATGTTTGAATCTTTAGTGTATCAATGGAAATCAACCCTCTCTATAAAGAAATAGAGAGGTTTTTATTTTAAGGTGATTGCATTGAAGAAATTATTTATCGTACTGGTATTGATAATGAGCCTGTTAAATGCAGCAGGGTGTCAGAACAACAATAATAGTACTATTGGCCGGGCAGAAATAATTGTATCAAGAAATTTTGGAAAGGAAATCATTTCAGAGAATAATTTTGAAGTACCGGATGGTGCAGTGCTTTTAGACATAATGGAAGATAATTTTCAGGTGGAAACGGCTTATGGCGGTTCCTTTATCAATAGTATAGACGGGTTGCAATCTGGATTTACTGCAAAGAAAAACGGTGAAAAGCTGGATTGGTTTTTTTATGTCAATGGTATTTTGTCACAGATTGGTTCAGGAGATTATGAAATGAAACCGGATGATTGCATTATATGGGATTATCATGATTGGGATACATCTTTGCATATATCCAGTATTGTAGGTGCATTTCCTGACAATTTTACAAAAGGTTACAACGGTCCGTTGGGCTTAAACATTATGTATACAGATGGATATGAGAACCAGGGGGAAACTCTAAGAGATTATTTAACCGGAATCGGTCTGTCTGATATTGAACTTACAAAGGTAAATGATGCGACTATTAGAGAAGGTAAAGACAATGTCATTGTTATAGGAGCCTGGGATGCTGCTTCAAAATATGAATATCTGAAGGAAATATACGGTCATAGATTTCAGACAGGTCTTTTTTTTGAAATAGATCAAGATATAAAAGCGCTTGATTTTAAGGGAGATATTTCTGCAACTTATGAAAAGGGAGCAGTCATTGCCTCCACGCTTAACGGATATGATGTGATGTCTACCATTTGGCTGATTACCGGAAACAGCAAAGAATACATAGAAAAAAGTGTAAAACTGCTGTGTGAGGACCCGGATCGGATAAAGGGAAGATTTTCGGTTTTAATAACCGGCAATCAAGTAATAGACCTGCCATTGGATCAATAAGAGGTAAATAATAATGAGATTTCATCCAATAACCATGCTTTCTTTTTTTTCAATGCTTTTTATCATGATATTGATATATAGCAATCCTGCATATATCTTTTCTTTACTGATATTCTTAATAGTTCTTATAATTATCGTAAAAGGAGAAAAGAAGCTTAAGGCAATGATCAGGTACGGCATTTATAATGTTCTTATTATTACTGCCATTAATCCCCTTTTATCAAGAGAGGGGCAGGCAGTGATTTTTCAAAGTGGCAGAATGCCGGTGATTGGGAGAATAAAAATCACTGCTGAAGCTTTAGCCTATGGTGCAAACATGGGACTAAAACTGACCTGCTTCATATTAATTTTTGTCATATTTAGTATGATGACCAATAAGGATGACACCTTTAGCTTTTTTTCAAAAACTGTCCATAAGTTGACCATCACCTTCTCAATGTCGTCAAATATTATTCATCGATTGAAAATAGAAGCTATACGGGTAAAAGAAGTGATGGAAATGAGAGGGGTCAATTTTTCTGAAAAAAAACTTAGAAAACGGATCAGAGCCTATTATCCTTTGCTTAAAGTCATTTTTATTTCAGCGTTGGAGGGTTCTGTTGACAGGGCGGAGGCTCTTTACTCAAGAGGGTATGGACAATATAAAAGGACCAGTTATACCTGTATGAATATGTCTTTTTCAGATTATATATTTCAAATTATTTCTTTAATGCTTCTGGTTTTTTTTCTGACAGGTATTGTGAACGGTGTGGGTGAATATCAATTCTATCCGTATTTTCAGAAGCTTTATACTTCTGATTTTATCTGGTTGACGGTATTGGATTTTATATTGATATTGACACTGTTCTATGTTTGGGGGTGTAAGCGTTGGAAATTTTTAAAATACAGGATTTAAGCTATTATTACCCGGAAAACAGAGAGGCTGCACTGAAAGATATAAATTTGTCTGTCGAAAATGGAGAATTTATTTTGCTTTTGGGTGAATCAGGTTCCGGAAAGTCCACGATAGGAAGAATTTTCAACGGAATCGTTCCTGAATTTTACGGCGGAACCCTCTATGGAGAGATTAAAGGGGATATTGGGACAGTAGGTATGGTATTTCAGGATCCGGAAAAACAATTGATTATGGATAAGGTTGAAAGGGAAATTGCCTTTGGTCTTGAAAACTTAGGAACAGATTACTCAATTATGAGAAAGCGGGTTATGGAAACTCTGAGCTTTCTTAATATAGAAGGAATAAAAAATCAGAATACATATGAACTCTCAAACGGGCAGAAGCAAAAGGTCGCCATAGGTACCGCACTGGCCATGGGACATATGTTTATCGTTTTTGATGAGCCCACTTCACAGCTTGACCCTGCTGCTGCAGATGAGATTATTCATGTAATAGAACGATTAAATAAAGAACTGGGATACACCATTATTTTGATCGAACAAAGAATAGACCGGTGCTTTCATTTGGCTGATAGAGTTCTGTTCATGGAAAGCGGAAAGGTATCTTTTGACGGAACGCCGGAAGGATTTACTTTATGGAGCCGAAAAAATAAATCCAGTTTTTTGCCTTCAGTTTCAGGCTTTTTTGCTCTTTCCGGTTATGAAAGCCTTCCCGGTACCATTAAAGAAGGCCGAAGAAGGCTTCTGGAAACAACCGGAATTAAGAGCATATCTGAAAGGAAAGAGAATTCACTTATACAGGGCTCAAATCCTATTGCAGTGAAATTAGAAAAAGTCTATTTCGAATACGGCAACGGCATACTGGCTCTCAATAATATGGATATGAGAGTAGAAAAGAATGAGATAGTAGGTGTGATAGGCCCCAACGGAAGTGGGAAAACGACTTTACTGAAAATAATCAGCGGTTTGCTTAAACCTTCCTCGGGAAACGTCGAAAGGGAAGAGAAAATCGGTTATTTATCTCAAAATCCTAATGATTATCTGTTTAACGATTCTGTTTATGAAGAACTGAAATTTACTTTGGATATAAACAAAATAAAAGCATATGAGAGAATAGAAAGGGTTTTAGAGGATTTAAACCTGATTCATCTTAAAGATAAAAACCCCAGAGATTTAAGCGGAGGGGAAAAACAGAGAGTGGCTTTGGCTTCGATTCTGGTTTCACAGCCTGGCTTGATCCTTTTAGATGAGCCTACCAGAGGGTTAGACAGAATATTAAAGGATGCTTTGGGAAAAGTACTCAGTAAACTTTTAAAAGAAAAAAAGACCATTATAATAGTAACCCATGATATAGAATTTGTTGCAAAGTATTGTACAAAAACATGTCTGGTTTATGAGGGATCCGTTGTAGAAATGGCGGATACGTATCAGGTCTTGACTTCAGGTCTTTACTATACAACACAAATGAAGAAATTGTTTCATGGACTTGCAGATGGTATTTTGACCATAGAGGACGCTTTGCGAGCTAGCGGTAAGATTTAAGATTGAAAGATGATTTTGACAGCCGCAAGGGCTGTCCCTACAACTTGCACCTATTGGGAGGAAGCACCAATGAATTATGGGGTTTTGTCGGCTATCATATTGATCATTTCTTTATTAGGGATTTTTATTTCCTACGAGAGAAAAAAAACAACACTGAAGGAAATTTCCTTGATTGCAACTCTTTCTGCTTTGGCGGGTATCGGTCGGGTCCCCTTTGCAGCCTTTCCTAATGTGCAGCCGACAACATTTTTGATCATGGTATCCGGATATGTTCTGGGGCCGGGGCACGGATTTGTAGTGGGTGCTTTTGCAACCTTGGTATCCAACACATTTCTCGGGCATGGTCCATGGGAACCGTGGCAGATGCTGGCCTGGGGCCTGGTTGGATTCAGTTCGGGTTTCATCGGAAAGATAAGAAAAACACCTTCCCGGTTATTTTTAAGCCTTTTTGCTTTTTTCTGGGGATTTGCATTCGACTATATAATGAATTTATGGCATTGGCTGTTTTTTATATATCCTTTAAATCTGAAAAGCTTTATTGCTATAAATGCAGCATCATTTTATCTGGATATTATGCATGCTGCAGGCAATTTCATTTTCACATTCTTTTTTGGAAAAGACTTTATATTGATTTTAAACCGGTTTAAAAAAAGATTATCATATACACAAATTAACAACGGCCAATATGTAAAAAATAACTGAGATAAGGGGAGAGAATATGAGAAGAGTTACGCTGTGTATTTTTGTATTTGTATTTATGTTGTCAAATATTGCTTATGGTCAAAATCTAAAACTTACAGAAGATTATTTAAAGAAGCAGGATCTGGACCACTGGGGCTTTCTGGCACTTTATTCCGCTGAAAACCCCATAAGCGGTGATCTCGAGAAGGTAGACTCGGAATTAACAACAGACTTTGAGGGATATCTTTTAGGGGCTTTGGTATCCGGGGAAAATGTACTAAATGTTGTAGAAAAGTTGGCGGAATGCCAATTGGAAAGCGGTAAATTTTCCGATTTTACAGACGGGACAGGTGAAGATCTGGTCAATGCCCATATTTGGGGGATCATTTCTCTGTATGCAGCGGATTATGAAGAATATGACAAAGTATCGGCATTGAAGTGGCTCAAGGAAAATCAGAATAAGGATGGCGGATTTCCCATATATGCAGGTATGGGTACTTCGGATCTGGATATGTCTTCGATGGCTTTGATTGCTTATGATATCCTGGGATTGGACAGGGAGGCGGACGAAGTCAAACAGACCATTGCATACATAGAAAAAAATCTCAGCAGAAAAGAAAGCTGTGAGGCATATGCGTGGTATATTTTGGCACGGATAAAGTTAGGGTTGAGTATTGATGAGGATTTATATAATGATTTGATGAAGTTCAGACTTCAGGACGGTTCTTTTATGCATCTGGAGTCTATGAAGAAATCTAACTATATGGCAACCTGGCACGGTCTTTTAGCACTTGCGGATTATTACAGAAAATCTTCCATATTCGACAGACTGCATGATGAAGTGAATTTTGTGGATTTAGGTAATGACCATGAGGCTTATGAAGCAATAATGGCTTTGGTCAATGAGAAAATCATATCCGGATACTCGGATAATACTTTCAGACCGGATAATTCTGTGAAAAGAGGAGAGTTTTGTAAATTTATGGTTTATGGCATGGACCTGCAGGATCAGGCATTATTGGAAAACAGTAAATTTAAGGATCTAAAAGGCCACTGGGCAAATAAGATCGTGAATGTGGCAGTAGATAATGGATGGATCAAAGGTGTTACCGGTTATTATTTTGCACCGGAAGGAAAAATTAAAGGGTCTGAGATTGCAGCAATCCTTGTTCGAGTCAAAGGACTTGAAGACAAGGCTTCAATTATTCATGGCGACAATTGGTACGATGGATATGTACAGATTGCAGAAGAAAATGATCTATTATACACAAACTTTCACCCTGAGGGTTATGCCTCAAGGGTCCAGTGTTCGGAAGCGGTCTATAAATTAATTAAAAATTAATAATTAACAATGAAAATACTTCTACTTTAAACTTGGCCTCGGAGAGAACTAATGAAGTTAATATTTAAAATTAAAAAATGGGGGGAAATATGTTTAATTTTAGAAAACTTGAAATGAAAAAACTGATAAGCTATTCTTTAATCATTCTTTTGCTGTTTTCTTTGATATCCATTTATGATATTGAAACATATGCCGAAGGAACCGATTTAGCCCGGATAGCAGTAAGCAACAATTATTTGGAATATCAAGACGGTATTGCAGTAGATAACAGTCTGGGGAATCTGACGGCGTATGATGTCTATGTCCTTGAAAAAGAAGGCGCCGATACGAGTCTGTGGGAAAGAGAAGGGACGGACCTGAAAGCAGAGACCCTTGAATTGATCGATGAAAACAGGTCAGGTGCTGCAATCGATGCGAAAGCTCTGATCCAGACCTATCTGGCAGCGAAAGAATATGGAGAAACCGGCAGGGCGGAAAGTCTGTTGAGTAAAATACAGAATCAGCAGGATGAAAGCACAGGTATATTTGGATTTGGAGACATTTTTATCAATATGCCTGCATATGACATGTTAGGTAAAATAGGGGACTTGCCTGAAATTGATTTGGATGCTTGTAAAACTTATGTTATGACAGAGCAAAATATGGAAGATCCGGCCGATGAAGAAGTTTACGGAGCTTGGGGCGCGCTTGGATGGATTGAAGTTTCCCCGGGTAATTGGCAGCAAACAGGGCCATGGGATCCGGATTTTATTAGCAGCATACAGGGCGTAAGGATATTACAGTATTTATATAATATTACTGCAGATAATGAAATCAATAACAGAAAAGATATTGGTTTAAACTGGCTTTTACAACAACAACAGGCAGATGGAAGCTTTGCAGTCAGTGCCTGGGATGATGCAGTTACGAATACGGCAGAGATGATCATTACCCTGGACAAGTTGGGTATGAGGGACAGTGAGGCCTGGGATGATGCAGTGAATTATTTACAGAACCATGCTTTGAATGATGATGGAGAATTCGGAAATTACGGTGGTATCGCAAACAACACGTTGATTCTTGAAGCTTATCATCTCATAAATGAAGCACCGTTGGAGGCAGGGACTGTTATAGATATGGTGATTACTCCTTCCTATGTAGAAATAGCTGTGGGGGATGAATACCAGTGCAGCCTGCAAGTCTACCGATTCGGTTCAGGCTTTGATGATTTAACGTCGGAGTCGGTTGAATGGTCCATTGCTTCAAATGGAAATGTAGCAAGTATTGACGATACAGGGAAAATAACTGGAAGAGCAAATGGCACGGCTATTGCTACGGCAGAATTCAGCAATATTGAAAGGCTTGTAGAAGTAACCGTCGAAGGCGGGACGAATCCGGGGGGAATTGAGGAGAAACCGGATTATATCAGGATTACTCTGTATATTTCAGGTATTGATGATGAAATCATGTTTTCCGATGTACTTAAGCTGAGAGATGAAGAAGAAGAAGGGATTACCGTTATGGATGCATTGGATACCAGCAACGTACGGTACAAATGCAGAGGGTCTTATGTTTATGAAATAGACGGATTGGAAGAAAAAGAAACAACCGCATTGTCAGGATGGAAGTATAAAGTGAACAACAGCATAAAAAACGTATCAGCAGATAATTGTTATCTGGATGATGAAGATGTCGTCATATGGTTTTATGCAGAAGGCCCTTCAGACCGCGGGCCGTCATTGAGCTCTTTGATCGAAAAAGTGAAGAGATCGGAAGAAGAGCAGGAAGAAACTGCTGATATTAATCAATCGAAAGAAGAGGATGAAAAAACGCTTTCAGATGCAATAAACAAGCAGGGCAAAGCGATATTGGATCTGGATAAGGATTCCGACAGCAAAGCCTATTTGTCTCCTTACACACTAAAAATGTTATCGGATAAAAAAATGCCTCTGATAATAAAAAATCAGGATATAACTGTTGAATTTGCTTCGGAATCTATTCCAAAACAGGTGCTGGATCAGGAAATAAATGATGAAAAAGCCTCTGTTCAAATAAAAGCAAATGTAATGACGGAAGAAGAAAATGACGAACTGCTGAAAAAGGCAGATCCGGAAAGAATGAAAGGTCTGTTTGATATCGGAGGCCAGCTGGTAGATTTATCTGTTCATATCATTCACACAGACGATGAAGGGAATGCGGAAGAAGAGCAGATTCATCATTTCATCGAGCCTGTAAAGATCGTTATTCCCATACCTGAAGATTTAACCATGGAGAAATTGGAGAATATAACCGGCATTCGATACGAGAAAGACGAGAACGGAAATATCGTACCTGTTAAAATAGGAGGCAGTTATGATGCTGAGTCGGGAACCATCACTTTATATACGGACCGCTTTTCATACTATGGTGTGATGCGGGCGGAGCAATTAAGAAAAATCAGACTGCAGATCGACAGCTCTGTGGTGGCAGTGAACGGAGAAGAAAAGAATCTGGATGTACCGCCGATGATCATCAACAGCCGTACCATGGTACCTGTCCGGTTTGTTTCCGAAGCATTAGGCGCAGATGTTCAGTGGATTGCAGAAGAGCGAAAGGTGTTGATTACAACACAAAAAAGGCAAATAGAACTGATGATAGGCAAAATTCCTGAGGGATCAGATGTAGCACCTGTCATAAAAGACAGCAGAACTTTGATGCCCGTCAGATATATTTCAGAAAAAATAGATGCAAGCGTTTTATGGATTCCCTCAAGCCGATCGGTGGAAATCATTCAATAACCTATCATAAAAAATTAACCAAATAGAAATATTTTCTTTTCTCCAGTAATATGATTTATAGATAGCTTCTTTTATAGAGAAAGGGGAGGAAAATGGCTTTTATCGGAATGTTTTCCAAGTATGTGATAGATATGGTTAATCATTTTGATGAAGCCGTTTACTCTTTTTTGTCTGTTTATATTTCTGAGAGCTGTACCAAATTAATGACTGTGATTACCCACATGGGTTCTTCATACACATTGACCCTGATTGCAGTCATTATTTTCTTAGCATTTGGGGTAAATCGTCAATTTTCCGTTTATAGTAAATATGTTATATATAATCTTGTATTGACTTGGGTGGTCAATGAGATACTTAAGGTTCTGTTTCAAAGAGAGAGGCCGGATGTTCTTCATTTAATCGCTGTTAACGGCTACAGTTTTCCAAGCGGACATGCGATGATCAGCATGAGTTTTTATGGATTGTTGATTTACATATTTTTAAGGCATTTACATAGTAAGTGTTTGCGTGTTTGCATCACAGCGGTTTTCGGATTGTTGATTTTTTTCATCGGTTTGAGCCGGGTCTATTTGGGTGTACATTATGCAAGCGATGTTATAGCAGGCTTTGTTATTGGCATTATCTGGTTAAAACCGATGATTTTATGTATGAATTGGTTCTGCATTTCAAAGTATTCTTCTAACATTTAATAATCTTTTTTGAGATATTAAGGCATTTAATACTAAAAAATATTGAAGCAACACCGATATTATAATATATATAGAATATATATACTGTAATAAAATTAGTATATTTTGTAGATTTATGAAAATTGAAAATATTCAAAAAGTATTGTAAGATACCTCAGTGTGTAGTATACTATTATAAGATATTATACAATATATGGTAAGTGGGGATATAGATGGGTTTAAAAGTGTCAAAGAAAAAGCATATTATTTGGCAAACCATTATCATGTCGGGCGTGGCCTGTTTTCTGTCCGTCTATTTATCCTTCTTCATACGCCAGTTATTTGATATGAGCTTTGTGGTTTCCGATATTATTCTGGCCTTTGTCATTCCTGCCATCATATCTCCTATCATCATTTACGTTATTCTCGAACAGGCTTATGAACTGTATCATTCAAAAAAGAAGATAGAAGAATTGGTTCATAAAGATGCCCTTACAGAGATTTATAATAAGCGGTATTTTGAGACTTTTGCTGAAGATATATTTCTAAGCAGAAGAAAGTGTTCCATAATTCTTATTGATATTGATGATTTTAAGAATATAAATGATCAATATGGCCATCTTGCCGGAGATTTGGTTATGAAAGAAACAGCAGGAATCATCAAATCCCAGCTGAGAGAGACAGATATTGTGGCTCGTATCGGTGGGGATGAGTTTGCAATTATATGTTTAGATGCAGAAGCAGAATACGGGAAAGAAATTGCTGAAAGAATCAGGAAGAAAGTCGAACAAACAGAATTATCTTATTTATCCAATAATATATGCTTGACCATAAGCGTAGGTTGTGTTTCCAATGAAAATGACGAAATATCACTTAATGAATTTATTCAAAATGCTGACGCTGCTTTATATACATCAAAAGAAAACGGTAAGAATAAGGTCACTTTTATCGGTTGTGCATAAATCCTTTGGACTGAAAGAGAAAATGATATTTTTTAAAGAAGCCAAAAGGCTTTTGAGATTGTTGAAAAAGCCTACAATTTCCAGGCTTTTGAAAATTCGAAGTTCAAGGCGCGCTGAGAGCGAGCAGCGGAGCTTACTTCAGGTAAGTGAGCATGTTCGCTTGAAAGCAGCAACGCAGAAATTCGGAGATTTTCAACAGACTGAGAAGCCAAAAGGCTTTTTTTAATTTATAGCAGAAAGTTTTTGTATAAGAACAATGGATATTATTCCAAAATTTGTCGAAAATAATTGTTTTGAGCTGTAAATAATTATATAATAAATGTCATAAGCAAAAGATTAAGGGGAGTAACCACATGGAGAAGACGATTTTATTTGTTGACAGTAATGAAAATATTCTTAAATCATTGGAAAAATTAGTATCTGATACAAATTATACTGTCCATTTGGCAAGGTCCGGTGAAGAAGCGCTCCATATTCTTAAGAATAACCGGATCGATTTAATAATGGCAGATATTTATCTTGATGAGATGAATGGGTATGATTTGTTGACTCAGACCAAAAGAAAATACCCAAAAGTATTCAGAGTGATTCTCAGTGAGAATAAGGAGGATGCATTAATCCTTAAAGCCATACAAAAAAATATTGCCAAGTTATATATATATAAACCATTGGATAATGACTACCTTCTGGATATTTTAAACAGTATTTTCGAATTTCAGAACAAAATTTCCAGCCCTGAACTGATCAACATTATAAATAATCTGGAAGGGCTGCCGACCTTGCCTAATTTGTATAATCATCTTTCCAAGGCGATTCATGATGATGAAAATATTGAGAATATTGCTTCAATCATCCAGAAAGATCAGGCTGTCGCGGCTCAGGTATTACATGTTGCGAACTCCGCTTTTTACGGGATAAAGACCAGCTCCATTGCACAGGCCATCATGAATATCGGACTCAACAATATAAAAAATATTGTATTAGCGACTTCGGTTTTCAACATCAATTTACCGACTTCAAGGATGAATGTTTTTAAACAATTATGGGACCATGCTTACCTGTGCAACCAACTGACCAATTTGCTGTACATGAGAATTTTTAAGAAAAAGATGCCTGTAGAATATCTGTCTGCCGGGCTGCTTCATGACATCGGGAAAATAGTGCTGATCAGCATATTTGGTAATGACTATTATCAGATATTGGAGAGTAATGATTTTTATGCCAGAGAGAAAAAGGAAATTGGCATCACACATCAGCAAATAGGGGGATATTTTCTGGACTGGTGGGAGTTGCCGATGCCTGTAATAGAGGGCGTTTTATACCATCATGATCCTCTGAATACCAATATTGTGAATAAGGATCTTCTGGCAGTTGTCCATTTAGCGGATTATTATGCCCTTAAGAAAAAAAATGATGGTGTTGATCTGGATAATGAAGTTTTTGCTTATTTAGGCATCGATAAAGACAGAGTGGATCAATATATAAATGAAAGTGATTTGATTGGGGATTAATAAATTATGTTATCCTATTATGATTACTTTATAACATATATATAGTAATAAATAGTGATACGATTGGGAGGCAATGAGATGAAATCAACATTAGAAGATATTATTAATACTGCAGTAAGTGATAAACTCACTTATCAACAGAAATTATTTAATCTTGCCAATATTGCCGAGAGATTAGTGGACCCTAAAAAAATCTTAGGCTATTCAGAAAAAGAAATGGCATACATTGAAAAAGACATGATTTGTGATCTGAATGAAGGATATGCCATTTATCGACCCCGATATATTGTTCCGGATTATATGGCTTTTCTGAAACATGGATGCAGATTTTTAGACATCCGCCCTCCTGAAGATCTGGAAGAGCTTTTGGACAACTTGCTGATTTTATATCACCATGTTCCTTCTATCACTTCTTTTCCGGTATTTATCGGTCGGCTGGATCTTATGATTGATCCATTCATCAATGATGAAAAATATGATTATATTAGAATAAAGAGGTTTTTAAATCATATCGATAAAACCATAACGGATTCTTTTTGCCATGCAGATATAGGTCCCAAGGCAACCAGAGCGGGAGAGATGATACTTAAAGCCATTATGGAATTGGAGAATCCGACACCGAATATGACATTACGATATGACAAAGATATCACAGATCCGGATTTTTCTCAAAAGGCAGCAGAGGCATGTTTAAAAGTGTCGAAACCCTCTTTTAGCAATGAAAAAATGTATTATCAGGATATGGGAGAGCATGAAATCGTGAGTTGTTATAATGCCCTGCCTTCAGCAGGGGGTGCTTATACGCTTCCCCGGTTAAGGTTAGGTACTATTGCGCATAGTACGTCTTCTCTTGACGAACTGCTTAATGACAAACTTCCGGATGTTTCTGAAGCTATGCTTTCTATGATGGATAAACGAATCAAGTTTTTGGTGGAAAAATCAAATTTCTTCGAGTCTTCCTTTTTGGCAGATGAAGAACTAATAAAAAAAGAAAACTTTACTGCTATGTTTGGGATCGTAGGTCTGGCGGAAGCAGTAAACCATATACTGAATATGGAAAACAAAGATGAACAATTTGGACTGTCATCGTATGGAGATGAAATTGCCCATAAAATCATGAAAAAAATACAGACGATTGTGAATGAGCATGAGGGCGTATATGCTGAAAGGACAAATGGAAGATATTTATTACATGGGCAGGTAGGAGCAAACCTGTGTCATGAGGACAATTTTAATACTCCTGCTCACAGAATTCCTGTGGGGGATGAGCCCCCGTTGCCTAAGCACTTAAAACAAGCCGGACAATTTCATAAATATTTTGAATCCGGGACGGGAGATTTATTTGCATTCGATCAGACTTATATAAAAAAACCACAAGCCGTGATGGATATAATCAATGGTGCTATGGACACAGGTTATCGCTATATCACAACCTATTTAGAAAATACCGACCTTATAAGGGTAACCGGATATCTCATTAAAAAAAGCGAAGCACAAAAAGTTACCGATGGAAAAGCTGTATTAAGAGATACGGCGATAATGGGTGAAGGAACAAATCAGAATGCAAGAGTATTTGAAAGAAAAATCCGCCGTAATGGACTGTAAAGCTATTGTGAACAAAATAATACATTTTTCCAATGTGGATGGTCCCGGAAACAGATTTGCAGTTTTTTTCCAAGGATGCAATGCGAGATGCATATATTGTCATAATCCTGAGACCATTGGCTATTGCATGGATTGTCTTGAATGCCTTGAGGTATGCCCTCAAAATGCCCTGAGTTGTGTAAACGGTAAGGTGAAATACAATGAACAACTTTGCATTTCATGTGATGCATGTATTCATAAATGCCCTTATCATGCTTCACCCAGAACAAAAATAATGACAGTGAATGAACTGTATGATCAAATCCAATCGTATAAGCCTTTTATTCGGGGAATCACCGTATCCGGCGGGGAGCCTTTTCTGAATCATAATTTTGTTATAAAGCTGTTTAAAAAAGTTAAAAAGGAATCCAATCTCTCCTGTTTTGTGGACACAAATGGTTTTTTTGATAAAGATGAGATGCTCGAGTTGATAGATATAACCGATCAATTTATGCTGGATATAAAATCCATTCATAAAGTTCAGGAATTGTGCGGAGTAGAGAATTCACACCCAATAGAGAACCTTGAATATTTACTGAAAAAAAGTAAAGTTTATGAAGTCAGAACAGTTATTATTGAAGGTATGGATGCTGAAGAAACAGTGGCAACAGTTTCTTCCATGTTGAAGGATTATCCGGATGTGAATTATAAACTCATTAAGGTACATACCACCGGTATGAGTGGAAGCCGGAAAGAGATGATAAAGAATAAAATACCCGACAATATAAAAATGGATCAAATGAGAGCGCTTGCACTAAAAAAAGGCGTTCATAAAGTTGAGTGTATTCTGTGAAAAATTAAGTTTTTGAATTATTATATTGAGTTTGATAATCAATGAATTTTTCTTTGATATCGGGATTTTCATTAAAGAAACTGACAAGGACAGCAAAACTTTTGACAGTCTTTTTATTGATTGTATGCTCTATTTTTTCTGTTTCCTGCAAGATTTCATTTTCTTCAATTCCCAGCAATTTCAAAAAATTTTCTATGGTGTTATGCCGTCTGAGAAGGAGCTCGCCCAATTCCTTACCACAATCCTCCAGTATGATATATCCATATTTTTCGTATTTTATAAGTTTTAATTTTGAGAGTTTTTGTACCATTTTAGTTGCAGAAGGAGGTTGGACATTAAGAGCTGAAGACAATTCATGGATTCTTGTAAAACCATTATCACATGAAAGCCTGTATATCATTTCCAAATAATCTTCCATAGATGCAGTAAGTAGTTTATCAACATTTTTCATGTATTCTCTAAAGGTATGAAAATTTTTAACCATAACTTTCTCCTTCTCTCCTACTTAATCTATATGCCGATTATTTTAAAACATGCTTTAGCTGGGAAACAATGATGTGACTAAAAAATAAAAAGTGGTTTATTAACCACTTTTATTGTGTCTGGTACATCCCATTGCTCTGCATATAATTAAAAATACCTTCACCATGCTGCTGTTCTTCTTTTTGTATGTGATTAAGTGCATTTCGTATGTTATGGTCTGAGAATTCAAAAATGGCCGTATTATAGGTTGAGGCTATATACTTTTCAGTTGTGAGCATATCTTGACAAAGCTCGGCATCTTTTTTATTCTGATTTGCATCGGATTGCTTCTGTATGCTCTGCATTTGCTGGCCTTGCACCTGCCCGTCCTGCTGTTGTTGATCCTGTTGAGAAGCCGTATTTGGAACCTGGCCGTTTATAATCTGATTAATGGTGTTTAAATGTTGCTGTTCTTGTTGTGCAAAGTTCTGAAACATTTGTTTCAGTTGAGAGGCCTGAGCCTGATTGGCATAATTATTGTATTTTTTTATACAGAGTTCTTCATGGGATTGTTGATCTTTTAATAGCAATTTTTCCTTTTGAGTTAAGTTCATTTAATCACCTCCGGTATTATTGTTTTCTTTTTCAATGCGAATATGTATAATAATTTCTTTCTTTTGTTGATTCCTTTTGATTGCTCTAATATAATGAGATATGAGAATACCTGAATATTAATCCTGTGAGGTGAGTTGAGATGTATTTGAGAGTTGTTTTTCTCGCTCTTTTGTGTGTTCCTGTTTTATACATAGTTTTCATATTAACAGGTTATCTGATTGATGAGATAATTCGCAAAGAACAGAGAAGAAATATGGATTACACGAAACGGGATTATGAAGATGATTATATTTATAAAGAATACCGGAAAAAACGAGATAATTTTAAAGTGATTAGATAAAAAGGAATTCATTCTATAATTTCACACAAAATATTAAAGAAGGGAAACTGCAAAATCAGGGTGTATGATATGCAAGGCTATTTTATTACATTTGAAGGTCCTGATGGCTCAGGAAAATCCACTCAGATTCAATTGATTCAACAATATTTTCAGGAAAAAGGGTTTGACATGGTCATAACACGAGAACCCGGCGGAACAAGAATAAGCGAAAAAATAAGGAAAATAATCTTGGATAAGACACATGTGGAAATGGACTATATTACGGAAGCATTATTATATGCTGCTTCAAGAGCACAGCATGTTTCACAGGTTATTATGCCTGCATTGGAAGAAGGGAAAGTGGTTATTTGTGATCGGTTTGTGGACTCAAGTCTTGTGTATCAGGGCGTTGGCAGAGGTTTAGGAGAATGTGTCAAGGAAATAAATGATATTGCCATTCGCGGCTGCTTACCGGACATAACCTTTTTGTTTAAAATATCTCCTGAAGAGGGAAAAAAACGTATACGCCATGAAGACAGACTGGATATGGAGAACCTGGATTATCACACAAAAGTATACCAAGCATATTTAGAATTAGAAAGGATGAATCCTGATAGAATAAAGGGAATCAATGCAGACAGGTCAGTTGAAGAGATTCACAGGGAAATAAAGGACTATTTAGAAGTGTTATTGAAGAATCTTAAGAAAAAATGAAAGAAGACTGATGATAAATGAGTTTAAAAGATGTTATCGGACAGGAACACCTTATTGATATGCTTACAAAATCTTTAAAGGAAAAAGATTTTTTTCATGCTTATATTTTCGAAGGACCCGCCGGGATCGGAAAACGATATACAGCTTTTAATTTTGCTAAAGGAATATTGTGCAACTCGGGTACATATGATGCATGTGAATCTTGTATATCATGTTCCAAAATGAATCATTTTTGCCACCCTGATTACCATTATATTAAGTCAGAGGATAGTATCAAAGACAGACAGATTGAGGAAATCCAGAAAGCCATGTCAAAGAAGCCCTATACAAGTCAGAATATGGTTTTTGTAATTGATGGCGCTGAAACTATGACAAAACGAGCACAGAACCGATTGTTAAAAACTCTGGAAGAGCCCAACAAAAATAATATTATCATTCTTCTGACAGAAAACCTCAGCAGAATCCTCCCTACTGTTGTTTCAAGATGTATGACTTTGAAGTTTAAACCTTTATCGGATGAAAAGATATGTTTCTATTTAAAACATAAATATTCGGCAGATAACAAAAATATTGAGATTCTGGCTGCATTTTCTAAGGGACGTATTGGAATGGCGGATGAAATGTATTGTTCGAAGACTTTCAGAAAAAGAAGAGAAAAAAGTATAGAGATTGCTCGAAAAATGGCACGCCCGGATGAAGGATTCTTTGATTTGATTCACGAATTAGATGGTGAAAAAATAGACTTCCCCTTTTTTTTAGATATGATGGAATACTGGTATCGTGATATTGCCTTTGTTTCATTTGTCGGTTATCATGAGAAGATATTGATGAATGTAGATTATCCGGATGCTTTACTTGAAGAAGCAAATAAGATAGGATATGAGAAAGCGGTAAAGATCGTTGAGATATTGGAAGAGGCAAAAAAAGAAATCAATTTGAATTTTAATTTTAATATGGTAATTAAAAACATGCTTTTTAAAATACAGGAGGAATGATATGGTTAAAGTCATAGGTGTTAGATTTAAGAAAGCAGGTAAGATATATTATTTTGATCCGGATGAATTTGAAATAAATGAAGGAGATAAAGTTATTGTCGAAACAGCCAGAGGCATAGAATTCGGAAATGTTGTAGTTGGTAAAAAGATGGTTCATGAAGAGGAAATCGTACAGCCTTTAAAAAAAGTTGTCAGGATTGCAACGGAAAAAGATCTGGCCCACCATCGGGAAAATATTCAAAATAAAGAACGGGCGTTATCCATATGTCAGGAAAAGATAGAAAAACACGGATTAAAAATGAAATTGATTGATGTAGAATATACATTTGACAATAATAAAATTATTTTTTATTTCACGGCTGAGGGGAGAGTGGACTTCAGGGAGTTAGTAAAAGATCTGGCAGCAATTTTTAAGATGCGGATTGAATTAAGACAAATTGGTGTCAGAGATGAGGCCAAAATGTTAGGGGGAATCGGAACTTGCGGGAAAAGCTTGTGCTGTGCTTCCTGGCTTGGTGAATTCGACCCTGTCTCCATAAAAATGGCTAAAGTACAGAATCTGTCCTTGAATCCAACAAAAATATCAGGAACATGCGGCCGCCTTATGTGCTGTTTAAAATTTGAGAGTGATATTTATCAGATGCTCAGAGATAATCTTCCGGAAGTTGGCGAAAGAGTTATGACGCCTGAAGGAATAGGAAGAGTTATAGAAAGCAATATTTTGGAAGAAAAAGTTAAAGCAAGACGTATCATTGAGGAAGCCTCAATGGATAAGGAAGAAAAACTGGATGATGAAGTAATGGAATTTGATAAAAAATCTGTTGAAAGATTAGATATTTCAGATGCAGATACTGATGATGGAGATGATCAGATTCCTGAAGAATTCAAAGAGCTTCTTGATGATTAAAAACACTCATCAGTATTTAAAGGAGATCAACATGAGAAAAAATATATTTGTTATTCTTTTTGTGTTGGCAGTTCCCTTGTTTTTTTTGCCGGGATGTTCCGGCAGCGATATGTCAGAGTCTGATTCCCAAAAGATGGATGAAATAAATGAAGAAAAAGAAACGGAAAACAAGGATGATATAAGAGAGTCCGGTATATTTGAAGGAGATATGCTGAAAACTTTTTACTTGGAAGATAATAGCGGTAACAGTGTGAGTAGTTCAGACCTCATAGGCAGTGTCACTCTCCTTAATTTCTGGACTTCATGGTCTTTGGAATCTGAAGCTGTTAATGATATTTTTTCAGATTGTGCAAACACTTTTAAAGACACTGTCAATATTGTGTCTGTAAACGTAACTGCCGTTGAAGGGCATAATCTGGAATATGTGATCAAGTACATCAGGGATAAAGGTTATGAATTCCCGATTTACTTTGATTTAGAGGGAAGTGTTGCAAAAAAATATCTTATTCGGTCTTTTCCTACAACTTATTTAATCGATGAAAAAGGCTATATTGCTAATATCTATATCGGAGAGATCGATGAAAAAGATTTTATAGCAGAAATTAAAGAGTTATTAAATGATTATGGTTCATCCGATGACTAAGAATTCTAAGACGCCATCTTAAGATGAGAATTTTACAGTCACCGGATACGATTTCTAACCTTCACATGGAGCTTTAAGCTCCATATAAAGCCAAGAACTCTGTTTATGATCGGGTGTGTTATGCAGAAAATATTACTAAAAGAAAACGAGCGGATCGAGGAAGTTCAATTTGCAGGAATAAGGCTTATTCAGAATCCTCAATGGTTCTGTTACGGGATAGATGCTGTTCTTCTTTCTAAGTTTTGCAAAGCAAAAAACGGGTGGAGAGCTGTGGATTTGGGGACCGGAACAGGAATCATTCCTTTGCTGCTCTGCCGCGCTTCCAATTTCAATGAGATAATTGGAATAGAAATACAAGATGAAGTTGCAGATATGGCATATAGAAGTGTCAAATTGAATAATCTTGAACATAAAGTAAAAATATTGAATACGGATCTCAATAATGCCTGTGATTATATTGAAATGAATTCATTTGATATGGTCATAAGTAATCCTCCATATATGTCTAAGAATGAAGGGCTTAAAAATAAGGAAAGCATAAAGGCTTGTTCAAGGCATGAAATGAAAGCCTCCCTCGAGGAAGTGATTGCTGTTGCATATAAATTACTAAAACCGCAAGGGCATTTTTATATGGTGCATAGGCCCCATCGGTTGGCAGACATTTTTTGTACATGCAGAGAGTATCGCCTTGAACCTAAGAAAATCCAGTTTGTTCATCCTAAAATGGGCAAAAGGCCTAATATCTTGTTGCTGCACTGTACGAAATATGGAAAGAAAGAATTAAAATTCATGGATCCTTTATATGTATATAATGAAGATGGAACATATACCGAAGAGATCCTTGAAATTTATGGAAAATAAATATAAAAGCTTGTTGATGTGTGCAACAAGCTTTATAATTTCTTAATTTCTTCCAGACAATCTTTGCAGATATTTTTGTCGTGAATTCTGGTTACCTCTTTTGCGTTTCCGCAGAATATACATGCAGGTGCATATTTTTTCAGAATAATCATTTCTCCATCTACATATATTTCCAACGGGTCTTTGATTTCGATATTAAGGTTTCTCCTTAATTCAATTGGTAATACAACTCTTCCCAGCTCATCGACTTTTCTGACAATACCGGTTGCTTTCATGTGCAAACCTCCTATAAAATTTACATATTTCGACAATAATCTGACTTTTATGATACCAAATGAAAAAAAATAAGTCAACAACCAAAAAAATTTAATTAAAAGGTAAAATTACCCAATAGCTATGATTTAAAGATTTTCATTAAAATATTTCTAAGAGAAGCAACGGCATTTATAACAGTGGTTACTGCAGCTACTACATTTTGGTTGTTTTTAACAGAGTCGGACAAAATAGAGGCTGATTCAGACAGATTATTGATTGCAGATTGAACATTCTTTGTGCTTTGTGATGCCATATTAGTGATCATCTCAATGTCTTCCAAAACAGAATTCATTTTTTTGACTGCGGGAATTAAATTCCTGATTAAAATGATGATATAAATAATCATAATAATCAAGGCAGCCCCAATTAAAATCCAACCTAATTCTCCCAATGTAATTTCAATTGAAGTATCCATTTTCCACCTCCTGTTGTGCTTTAAAATCTATCATAACTCAAAAGCGAAGATTTTAAACTTAATCTTACTTTATTATTACTCATAAAGCGATATTTTACAATAATATTGTTTAAATTTACAAAAATTATCCAGATGCTTTACTTCACAATAGATAATGGATAATGGACAATGATGTCTGTTTTTTCTTCAATGAGAATTTTGCTTTTTCTATATATACCCAATATATATTTTTCTAACAATCTAATTATATAAGTTATCAAAGGATTATTATGAGATAGTAATATGTTCAGAATGCTTGAATATTATTAAGAAGAAATACGATTCAGGGGTTTTTAGAGGTTACTGATCCAAAAAGATAATTGTCCATTAACCTCTGATCTTTGGTTTTTGAAAGAGGTGCATGAATATGATGGGTTACATTTGGGCGGGATTGATGATCATTGGGATAATGACTGCTCTGTTTTCAGGGGAATTGGAAGCATTGAACACTGCTTTTTTTCAATCCTGTGAGGATGCGGTTTTTTTTACAATTGGATTGGCAGGGATCATGGCGCTCTGGTCGGGGATCATGAATATTGCAAAAGGCGCCGGAATGATCCGGGCTTTTTCAAAAGCCGCACGACCAATTTTAAGATATATATTTCCTGAAGAAAAAAATGAGGATACGTTAAGCCTGATTATAATGAACATGGTTATGAACATGTTTGGTGCAGGAAACTCCGCCACCGTGTTCGGGATAAAAGCAATGAAAGCTTTAGACCGGTCAAATCATCATAGGAAGACTGCCAGCAATACCATGTGTATGTTTTTGGTAATCAATATGTCCTCGGTTCAGCTTATACCCCTTATGATTATGAAAATAAGAAGTGATGCAGGTTCGTTGAATTCAGTGGATATTCTGATTCCTACTATTATTGCGACTTCTGTTTCCACTTTAACAGGGATAATTATTTGTAAATTTTTTGAAAGGAGAACCTGAATGGATATTTTAAAGCTTATCTCTTATTCCATAATACCTGTTATACTGACGGTTATTCTTGCATATGGTCTGATAAAAAATGTAGATTTATACGGGCTTTTTGCCGAAGGTGCAAAAGATGGCATCCATACAGCAGTGGGTATTATGCCCTATATGATTGCTATTTTTGTTGCAATTGCTTTTTTTACTGCTTCCGGGGCTTTGGGTATGCTGGAACATCTTTTCTCTCCTATCTGTAAGATATTAGGCTTTCCGTCTGAACTTCTGTCATTACTTTTTATCAAACCTGTTTCCGGGAGCGGAGGCTTGGCAGTTGTTAAAACCATTCTTGAACAATACGGGGCGGACAGTTATATTGGCCGGGCGGCTTCTGTAATGATGGGGTCTGCAGAAACCATTTTTTATACGATAGCAATATATTTTGGTGTCACATCTGTAAAAAAATCAAGATATGTCATGATAAGCGGATTAGCAGCATATTTTGCAGGTGTGGCGGCATCGGTAATCATCTGTAAATATATTTAGCATTTTCTATGTATAGGCAGTAGTAAAATGGGAATAATTTAGATTGAACAAGGAAGATGTGCATTTATTAATATGTTTTCGTCCCCCTTTAGCATATATAACAAAATGCCCACTTCCTTTTCTTTTTTTTTGGTTATAAAACAAAAAGTATGGTATAATTTTAAAGAATATTATTTGAAAATATATAGATATTGTAGTATATATAAAGTGGCATATAATATATATGTGACTTGATTGATCATTCGGCAATGAAATTCCTTATTTTGCTTAAAGGAATTTAAAACTTGGAGAATGTAAAGAATATGTATTTATAAGGAGGAAAGGTAGTGCCGAAATATATCATAGAAAGAAATGGTCCCCTTAAAGGAGAGGTAGAGATAAGCGGTTCGAAAAATGCAGTATTGCCAATTATGGCTGCTTCCATTCTTACATCAAAGAAATGTATTATTACAGAAATTCCTAAACTTAGAGACGTAGATGTGATGTGTCAGCTTCTTAAAAGTGTGGGTGCCGAGGTACATATAGATTACATAAAGAAGGAAATATCCATAACCTGTGATACTGTTAGTGAATTAGAAGCACCTTACGAATTAGTAAAGCAAATGAGAGCATCCAACCTTATAATGGGGCCTCTGCTTGCACGAACCGGTAAAGTTAAAATAGCAATGCCCGGGGGATGTGCAATAGGGGCAAGGCCCATAGATCTTCATCTTAAGGGTTTTCAGGCACTTGGAGCGGAAATTGAATTAGAACATGGATATGTAGAAGCCAGAGCGGATAGATTGGTGGGTGACAAGATATATCTTGATTTTCCAAGTGTCGGGGCGACAGAAAACATTATGATGTGTGCAGTGTTGTCTGAAGGTACTACAACAATTGAAAATGCTGCAGAGGAGCCGGAGATCGTTGACCTGGCTAATTTTCTCAACAGTATTGGAGGTAAAATAAAAGGCGCCGGTACAGATACCATTAAAATAGAAGGTGTTTCTGAAAGAGAATTGACGGGAACACGGTATACAATCATTCCTGACAGAATAGAGACAGGAACATTTATGGTTGCGGCAGCGGTGACAAGAGGTGATTTGATTATAAAAAATGCCATTGCCGATCATGTCAAGCCTGTTATCGCTAAACTTAAAGAATGTGGTGTAGAAATAACAGAAAGCGATGGAAACATTCGGGTAACAGCATATAACGAGATTAAAGCGACCGATATCAAAACGCTTCCTTATCCGGGATTTCCAACCGATATGCAGGCTCAATTTATGACTTTGCTCACTTCGGTCAACGGAACCAGTATTATTATTGAAACAGTATTTGAAAACAGATATATGCATATTGGTGAACTGAATCGTATGGGTGCCAATATAAAAATTGAAGGCAGAAGTGCGGTTGTTTCAGGAAAACAACCATTAGAAGGGGCTCAAGTGACGGCTACGGACTTGAGAGCCGGGGCAGCTCTTGTTCTTGCCGGTCTTATAGCAGAAGGTGCTACGGAAATATCTGATATCTATCATATTGAAAGAGGATACTCGGAGTTTGTTGAAAAACTTTCAAAAGTAGGCGCTAAAATAAAAAAAATTGATGACTAATCAAGAAACAAAGAAACAGAAGGGACGGTTCTTTTTGTTTACTCAATTGCTTTGGGTAAACAAAAAGAACCGTCCCTTCGTTTACTTATACTTACACTAACCGGATTCAAAAGATCCGGTTTTTGATTCTTCCAAACCTTTCAGGAATATTTCCCATAAGCATGTCATATAAATTTATAAAATGATTATCAAACCTGAAAAGGTGGATGTTGATGAAGAAATTGATTTTTTTGGGACTTTTGCTTTGTTTTGCGGTTATAGGCTTGCCTTTCGCCATTATCAGTACCTTCGACGATAAATCAATGGTAGAAGAACCGAAGGAGCCTGACGAAAAAGTAAGAGTGTTTTTAAAAAAGGAAAACAAGACGGTGGAAATGGATCTGGAGGAATATATTAAAAGTGTTGTTGCCAGTGAAATGCCGGGAGAATTTGAAGAGGAGGCTTTAAAGGCACAGGCTGTTGCTGCAAGGACGTATGCAATGTCTCGTATGATGCTATACGGGAAAAACGGACATCCTGACCATCCTCAGGCGCCTCTTTGTGATGGTGTCCACTGTCAGGTATACATATCCTATGAAGCATTAAAGGATATTAAGTCTTCAGAGTGGATATTGAAATATTGGGGGAAAATAAGCCAAGCGGTAGAGAGTACAAGAGGACAGGTCATGACATATGATGGGAAATTAGTAGATCAGCCGCTTTTTCACTCTACCAGTGGAGGGAAAACAGAAAATTCAGAAGATGTTTTTACAACGGCAGTACCTTATCTAAGAAGTGTAGAAAGCCCATTTGAACAAGAAGCACCTTATTTTAAAGATTCCGTCATGATGAGTTTAAATGAGTTCAAGTCACAGATCACGTCAAAATATAAGAACTTTTCCATTGACTTAAGTAATGTTGAGGATTCGGTCAAGGTTCTTGATCACAGCAGCGGGGGGCGTGTAAGCAGGATACAGGTGGGCAACCTTATCTTGTCAGGAAGGGACGTAAGAGAAATGTTGGGCCTCAGGTCTGCAAACTTTACCATAGAATCCGATAATAATCAGATCGTTTTCAATACCATAGGATACGGACACGGCGTAGGAATGAGTCAATGGGGGGCAAATGGAATGGCGGGCAACGGAGCAGACTATGTGAAAATTCTTAAACATTTTTATCAGGGTATAGAAATCAGAAAAATAAGTCAACTCTGACGAAAAAAGTTGAGAGATGAAAAGATGAAAGATGGAAGTTAATGATAAAAGAGGTGCGGTGTCCGCACCTCTTTTGCTTGTCTTTATTGACTTTGGTCATGGAGTTTTTTAATTTTTACTTTTACGGCTTTATAATACCAACCTACAAGAAACAGGGGTCCTATAATGCATATCGCACCTGCAACATTACACCAGAAATCCCAGTTCCAAGTTAACATGCTATCTAACATTAAATATTACCCCCTTCACTCATGGTTTCTTTTCCAAGAGCATTAGCAATCAAGTAAATCACTATAACAACGGGCACGATGATCAGAATTCCTTGTTCCTGCCATAGTTCAACTCCGCCAATTTTAACCACATAAACTTCCCAGTCATCCGACCATACGCCGAAGAAGTTGGTCCAGATATACCAGACAAATGAGAATACAAGACCGAAGGTGGTTGCCAGTGTACCGGCAATCTTTTTCGGTGCTTTCTTGGAGAATGCACCGAAGTATACCGGAACCAGTGATACCCCAACGATAATGGTAGCCTGGAATACCCAGATTTCCATGATCCTGTCAAACATAAAGGTTAAAGCTAATGAAATAACAGCACTGGCGAGCAACCCGTATTTCGTAACCTTTTCAACTTTTTTAGTGTCTGCTTCCGGATTGATAACTCTTTTGTAAAGGTCATGACCAACAACCCCGCCGGCAACCAGGAAGTAGGAATCGGCTGTTGACATTGCACATGCAAGGACACCGGCAATAAATAAACCGAGGATTCCAGGCGGCAGGTATTGACCGACAATTGCAAGCAGTGCCTGATTGGCTTCAACTTCCGGAATCATGCCGATACCGATAGCAGCAGCACCGAGAATTCCAAGGAAGGTAACGACCCAGTCAAAGGCCAGCCACATGGGAACACCGACTGAGAAAGCTTTTTTGATTTCTTGCGGACCGGCTGAAGCAAAGACTCGCTGGAAGAAAGCCGGCTCTGCAAGTACGGCCAGAGCGGTAATGGAATAAGAAACAAGTGTTGCAGGAGACAGATAACCGGCACCGACGCTGAAGAAGTACCATGGATCTTCACCGCACCATTCGGTCAGGCCTGCATAAACCTGCTCATATCCGCCAAACGAGCTCCATCCGACGATCATAGCGATACCCAAAGTGATCATCATGAGGACAAATTGGATAAAGTCAGTCATGGTAACAGCCCAAAGACCACCGGTATAAGTATAGATGACAACGATAATAGCACCTAAAATCGTTCCCAGCCAGATAGGAATAGGGAGGACCAGTGACAGAAGCATCCCGATTCCCATCATTTCCATTGTATTGGTAGAGTACACGAGTGCTGCAATGGAAGATGCGATTCCTGCAGTTTTACCATATTTCTCATAACAAATATCTTGCATTGTGGTTCCGGTAGGGAACTTTTGTTTAAATACAGGGGCAAGAAATGCCATTAAAATATACATGGCAGTATAAGGCAGTGAATAAGCGAAAAATGCTGAAATACCTTCATAAAAACCAACTTCTGAGGTTCCGAATAAGGTATCCAGTCCATAGAAGGTAGATACTAATGTACCGACCAGCAATGGGGCAGTCAGATCTCTTCCTGCCATAAAATAATCGTCAAAACCTTGAGATTTTTTTGAAAAATAGAATCCCAGCCAAAGCATAAAACCAATATAAGCTACAATAATAATCCAGTCAAGGGAATGTAGTTGTACTACAACATCCATAGATTTTTTCCTCCTTTATTAATTATTTTCAATAAGGATAGAACAAGATTCACCTCCTCAAATGATACTTGCTCAAAGCAGTTAATGCTTGAGAGCGCAAATGGATAGTTTTTTATCCGATACTATTATAGTAATAGCAAAAAATATACCAATTAGTTATTAAATCATCAATATGAAAATTCGTTAGAATGTAATAGGTAGGGGAGTCAAGCCATTTTCAATTTTCAAAAAATTTAAAATGGACCACTGTAAAAAATACAGCAGCCCATGAAGTTAATTGTAATTTTTACAGTTATATATGATATTTGCTTAACTTATTATAGAGCGTTTTTTCACTTATTCCCAATTTTTCAGCGGTTTTTTTCTTGTTACCCTTTAGTTTTCGGAGAGCAGATTTAATATAGGCTTTTTCCAATTCATCCAAAGGTACGATCTCATCGGATTCAAAGAAATTCATAAAAGTGTTCCGTGATTCGGTATCGTAGATATAACGAGGCAAATCACAAGGCTGTATTGTGTCGTTTACTGTCAGAGATGCTGTGGTTTCTATGACATTTTTAAGCTCCCTTACGTTTCCGCTCCATTCATATTTTTCAAGGATGGCAAGTGCCTCTTTTGAAATTTTTTCTGCAGTGACCATAAATTTTTTGCGATATTGTTTTAAAAAGTGATGAATAAGAGGTTCTATATCACTTTTACGCTCTCTCAAAGGTGGAATTTTCAGGGTAACAGTATTAATTCTGTAAAATAAGTCCTGTCTGAAATTTCCTTTTTCCACTTCATCGTTCAAATTCTTATTGGAGGCGCATATTAAACGAAAATCGGTTTCTATTGTATTTTTTCCTCCGACTCTTTCGTACTTTTTATATTCAAGAACGCGTAATAATTTAGTTTGAAGATTGGGGCTGAGATCCCCGATTTCATCTAAAAAGAGAGTACCTTTATTGGACAGTTCAATTTTTCCCTGTCGTGTATCTACAGCACCGGTAAAAGCACCTCTTTCATGCCCGAATAATTCGCTTTCAGCTAAATCTCCCGGGATTGCTGCACAATTAACTTTAATCATATTGTTATATTTTCTGAGACTGTTGTAATGGATAAAATCAGCCAGTATTTCCTTTCCTGTTCCATTTTCACCCAGAATCAGGATAGGGAGATCGCTGTTACAAACTTTAAGTGCTTTATCGATACAGTTTGTTATTTCCGGGCTTTTGCATATGAAACTCAATCTTTTATCATATAATTCCTGTGAAGCTTTGTCGTTTTCATCCGAAAAAACATGGGCCAGAACGGTGTTAATCTCATTCAAAGAAAATGGTTTTGCAATGAAATCAATGACGCCGTTTTCAAGGAAATAGTGTATTTTTTCCAAATCGGCATAAGCTGTCATAATGACTACTTTCAGATCCGGATCAATCCGCTTCATAAGTTGAAGTGCTTCAAGGCCGTTCATTTTAGGCATTTCAATGTCCATAATGATTAAATCCGGAGCCTGGGTTTTGATTTGAGAAAGGGCAGTTGAAGCGTCGCTGAATTCAAAAACAGTGTATCCTGAATTATCAAGTATCTTATGAATAAGTTTTAGGGTTGGTATTGAATCGTCAATTACGAATATTTTTTTCATTTTTCACCTCAAAGTGTATCGCTTTCATAGGTTTTATCAATATAATCGGCGACCTCATTCAATTTTTCTTCTATCAAATTGATTTTTTTAAGGATCGTATCTTTAGGCAGATGTTCTATCTGACTTTCAAGTTTGATGATATCTTCGAGGCCATATTGAATATAGAGACTGGCCGCAGTTCCTTTTAATCCGTGCAAAATCTTCCTGCATTCAATTATATCATTATTTTTGGCAGAACATTTTGCTTTTTCAATAAAATCCATATATGTACCGGTAAAAGATGTCAATAAATCACCGATGAAAGCTTCTTCTCCGCTGACTAAATCGCAGAGTTTTTGATGGTTGACGTATCGAATATCTTTTTTTGTTGTAAACTTTTCACCGGCAAGATATTTTAAAAGCTTATTATATAACATATCCAAGCTGATAGGTTTACAGACATAATCATCCATCCCGGCTACAAAACATTTCTGTATTTCGCTTTCAAGGACATATGCCGTAACTGCAATAATAGGAACATTTCTTTTCTGAGAGATGCATTTTTCTTTTATTTTTGAAGCTGCTTCGAGACCATCCATTACCGGCATTTCTATGTCCATAATAACAAGGTCTACAGGATTGTTTTCAAATAAATATAAAGCTTTTTCTCCATTATCGGCTGTTAGGATATTAATATGCAGCTTTTTTAGAAGTTCTACAATTATTTTTCTGTTGATATAGCCATCTTCAGCGACTAAAACTGTTCTTCCTGATAAAGTAATAAATTTTTGCTCTTTAGTTCCGGTTTTTTCATTTCCCTGCAAAAGATTTAAAGTATCATGAATGACGGATTTGAATTCAGACGGAAGAACAGGCTTTATGACCTGAGTGAAAATATTGAGTTCCTTTAACAGAATAGAGTCTCCAATCATGTCTGCCGGAGAAACCAGAAGAATAACAGGTACAGGTTCTTTCCGTATGCCTGAAATCTTTTTTGACAATTCTAATCCGTCCATATTTTCCAGATATAAATCCATGATAATTATGTCAAAATCAGCTGATGAAGTTAAAGCCTTCATAGCATTCTCGGGGGAAGATAGGACAACATAATTGATTGAGATATCCTGGCAGATTTTTTCCAGGGTTTTCCTTATTTTTTCATTCTTTTCAACGATTAGAATTGTTTTATCTTTTAAATCTTGGGAATGATCGATTATTTCTTTTGTATTTGAAGCTTTGAACGGGATATTAAAAGTGAAAGCACTTCCAACTCCGACTTTGCTTTGGACTTTTATCTCGCCGCCCATAGCTTTGATCAATTGATTGCTGATGGCCAGGCCTAAACCGGTACCGCCGTATCTTCTGGTAATAGAGCTGTCGGCCTGAGTAAATTCTTCAAACATTTTATCCACTTTATCAGAAGGGATTCCTATACCTGTGTCCGATATGCAGAATACAATGTTATTTTCCGAAGCGCCTTTCTGAGTAACTGAAATGCTTATTTCGCCTTTTTCGGTAAACTTAATGGCGTTGTTCAGCAAATTCAGCAATATCTGATTAAGCCGCATAGAATCACCAACTACATATGTTGGAATATTTCGGTCGATATCAAGAATGATTTCGATGTTTTTTTGAAGAGCCCGCGTGGAAGTAAGTCGGGTCAATTTTTCTACAGTATCTATAAGATTAAATTCAATATTTTCAAGCTGCAATTTTCCAGCTTCAATTTTTGAATAATCCAAGATGTCATTAATAATATTCAATAGAATATTGCTGGAATATCGGATCATTTCCAGATAAGTACGTTGTTGATGAGAAATATCGGTCATATAAGTCAAATCTGTCATGCCCATGATGCCGTTTAAAGGTGTCCTGACTTCGTGACTCATGTTGGCTAAAAAACGGCTTTTGATTTCATTGGCTTCTTCTGCTTCTTCCTTTGCTTTTTTAAGTGCTTCATGAGCAGCTTTAAGCTCTTCTGTTCTTCCGTATATGGTTGCCAGCATTTTGTTGATGGAAGTTGCCAAGATCCCGATTTCATCTGATCCTCCAAGGGCAACACTTCTCTGAAGATTACCGTCAAGAGCAATTGTGGAAACTTCATTGGTCAGGTTTGTAAGTCGTGAGATAATGTATTTATTAAATATGTATGACCCTAAGATGGCAATAATGATTCCAGCGCCTGCAAGGTAAAGCAGTATGAACATAATGGTTTCTTTTCCCTGAAGATAAATCTGCTTTGGCGAAGATACTTTAAATACAAGAGCAGGCTCTCCGTAGATATCATTATAAATGCCGTAAGTCTCTATGATATTGTTATCCGAACTATGCCCGGTAAAAATATTTTGCCTGTTTTCAATAGAATCAGCAATAAGCCGTTTGGTATAAGGATTTAGTGAGGCTTTATCTATAGGCTCCAATGGATAGACAAGTGAATTATTTATTTCATTGATAATCGATTGATTTAAATATCGTCCGATAATTAATGTTCCTTTGGAACCTTTCCAATCGCTTTTCTGAATTGGAAGCGCACATATTAACAATTTCTTTTCATCTATGGTGATTATTCCGGTCATTCCGTTGGTTAAACGTTCTTTCCTAAAGGCATCCTGAGCAAAAATTTTTGTTAATTCCTTAGGTACGCCAATGTATTCATTTTTCATAATATCGTAGCCTTCTCCATAATAAAGGCTTCCTTCGATATCATAGAAAAGCATAAAATTTATTTTTAATGTAGTAAAGGATTTCTCAAAGATATTATTTTCTATATATTCAGGATATTCGCCGGACATATAGGCATACGTATCATCCCAGACAGACCATTCTGCAGTTAAAGTTCTCAAAGATGCAAGGTGGTGGTTGATCTCCGAAAAAGCTCTTTTTACGTTTTGTTGATTTAATTCTTCATCCATGGAGATATATTCTCCCATGATAATGGTATATAGAATAGCATAAAGAAGCAAAGTGATCAGTGTTACAGTTGCAATAATGGTAAGGGTAGTCTTATGTCGCAGTGTCATAAGCTTCAGCTCCGTCCGATTTATATATTGACAATATTATATATCAGATTAAAGTGGCGGGCAAATGTGATATAATTTAGTTAGAGGTTAGAGGGATAGAAGGTTAGGGTTAGAAGATTAAGAAAGATAAAAGATTACAGATAAGAGTTATGGTAGGTTTTGTTCCAAAACCTTGATTTATATTAAAATGAACGATGAAAAGATGAAAGTAAAAGTGGTTTACACTCTCACTATTCCGAAGGGAATTGATTAAACTTACACTTTAATGGGGTGTCGATATGGCTGTAAATTTTCTAACAGGAAGAGCGGATAAGGATTTAAATGAGTACATGTATGAAAAGATTTCTGAAAGAATGAAGCATGCACCGGATAGTCATATTATTATACTTGTTCCAGAACAGTTCACCCTTCAGGCGGAGCGTATTGCCTTTGAAAAACTAAAAGTTCCCGGATTAATCGGCGTAGAGATTTTAAGTTTTTCAAGACTTGGCCACAAGGTGCTGGGGGAAACCGGCGGCGGGATCAGGACTCATATAAATGAGCAAGGTAAACATATGGTGCTCTATAAAATTATTTCAGAATTACATGAGGCTCTCGAAATATTTGGAAATGTAGCAGGTAAGCACGGTTTTATAAGTTTGGCAAACAGCTTGATAACGGAATTGAAGCAATTTAATATATCTGTCGATGACTTGAAAAATATAGCAGATGGCCTTGAAGACGATCATCTGATTCTTAAAAAGAAACTTAAAGATATCTATTTAATATATGAAAAATTCAGTATGTATCTGGAAAATCAGTTTGTTGATTCGGAAGACTTTATCAATTTGTTGATTGGTCAGATTCGGAATGTATCTTTTCTGAAAAATGCATCCATATGGGTAGATGGTTTTGATTTTTTTAATCCTCAAACTTTCTTGCTTATCGAGCAGCTTATGCTCTGCTCGGGGGAGATTAATTTTAATTTTACTATCGACTCGGAATACTTGTGTCGTGATTTTGATCTTTTCGATGTTTCCCGCTACACAATGAAGAAATGTAGGAATATTGCAGAAAAGAACAATATTTCTTACAAAATTATAAAAACTCCGGACAAGTATATAAAAGAAAAAGTACCTGAGATCAAATATCTTGAAAAAGAGTTATTCGCCCATCCACCATATCCTTATAAAGCAGATGTGGCACATATCGATATTGTTTCTTGCAGCGGTTATTCGGCAGAATTGGAAAGTGTTGCATCTCAGATTATTGAACTGGTAAGAAATAAAGGCTACCGCTTCCGGGAAATTGCAGTGATCTGTAATGATATGGACTCTTATGGTTTGTTGATTTCAAAGGTTTTTGAGGAATATAAAATACCAGTTTTTATGGATATTAAAAGAAGTATCATGCATAATCCTTTTGTGGAATATCTGCTTGCATTGATGGATATTGTTGCCGGCGGGTACAAATACGAAGATATTTTCAGATTTCTGAAAACACAATTGGCCGAATTGGATCCGGATGATTGCGAAGCCCTTGAAAACTACGCTTTGAGATATGCTATCAAAGGCAGTCAATGGAAAAAAGATTTTGTTTTCGGACTGGATGAATTGGGACAGGAATACCTTGACGGTTTAAATGAACATCGGAAAGCCTTGTTATCCTTCTTTACTGCGTTTGAAAAGGCTATGAAAGAAGAGAAAAGCGTTAAGGGTAAGACAGAGGCATTATATGAGTTTATTCGAAGCAGGGCAGATTTGAATAACAGGATTGAAGAATTAATATCAGATTTAAGAAAAAACAATGAACTGACTTTTGTCAGGGAAATGACTCAGATATGGAACGTCATTATAAATGTTCTGGATCAGATGGTAGAATTGGTGGGAGATCTTGAGATTAAGTTATCCGAATATGTAAATATTATGAGAGCGGGGATGGAATCTGTTGAAATCGGGATCATCCCTACAACGGTAGACCAGGTTTTGGTAGGTACTTTGCAGAGATCCAGAATAGGTACTGTCAAGGCATTGTTTATGATTGGTGTTAACGATGGAATTATTCCCAGTGATGAGAAAAATAGTGAACTTTTTGTTTTTGAGGAAAAAGAAGTTTTGAAAGAAAAAAATATCGAGTTAAGTAAAAGCGAGGATATAAGAATCAGGGAAGAGAGGCTTGCAATCTATAAAACAATGTGTTGTCCGGAGGCATACTTATGGGTAAGTTATGTGACTGCTGATTCAGAAGGAAAGGAGATGCGGCCATCTCTACTCATTAACCGCCTGAAGAAATTGTTTGGGAATATTGCCGTTCAAAAAGATTTTTTGGAGAATAACCACCATTCGAAGTTGATATCTACTCCGGATAGTACGAAGAAATATCTCATTGAGCAGAGCCGAAATATCATGGAAGGCGATGAAATGCCGGAAATCTGGAAAAGTGTTTTCAATTGGTATTTAAAAAAAGATGAACATGCTTCTTTTATGAATCTGCTTTTTTCCGGTTTGTTCTATGAGAATAAGGTGAATAAAATGGATAATTCAAATATTAAAGCGTTGTATGATATGCCTCCGGTACTTAGCCCTACCCGTTTAGAATGTTTTTCCAGATGTCCGTTTGAGCACTTTCTCCGTTACGGGATCAAAGCGGATGAAAGAAAGGTTAGGGAAGTGGCATTTGTTGAAATGGGTGAGATATACCACCAATCACTTATGAGGTTTACAAAAGAGATTGCCAACAGAGGATTAAGCTGGCAGAACATTGACGATACCCAATGTGTGAAGATAATGGAATATGTAATGGATGTGATTGCAGAGGAATATGGAGAAGGTATTTTAAAACGTAACGGAAGATATGCCTACAGGTTTTCAAGGATAAAGCGGGCAGCCCAAAAAACAGCTTTGATTTTGACAGAGCAAGTAAAAAAGGGAAACTTCAATGAATTTTATTATGAAGTGAGTTTCGGAAGAAAAGGAAAATTTCCGCCTATCCAGGTAGTTTTGCCGGAGGGAGAAACTGTTTATATCGAGGGGAGAATTGATAGGGTTGATGTATTGAGAAGAGAAGAAGATGTATTGATAAAAGTCATTGACTATAAATCGGGAGGCAAAAAAATAAATCTTTCTGAGGTGGTAAACGGTCTGCAGTTACAGTTGATGGTGTATTTGCACGCTGCACTTAAAGGGTTTGAGGGAAAAAATGAAGCATTAAAAGCCAAACCGGCAGGAATATTTTATTTTAAAATAGATGATCCTGTTATTGAATCAGCGGAGGTCCAAAACAAAGAAAGTATAAGAACAATTGTTGAAAAACAAATACGAAAAATGTTTAAAATGGATGGATTGGTTTTAAAAGATATTGATATCATTAAAAGTATCGATAGTTATATTAATGGCTATTCCGATGTGATTCCTGTAAATATTAAAAAGGACGGAAGCATAGGAGAGAAATCAAAAGCAATGGATGAGGGGGATTTAAAAAAACTTTTGTCACATATGGGTAAATTAACTAAAGAAATATGCATGGACATTATGCAGGGAACCATTGACATAAGGCCCAAAAAGTTAGATAATAATAAAACAGCCTGCACATACTGCAAATACAAAACCATTTGCCAATTTGACACTTCACTGGCAGGCCAGAAATACGAAAGATCAGATAAAATCAAACCGGAAGATATTTTAAAGAGTTAAGAAAGAAAAGAGAGAATATGGAACCTTTGGTTCCATTGAGATTGTTGAAAAAGCCTACAATCTCCAGGCTTTTGAAAAATTCGAGGTCAAGGCGCGCTGAGAGCGAGCAGCGGAGCTTACTTCAGGTAAGTGAGCATGTTCGCTTGAAAGCAGCAACGCAGAAATTAGGAGATTTTCAACAGCTTGTATGGAACCTTTGGTTCCATTATGCCAACATAGCTCAGCGGTAGAGCAGCTCACTCGTAATGAGCAGGTCGTGGGTTCAAGTCCCGTTGTTGGCTCCATAAAATTCCTATGTCCTTTAGGACATAGGAATTTTATTTTTGACAGGACTTGAGACCACGGCCAAAGGGAGTAAAGGGGTAAAGGGGTTTTCCCCCTTTAAAAAGTGTTTCAGAGAAACACAATTATATCAATGTTCATTAAAAAATGATATATGGTTTTACAGGTAAGGAACAAAATGGTAGAATAATTTCGCAAGATATTTTAAAGGGAGAAGTTGATATGAAAAAGTTTTTAATAGGTTTTATTTTAGGAGCATTGATATTTAGTTTGATTCCTTTCGGAACTTTAAAAGAATATATATGTTACAAAGCAGATGACAAAGAGAAAAAAACGATTGTATTATTTGGTGATTCTATCACCGCCTATAATGCATCATTAGGGGATCAGGGTTTTTTTACTTGGGCAAATGTGTTTTTAGGACAACGATTTGAAGTTTTAAACTGCGCAGGAGTAGCCGAAAACACAACTGCCCAAATGTTAGCAAGGATACAAACCGATGTAATTAACTATGCGCCAGACTATTGCTTTGTTATGGGAGGTTTGAACGATACGAGGGCATCCATAGACCCTGCAACTACTATTGCTAATTTAAAGGATATTTATGCAGCTTTAAAAGATGCAGGAATAAAAGTAATAGCGGCAACATTGACTCCCGACGATTCGGTTTACAAAGGCGAATGGTATGAAGTCAACGATTGGATCAGAAGCAACGCTAAATCGGACGATGTTATTGTTATTGAAATTGGTAAAGGAATGATAGATTCTACAAATGGAAACCCATTAAAAAATACTACTATAGATAATTTACATCCATCCCCTTACGGGGCTTTTTTGATGGGTAAAGAAGTTTATCGGCAATTAGACGGCTTGATCAAACCGATTGATAGCTTTGCTATAAAAAACGGTGATAATAATGTATTGAATCCTAATCCTATGATGTTGGGGGATAATTCAGGCGTAGCAGATTTCTCGGCATTTATAAGCGGCGATGTAACACCTTCTAAAGTTATTCGTAAAGATGGAATTGATGGAGAATGGCAGCAAGTAATCACATCAACCGAAACAGTAGCAGACTTTGGTCAAAGTACAGCAACAGGATTCTCAGCAGGTGATGAAGTTTATGGACAATGTGAAATAGAAGTAAATGATATTACAAGCTTGAAAAAGGTTGAGTTATGGGTAGGAGCATGGGATTCGGAATTTATGCCTTTGAAAGTCACTAAGGCATTATTGCATGATGACTCTTATGCGGATGTTAATAATGGTAATTGGTCCGGAGTAATAAAAACAGGTACTTTAACAATTCCTGAAAACACAAACACTATAATTATTCAATTGAGATTTACAGGAATTGCGACATATAAAATAGGCAGAATGGAAATAAGAAAAAAGTAGGTATTAAAAGGAAGGCTTTGCAATATGGGTGAATATTCCTCTTCATATAACATATATTAAATTCAACATACAAAAAAATCAAGTAGGAGGATACTATGGACAAGACTCTAATAACGCCTGATGAAGCTGCTGAAATATTACATATCGCACCGGACACCGTTCGCCTTTGGTGTAGAACAGAGCCGGCTTTTCCAAGCATTAAAGTAGGAGATCACTATAAAATCGACCAATCTGAGCTTCGTACATGGATTGAGAATCAATGGGAAATAAAAATTGAATCAAGTAAAAGAGATTAATATAAAGAGGCTTTTTTAAGTCTCTTTTTTAACATCTCAGATGGAACAATGAAATAAAATAGATGGTTTATTATAAAGACAGTAGTTAGGGGTAGGAAGAATAATAGTTAATAATTTAACAAAAATTATAATCATATCGTCTCTTTAAAAATAAGAGAAATTTGTTAATTAAATAACAGAAAAAAGCTGATCAAAATTGATCTAAAAATAAAAATTATCCATAAAGTGCCGGTAATTCAATAAAATTTATCCTAATATCAAAAGAATTTTTTTAAAATAAATAGTTAAAAAATTATCAAAAATATATTGACATTTTACAAATACGTAGTATCATATAATTAAGAAAAAAAGTAAATGTTAAATAATTAACAAAAAACAATCATCAAAACGCAAAATGTAAATTGATAAAACAAAAACATAGGGGGGCCGCTTATGAATATTAAAAACATTGTACGTGAATCACTGGAAAAGCCAATTGTTTCCATAGGATGGAGTGAAGTACCTCCGGTAAACTTTTTAAAATTTCCTTACTAATCTGGTGAATATTACGGAAGCTATGAAATTTTTATAATATGTTTGTAATAACCGTATTCATCTAATAAAAATAAAATGAAAGAGGGATAGAAAATGGATAAAAAGTTTGCGAAAAGATTGTTTAATGAATGCAGAGACTGGTCAAGTATCCAATCCATGATGACCGAAAAAGAATATGCTGAATTTATACAAATGGCCAAAGTCTTTTAATCTTGAAGTACATAAAGATAATAAATGATTAATTAAAGTATTGACTCATAAATATTAAGAAAAGAGGGATAAAAAATGGACAAGAAATTTGCAAGGAGATTATACAATGAATGCAGGGACTGGGCAAGTATCCAATCGATTATGACAGAAAAAGAATATATAGAGTTCATAAATTTAGCCAAGGAGTTTCAAAAAGAAAAGTAAAATAAAAATCAAAGAACGATTTTTGAATTTTCTGTAAAGAATTTAATATAGATTACTTAAACTTAAACCTGCCACTCAGATGCCAGATCATCTGAGTGGAAATCTTATACGGTAACACTGCTTAAATATAGATGTAATGAAGGATCTGGTTCAGCCTATAACCAAGTCTCGATTTCAAAATTTAATATTACTAAGGGAAGGCAGCTCCATAATTTAACCCGAAATTGGAGCTGGTTTCTTTTTTTGAGAACAAAATTCATTAATTATTGACATAAACTCCGGATAAATATACGATAAATACATCTTTATCTTCCATATAATTCTTTGGGGGATGCGCGTATGTTTCTAAATAAAAAAGAGAAAAGCTATTATTTTCTTGTGGTTTTCTGCATTATTTTTGTCCTATTATTGAGTTTTTTTTCGATTGATTCGTTAAAAAATGATTATTTTGATGCTATCGGCCAAAGAGCTTTAAGCGTGGCCGTTGTAACAGCTGACAGTATAAAGCTCAGTGATTCGGAAGTTGAACGGCTTGAAAAACTGGGATTTAGTGATTTGTTAGATGACACGGTTAATATAGAATTTGAACAACATGTTCGCAAGTTTATGAAAAGCAGCGGAATAAAATATATATATATTATGAGGAGGTTATCACCGGATAAAATAAAGTATACTGTTAACAAAGAAGAAACGAGCTATTTTGGTGTTCCTGAAGGAACAAAACTGGATACAATTTATTTAATGGATGCAGTAATTGATCATAGGACAAGATTAGAGGATACGGATAACCAATGGTATTGTGATAAAGACCGGTATACCGTATTAACTAAGTATATTTTAGATATTTATACCCATGAGAAAACAACTTATGCTTTCTATGAAGATGAATGGGGAAGCTATCTTACCGGATTTGCCCCGGTATATTCAATTGAAGGCAATTATATTGGTATATTAGGCGTAGATATTTTTCTCGAAGAATATACAACATTAGTAAATAAAAGAATAATGATTCTTGTATTATTGAATTTTATCAGTGTCATTATGGGCATAATTATAATCAATAGTTTCAGGCGTATATACAAAACCAGAGCCGATGCATATCATTTCAGGCAAAAATCCTATCTGGATGATATGACGGATTTGTATAATCGCCGTACTTTAAAAGAACGTTCTAAAGATTACTGGGAAAAGGCATTGAAACAAAATATATCCATTACTGTTGTCATGATGGATATAGATCATTTCAAAGCATATAACGATAAATACGGGCATATGGTCGGAGATGAATTGATCTCAAAAGTTGCTTCTGCTATGAAACTTTGCACAAGGGAGAATGAAGATCTGCTTTTCAGATATGGCGGTGATGAGTTTATGATAATGTTTTTTGATACTGAAATAAATACCATTAATTTAATAATAAAAAGGATAAGGGAACATGTAAAAAGCATCTGGATTAAAGGAGTGGATGAAAGAGTGACATTAAGCTTTGGCATTGCTTCAACACTTCCGAAAGAAGGCTCGGATTTGAATCAGCTCATAGAAAATGCGGACCAAGCTCTTTATCTGTCCAAACAGGAAGGAAGGGATTGTATACATTTCTTCGATGACAGGCATCAAAAGAATCAAAAATGAATTTCATTTTTTCTATTTCCGATTTTATTCCAATAGTAACAATATGAAAGGATTTTTCTAAAAAGAACAAAGGTTAAGCTTTTGTTCTTTTTAACGCAGGAAAAGGAAGCTGTGAAAAAAGTATGCCTGAAAACATCAAAAGGCCGCCAACCACGCCCCGAGTACCTAAGCTTTCATTTAAAATGAACCATCCGCCAAAAGCACCCACAACGACTTCCATGCTTAGAATGATGGCTGCATGAGCAGGTGGTGCATGTTTTTGTCCGATAACCTGAAGCGTATAGGCAATTCCAACAGAGCAAATACCGCCGTACAGAATAGGCACAATTGCCAGATTCAGAATATTAAGTGTAATCGTTTCTATGAATAAACTCGTTATCAGACTTAATGCCGAGCAAATTGCAAATTGTAAGGCTGACAGTATTAAGGGGTTTGTTTTTTTTGAAAAGTAGTCTATGATTAATATATGTGCAGCCCAGAAGAAAGCCCCGATAAGTTCAAGAAAATCCCCTTTTGACAGGGAAAAACTCCCGATGGAAGTAAGGAAATAAAGGCCAATCACCGCTAATCCTGCGCCAAACCAGGTGTTCAGAGTGATTTGATGCTTTAAAAAAATACCTAAAAAGGGGACGAGCACGATATACAGGCCGGTAATAAAAGCAGCTTTACCGGCGGAGGTGTAGGCAAGTCCTATTTGCTGAAATGAAGCTGCAAGAAATAAAAAGATACCAGGCCCGATACCTGCAATAAAGGCTTTTTTTATTTCCGACGACATCTGAAATTTTTCCAATGCAGAGTCTTTTTTCTTTTTGTTTAGAAAATAAATGAGAGGCAACAGGGAGAGGCTTCCAAGGGCAAACCGTATGCCATTAAAGGTAAAAGGGCCGATATACTGAGCTCCGATACGTTGAGCTACAATGGCGAGCCCCCATATGGCTGCAGCAAGAAATAAAATCAAGTTGGACTGAAGTGTTTTTGAATTCATGATTAAGGTACCTCTGTTTTATAGTATATTTCGTCAACGAAGGATTTAAGATTTAAATATAAGTACGAATTGCTCGTACCCATACAATTTAATTTTCTTCCAAATTGTATTATCCGGCCTATCGTAGTCGTTTAAGTAAAGTTAGCAAATCACTGTAAATTCCATATGCGGTCTGTTGTATTTCAGGTGCATGTTCAAGTATGCTTAAAGTACCCATTAAATCCGTTGTGATGGAAAGAATGGACGAAGTGGCATCAATGTTATAATATATATCATTTGAATCGATTTTACAAGGTGAAACTTTCCCTTTTATTTCGTTATGCTCATAATAACCTTCACAGATGAGTTTGATTTTTTTTCCGGACAGGAAAGCAGATTTAATTTCTGAAGCTGTAACATTGGTAATGCCTGTTCTGTCAACAGATTCAGGGTTTAAATCGCCATTCATAAGTACATTTGCAATGGCAGCCGTTTTAGCGGCCGCATCCCAACCTTCTGTATCCATAGTAGGATCTGCTTCTGCAAAACCCTGTTTTTGGGCAGAAATAACGGCTGATTCATAAGTTTCTCCTTTTTCCATTTGCTCCAGTATGAAATTTGTAGTGGAGTTGAGGATTCCTTTAAAGGATAGTATTTTGCAGCCCGTAAGGGTTTCACGAACCATATTAAAAACAGGTGTTCCATCCATTACTGTGGTTTCGTAAAGAAACTGAACTTGGTGGTCTGCCGCAAGTTTGCTTAACCTTTTAAATGCCCAGGCAATAGGCCCCTTGTTGCCGGTAATAACGTGCATATTTTGGCTGAAAGCAGTTTCAATATGTTGAATAGCAGGTTGGCCGTCGGCAATAGATAAAGTGCTTAATTCAATGAGAACGTCTGCAGTGGAATCTTGAATCAAGTCTATTGCCTTTGAGGAAGTATATGATGGATTTGAAGATAAAAATTTTTCGTAAGTATCTATTTCGTTTAGAGCGTTTTTCAAATCTATTCCTTCTTTGTTCAAAAGGCATCCTTTTGATCCGGTGGCAATAGCGGTCACCTTAACCTGATTACCGGTGAGTTGATTTATCTCTTTTTCATTTTTCATGATCATTTCGCAAAAGGCCCTGCCTGCATTGCCGAAACCGATTAAGCAAAGATTTAAAGTATTCATAATAAATCACTCCGTTTCATTTGGATTATATATATCAATTTACCATTTGATCAGGCTCTTTTCAATCCAATCAATGAGTGCGAAAAGTAAAAAGCCTGTTAAGCTGAGTATTAAAATGCCGGAGTACATTTCAACATAGTTGATTCTTAACATGGCATCCATGATATAGTAACCCAATCCATATGTGGTGCCAAAAGTTTCCGCAAAAAAAAGAACGGAAATAGAAGTGGCAAGAGCAATCCTTATTGAAGACAGCAGGCTCGGTAAAGATGCAGGAATAAGAATATGAATGAACATATCAACAGGCTTTGCATCAATGGAAATCAATGGTAAATAATATCTGGAATCCAGGTTTTTAATAAAGTCTCTCACTGAAATTAAAACTTGAAATATGATGATTAAGGTAATAATGATAATTTTACTTTTGTCTCCAAGTCCGAATATCAGCATGAGAATAGGAAGAAATGCAATCTTAGGAGTAGGATAAAAGAAGTAGACAAGCGGTGATATCAGTTTATCCAACCATCTGAAATACCCAATACAGATTCCTGCCGGCCATCCGATGATCAGTGCTGCAAAAACACCCCCGAATATACGTTTTAGGCTGTAAAGACAATGAATCAAGATCCTGTCTTCGAAAATATCCCAGGTATGCACTAAAACAACAAATGGAGAAGGGATTATTTTAGAATCTATCAGAAAGGATGCCACGTACCATAAAAAAATAACAGCAAAGGATAAATAAACTGCTTTATATAATATTCGCTTCATAATAAAGCCTCCTTTCCTGAATTCAATTTTCCAAGAATATCCCTTTTTATGGATTCATTTTTTTTAACATTTCCGGAGTTAAAATCCGGATTCAGAATGCAATCCATAACACCATTATTTAGAATAAAAATATAATGTCCAAGTTTTAAAGCTTCATCTATACTATGAGTTACAATCAGTGTAGTTGGTCTGTGTTTGCGCCAAAGTATAAGAAACAGATCCTGTGCTGCAGCTCTGGTTATTTCATCCAGGGATGAAAAAGGTTCGTCAAGAAGCATGATATCCGGATTAAATAGAAAAACCCTGGCAAGAGCAACCCTTTGTTTTTGTCCTCCGCTTAAAGTATGGGGATATTCCTTTAATATATCCTGTAAATTGAGAGAACGGATTATTTCATTAAAAAATTCGGAAGAAAAAGCTTTTTTATGTATTTTGTTTAACAGAAGCACATTATCTTTTACATTTTTCCAGGGATATAATCCATATTCTTGGGAGACATACCCTATAAGATGACTGGCAGGTGTCAAAGGAAAATGATTCAGAAAAATTGTTCCGGATACAGGCTTTAAAATACCTCCGAGGGCCTTAAGGAGAGTTGTCTTTCCTATGCCGGATAATCCCAGAATGCATCCGGTTTCCCCTTCTTTCAGAACAAAACTGAGATCTTTGACAGGAGTGGATAATTTATCGTATTGGATGGTTAAATGGTCAACAATCAACATGATACATATTCCTTTTTAGTGTTTATTATAAAATAAAATCTGCTAATGAAAAAATAAAAAAAACAATACTTATGATTTGATTGATATGATAGCTTGCCCAGTTCATAATGCCTCGATTGGCAGGTTTGACGATTTTGTGTTCTACCAAAAGCAAAGCAGCACATATGAGGATACCTGCATCGTAGAGAAATCCTGTTGAAATAATAAAACGTAATATAATAAGTATAATTATTGAGAGTACATGAAAGAAAGCGGCTATTTTCAAAGATTTCCTTAAACCGAATTTTGCAGGTATTGAAAAAAGACCTTCCTTGCGGTCAAACTCAATATCCTGTGTGGCATAAATAATATCAAATCCGGCAATCCAGAATGCCACGGCTCCACCGATGATAAAAGGAGTTAACGAAAGTTTACCGGTCACAGCAATCCAGCCTCCTACAGGAGCTCCTCCACAGGCAATACCCAATACCAGATGAGAAAGAGATGTAAATCTTTTGGTATAGGAATAAAACAGAAAGATAAATATAGCCGCAGGAGATAAAAAAAAGCAGAGGGGATTGATCATATACGCTGCAATTTCAAAAATAAGAAAAAGAATGAAAGTGAGAGCGATGGCTTCTTTTTTCTTAATGATGCCGCTTGGAATATGACGGTCGGATGTGCGAGGATTTCTCCCATCGATTTCGCTGTCGATAACCCGGTTAAATGCATTGGCGCCATTTCGGGCTGCGAAAAGGGCAATTAATATCCAAATAAATGTGGTTGCCCGCGGCAGCCCGTTTCCTGCCCATAAAACGGACATGACGGCAAAGGGAAGTGAAAACAATGTATGTGAAAACATGACCATTTCACTGTATTTTATTAATCTGTTAAAAGCCATATTCGTTCCACCTTTTGGTTACCATCTCTTTAATTTGATCATTCATCCGAATATCCGGGGGCCATTCCCGGGTGTGCCCTTCCAAAGGCCATTTTTTTGTTGCATCGATCCCCAAACGATGTCCGTAATAAGGCATGTTGGAAGCATGGTCAAGAGCATCCAACGGTCCCTCTGATACAATTAAATCTCTCTTAGCGTCAATATTATTGAAAACCTTCCACATTACAGTAGAAATGTCATGAGGGTTAATATCCTCATCTACAATAATAATCATTTTTGTATACATCATCTGACCAAGGCCCCAAATGGCATTCATGACTTTGAATGCATGTTTGGGGAAAGATTTCTTTATAGATACAATAACGCAATTATGAAATACGCCTTCTAAAGGAAAATTCATATCAACAATTTCGGGAATCTGAATTTTAATTAGAGGCAAAAATATTCTTTCCGTTGCTTTTCCGATATAGCAGTCCTCCATAGGCGGTTTTCCTACTATAGTGGTATGGTAAATAGGATATTTTTTATGTGTCATTTTTTTAATATGAAAAACCGGGTATAGGTCTTTAAGTGAATAATAGCCTGTATGATCCCCGAAAGGGCCTTCTTCTTTTAATTCATTGAGATCAATATAACCTTCAAGAATAAATTCGGCGTTGGAAGGTACATAAATATCATTGGTAATACATTTTATGACGGAGACGGCCTTTCTTCTGAGAAATCCTGCAAAGATCATTTCATCGATTGATTTTGGAAGAGGAGCCGTAGCGGCATAGACTGTTGCAGGATCACATCCGATAGCAACCGATACAGGCATTTGAGCATAACCTGATTTTCTATATTTTTCCAATATTTCCTTACCGTCTTTATGAAGGTGCCAATGCATACCTGTTGTTTTAGAGTCATATTTTTGAAGCCGATACATTCCCATATTCTGCTGTCCTGTTTCAGGGTCTTTTGTAATAACCAGTGGAAGTGTAATGAAAGGGCCGCCATCCAAAGGCCAGCAAGTAAGAATAGGAAGTTTATTGAGGTCAGCATCTTCGATAACTTGCTGACATGCCCCTTTATCTGTTTTTTTCGGAAATATCCAAGGCAAAGGTGCTAATTTAGGAAGAGATTTTATTTTGCCCTGAAGTGTTTTGTATTGGCTTATGTTCATAAAATCCTGAATATCTTCGGCTATATTGTTGATATCGGAGGCTTCCAATGAAAGGGCCATTCTTTCATAGGTGCCCATTGCATTTATCAATACGGGATATTTGGAACCTTTTACGTTTTCAAAAAGAACGGCAGGTCCATATTCTTTGCAAATTCTATCGGTGATCTCTGTAATTTCCAGATAAGGGTCTACTTCAACAGAGACGCGATGGAGTTGTTTTTCTTCTTCAAGTCTTTTTACAAATGCATGTAAATCCTTATAAGCCATAATTATAACACAACCTTTTAAAACAGTTTATAGAGTATGCAGTATGGATTTGTTCGTATTTTATGGTTTGTGGTTCCCTACCAATTTTTATATATTATATGTTATATCTTAGCATTAGTCTTCTATCTTTTAAGTCTTTCTATTTCACGTTCTCTGTCCCCTGTTTCCTGTGTTCCGTGGTTGTTCCCTGTATTTAATACTGCCTGTCCAAAAGAGCATTTAAAATATGATCTAAGGTTGCGCGGCTTTCACATTCAGGCAGACGTCTTAGAGCATCATATGCTTTCTCGGTATATTTTTCCGCAATTCTTTTTGCATCATGAATACCATTTTTTTCAACTACTATATTATAAATCTTATAAACAGCATCACCGCTAAAATTTGAAGTATCAAGCAATGACTTTAATGTACCTTTTTTATCATTTCGTAATGCACAAATAAGAGGGAGTGTATAAAACCCTTGCTTCAAATCATTATGAGAGCTTTTTAGAATGGTTGCATCTGTTCCGCAGTAATCCAGACAGTCATCAATAATCTGATAGGCAATTCCTGCACGCAGCCCAGTTAAACCAAAAAGTCTTGTGGTTTTTTCTTCTATACCTCCCAGATAAGCGCCGATATACATGCTGAGAGAAAAGAGAGCAGCTGTTTTGGCACTGACAATTTTTATATAATCATAAATGCTGATATCGGAATTGTATCTGAAGCGGTATTGTTTTAGTTCGCCGACACATATTTGAGAAATTTTTTTTGATAAATTTTTAATCATATTTTCGTCATACTGTTCGTTGATAAGCATAAAACTTCTTGCGATGATATAATCTCCTGAATAGACAGCAGCATCTTTACCAATTTTTGATTGGATGGTTTCTATGCCTCTGCGAATGCGAGAATTATCAATGATATCATCATGAATGAGTGTTGCCGTGTGTAGCAATTCAATAGCAGCAGCTACCGGTAGGACTCTTTTCGAATCATAATTTCCAAATTTCGAGGACAAAATCAAAAGAGAGGGTCTAAGCATTTTTCCTCCTGCTTCGATCATTTGAAAAATGGGATCTCGAACAAAGCTATCAGGATGTCCAATGGTATTCTTCATGATCGTTTTAACTTTTGAAAGTTCAGCAATCAATTGAGGATTCTTATTCCAGAATATTTCCATAGTTAAGATTTCCCCCTATTTTTCCTTAAAATATAAATCTGTTCGGCATAGATAAGACAACAAACCTTTACTGCAGGTGCCTACAAATAAGCCTGTTGGTATCGCAATCAATATAAGGAAAGGTAAAAATACGCCTATTTTATAGTTTTCTATAATCACTGCTGCGGCAGATAATTGGCCAAAATTGTGAAATAATGCACCTATAATACTGACAGCAATCAAGCTTACTTTTTTTGATTTTACACAGACGGCCATAACAACAAAACTTAATAAAGCACCACAGACTGAATAAATATAAGCAGATACGTTGCCAAACATAGCAGCACTCAAAGTTGTTCGCGTTATGATTACCAAAAACGTACTTTTCATACTGAGCGTCTCAAGTGAAACAAGTGTGATAATATTGGCCAATCCCAGTTTAGCACCGGGAATACCCGCATTGAAAGGGATAAGTCTTTCCATATAATTAAGTATCATAGCTTGAGCGATCAATAAGGAGATATAAACTATTTTTTTTGTATTTTTCATCTAATCACCTGTCAGTAATTTCAATTATTAAACGATGAGGCAAGCAGACGATCATATCCCCTACTTGTGTTGCGGGTTTTGTATTTACACAAACTAAATCCGGGCAATTTGCATCCACAACATTTACGGAACCGTTTTCTATGACAATGGTATTACTGCCCAGATCCGTTTGAACAACAAGCTTTTCCATGGTGGCATCATCAAAAGGTATTTTTTTATACAGCTCCTTGTTAACGGTTATTACAATATATCGTTCTGTCGAAGAAGAACTTTCCTGATTGATTAAAAGGATTGAAACAGCTGCAAGGGCTGCAACAATTATTATTATAATCATTTCTCTTTTCTTCAAAATAATCACACCCAATTAAACAAACAATAGAATATCCTTTCAGGGAAAGAATATTCTATCTCAATTCTATCCTTTATTTATAGAAAATTCAACTTGCATATTAATCAAAGTACAGATATGATTTTCTTGCAAATCTGGTCTTTTTCCACCATTTTTTTAAAAATGGGAGTACATAGTAATCCAAACCGAAAGTACTTCCCGAGCCGCCGATCATAGCGATACCTCCAAAAAAGAACCAAAGGATAGTTGCATCAGCCATTCCTGTAAAGGAAATGCCTACGGTCATCATAACACTTACAACTGAAGCAAGGAAAGTAAATAAACCGCCGATAAGTGCAAGACCTACGAGTATTTCTGCTACAATTACCACTATTTGAATAGGAACCATATTGGGGGCCATAATGTTTTCATTTATCCACTGCATGAAATTAGGTGTTTCAAATAAAGGTTGACCCCAACCGCTTGGCATACGGTCTATGACCCATTGAATAACACCGGGCAAGGTTTCATAGGTTTCAGGTGTTGCGGGAGATTCTGTTGCAGGGGAAGCGGTGGTGACAGCTTCTACTACTTTTTCTGCGGCCTGAGATGCACTGCTTGCAGCATCAGATACATAACCCGGCAGCATCTTAGGCTTTGATAGCCAGCCTTCACCGATTTTTTTGATGCCTTCAACCAGCCACATGTAACCCAGCCATAATCTTAAAGGCACCAGCCAGAAATTAGGTGATCTTTTTGCAAAATGTCCGCCTACAAAAGAACGCCTGTTTTTTACGTGGAAAAATTCATGCATCAAATAATTCCATAGCTGTCTTAGACCGGAGACCATAAAAAGATACAGGAAGTTCACAGCATGTTTGATGAACATGGCGATCCAGCCTGAACTTTTAAAACCGGTGTCTGCAACGGCATATCTTGAACCAACAGAGACCATAAAACCATGATAATTTTGATTATGCTTGTGCATTTCCGTTCCTTTTATCAAAGCAGCTACATTCAGTGCCGCCGTATGACCTGATTGTTCTGCTGCTTCCACAATTTGCGGCATTGGACCGTTTTTGTCGTCAGTGTAAGAAGCAGAGTCTCCTACGGCAAAGATATTCGGATACTTTGTTGTCTGCATATATTCATTGACGGTCAGTCTTGCTCCACGGCCGGTTTCAAGATCTAATTTTTCAGTAAAGTCCTTGTTTTTGATACCGGCAGTCCATATCAATGTATAAGTAGGTATAATATCACCATTTTTTAAAATAATCCGGTCCTTTTCAATTTTCACAATTGGAGAATCCTTTAATAACTCAATACCTAATTTTTTATAATGCTTTTCAACTTTTTGAACCTGCCGGTCATCTTCAAGCATATTCAGTATCCGACTGAGTGCTTCGATATTATATATCTTCACTTCGTTTATATTTACACCATATTCTTCAGACAGATGATATTTAGCCTCTCCAAGTTCTCCTGCCATTTCTACACCTGTAAACCCGCCTCCGCATACTGCGAATGAAAGAAGGCGTTTTCTTTCTTCAGGGTCTTCCTCTGAGGATGCCATTTCAAACATTTTTCGGATATGTTCTCTGAGGTTTACAGCATCTTCATAGGACCAGAGGGTATGAGAATATGTTTCTGCTCCTTCGATACCGAAGAAATTTGGTTCATTTCCTGTTCCCAGAATTAAGTAATCATAATCATAAGTATTTTTTTCGGATTTAAGCTGTTGCTTTTCAAAATCTGCCGATACAATTTGGTCGGTAACCACCTTTACTTTTCTTTCGGCAAATATTTTTCTAAGATCAACTCTAATGGCATCAGGCTCTGTTCTATGGCCTGCAACTTCGTGAAGTTCAGTCATAAGAGTATGGAAGGGGTGCTTATCAATAAGTGTTATTTGTACATTTGGATCTTTTCTGAATATTTTATGGAGAATCTTTCCGGCTTTAACCCCGGCATAGCCTCCTCCCAGAATAACAATTTTTTTATTATGCATACGATTCAAAAACCTCTCTTTCATAATATCTGACCTGATAATAATGTATCATAAAGGATGCTATTGTTCAAAGCAAATAAAGAGTACAAAAATATTCCATAAATTCATTAAATCCTTGATTTTCAATATTTACGAACCATAAGAAATTCTTATATACAATTAGAATATTTAATAAATATTGTTTAGATATTTTCAGAATGATAATATTTTGTTAATTCAGCAGAAATTAAGCTGCTGAGAACTATTTTAACCATTATGGGAGGGAAAAATCCATGAAAAAACTTTTAATGTTTTTGCTGATTATTTCTATGGTTGGTGCATTTGCATTAACAGGATGCGGATCAAGTGAACCTGCTGCAGCTGAGGACGAAGGACAAGAGAAAAGCACTGGCTATGCTGACGGTATATATTTCGCTCAGGAAGATGAATTCGCGGGATCCGGCTACAAGTATTTTGTTGTACTGACTGTTGAAGGTGGCTCCATTACGGATGCTTATTGGGGAGGAACTAATATTGTCCCTCAAGGCAATAAACGTACTGCTTCAGAACAAGGAAATTATCCAATGGTCGCAGCAGGCGGTGCTGCTGCAGATTGGCATGTACAAGCAGAAGCCGCCGAGACATGGTTAATTGAAAATCAAGACCCTGCTGCTTTTGAAGAATTTTATACGGATGAAGAAGGGCATACAGATGCACTTAAAACAGATGATGGTACGCAAGTATCTATTCATGTGATAGAATTCTTCTCACTTGCTGAAAAAGCTTTAGCATCAGACCCGGTTCCTGCCGGAGAATATGATACACCTGAAGATTATGTTGCAACAGCAGAACTTCCGATAGGAGATAAAGGCTGGTCTTATAAAGGTGAGTTTATTGTTGTAAACGGAACTATTGTAGATGCACTTTTTAATGCAGCATTTGAAGGCGAATTTAATGAAGAGACGGCCGGATACTTTAAAACAGATGCTGATGGAAATCCGGACCCTGAAAGCCCAAGCAGTAAACTTGAATTAAAAGAAGCATATGGGATGCCATGGCACGTTCAAGCCAATGCAGCTGCAGATTATGTTGTTGAAAATCAGGGATTTGCAGTAAATTACATCGATGACGAAGGACATACTGATTCTATTTCAGGCGTTTCTATTCATGTCATTGAGTTTGAAGAATTATTCAATAAAGCCCTTGGACTTGAATAAAGTGTTGACGAAGACAGCATATTAATGTATAAAAAGCTTTAGGAGCAATCCTAAAGCTTTTTCAACTTATGGATTGTTCATAGCTCGTGGTTTGAAGTCCACTGTCTGTACAAATGTATGGATGGATCTCCATGCCGAACTGGCTTTTACATAGTTTCTGACATATCAGTATCCTGGCATCTGAACTTCTGGAGGTAATTGTATGAAAGCAGTAAGATTATTGATCATATTATTATATATATTTTTGTTGGTTGGCTGTTCGGATCAACAGGAGGAAGCCGGCGAGAAAGCGTACATAAACGACAGTGAGTTTCTTCTTGACACCATTGTGACCATAAAAATCTATGGTCATAATGATGCTTCCATTATTCAGGAAGCATTTGATCGTATAAGAAGACTTGAGAACATTTTGAGCGTTCACATTGAAGGAAGTGATCTATGGCGTTTGAAGGAAAATGCCGGAAAGAGGCGGATATCGGTATCAAAGGATACGATAACTTTACTTGAACATAGCCTGAAAGTATCTGAAATGTCGGGTGGGCTATTTGATGTAACATCCGGACCTTTGATCAATTTATGGGATATAGATCCTCCTGAAGGGCATTATCCGACGAATAAGGAAAGAGAAGAAGCCATATCCTTGATAAATTATAAAGATATAGAAATCCATAAGGACAATAACAGAGTTTATTTAAAGAGACTCGGCATGGAGGCTAATTTAGGAGCTATTGCTAAGGGCTATATTGCTGACAAGGTTAAAGAATTTTTGATTAAAGAAGGTATAGAAAGTGCAATCATCAATTTGGGAGGAAACGTGTTGCTGATAGGAGGCAAGCCGGACGGGAGTGATTTCAGCATAGGGGTACAGGACCCTGATTCTTTGCGGGGAGAGTATTTAGGGCTGCTAAATGTATCAGATAAGTCTGTTGTATCTTCCGGCACCTATGAAAGATATTTTATATATAAAGAGAAGGCGTATCATCATATACTCAATCCATTTACAGGATTTCCTCAGGAAAATGAATTGAAAGGTGTCTGTGTTGTCAGTGATTCATCAACAGATGGAGACGCATTTTCTACAACTATGTTTTTAATGGGTAAAGATGAAGGAATGAAAATGATTGAAAACATGGAGGGGATGGAAATTATATTTATTACGAGGGATAATGAATTATATTTTTCTTCAGGACTGAAAGACATATTTGAATTGGTACCCGGAAGCGGATATGTAATTGCAAATTAAGGCTTCAAGTTTATTATTTATGATCTAAGATCTAAGATGTAGGCCAGTACTCTATATTCCATAAACTGTTCAATACTTACACTTATATATTGCAATTGTCAATGAAACAGGGTTTGTGGTATAGTTAAAGTGTATTTCATGAGAAAGAAGGGGCATTGATGTCTGATAGCAAACAAGACAAAACAAAGCATAGAATCTGGTTTTTGTTGATTCTTGGATTTATTCTTATTGAATTTCCCGGAGTTTTTTTCATCAATCGTGTTCACCCATATATCCTGGGATTTCCTTTTATATATGGGTTTGTCATACTTGTATGGATATACATGTGTTTTATATTATTCTATGCTTATAAACATAACTGGGGAGAAAAACCAGACGAATGATTTACTTGTAAATAGTGCTGTTGAATTTATACCCGACACCTCTTACATTAACAATATATTCGGGGTTTGACGGGTCCTTTTCTATTTTTTTCCTTAAATTGCTGATATAAACCATAATGGTTCGGGCATCATTTTCCAGACTGTCCATTTTCCAAACCATTTGAAATAATTGTTCCATGCTGTAAATCCTTTTTGGATTTTTTATCAGAACAGCTAATAAATCAAATTCTTTTCCTGACAGAACAATGGGTTTCCCGTCAATGAATACTTCATGGCTGTCCAGATTTACTTTAATTCCGGGATATTCTATGATGGAAGGGATTTGATTGGTTTGCTGAGTAAAGCGGTTTCTTCTCAAATGTGCTTTGATTCTTGCAATTAGTTCATTGGGTAAAAACGGCTTTATTACATAATCATCTCCGCCTACCGATAATGCTAAAACTTTATCCATCTCCTGGGATTTACAACTGAGAAAAATAATGGGTGCATTGGTAAATTTGCGTATATCAAGACACAATTCAATACCATCTATATCCGGCAGCATAATATCAAGAAGAATTAAATCCGGTGCCTCTGTTTTTAAGCTTTCCAGAGCTTTCTGTGCATTTTCTGCAGTTAAAACCTGATACTGCTCTTCCATCAGGCATGACTTTATGAGTTCCAGAATTTCCATTTCATCATCAACAACTAAGATTTTTTCTCTGGCCATACATAAGTCTCCTTTCTTTGATAAAGATTCATGTATTTCTATTATCAAGGTGTATAAAAGGGGATGGTAATAAAGAAGGTGCTTCCCTTGCCGACTTCACTTTCTACCCATATATTCCCTTTGTGGAATTCAATTATTTCCTTAGAAATAGCAAGTCCCAATCCGCTGCCTTCATAATTCTGATGTGTTTTGCTCCTGAAGAATCTGTCAAATATATTTTCCGTATCTTTTGGTAAAATACCCGGACCGGTATCTGAAATGGATACTAAAAGATAATCTTTGTCATAATGCTTCAAATTTATAGTAATCATACCTCCGGTGGGAGTATATTTAATGGCATTAAAAACAATGTTTGAACAAACCTGATCGATTCTTTCTATATCTATAATAACAAAAGATTGCAAAAAAACCTCAGAAATTTCATAATTTATTTCATAATTAATATTATTCTGAGAAATGTCCCATCCGTATTTTTCCAGAATATCTTTTATGAATTCGGATATCGTAATCTGTGAAAAGTTGAAAGATATCTGTTTGGACTCAAATTGTGTCAACTGAAACAGATCCTGAACAAGTCTTTGGAGATACAGAGATTTTTTATATATCAGATCAATATAGTTTTTCTTAGTATTTTCTTCGAAACGCCCTTCTTTGATTGCGGCAATATATCCGACAATAGATGTAATAGGTGTACGCAGCTCATGGGATATATTGGTCAGCAAAGTTTGCCTTGATTTTTCCGTATTTTTTAAATTTTCTTCTACTTTTTTCCGGTCGGTAATATCCCGGATAATACCTTCGACGCGTGTGATGCGGGTTTCTTCATCAACAAAAAAAGTGGATTTTTGTTCAGTCCAAACATAGTACTCCGATTTATGCCTCCAGCGCAGGGTAAGGGGTTCTGAAAAAGAAGAATATGGGTCGATCAAAGCTTCCAGAAAAGATCTGTCATCCGGATGTATGATTTCAAAAAATAAATTTGGATTATTATAAAAATCTTCCGGCTTATAACCCATGATTTTTTCGCAGGACGGGCTGACATATTTAAAGTGCATAGTGGGGTTTAATTGAAATACATAAATCATATCCTGAGCATTTTCCGCCATCAATCTAAAGAGGGTTTCGCTGTTAATGAGTTCCTCTCTAATTTTTTGCAGGTAAATGAGCATTATGCTGAAGTTCAACAAATTAGCCAAAATGATTTCACTTATATAGCCCAATTGAGAATTTCTGAATTCCGGGTAGAGATAAGGATAATAGGCTTTGTGAATACCCCAGATAAAAAAAATCAGAATTATAATAATTTTTCCAATATTATTCATCTTCCAATATCTGAGAAGCATTATTCCTGTGACGACGGCAATAATATTAAAAAAAGCGGCTGATAATAAAGTGATTGTAATAAAGGGGAGTTGGTAATATACGGCTAAAGAAATCCACAATATATTTACAATTGTAAATTGAATCCAATAATGAGGGAATTTTCGGCCAATGAAATGATAGGTTCCTGCCAACAGGAACAAGCTGTTGAAAAGGTCACAAACTTGTTTTGCCCCAATTAAATAAATGGAGGACGGATTCGAGATTAAAAAAATACTGAAGACGAGGCTTGCCGCATACATGATCCAGCTCAGACCCCAATAATTAATATATTTTTCACGATTCTTTGTAAAAATATAAAAATAAAATAAAGATATTAAAAATACAAATAGAATCAGTATAAAAAGTAAATAATAGTTTTGGGATAGATGATACATGGCTGAAAACTCCTTTTTAATAATCACCCTGCTATTTTATTGTACCAGAAAAAAGTGCAAAAAATAGACAAAGAATATTTTATGTTTTTTTTATATAAATTCAAGCTTATATTAAGTGTATTTTAATATTCGTTTGTTATCATAGTCATATATTTTACATTATTCAAAAAATTCCAAACATTGTATCAAGGGAGGAGAAACAATGAAAAAGAGGAAATTTCTCGCAATTACTCTCGTATTAACCTTGGCTGTTACAGCGTTTACAGGCTGCGGTGGTGGCGGTGGCGGCGGAGATGCCGAAGAAGGCGGAGAGGCAACAGAGCCCATCGTTTTGAGATTAGCATCAGACGCACCATTAGAACATATAGCCACCGGATTGAACAACGAATTAGCCGAAATGGTTAAGGAAAGAACTGAAGGAAGAGTTGAGATCCAATATTTCCCGGCAAGTCAGTTAGGCGGATATGAAACGGTTTATGAAGAAATCGTCAGGGGGACCATTGATGCCGGCCAGATTACCATACCGGATGCATTAGATGCCAGATTGGGAGCGGCTTATATTCCTTATTATGCAAAAAGCTTTGAAGATGCAAAAGTACTCTTTGCACCGGATTCTTACTTATGTACAGAGCTTGGGAAGCTGACAGCAGAAAACGATGTCAGATTTCTTGGTATTGTGCTTGAAGGATTTATTGGTCAGGCTTTTGTAGAGGAGCCTACGGATATGTTTACGCCTGGTGTAAACAAGGGAGTCAAAACCAGAAGCCCGGCTATGATTACTTTCCGTGTCGCACAGGAAGATCTTGGCTTCAATCCTATTACCGTTCCTTATTCTGAAGTTCCTACTGCTATCCAGACAAAAGTTGTTGACGGATGGGTAGGGGGAACGCCAAATATCAACTATGCATGGGTCGGTGAGGTCATCAATTATATGTATGTTAATTACATCCATGCAGAAGCCACAAGCTATGTCATCAGCGAGAAAAGCCTTGCGAAACTTGATCCTGCAGATGCAGACATCGTTGTTGAAGCATTCCAGGAGCAAAGTGTAAGGAGTTTTACACTTGCTCAGGAAAATGAAGAAAACTACAAGCAAAAACTGGCTGATGATTATGGCGTAGAAGTTATCGAGTTCACTCCGGAACAAGTAGATGCATATGCTGATTTTGTTCGCGAAACCACTTGGCCGAAGCTTGAAGATCAGTTAACTAAAGAATTGATGGATGGTTTGAGATCAGAGCTTGAAAAACTCGAATAAATCAATATCGATATTAATGTATTAAAACAGACCGGCATAGCTTTAACTTTAAAAAGGGAAGGGAAGCCCTTCCCTTTCCTTTATTACTGCTGTTTAATTTATTCATAGAAAGGAGAGTCGTAATGTACACACTTGAAAACAAATTGGAACAGTCATCGTTTTATGCAGCATTAGTCAAACTTCTGCGATTTGGTTTGATTGTCAGCAATATTCTTGTTCCGTGTATCACATTTGCTGCAGTTATAGCACGTACAATGAACATTAATTTGCTTGGGTATGAAGAAATCCTTATTATTTGTGCATTTTGGCTTTATATGATCGGCAGTGCCTATGGCAGCTTTGAAGAGAGCCATATTAAAGCAGACATCATCGTTATTATGATGAAGGAGGGCTTTACAAAAGATTTGATTGCACTGTTGCGTAACACATTAAGTGTTATTATCGGAATTATATTTTTAGTGTGGGCCTTGCAATTATTCCAATGGAACATAATAAACGGGCAACAGACTCCTGTCTGGCGTATACCGGTAACAGTTTCACAGTCATCACTCCTGTTTGGATTAACTGTCGGTTCTTTTTTTCATTTGGTGCATTTATATAATGAAATCAAGAGATTTATTTATAAATGGATCAAGAAAGTGGATTTTGACGATCAGTTGAATGACAAGGAGGTTGATTAGATGCTTGTACTGATTGCTGTTCTTGTACTTATTGTTGTATTGTTATTGGGAGTTCCAATACCTTATGCTTTTTTTGCTTCAACACTGGTTATTGTTGTGGGAGGAGGGTACGATTGGACCTTTCTTCTGCCATACGGATTTAGTAAAGTCAGCTCGCTTATATTGGTAGCAGTTCCATTATTCATCCTGGCAGGACAGCTTATGGAAAAAAGTGGGATTGGTGAAAGCCTGATTAACCTTGTTACAATGTTTGTAGGAAGAATTAGAGGTGGCTTAGGGGCAGTTATGGTTGTATCCTGTGCTTTGTTTGGATCTATCTCGGGAAGCGGGTTTGCAACCTTAACCTGTATCGGAACTATTATGCTGCCGAGGATGGAAGCAGCAGGATATCCTCGAGGTGTATCTGCCGCTTTGATATCAAGTGCTTCGTTACTTGGGCTTATGATTCCTCCAAGCCTGAATATGATTATTTATGCTTTTATAGGGGGACAGTCGGTATTGGCTTGTTTCCTTGCCACTATCGGTCCGGGTATTCTTTTGGTCATATTGTTGAGTTTAACCAATGCGTGGATGCTGCGCGATTGTAAAACCCTTGTCCTGACAGAGAGAATGGAACCCGATGTTTATATTAAGACTTTGGGGAAAAGGACCGGAAAAGCGTTGCCTGCTCTGGTTGCACCTTTTATTATTTTAGGTGGTATCTATGGCGGATTCCTGACGCCTACTGAAGCAGCAGCAGTATCCGTTATCTATACCGTACCGGTTGGAATTTTCTTTTATAAAGGTCTGGATTGGAAAACTTTTAAAGAAGGTCTTATCACTGCAGGTTGTACTGCCGGAGTTATCATGATCATGTTGTTATCTGTTATGATGCTATCCCGTCTGTATATAATGGAAAATGCGCCTCAGATGATCCTTGATCTGATGATGGCGGTTACAGAAAACAGAATGATTCTGATTCTTATGTTAAACCTGTTCTTAATCATTATAGGCATGTTGATGGACGATACAAGCGCAATTCTTCTTACGACACCGGTTCTTTTGCCGGTAGCAATTGCCCTTGATATTCATCCGGTTCACTTTGCTGCTATCATGGGTGTCAACTTAGGGCTGGGTTGTGTTACACCACCGACGGCACCGTTTCTGTATTTAGGCTCAAGAATCGGTAACGCACCCATAAACGAAATGATGAAACCGACTATGTGGCTGATTCTGTTTGCTTGGGTCCCTACACTGATTATCACCACTGCTTTTCCGGATTTAGCATTGTGGCTGCCAAGATTTTTTGGTTTTGTTGCATAGCTATTGCCTGACTGCAAATAAAGTGCAGAATAATTTAAATCGGTTTTACCGATTAAGGCAGGTATTTGTAAAATAGATAAAAAACTATGAAATGATGAAAATAGTTTTGTAATAAAAAGTAATTATTCCTTTTGAGGGGGGAGCTTTTCTCCCTCTTCTCTCCCCTTTTTCTGATACTCATCTTTTTCTTTCTATTAATTTTGAAATTATAAAAATAATAACACCGACACAATTCAATAAGAAGTAAACAAAATATATCTCAGCAGGTCCTGTTCTGTTCAGAACAATACCTCCAATATACTGACAGACCATAGCCCCCAAACCATTACATACTGAAGAATAAATGGCAATAGCTGTTGATTTTGTCTCTTTTCGAGTAATAGTGGAGATATATCGCATAGCCATGACTATAAAAATGCCATTGACAATACCTTGAAGGATAAATGTGCCTATTAATTGAGCAGGCGGAGGTGCTGTGCTGTACCAATACCACCTTAGAACAGAGATAATCATCGAAGCCATAATTAGATTTTCAATAGAAAAATACCGTTCTGATTTTTTTAAGAGAAGCATAACGGGGGCTTCACTTATACAGAAAAGGAAAAAAGTAATGCCGACACCTGCTATGGTACCGCCCACATAAGTATATAGGATGCTGAAATATGTGTTGTGCGCAATGATCGGGCCTTGAATGAAGAATGCGGCAAAAATAAAAAGAAGATATTTTTTGTTTTTAAACAACTGATTTAAACCTTCAAAATGATTAAGGGTGGATTCTTTATGATCAGTAGTATGAATTTTGCTTAAAAATAATATGGCGATTAGTAAAAATGCACTGTATATGATGAAAATCACTTGGAGGCCGGCTTTTTCTGCAATGATGCCTGAGATAAAAACACCGAAAGCAAAACCAATGGCTCCCCATAAGCGGATTCTTCCGAAATCCGAGGTATGTCCTAATACAATAGAGTCCATTACGGGGAAAATAGAATTTTGGAACATATAGATTACTACATATAAAATCAAAATAATATAATACTGATGAACAGACATCAGAATCAGGCTTATTATTGAGGGGCAGCTCAATAGTATTAATAATATTTTTTTGTTTTTTCCGGTACGGTCACATGCCATTCCCCATAAAGGGGTTGTCAGTATTCCGGCTAATAATCCCGAGGCAGTTATGGTTCCGATCTGTATACCGTTGAAACCGATGCTCAACAGGTATTGAGAGAGTAAAGGCAAAAGAGATCCCAATGAAAAGTATGAAAAAATATATAAACCCACATAATAAATAGAAATATTCATTTTACCACCTTTACGCTACTGTAAGTTTTATATAGACTCCTTAAAAGATTATATACTTGTTTTTTAAAGAAACAAATACCTTGAACCAATTTTATTAATTAATTATAATCAAGAGGCAGGAGACAAGAGACAGGAGACAGGTCTCAAATCTTGGGGGCCGGGTCTCTTGCCTTGGCTTAATGTCTCAGTAATGGTAAAGAAGTAGAAGGATTGAAGAAAGATAACAGATAAAAAATAACAGTTTACGAGGATTTTGTTTCACAAAATCTCCATTGTATTAGATGAAAGGTGAAAAGAGAGGGTTTTATAATGAGAACTAAAATAGCCACATCAATTTTACTTTTATCAGTGTTTTTTATTTTTGTTGGCTGCACAAATGAACAAACAGACGATAAGGGTATATTCAAAATAGGATTACTTCCTGACGATGCATCTATTCCAATCGTTTTGGCAGATGAACTGGGATATTTCGAGAATGAAGGGCTGCAGGTAGATATCCAATTATTCCGCAGTGCGGTAGACAGAGATGCTGCTATTCAAGCTAAAGAACTCCACTGCGTATCAACGGATGTACTTTCTTTGGGCTTGTTTCATGAAAGTGGATTTGCTGTTTATGGAGTAGCACGAACCCAAGGGACCTACAGTATTTTAATAAATAGCAACACCCATATTAATGATATGGAAGATTTGACAGGCAGATCTATAGGAATATCATTTAATACCTTGATGGAATATCTATTAGATACGGCGCTTATCTATAATGAAATTAATCCGGACCAAGTTGATAAAATCAGCATCCCATCTATTCCGGCAAGATTGGAGATGCTTAATAATGGTCAGATTGATGGGGCTACCCTTCCGGAGCCTCTTGCTTCCGGTGCCGCAGCTAATGGTTCACGGCTTCTGATAAGTAACGGCGAATTTGATACTTATCCGGGCATTCTGATGGTGACCGGAGAATATATCGATAATAATACCTTAGCTTTACAGGCTTTTTTCAGGGCCTATAATAAAGCAGTTGATTACATTAATCATACACCTCAGGATAATTATTTCAGTAGTATAAATGAAAAATTAGCTTTTCCGGAAGGTGCGGAGGATTATTATCAGGTAAAAGACTATCCGAAGATCGATCTGCCTGAAAAAAAAGAGATAGAAAAAGGCATGCAATGGCTTTTTGACAAAGAGCTCATTTCTGAAGAATATTCATATGAAGAGCTGGTAGTGGATGTGATGGAATGATTTTAAGTGTAACATGAACTTAAATCTATAACCCATAATCCATAATCTATTAACTAAAGGTATTTTTATATTTCAATCGCATTTCCTTTATTTTTGAACTTGTTATATGATCTTCCGGTGTAACGCTGGATACGATGACAAATACAATAATGTTTGTCAGAAATCCTAAAAAACCTGCTATTCCTACATTCAGATTCTTAATAAATGAAAATATGATGATTGCGATGAGTCCGGACAGAATTCCTGCTATTGCTCCTTTAGAGTTTGATTTATCCCAAAACAGGGCACCTGCTGTGGGAACGAATACCTGAGCAGTGCCGCTTAATGCAGTTAAACCCAATTGAATTAATATGCCGGGATTAAAGATATAAGTTAAATAGGAAAGGATGGCAAAAATAACGATTGCTATTTTGCTTACATTCAGCAATTTTTTATCATTTAAATTCTTATTTATGTATCGCTTGTGGATATCGATGGTATAAATAGCGGAAATCGAGTGAATCTGGGAGTTGGATGTAGACATTGCAGCAGCAGCTCCGCCGATTAATATAATATAGGCTAACATATATGGTGCATGGCTCATAAACAAACGTGGAAAAAGTGTATCTGCATCAATCAACTGCATTTCCAGTAATATTCCGGCATTTCCTATCAACATGGGAGAAATATTGATGAGGGAAATAAGTGACAATAGCAAGGGCATGATATAAAATGTTTTAACACTTCTTACTGCATACATACGAATCCAAAGAGGCGGCCCCATCAGTGCGCCGATGGGAACAATGATGAACATGGAGATCCAAAGCAAAGGTCCGGCAGTGCCTTGGGGTCCGGGGAGTGTCAATGAAGAAGGATGATATTCATTAAGCTGAGAAAACAAATTTTCAATGCCATTGAAATAATAAAAGATAAAAAAGCCTCCAAGAAGTGTACCTATTATAATCAGGAATTCATAGAATATATCTGCCCATGCAACGGCACGAAGACCACCCGTCCAAACATAAATGACGATGACTGTTGTAAATAGAAAAGCACCCATCTTACTGGGGATATAGCCTCGTGAAGCAGCTTCTATAAGGTAGGCTCCTCCTGAGATCTGTATTTGAAAATATGGAATGGTAAAAAGCATCATAACGAAGGTAACAATAACACCTAATATTTTTGAATGATAAATATCGGTAAAAAAATCTGTTGCGGTGATATATTGATTATTTTTTCCATAAAACCAGATTCGTTTTCCGATTTCAAAAAATAAAACTCCGAAGAAAATATCCCAACCTATGGTTGTCCAATAAACGGGGCCGTTCGCATAGTAATAAGCTGTGGATCCTAAAAAAGCGAAAGCACTCCACCATGTAGCCTGAACAGTGAAAAACAAAGTAAACAGACCCATATTTCTGCTGTGGATAAAGAAATCTTCTATGGTGTTTCTGTCTTTTTCGCCTGCCTTTGCTCCAATCCACAGGGGAATGAACATTGAGGCACCAATGAATAGAATCGCTACACTACTCTGTTCCATTCTGTTCTCCTTTCATTCTATTAAAGATCGTATATAAGCGGACATTCTATTTAGACCCTCTGATAGTACTTTCTCAGAACAAGCGTATGAAATACGGATAAAATCATCCATCCCAAAAGCGATTCCGGGCACGGCCGCAATTAGGGCCTTGTTTAAAAGGTTATTACAGAAAGCTGAAGAAAACGAGCCTTGATATTTCATATTTTTTTTATACGCAGAGATATCCATAAATATGTAAAAAGCACCTTCAGGATATAAGTATTTCAATTGCGGAATTGTATTCAGAATTGACACTGCAGTATCTCTTCTTTTCTTATATTCTTTTTTCATTATATCAGGTGCATTACTGCATTCGTTGAGTGAGGCTGCGGCAGCCCATTGAGAAATTGTAGACGGATGAGAAGTAAAGTGACCTTGTACGGTTGAGATTGCCTTGGCAATTTCGGTATTGGATATGGAATATCCTATTCGTAATCCTGTCATTGCGAATGATTTGGAAAAACCATTTATGGTTATGGTCTTATCCTTTATGGCATTGCTGATTGAGGCCATGCTGGTGAATATTTCATTAAAGCATATCCGTTCATATATTTCGTCTGATAATATATAAATGTTGTTTTCAACACAAAAGCTTCCTATTTCCATCAGTTGTTCGTAAGAATAGACCAAACCTGAAGGATTCGAAGGATTGGTTAAAAAAAGTATTTTAGTTCGGGGTGTGACATAGGATTTCAGAAGTTCGGATGTTATTTTATACCCTGTTCTTGATGTATCGACAAAAACCGGAATGCTGCCGACCAATTTAATCATTTCCGGATAGCTTACCCAATAGGGTTTTGGAACGAGAACCTCGTCACCGGGATTCAAAAGTGCCATTAAAGTATTGGATATGGCCTGCTTGGCTCCGTTGGATACTACAATGTTTTCTACCTTATATGATAAATTGTTTTCATTCTTCAATTTTTTAACTATTGCTTTTCTCAACTCCAAAAGACCCTGCACTTTATCGTATTTGGTTTTATTATGGTTCAATGCTTTGATGGCTTCTTTTTTTGAAATTTCAGGGATGTTAAAGTCTGGTTCTCCAATGCTTAGGTCTATTAAATTTTTCCCTTGCTGCTTCATTTCCGAAACTTTCATACTAATATTGATTGTATAAGAAGGTGTGACTGTATGTATTCTGTCTGAAACCATCTCTGATCACCTCGACTTGCCATATTTAATCTGTAATCTTTACTATTACAAACTATACACGATTATGGTTTATTCAACAATGTTCAACTCAACTTTTTAAGAGTTGTATTCTTCACATTGAAATTTAAATATACAAAAGATGCTTAATATATTTATTAATATACCAAGAATAAAATTTTAACATAAGTATATAAAATGTAAGGCGTTGTACAGTATTCTACTTAATTATATATTATCTGTTTTTTAAAGAGAATAAAAAAAGCAATAATTGGCATTATAAAAAGTATTGACATATGACATACATTTATATAATATATCACATACGCTCTGTTTACAAATCACTCATAAAGATTTGAAAAAGTTTTAAAAAGTTGTTGACAGAGCGAAGGATACATGATATATTATTAGATGTCGCCGCTT
>JAENZQ010000075.1 GCA_016841185.1 Anaerovorax odorimutans
TTTGCTCTTTTTTGAATTGACTGACTTTCATGTACTGTGTAGTTTTCAAGGTTCTCGTCGACTTTCTTTTCAGAAGCGACGTTTTACAGATTAACATGATCTATTAATCTTGTCAACATGTTTTTTATTTTCTCGCTTCCACTTTGAGAAGCGCGGATTAATAGATTAACATCTCTGTTTCATCTTGTCAACATGTTTTTTATTCTTCCTTGCTTCCCTTCGAGAAGCGTGGATTAACAAGCTGACCGATAACAGCGTTTTTCAACATCTGCATCAGGCAGGAATGCTATATTAACAAATCCTTTTCCTTAAGTCAAGCTTTTTTAGCACTATAATATTGTTAATATATGGTATAATCATGTTATACCTACGAATTGTTTATTATTCACTGTTCATTATATTATGACTCTAACCACTTAAGGACAGGGGCAAGCCCTGTCCCTACATCAAGCCCTGTCCCCTACATCGAATCCTGCCCCTACATCGAATCTTGACTTCTAATAAAATGCATACGGGGCGTGCGAGAAATCCCAAGATTGAAATGTTGCTGATGCAGAAAGATTAGCACTAACGAAAAAATTTGCTAAATTAAGAGGCTGACTCTCGCCAGCCTCATTTGATCTTGTTTTACAAGTGCTCTACCACAACATTTGAAATAGAACCGAAATAAATTCTATTTCAAAAAATTTGACTCCATCCTTAGTAAGGATGGAGCCGAGGTTTAAGTTTATAAAAAGAAATAATTGATACTTATTTCTTTAATACATACCCGTAAGCTTTTTTTATATCATTTTCTTTTTTAAAATATACACCTTGTATTTCCGGAGCAAATCCCGGAAAATGATTGATACCTTCTTCTAATATAAGAAAATACATTTGGGCTACTTCATTCCATACTTCTCCCGGGACAACACAGAAGATTCCCGGAGGATAGGGCAAAGCACCTTCTAATGCGATTTTCCCAACGATATCCTCAATCTTCACCAGTTCAGCGTTATTTCTTACTAATTCCCAATGAGCCTCATAAGGAGACATGGCTCTTTCAGGAAAACACTCTGCTCTGAACAACTTTTTCTGATATGTTTTTGCATCATTCAACTTGTAAAAATCATGCATTTCCTGACACAGCCTTCCGATGGTATAACCATGATAACGGTTGATGTTGCTGTTATAAAGATCTGGCAATACTTCACTTAACAGAGCATCCTTTTTAACAAGTCCTTCAAATTTAATCAATACTTCCACAAGTGCATCCATTTTTTCCTGAGTTTCTGCAGGAGTTAATAAGAATAATATGGAGTTCAAGTCATTCTTCTCAGGTATAATTCTGTTTTCTCTTAAATAATTGGCCAGTATAGTAGCAGGAATACCGAAATCTTCATATTCACCACTTTCCACATCAATTCCAGGTGTTGTCAACATGAATTTGTTGGGATCCACAAAATACTGATTTTCTCCATATCCCTCAAAGGAATGCCATTTTTCTCCCGGATAAAACTTAAAAAATTCAATACTATCTGCAATTTCATCTGTGCTGAATTCTTCCCATTTTTTGTCCTTTACCATTGGCGGAATAAAAGGCTTGATCAGTGAACATTTTTTCAACACAGCTTTTCTTGCCTCAATCCCCAGCTTTACACAATCTGCCCATAACCTCCTGCCCGCTTCGCCATCCTGCATCCTCGCATTTACATCCAATGTTGCAAACATCGGATAGAAGGGACTTGTACTGGCATGCAACCGGTACGAATTATTAAAGCGTTTATGATTAACATAACGTTTTTGTCCCTTGATATGTATATCTTTTTTGTGGATTTGCGATGACTGAGAAAACCCTGCCTGCTGCTTATGAACAGAATGTGTCACGATTATTCCCGGATCATCTTCCTCTAATTCCAAGAGTAATGGAGAGCAGTCTTTCATCATGGGAATAAATTGTTCATACCCCACCCAAGCCGAATCAAATAAAATATAGTCACAAAGGCGGCCTATTTTTTCTACAACTTGACGTGCATTATAAATAGTACCGTCATAAGTCCCCAGTTGTATCACCGCCAGTCTGAACGGCCTGTCACTCTTTGCTTTATCGGCGTCTGCTTTAGCAGCCAAACCTCGAAGATATTCTTCATCAAAACAAGATGCATCAATCCCTCCGATAAATCCGAATGGATTTCTTGCCGTTTGCATATATACAGGATTTCCTGCCGATTGGATCAAAGCGGAATTATATACAGATTTATGATTGTTTCGATCAAACAAAACCAAATCATTAGGTGCAACGATGGCATTAATAGTGATGGCATTGGCCGTACTTGTTCCATTCATTACAAAGTAAGTCTTATCAGCATTGTATACTCTGGCAGCATTTTTTTCTGCATCCATTGCTGAACCTTCATGGATCAATAAGTCTCCCAATGCAACATCAGCATTACAAATATCGGACCTAAAAACATTTGGACCTAAAAATTCATAAAGATATCTGCCGGTGGGATGTTTTCTGAAATATTGTCCGCCCTGGTGGCCCGGACAATCAAATTGAAGATTTTCCATTTCCACATAATCGTATAGTGCTCTAAAAAATGGCGGCAATACCTTTTCTTCA
>JAENZQ010000042.1:0-19255 GCA_016841185.1 Anaerovorax odorimutans
TGAAGTCATATAAAACCTTCAAAAGATCATAAGAGGAAATGATTGCACAGTATTTTATGTTGGAAAAGCCAAAGCTAACTCAAAGGGAAATAGAAATAGCACGTGTGTTGGCAGGGGGTATGACAAATAGTGAAATAGGAAAACAGCTTCATATAACCCCAAATACGGTTAAAATGGCGTTGAAATCTATATATACAAAGCTTTCTATAAATAGCAGAGCACTTTTACGGCAGAATTTAAATGATCTTGATTAGATAAGTATAAATCAAAACTACCCGGTGGGTAGTATCGTTACCCAAATATCTACTATACCATTTAAGTATAGTAGATATTTTATTTTTTGGAGGCGATACATATGGTTCAGATAAAAAATGTCATGCCAAAAGAAAATTACCTTTTAGAAGTACAGCTTGAAAACGGCAGCAGAGTCATATTGGATTTTTCAAGCAGGCTTCATACCGTTCGTTTCGGTATGCTTGCCGACAAGGACTTCTTTCAGCGTGCGGTGACAGACGGTGACGTTGTCAGATGGGACAACAGTATAGAAATTTCCGCCAGTGAGGTTTTCCAGCTGGCTCAGAAGGAAAGATTAAAATAGCTTATAAGTTTACTGAAACATATGGGAAGGAGAATTTTTTATTATGAGAAAGAAGAGTGCAATGTTAAATATTCTTATTTCTATAACCTTGATGTTCAGTATCTTTTTTATTGAGTCATCCATAGTGGAAGCTAACACTTTGTTTTCAGATATAGAGGGACATTGGGCAGAAAAAATCATATATGAAATGGTAAACAAAGGGATTACGGAAGGTTACTCAGATGGCTCATATAAACCCAATCATCCCATTACTAGAGCAGAATATACAACACTTATTGTCAGAGCGTTCCACTTAAACTTGAAAAACGGAAAAATATTTAAAGATACTGAGACACATTGGGCAAAAGAAGCCATTGCTACTGCTCAATATTTTGGAATCGTAAAAGGATATAGCAATAGTATTTTTCAGCCGGATGCTTTGATTTCGCGTGAACAAATGGCAGCAATGATAATGAATACAATAAAAGTAGAGGCGCAACAAGAAGAAATAGCCTTTATTGATCGCATGGATATTTCGGATTGGGCAAAGGATGCTGTTGTAAAAGCAACGAATGCGGAGCTTATTGGAGGCTATTCGGATGGGACATTTAAGCCAAAAGAAAAAGCCAGTAGAGCAGAAGCAATAGCTATACTATCAAAAGCTATAAAGATGCAATTCACTCAATATTACCAAAAAGGCATATATGGACCGGAAAACGAAACACAGACTATTGAGGGAGATGTAATCATCAGTGCAGATGGTGTGATTCTCCAAAATATAGTAATAGAAGGCAACCTTATAATAGCAGAAGAAGTTGGAGATGGAGATGTAACATTAAAAGATGTAACAGTAAAAGGAACAACATTTATCCGTGGAGGCGGAGAGGACAGTATCCATGTAGATGACGGACAGTATAACAACATTATAATAGAACAGACTGCCAGTGAAAATATACGGATTGTTGCTACAAACGTCGATGGTTTACAGGTCATCATTTCCGAAGAGGCAGCAGGAGAAAAAATCATATTAGAAGGAAGTTTTAATAATGTAGAAGTTAATGCTGACAATGTGGACTTATCAACAAAAGGCCATACGACTATAGAAACAATAAAGATAAATGAAAATATTAAAGGTACAATTCTGAATATTCCTAAGAATACAAATATAAATAAGCTTATCCTTGATTCAGAAACCACAATAAATAATGCGAAAGGTACAGTTAAAGTCATAAGCGGAAATGCAGCGAAACAATCATCAGTAACAAATCATCCAACAAGGACAAACCATTCCTCCTCTGGCGGAAGCGGGGGAAGCACCACAGAAAAAATAAGTGATATTCGTATTACAGGTGATACTTTGGTTGGAAGAACATTAACAGCAGTAACGGTACCATCAGAAGCAACGGTAAAATATCAGTGGAAAAGCTCTGATACGGTGGATGGTGTATATTCAGATATTGAGGGGGCAGACGAAAGCGCTTACACACTTACTCCTGATGATGCAGATAGGCACATCGAAGTTACAGTAACGGGTACAGGCAGCTATACCGGTACAAAGACCAGTGAGGCAACAGCAGAAGTATTACCGGCAGTCATTGATATCTCACTAATCCCGGGCATAACAGTTCCGGTAACAGGTGGAACACCAGTAAATACTATTACAGAAACAGATCAGTATACAGGAACAGTAACATGGAATCCGGAGGATAATCCCTTTGAAACAGGAACAGTCTATACGGCAAATATCCTACTGACAGAAAAAGCAGGGTACATATTAAACGGAGTACTATCAAACTTCTTTTCAGTAGAAGGTGCTGTAACAAGAAATACTGCTGACTCAGGTGCTGTTACAGCAGTATTTCCAGAGACTGCGACAGCTGGCCATGAAGTAACATTTACCATAACCGATGGAACGGACCCCATTAACGGAGCAGAGATTACGATTGATAGCCAGACCTTAACAACAGATTCGAGTGGTATAGTAACAATTGATTTAGAGGATGGAAGCTATACTTACTGTGTAACTGCAGCCGGATATGATACCATCACAAATGGTGAAGTAACAGTAGCTGGTTCAGCAGTAGCAGAAGAGGTTATAATGTCAGCTGCTGCAGTCCCTGATAAGGTTATCAATATTGCTGAGATCCCTGGTGTAATCGCACCGGTAACAGGTGGAACCCCGGTAGATACAATTACAGAAACAGATCAGTATACAGGAACAGTAACATGGAGCCCTGCACATAATCCTTTCAAAGCGGCGACAGCCTATACAGCACATATTTCCCTAACAGCAAAAGCAGGGTATACATTGACCGGTGTTTCAGAGAACTTTTTTAAAGTGGTGGGTGCAGATACCGTCACCCATGTAGCAGATTTTGTAGAAATAACTGCAGAATTTCCAGAGACAGCATCATTACCGATAATGATAACATCAATAAATCCGAACTCCGGACCTGCGGCTGGAGGAAATACGGTGACAATAACAGGCGCCAATCTTACAGGTGTAACATCTGTAACTTTTGGAAGCATACAGGCAACGTCCTTTGCTATAGTTTCCGATGCGGAGATTACAGCTACTGTACCGACAGCAGCTGCAGGAGATGTAAATATTATTGTAGCAACACCTGCAGGGTCGTCTAATCCACTAAGTTATACATATGTTCCAATGCCAAAAATAACGGCCATTGGCCCTAATTCAGGACCTCTAAGCGGTTGGCCGATAACCATCACGGGAACAGAGTTTATAATTAATGGGACGTTAGTAACCTTAAATGGAGCAGATGTTGCTGTTGCACCTGATTCATCTGAAACAGAAATCACTGTTATGTTACCCGCACATGCTGCAGGAAGTGTCAATGTGACTGTTACCGTGAAAACGATTGGAGGAACCGCAACATTAGAAAAGACTTTTAGTTATATAGATATATTACCACCGCAGGCACCAACAATTACTTCAATTAATCCTTCTTCTGGACCAGAATCAGGTGGGACGACATTAACGATCACGGGCACCAATTTGAACAACTCGATCGTATTTTTTGGTGGTAATCCGGTAGTGCCAAATACAAGCTCGGATACAGAACTTACGCTAACTGCACCGGCAGGTACGGGAGCAGTCACTGTAACAGTGTCTACACCGGGAGGCACATCCAATTCGGTGACGTACACCTATGTTTCGGAATAGAGTGAAAAATTTCTACTTGTGTTAACAGACGAAAAGGAAAATTGAAATAAATGTGAGGTGACTAACTATTAATAATCAAGAGTTTTTTCAAAAAAAGTATTTATGGCATAGCAAATAGGCCTTTTATGAGGACATAAAAAGTCTATGTTGATGATAGTTGTTAATTTAACGCTACTTTGATTTAACGAAGTTTTTAGGTATCAAATAAAATATTTCTGCTTTCCAGAGTATAGATAACACGAACCAGATTTTTGGCTACATGAGACATAGCAACTCTATGGGTATATCTTTGAGCGTGAAGAACTGATTCATGGTAAACTTGCCGCGGGACATTCTTCTGAGTTCATCGTAAGAACTGGAACGCATTCTAGATATGGCCTGTGGAGAATGATATTTATTAAGTATGTAAAGGGCCGTTACAGAAAAACGATCATTAAAAAATGGCTTAAACTCAGGAAAGATATGATCAAGAACATTTGTTATCTTGACTTGTTTTGGTTTTCCTGAGCGTCTGGCTTTTAATGAATTTACTTAGAAGAGCTGGATTGACTTCCATAAAGCTGTAGTGTGCTTTTTCAAGGAACAGTTTCAGGTTAAAACCATAGTGGCCAGTTGCTTCAAACCCTATTTTGATTTCTTGAGAATGATCAAGAGAATCGAGGATTTGCAGTAAGTTGGCAAAACCTTGATGATTGTTTTGGAATGCAAGGTTCTGCTGGATGATTTCGCCTGCTTCCGTAGCGATGAAGCAGTCATGCTTGTACTTCGAAATGTCGATACCGACAAAATACATGAGAACACCTCATAGTGATGAAAATAATGCACTGTTTGTTTTCCACAAGAGTTCCGACTTTGTCATCACGTAAATATAAACGTCAAGCGTTAACTAACTGATTACCAATTAAAACGGGAAACTGTGGTTTGAGTCACCTCATAACAGTCTGAACTGTAAAATTATAGATACAAATCCACAGTGCAGAAATATTATATCGCCAAAATTAATCTGGCGGTACAACCCAATTGGAAGAAAGGAGAAAAAAATAATCCAATCATCTAAAGAATATGATAATTGGATTATACGTGAAAAATATGAATGCAAAAAAAAGAGTAATAATGGTTTTGCTTGTAATGATTTGTTTCATTGCAGGCAGCTTCATTTTTGAAAACCAGGTTCATGCCCTTGTTAATACAGTAGAAACAGCCACAGCTTCGGAGAAAAGGATTGCTTATGATCATTGGGGTTTTGGAGGAATAATGGTTATAAATAGTGAAGGGAAGGTAGCGATTTATAAGAACGGGCAGTTGATCGAAGTGAATTATCCTGAAGCAGCCCCCCCTGCGGAGTTAAACAATGTGGTGGAAGTAACAAGTCATGAGAGTGCGTACGTGGCTTTAAAGCGTGACGGGACTCTGACGCAATGGGGAGCTCCCTACAATTGCGTTATTCCTGATGGGGTAGACAATGTGGTGGCAATTTCTGGTGCGTGTAGTCATGTATTAGCAGTAAAGGGCGATGGCACGGTGGTTGGCTGGGGACACTCTTATATGGGTGTACTCGATATCCCTGATGGATTGAACAATGTGGTGGACATAGAAACGACCTGGGATTATGTCGTAGCATTAAAGCGTGATGGCACAATCGTTCAATGGCGATACACAAGACTTCCTGAGGGACTCACGGATGTGGCAGCTGTTTCAATTAATAGTATTAATGCCATGGCTTTAAAAAGGGATGGGACAGTCGTTTGCGATGATGACCCTCCTGCAGGATTAAATGATGTAGTAGCCATTTCAGAAGGAGGAGATAGAAATTATTTAGCATTAAAGCGTGATGGCACGGTGGTGCAATGGAAATATGAATTTAGTCATTATGAGCATACCGGCGGAGGTCTTGTTGGGATATATGAACTTCAAATACTCTCCCCACCCTTGGGACTCAGTGATGTAGTAGCCATTGACGCAAATTATAATAGTTATCTGGCATTAAAGAGTGACGGAACAGTAGTGGAATGGGGAGAGGAGACGCACTTGCCGCCAGGACTCAACCTTTCTCCTGCATTAGACAGCTTATATGTAAACGATGCACTTTTGGCAGGATTTAATCCGGATACTTTGGAATATACACTGCCCAGTGTGGCAAACGGTATAACAGAAATCCGTGTCGCACCCATTTTAGAGGATATGGACCACACTTATCTTACAGTGAATGGCGAGGCAAAGGATAGTGGCGCCACCACTACCGTACCGCTCAATTTAGGGGACAATGTCATAGAAATAAAAGTAGGTTTTAACAATGAAAACATAGCCCGTACTTACACTTTGCATATTCATCGTGACTTACCCTCGGCGACCAATGCGGACTTGGAGAATCTAACCGTCAATACAGGGATCTTGACTCCGGCTTTTGACAGTGATACTGAAAACTACAGTGTAAGCGTGGATAATGATATTTCTAGTATCGATATTACCCTGACTCCGGCTGACAGCGGAGCCAGTGCCAGTATCAATGGTCTTGGTGAAGGAACAGGGCCCCAGACCCTAACCGTCCCTTTGGATGAAGGGGATAACAATGTCGAAATTTTTATTAGAGCCTCTGATAACACAACCACAAAAACATATTCACTACTGGTTTCAAGAGGACCTTCCAGCAATGCGAATTTAGTGAATCTTTGTATAGATGCAGGAAATCTCAACCCAGCTTTTAAGGAAGATACAGTGACTTATCAAGTCAGTACAGACTCTAACGACACAAGAACCGGTTCGGCAATCACTGCCACATTGGCTGATCCTAATGCAACCCTGACCATTGGAGGAAATCCGGCAATTAGCAATATGAAAGCAACAGTGGAATTAGAACATGGTAAGAACCTGATCCCTATCGTGGTCACTGCTAAGGATGGAATCACTCAAAAGGCCTATATTATATCCGTAAACGGCACGGTAGACAATGCGGATTTAAGCAGCTTAATTGTAAGTGAAGGCAACCTAAGCTTTCATAAGGATACCACTGAGTATTATATAGATGTAGCCAATGACACAGAAACAATAGATATAAGCGCAGCACCTTCTGGTCCTGAAGCATTGGTTCTTATAGAGGGAGGAGTGCGAACAAGTAGTGCCATAGATCTGGAAGTAGGGGAGAATACTATAGATGTCATGGTGGTAGCGCAGGATGCTTCAACGAAAACTTATACAATCACGGTTTCAAGAAAAGAGGCGTTGACGATAAACAATGAAAGCCTGCCCATAGGTATTATAGGCGGAACGTATCAAGCTGCTCTGACGGCAGAAGGCGGTACACTGCCTTATACATGGACAGCTGCAGGATTACCTGCAGGACTCACTCTTGCAACAACGGGAACGATAACCGGGACACCTGAGAACGAAGGCAACTACAACGTAGAAGTAACGGTGAAAGATGATGACGGGCTTGAAGTAATCAAAATCTTGACTCTGAAAGTAAATCTGGGCTGCGGCAACGGCACGTACATCATCCAGCCAAGTCAGGACATTACCTATACAGGGGGATACACAGAAGACGGTATTCCGATCATGACAGTCAATGAAGGCATATCAGGGTTTAAGTATTTTTCGGTCTCTGTAGAGCCTGTTACAGGACACTCTGGCAATGAGGTGTGTGTTTTTATCCATATGCGGGGTGGTAAGCAGTTAGGGATCAGTTTCATTAAGGCAGATACAGAAATAATAAACAGCGTAGGAGCAGCCTTCAACGTCAAAGCAGGTGATGTCATCAAAGCTTATATCGTAGACGATTTAACCAATGACCCGGATACTAACCCCAATGTATTGTAGGAGTAAGAGGTGAATATAATGAATGTAAAGAATTATAACAAAACGTTTCTACGGATCCTCTTGAGCAGCATTTTGAGTCTGGTAGTAGTATTACCTTCTTTGGCCTGGGCGGATGCAGCAATAGAACCTGCAAGTGTATACGCCGGAGACACTGTAACTGTCTCCGGCACAGCAGACCCTTCGGTTTGGGTGACCATAAAAGTGTTGGATGGTGAAGGAAATATCGTATATCTAAACTCAATCATGGCAGATGAAGAGGGGAATTATTCAGATACATTTATAGCCCCGGATGTTGACCCGGGGGAGCTTCAGGTCGTGGCAGGATATGGAAGTGATGTCACAAAGAATGCTTTGACAGTAAACAAGAAAAGCACATCCGGTAGAAGCAGATCATCAAAAGCCATAAATCAAGAGATATATGAGCAGATTATACCTTCAAATTTTTTTAGGGATGACAATAAGGTATATAAGATAGAAACCCCTATTGCTAAAATAACCATATCGGATAACTTGTTTAAAGAGCAGCCAAAGGAAGAAATTAAAATATCTGTTGAGCAAGTATCAAAAGAAAGTTTAACAGAAGGTATAAGGGAACAATTTGGAGACAAACCGGTGATTGATATCAATTTATTCGTTGGCGGTCAAAAGACAGAGTGGTCAAATGATGATGTTGAAGTAGAAATCACCATACCTTATGAGCCTACAGAAGAAGAACTGAAGAATTCGAATAAAATAATTGCTGTCTATATTGATGATGCAGGTAATCTCATACCCATTACCATCAGCAACTATGATACTAAAGCAGGTGGAGTGGTTCTCAAGGCAAAACACTTCAGCTACTATGGTGTACAGTATAAGGATAAGAGCTTTAACGACCTTGACGGTTATATTTGGGCTAAAGAAGCAATTGAAGCTTTGTCAGCAAGAGGAGTCATAAACGGCATAACCGAAAATACATTTGCACCCGAAGCCAATATCACAAGAGCAGACTTTGTGGTGTTGGTGACCAGATTCTTTGAATTAGAAGGTAAAGTAACATCCAACTTCTCAGATGTAAAGTCGGGCACCTATTACTATGAGGCAGTCGGTACTGCCAAGCAAAGAGGTATAATAACCGGAATAGGGAAGAATCAATTCAATCTTAAAAAACCCATTTCGAGACAGGATATGATGGTTATCATAAAAAGAGCGTTGGAAGTTGTCGGTAAAGAGAGCCTCTTAACTGCTGAAAACAATAAAGACTTAAGTGATTACGATGATGATATTAAGGTTGCAGAGTATGCTAAAGTCAGTGTGGATTATCTCATCCAAAGAGGTGTTGTCAGCGGTGATGGGGAAAACATCAATCCTGCCGGTTATACAAAAAGAGCCGAAGTAGCAGCATTGCTGTATAAATTGCTCAATAAATTATAGACTAATGAAACGATAGGGACGGTTCTTTTTGTTTCGTTCAAGCAAAGTAAACAAAAAGAACCGTCCCTATCGTTTATTTATCGTTTTTTAATTCCCTCAATCAATAGTTGAAAATGCTTAACATAATTATATTTCAAATCAAGGTTTGGATAACGAACACACCATTCATATGTTATTCCTCTTAATATCATGATACAATGCTTAGAAAATTCTTCTGAGGTCATATCTATTTTAAATTCTCCTTGGTCTAACCCCCTATCAATAACAGTCTTAAATATCTTATATAGATCCCGGTTATAGTCGATGATGGCGTCTGATTTTACTGTATGTGTCATATGGGCGTGATACATTTTTTTAATAAGGTCATATCCTATTGAATTGTCAATAACATCAGCAATTTTTTCTACAAGAGAAATCAGCATATCTAAAGTGTCCATATCAGATGGTAGCGATTTCAGATGAGATTCATAACCTATATCAATTTTTTTTATATTATCAACAAGTAACTCTGCAATGAGGGCATCTTTTGAATCAAAATAGATATAAAAGGTGCCTTTTGCTACACCGGCTTTTTTCACGATAGAATCTACACTGACAGTTTCGAAACGATTATTTTTGAATAATTCATCTGCACTCATAATTATTTTATTTTTTGTTTCAATGGATTTTTCTTTTCTGCTTTTTTTCCTTTTTTCCACAATTTATCTCCTATATTGACTAATAATATGAAATTACTGTATAATGACTATATTCAGTGACTATGGTCATTATACTTATTACTTTAAGCATTATATCACAAATAACAGAGCTTTCCAACTCGGCAAAGGAGTTTAGCAAACCAATATAACCCGTTTATTCAAAGTTTCAAATATGCTTTATTAGAGCTGCTTCCAGTTGTAAGCGATTGCTAAATCTTATTTAATAAGTATTAATTATGATTAAATAATTGAAAAGAGGTAAACAAGATGAGAACAAAACGGTTGTTAGGTATTCTTATGACTATAATGATGGCAGTAGGACTCTTTCAGGTCTTTACAGTGCCTTCATTTGCGGATACCGACGGATATTGGACGGATGAGGATTATGTTTCTGAAACAGCTCCGGATTTGTCAGGAAACATCTATACCATTGATAATGCTTCGGAATTGGCATGGATAGCAGACCAAGTGAACAATAGTCACAAAAGTTTTTCAGGGGACATATTTGTCTTAAGTCAGGATATTGATTTGTCGGGCCATTTTTGGGAACCCATAGGTACGTTGAATTATTTATTCTGCGGTACTTTTGACGGCAATGGGCATACGATTTCTAATATGACCATTGGTACACCGTCATCAAGAGAATCAGCATTTCGATATGTTGGCTTTTTTGGTGCTATAGACTATGCCACGATTGAAAATTTGAGACTTACAAATGTATCTATATATTCTTACAATTCAAGCTTATCGGAAATCGGAGGAATTACAGGTTATTGCAGAAACTCCACCATGTCCCAGTGTTACGTTGGCGGCACGATAAATAGTGAAGGCGACGGAGATCCTCATTATATGGGGGGACTTACCGGATATGTTTTTTCTACAACTATTGATAATAGTCAAGCCAACTGCAGTATAGTAGCAGAAAACAATTTTGCTACTATAGGAGTATTGGTTGGAGAGGTATCTAAATCTGACGTGACTATTACTAACTGCTATTCAGAAGGAAATCTGTCAGGAAGCGGTGCTATGTATGCTGGTGGTTTAGTAGGATGGGCATTGGGCACCATAAGTGATAGTTACAGTACTGTAAATGTGACGGGTAATAGTACTTCTTATGCCGGGGGGTTGATAGGGTCAAGTGGAACCCCCGACACTAATACCTTGCATTTGGAAAACTGTTTCTCTATAGGGACTGTATCAGGAGGCGATCGTGTAGGCGGCCTTATTGGGTCTGCCGGAAACGGAAGTATTACCAACTGTTTTGCAACTGGCGATATCTCTGCATCCGGTATTGTGGGAGGATTGATTGGCCACAATGATTATCTGGGGTCAAGTAATGTAATCAACTCTTATGCCTCGGGGGATATCTTAACAACAAAAACTTCATCAATCAACCAATATGCCGGCGGGCTTATAGGTTTCCAAGGCTCTGGCACAGTTAGCGATGGGTTTTGGAATGAAGGGGCAATACAGTCTGTTGGAGGATTAATTCGAGATTTAAACACAAAAGTTGGTATAGATCGTGTTGAATCAGACGATTCCATCCCCTTATCTTTGGATGAGATGACAGATATAAACTTTGCTGAATCACTAAATTCACATGAAGGCTTATGGACATCTATCTATGGGATCAATGGAGGATATCCATATCTTGAAGGGTTGTATTTTACAACACCGGCAAATGAAAGTATTAATACGGTTACCTTTATAAGTCATGATGGCGATTATAAAACAGTACACATAGAAACAGGGAATACTGTCGACCCTCCGGATACGAATCCAACACGGCTGCATTATATCTTTGAAGGTTGGTATACTGCCGATGATGAAACAGGTGAACCATTTGATTTTACAAGTGAAATTACCTCAGATACTCAAATATATGCAAAATGGGAGGCCATACCCACTTATACGGTTACATATGACGCTAACTGGGGAACGGGAGCTGTTCCGGTGGATAGTGAGCTATATGAGGAAGGCGATAATGTTACTCTATCATCCGGCAGTGACCTAACCAGAGACGGTTATAGATTCAAGGGCTGGACACTATCAAGTGAAGGAAGCGGTACAGTATATGATGCCGGCGAATCTTATACTATGGGTAGTGGAGACGTGACTTTTTATGCGAAATGGAATGAAGCCTACACAGTCACATACGATATAAATGGAGGAACTGGCGCCGTTCCAGTGAATAGTGATGTGTATGAAGAAGGCAAGAGTGTTACTCTATCATCCGGCAGTGACCTAACCAGAGACGGTTATAGATTCAAGGGCTGGACACTATCAAGTGAAGGAAGCGGCACAGTATATGAAACCGGAGATACGTATACCATGGGCAGCGGGAATGTAACTTTCTATGCAAAATGGAATAAAACTTATAAGGTTACATATAACGCTAACGGAGGAACGGGAACAGTTCCGGTGGACAATAATACATATGAAAGCGGTGACGAAATCATACTGCAAGCCGGCGATGGACTTGCAAATGAGCCGCTGAATTTAGCGGGATGGACGCTTTCCGATGACGGAAGCGGGGTAATATATACTGTCGGCAGTCGATATACTATGGGTAACAGTAATGTTGATTTCTATGCAAAGTGGACAGACGGGACAGCAGGTTACTGGACAGATATCGGCAACATATCGGAACCTGATGAATTAAACGATACTTTTTACATTAAGAACGCTTCAGAACTGGCTTGGATAGCTGCCATAGTCAATAGCGGTATTGAAAGCTTTGATGGTTATACCTTCAAAATCGATGACAGTGTTTCTGAGATCGACCTGTCCAGGCATTTTTGGATTCCAATAGGAATAGGAGACTGTGAGTTTGAAGGCAATTTCGACGGAAATAATAAAATAATTTCAAATCTGACTATTGGTACATCTGAATCACCGGAAAATGGGATGGGATACTACGGCTTGTTTGGTGAAATCTATGAAGCCACAATAACAGATATTATATTAGATGAGGTGAACATATATTCAACTGAAGAGGATGCTTGCTTAGGCGGACTTGCTGGGATTGTTAATGAAAGTGTATTGGAAAACTGTAGTGCATCAGGGAATATTTCAGGCGGCATTGGTTCTTATATTGGAGGATTGACCGGAGAGGCAAATGGTGATTGTACCATTGAGCACTGTTATGCTTATGGAACTGTAGAAGGAGAAGACGATGTCACAGCCGGAGGTTTAATTGGGTATACTTTAGGGAATCCTTATGAGAATTCTCTTATCTATTGCTGCGGTGCTTCGGTTGATGTGATAGGCGGTAATGATGCTTTTGTTGGAGGCTTACTTGGAGCAGGAGAAATTTGTGCTATAGAAAATTGCTATGCTTCCGGAGACGTAGAGGGCGGAAATGACGGATGGACTGCAGCTGGCGGTTTAGCAGGGGGAATAATGGGTAGTGAAATAAAATACTGCAGTTCGGATTCTTATGTTACTGCGGGTGATGGAAATCCTGCTGTTGGCGGATTATTAGGTTTTAGTTTGGAAAGTATGGTATCAAACTGCAGTGCTATAGGACATGTTGAAGGTGGCGAAGATTCTATTTTAGGCGGTTTCGCAGGAGTAAACTCGTGTTTTCCAGACGGATTCTCCGGTATTGGAAATAGCTATGCCGCTGGGAATGTACAAGGCGATATGGCCGCTATAATCGGTGGATTTATCGGGCAACAAGAATCAATAGCCCAAGAGTGTTATTGGAATGGAGATGAAGTTCAAATAGGTATTGGAGATGGAGAAGATGATTCAGTTAGATCCAGATCAGCAATATATATGAGAAGTGATTCTTTTGTTGAAGACCTGAATTACGAAGGGATAGAACAACCGTGGAGAATTGTACCAGGTTTGAATAGCGGCTATCCGGTCATTGTAGATACATATAATGTATCTGTTTTGTCAAGCCCAAGTTTAGGGGGGACGGTATCAGACAGCGGAAGCTATTATGCAGGAGCTGTTGTGACCCTCGAGGCAGAACCAAACGATGGTTATGTATTTAGTAACTGGACGGAAGGCAATACAATAATCAGCACCGATAATCCGTATACATTTACATTAGGGGATGAAAACAGGACGATTGCTGCAATATTTACGGAATCACCCGTAGAACTATCAGATAATGCAGATTTATCAAATCTTGCGGCATCGGATATCATCTTTACCCCGGTTTTTACAAGCAACGTCACAAGCTACAGTGCAAATGTCGGCAACAGTGTTGAAAGTACCGTTATTACAGCTACATTAGATGACAGCAACGCAACAATGACAATAAATGATGCGGAAACTACAAGCAAGGCAGTAAATCTAAGTGTTGGAACAAATATAATAACCATACAAGTAATAGCAGAAGACGGGGTTACAACGGAAACCTATACGCTTACCATAAACCGTTCAGGAAGCGATTCGTCGGGCAGAAGCAACAATAACAGCGGAGATAATAATAACGAGAAAGAAGCAAACATTATTGTTGAATCGGAAAATTCCTATGTCAAAGCTATAACAACGACCACAACTACAACAAATTCAAGTGGAAAAGCAGCTGCTTCAGTTACAAATAAACAGATAGAGGATGCTGTTACAAAAGCTCTTGAAAATGCAGACCATCAAAGTGGGAGAGCCACTTTAGTAGAAATAAAAGTAGAAACTGATGACGATGCAAATTCAGTTGAAGTTAGTATCCCAAGAACTGCCATGGAATCTGTAGCAGATAACGGCATAAATGCCGTGACTATATCAACACCGGTTGCCAATTTGACCTTTGATCAGGATGCACTTGACGGCATTGTCGATGATGCAGATGGCGATATCAAAATTATCGCTGAAAAAGTCGATTCCCAAACACTTTCTGAGGGTTTAAAGCAAGTAGTAGGTGACCGACCTGTATATGATTTTAGTGTTACCAGTGGAGGTAACACCATTTCACAATTCACCGGTAATGTAACGGTAGCAGTGCCTTATACTTTACAACCTGGAGAAGACCCAAATGCTATTGTCATTTATTATATCAATGATTCAGGAGAAGCAGAAATGGTTAGCGATTGCGTGTATGACCCGGACACAGGAATGGTTATCTTTAATACAGACCATTTCTCACAATATGCAGTTGGTCATAATAAAGTGGACTTTATGGATGTAACTGAAAGTGATTGGTATTACGATGCAGTGGCATTTATTGCTGCAAGAGGTATTACCACCGGAAAAGGGAATGGCAGTTACGGACCTATAGATAAACTTACCAGAGGGCAATTATTGGTCATGATTATGAGAGCATACGGTATCGAGCCAGATGAAAGGTTGGGAGATAACTTTGCTGATGCAGGAGATACCTATTATACGGATTATCTTGCGGCAGCAAAGGAAATGGACATAACTAAGGGAGTCGGGAACAACCTTTTTGCACCGAATAGAGAGATTACAAGACAGGAAATGTTCACATTATTATATAACGTACTTAAGGAATTAAATAAACTGCCTGAAATATCTGATGAGATCAAATTGTCTGATTTTAATGATAGAGACCAGATAGCAGTATGGGCAGAAGAGGCCATGGCTCAGTTTGTAAAATCTCAAATCATCAGTGGTAATGAAAACAGACTCAATCCTGCTGCTTCAACAAACAGGGCGGAGATGGCACAGGTATTGTATAAGCTTCTTTCCGCCAATTAGAAAATCAGAATAGCTTATAACTTTGTTAAATAAAAAGAACCGTCAAAAACAAAAGGGACGGTTCGAAACCACTGGAAAAGTTGGTTTTAACAAATATGCAACTGTAAATTTTGCATATTTCGAGGCGGTATGAACTTTTGTGTAAATGGTGATAATATCCATAAAGGAGATGTTAAAAATGCACGAAAGTGAAAAAGAATTAGTACAGCTGTTATCAAAAGAATGTAAAAGCCTGGATGATTCCAGAGCATGCTAAAAAGCTTGTTCAAGGGACGATCGAAGAAATGCTTGAGGCCGAAGTGGATGAGCATTTGGGATATGAAAAGCATAATATCACAGGAAATAACAGTGGGAACAGCCGAAATGGCTACAATCAGAAAAAAATCAAAAGCCAATTTGGTGAAAGTGATGTTCGCATTCCAAGAGACCGAAATGGCAAATTTGAGCCACAGTTAATTGAAAAATATCAAACAAAACAGAAAATTTAGAGCATCAAATAATAGCCATGTATGCAAAAGGCATGTCGAATCGTGACATCGAGGATCACTTGAGAGATATCTATGGAATAGATGCATCGGCAAGCTTGATTAGTAGAATTACAGACAAAGTTATACCTCAAGTAACGGAGTGGCAAAATCGTCCTCTTGAAGCTATTTACCCCATAGTATTCCTTGATGGAATTGTATTCAAGGTAAGAAAAGACAGTAAAGTAGTCAATAAGTGTGTTTACTCGGTATTAGGAATTGATATGGAAGGTAAAAAGAATATTCTCGGTATCTGGATATCCGACAATGAAAGTGCATCATTTTGGGTGAGTATCTGAAATGAGTTGATGAATCGAGGGATACAAGACATTTTAATTGCTTTGTAGAGATAACCTTAGCGGATTTTCAACAGCGATTGAGACAGTATTTTCCAAAGACAGAGCAGCAGCTTTGTGTGATCCATCAAATAAGGAATTCAACGAAATATGTTTCATACAAGAATATAAAAGGCGTAATGGTAGATTTAAAACTTGTGAAACGATAGGGACGGTTCTTTTTGTTTACTTTGCTTGAACGAAACAAAAAGAACCGTCCCTATCGTTTATTTTTTCATTATACTTACCTTTTATCTCTGTATAAAGTATAATAGAAGTCACAAACTGTTTTAAATATTAAAAAGCAATTAAAAATTAGGAGGCAGAAATATGTACCAGGGGATTTTTACACCTATGATTACAGCATTTGATTCGGAAGGAAAAATAGACTTAACAGGAAATAAGAAAAATATCAACAGGTTAGTAGAAAGCGGTGTTGATGGTATTGTTTTTTTAGGAAGCATTGGTGAATTTTTTAATCTTTCTTTGGAAGAAAAAAAGAATTTTATTGATTTAGCTGTTCAGACGGTGAATGGAAGAACAAAAGTGCTGATTGGAACGGGAGGAACTTTTATTAATGAGGTTGTTGATTTAACAAAATACGCCGAAAAAGCAGGTGCTGATGCTGCTTTGGTGATTTCTCCATATTATTTTAAATTAGATGAAGAAAACCTTTACAGGTTTTATTCGGAAGTTGCCAGCAATGTACAAATGGATGTAATGATATATAATTTTCCTGATATAACTTCTGTAAATATAAGTCCGGTACTCATTATGAGATTAGCAAATGATTTTAAGAATATCATCGGGGTAAAAGATACCGTAAATAATATCAGCCATACAAGGATGATTATCAATACGATTAAACCGCATATTGAAAGTTTCAGTATTCTTTCAGGATTTGATGAGTATCTGGTGCCCAACCTACTTTCGGGAGGAGATGGTATGATAGGAGGGCTCTCGAATATTGCACCGGAACTATTTGTAGATCAGTATGCTGCTTTCAGGAATAATGACATTCAAAAATTGATGGCAGATCAGAAAAAAGTAAATATTCTTGCAGAAATTTATGATATTTCACAACCTTTTATTTCTGCTATTAAAGCAGGCGTATCTATAGTAACAGAAGGTACTATTTTATCCATAGCCAGAAAACCGGCAGGCGAGTTGACAGAAAAACAATTGTCGGAAGTAAGAAAAAAATTGGAGCAAGCCGGTATAATATAGACGATATGTAAACGATAGGGACGGTTCTTTTTGTTTCGAGAACGGAAAGTAAACAAAAAGAACCGTCCCTATCGTTTATTTTTTTGAAAAAGTATCGTATGCGATAATATCTTTTTCCGGCAAACTTTGTTAAAATGTTATGAATTGCAAATCAAATAAAGGGAGCAAACGATATGAGAGACTATAAAAAAGTAATTAGTTTGTGCTTGATTATTACATTAGTGTTTTCCCAAATCATTTTATCAAAGGATTTGGTATATGGTGAAACGGGCGAAACTACGTTAAATTACATGGGCTTAAATAATTGGAATAACGTAGGTGCCGGGACTTGGACCGTTGAGGAAGGTGGCAGACAAGTTTCTCAAAGCCAAAACAGCACAGTAACATTTTTTATAGGTGATAAAGACGAAATCAATAAAGTGATAACAGGAACTATCAAAGTTTCTTCTCCGCCTCCAGATGATGATTTTGAAGATGATGATATGATAGGGTTTGTTTTAGGATATCAGGATGTTGAGAATAATAATTATGATTTTATACTCTTTGACTGGAAAAGAGGAACACAGAATACCATAGTCTATGAGGGATATACTTTATCCAGAGCAACCGGATATTTCAGCAGTACAGATTTCGGTGATAATTCAAGTTATTTCTGGTATCATTACGAAGAACCGGGCAAATTTGAGATTTTGGATACAGCTTATAATAAAGATAATCCGGCTTATACCGGTTGGGAATTTGATCATGAATATGTATTTAAAATTCTTTATACAGATGACCGTATAAAAGTAACAGTTGACGGACAGGAAATTTTTGATGTATCAGGATCATTTAAAAAAGGAAAAGTAGGTTTTTATAATTATTCTCAAGCTTATGTGACATATGGACGGGTAAAATCTGCACCGGGCAGTGATACACAAGCACCGCCCATTGCTCAGCCGGATGAATATGCAGTAGAAGAAAACACGGTTTTGGACGTGAATAAATACGATGGTGTTTTTGCAAATGACTATGATCCTAATATAGATAATTTTACAATTACGCAAGATTCAGACGTATCTAACGGAAGCATAACACTAAATTCAGATGGCTCATTTACTTATACGCCTGAAACAGATTTCAGCGGTACGGATTATTTTACGTATCATTTGAGCGATGATTTTGGGCAGTCTGAAGAAGTTACAGTCAATATTCATGTTATGGAAAGCAATGTTGCACCTACGGACATATCTATAAGTAATAATACAGTGGAGTCAGCTTCTGTAAATGAAGCCATTGTAGGAACTCTTAGCACAATGGATGAAAATACTGACGATGCACATGATTATATGCTTATTGATAATGCAGGAGGCATGTTCAGGGTTGTTGATGATAAAATCATCGTAAATGACAACTCTTTATTATATCCGGGAGATTATGTTATAACAGTACGGTCAACTGACCTTCAAGGATTATCTTATAATAAACCTTTTACCATAACCGTACAACCCACGATTTTTACTCTTCAATATGGTATCGTCGAATATGGCAGTATTGTTGGAACTGCGAGTCAGGCAGTTGAGCATTGGGGAAGCGGAACAACAGTTACAGCCGTACCGGACGAAGGATATCATTTCTTAAAATGGAGCGATGATGTCTTAACAGCAAGCCGTACAGACATAAATGTAACGGATAATATAAGTGTAGCGGCTATTTTTTCGATAAATGAATATGCACTGACATATACATCAGATGAGCACGGCAGTCTTACAGGAAATACAAACCAAACAGTCAGTCATGGATCAAGCGGAACAACAGTAACAGCCGTACCGGAT
>JAENZQ010000042.1:19355-22476 GCA_016841185.1 Anaerovorax odorimutans
AACAACAGTAACAGCCGTACCGGATACAGGGTATCATTTTGTAAAATGGAGTGATGATATCTTAACTGCAAGTCGTACCGATACAAACGTAATGGGAAATATCAATGCAATAGCTATATTTGCATTAAATCCACCTACAATACAATATGCAGATGCAGGAGATTCATATATTGATTTGAGCTGGAGTGCGGTCCCAAATGCTGAAGGTTATAGAATATATAAAAGCATAGAATCTGGTGACTATGGACTTCCCATAGCAACGGTAGACGGTTTGACGTTAAATTATCATGTTACAGAGCTTGTAAATGGAACGACATACTACTTTACAGTTAAAAGTTTTATAGGAAGCGAAGATAGTATTTATTCTGACGAAATCAGTGCAATTCCAATGACTAAACCCCAGGCACCGACTCATGTATCCGCATCGCCGGGATCTGGAAAGGCTACTATTACTTTTAATGCACCTCATGATGACGGAGGAAGTCAAATCGTTGGATATACGGTAATTTCTTACCCCGATAATATTTCTGTAACAAGGACAGATGCGGCAATTACTGATGTAAGAACTGATGTAGCAATTAAATTAACCGGGCTTACTAATGGAACAAGCTATACATTTACAGTGAAGGCTTTAAATTCTGAAGGAGAAAGCGAAGAATCATTTTCTTCAAATGTCGTGGTGCCTTATGCTTCTTTTGCTCCAACAATAAAACAAGTAGAAGAAGGTAATAAGAGTGTCCATCTTGAGTGGACCGAAGTTCCGGGTTCGACGGGCTACACCCTTTATCAGAGAACAGAGGCAAGAACTGATTCAGCTATAACAGATACGAGAACGTACTCAGCGATAACGAGTGTGAGAACATATTCAGCTATAACAGATGTAAGGACGGCGACAGCGATAACCGTTACCGAACTTACCAATGGGACAACTTACCATTATTCTGTTACAGCAACCAATCCAGGAGGAGAAAGTACTCATTCCAATGAAGTTATTGCAATACCTAAAGCTGTTCCGGGAGCACCAACAAATGTGACAGCAAAAGCAGGCAACAAAAAGGCAACCGTAACTTTTACTGTTCCGAAAGATGATGGCGGAAGCCCTATCACTGGATATATCGTGACCTCTGACCCTAATAATATTACAGTGGTTAGAACGGATGCGGCTATAACGGATGTGCGTACTGATGCTGCTATCACAGTGACCGGACTTACAAACGATACCATATATACATTCACTGTGAAGGCGGTGAATGCTGTTGGAAGCAGTATTGATTCAGATCCTTCAAATGCGGTAATGCCGCACAGCTATTCAAGAAGGAATAAATCAGAGCCAAATGAGACTGGGTCAGAAATACTTGTCAACGGAAAACCTGAAGCAGCAGCTTCAACCATAATAACTGAAGAAGGCGGCATAAAACAGACTACCGTGAAAGTTGATGCTGAAAAAGTTGAAGATATCCTGCAGCAGGAAGGCAATAATGCTGTGGTTACAATACAAGTTGATAATGATTCGGATATGGTGGTTGGACAATTGAATGGCGAGACTGTCAAGAATATGGAAATGAAAGAGGCAGTTATAGAGATCAAAACAGGAAATGCTGCTTATACACTTCCTGCATCAGAAATAAACATCGATAGTTTTTCTGAACAGATCGAGCATCAAGTGGAATTAAGAGACATTTCTGTCTATATTGAAATTTCCAAACCGCCTGAAGATGCTGCCAAGATAATTGAAGATGCAGCAAATGAAAACAGTTATAAAATAGTTGCTCCGCCTATTGAGTTTAAAATTACTTGTATAAGTGGGAGCCAAACTGTACAGGTTTCGAAATTCAATGCTTATGTGGAGAGAATGCTCGCAATTCCTGATGGAATCGATCCGAGCAAAATTACAACAGGGGTTGTAAATAATCCTGACGGTACTTTTTCACATGTACCTACAACAATAGTGGTTATTGACGGAAAATATTATGCCAAAATCAACAGCCTGACCAACAGTATCTATTCCGTTATTTATAGCCCTGCAGAGTATAAAGATGTTATAGGGCATTGGGCGATGGAAGCTATAAATGATATGGGTTCCAGATTGGTAATCAGTGGTACTGGAAATGACAGATTTGAGCCGGACAGAGATATTACCAGAGCAGAATTTACTGCAATTATCGTAAAAGGTTTAGGATTGTTTCGGCCGAAAACGGGGAAGGATTTGTTTGAAGATGTCACAAAAGGTGCATGGTATTATGATGTCGTATCTATTGCTTATGAATATGAGCTCATATCCGGATATGGGGATGGAAAATTCGGGCCTATGGATAAAATTACACGAGAGCAAGCTATGACCATCGTAGAACGGGCCATGGATATAACAGAATTAGAGCTTGATTTTGCGGATATAGAAAAAGAAAAAGCGCTCGTAGTATTTAGTGACTTGGGACAGTTGTCTGAATGGTCGGAAAATGGTATAACCAAATGTGTTAAAGCAGGCATTATCAAAGGGAAGAATGAAAAGATCCTTGCACCAAAAAACGGAGTTACCAGAGCAGAAGCGGCAGTAATTATTAGGAGGCTATTACAAAAATCCGAGTTAATATAATAAGTTAATATAAAGCATCAGGATAAGCAAAAAGATCGGTAATGGGGACGGTAACTTTTTGCACACAAACCGCTTTGCAATGTGTGCAAAAAGTTACCGTCCCCATTCTCACTGGAAATACTAATGCAGCCCTAAACCTTTTCTTTTGCTTATAATATGCGCTTCAATTTCAGTGGCAGCTTTTATTGGATCATCTCCAAGGGCAACTTTGCCGCCGGTTAATCCTTCTACATCCTCTGTAAGAAGCTTTGCGAGATTTGGTGCGCCTGTCAGAAATGGGGTAGGTGACAAATGCGTATAAGCGCCGTATGCAACTGCGAAAATACCATCGATAGTTGCTTTTTGTTCCATCCATTCAGGTGCTGTTACAGCAATGGGTAGTTGTGGAACATCAACATCCAGATGATCTGCCAAAGCAGTAACCAGCATGGATATTCTCCCTGTATCCGTACATGTTCCAAAGCTTAGCACAGGAGGGATATTAAGAAGGTTGCATACTGCCTTAAGCCCTTCACCTGCCATATTGGC
>JAENZQ010000005.1 GCA_016841185.1 Anaerovorax odorimutans
GCATGGGCAGCAATGGAAACAGCCAACCCGGAAATCCGTGGTTTTTTAGAGACAGCATTTTTAATGAGCAGTGCCCATGCTTATGAGGTGTGGAACTACATGGTAAGAAAAGGCTATTATCCTCTGGAACAAGCAGATCAGCAAACAGCTTCAAAAATTGGGTCTATGTATCTGGTTGTTCCGGAAGATCAGGAGCGTGTAAGACAATTTTCAAAGCAATATCAGGTCTCTGTTGACGGGAACAGCCAGAATATGTTCCAGCAATAGATTTATTATCAATTGGGGACGGTGACTTTTTGTACACAAACCGGTTTGCAATGTGTGCAAAAAGTCACCGTCCCCATTCCCTATTCTATTTATGCACTCTCATAGTATATTTTATCTTCGCTTACGTTCATGTTTTTGAGCACTTTGACAGAAGCATCGGTCATAGGTTTCGGGCCGCACATGTAGATCTTGTAGCCTTGTAGGTTCATATCTTTCATAACATCTGTGACAAAACCTTTTTTACCCTTCCAGTTTTCATCGAAAGCTACGACTTTGATATAATCAAATTTATCACTTTCAGATTGCAGCTTTTTAAACTCATCATCATAAATAAATTCGTTTGCATAGTTTGCGCCATAAATAAGCTTGAAGTCTTTCAAATTACCACTATGTTTTACCAAATCCTTAACGATTGCTTTAAACGGAGTGATACCGATACCACCTGCAACTAGGATTACCTTTTCTGCAGATTTATCGATTACCAATTCTTTGCCCATAGGTCCTTCCAGTTCTACCTTTTTACCTTCTTTGAACTGATCGAAAATGATATTTGTTCCGTATCCGTTCTCCATTTTTTTAATGGTGACACTCAATCTGGTACTATCTGTATTATAGGAAGATATGGAATACGCACGGTACATTTCCGGCTCATCCTGGATTTTCACCAAGATAAATTGCCCCTCATTATAATCAACTTTTTCCGGCGATCTGAATTTAAAAGTATATTCTATAATATCGTCTTTTATCGGAGTGATTTTTTCTATGACGGCTGTTATTTTTTGCCTGTTCTCATACCCTGTAATATCTGTATTTTCTTTTATTTTAATAGCTTCCTCTTCAGTGCCCAATGAAAGAATGCCGGCAGGACAGTTTTCCACGCATGTAGAACATCGGATGCAAATATCCGAATCAAACTGATTTTTATCAGAAAATTCCTGATAAGGTGTAAGCTGCATAGGACATACTCGTGCACACTTCCCACAGGTATGACACATTTCTGTAGTTGCAGCTGTTACTTTTTCATCAAATTTTTTGGCGACACCTATCAATTTCCCTAGCTTATAAGAAAGCCTTTGCAAAGATCCCATGGGGCAGAAATTACACCATGTTCTGGGGCTTACAAAAAGACTTAAAAGACCGCCTATTATAGTCACCATCAGATAACTTGCAACAAATATAAATCCTAATTTATCCCAAAATGCCATTGAACCAAAGAGTGCAGAAACTTTAATAAATTTTCTGATCAGGTTAAATGAAAACCAGATAAAAAATGCGCCTATCAAATATTTAGATTTGAAGAAGCTTGGTATTTTCCGGTTTTGACTGATAGGATATAATAGTGAATCAAATAAGCTCCCGTGGGCACAAAAATTCCCACACCAGTATCTTCCCTTAAAAAAAGAAAGCAGCAATAAAGAAACTATAACTGGGATGACCAACAGCCCTAACTTGGGAAACCAGATGCCTCCAATGGCGACCAATAAAGTAAAAGTCCATCCGTACTTTCTGATGGGGGTGAAAATACGGTTAGTTTTAATATAAAATGCAGACATAAATAATGACCTCCTTCTAATTTATAAAAATGGGTTGAAACATTTTTTTCATAACATGAATGATTATATAAGAAAAAAACATTTTTATCTGTGACATAATCACACAAAGTTAAAAAATAAGAAGGGAAGAAATAGATCAATCAAAGCAGGTATATTATAATAGATTTTCAAGGTATAATAATGACAGGTGGTGGTTGCGTGATTAAGAGCGAAGATAAACAAATGATTTGCGATGTATTTGATTTCTGGGAGAAGCTGAAGCCGGCAGAGCAAGAAAATATTTTTAATAATGCATCGATTGTTGCATATAAGCAGGGTGAAAGCATACACAGCAGTCATAATAATTGTACAGGGGTTTTGGTGATCAAAAGCGGTCGCCTACGAGTGTATATTTTATCTGAGGAAGGCAGGGAAGTGACTCTTTATCGTATGGAGCAGGGAGATGTTTGTGTATTATCTGTGTCCTGTGTATTAAAAAATATTACTTTTGATGTATATATAGATGCTGAAGCACCTACTGAGATCATTCTAATCAATTCTGATGCAGTGGAAAGGGTTTCAAAGAACATTTATGTGGAAAACTTTTTATTGAATGAAGCGGTTACTCGTTTTTCAGATGTGATGTGGGCTATGGAACAGATCCTCTTTTTTAAGCTGGATCAGAGGCTGACCATTTTCCTGTTAGATGAGACATTGAGAAATAACAGTGATACCATAACATTAACCCATGAACAGATAGCTAATCACTTGGGATCTGCAAGAGAAGTTGTCTCAAGAATGTTGAGATACTTCTCAAAAGAAGGATTAGTGCAAGTTTCCCGGGGAGAAGTCAGGATAATCAACAAAGAAAAATTGAGAAAAACACTAAGATAATGCCGGTGCAACTCTATATCCTATAATCTGGTCTATTTTATATGCATTTTTAAGGAGTGCTGTATCGTTTAATGAAGTTAAGTAGACACCATAAGGCATGCCATCAACGTAAGTATCATGAGGAATGGATATAATCGGAAGCCCTATATATTGTAATATCAAGTTTTCCTGAAACATAATACAGATATCTACTTCCTTTAATTTTTGATTAATCTCATTTTTAGTTTTTTTTCTATCTTCTAACAGGATCCTGTAATCGGGTTCACTTAAGTCACCCTTTGTTTTTTCTTCAGCATCAATAAGAATTGTCTGACCATATTTTAATGTTTTTTCAGGGTTTAGATTATTGAATTCGATGATATCTTTAAGTGAATGTATTGGAAATGTAGTTGGCAGTTGGGAAAGATATCTGTTTAAAGCATATTTAAATTCATATAGTTGTATGTTTTTTAGATTCTTTTTTGGTTTTTTTGGAATTTCTATTCGTTTCAGTGTTGCACCTGATTTTTCTAGGGTTTTGATAATCGTATCGGCTTTTTTTTCTTCTTCGCCGATTAAATTCTTCAAAGTTATTTGATCTATTCCAATTACAGTTTCTTTAATATTGGAATCTTTTATTTCCATATTAAAATTGATAAGCTCTGAAAATAGGATGGCAGCATCCATAACGGAACGAGCCATAGGTCCTGCGGTATCCAGAGTGAAGCTTACAGGGATAATACCTTTCTGACTGAGTAATCCTGTAGAAGGGCGGTACCCGACGATGCCATTTTTTATTGCAGGAGAAATGATGGAGCCGGATGTATCGGTCCCGAATGATGCTGCACAAAGATTTGCAGAAACTGCAACGGCTGAACCTGTACTTGATCCTCCAGGATTATTGTTTTTGTTATAGGGTGATTTCACGATACCGCCTCTTGAACTGTAACCGGGCTTCGCCATTTTTGTCATATGATCGGCGAACTCCGTCATATTGGTTTTCCCAAGTATTACGGCACCTTTTTCCCTTAAGGTTTCAACGATTCCCGCATCGGAAGACGCAAATGATTTTGCAAGGGCCAGTGAACCTGCGGATGTGTGCATGCGGTCTGCAGTATCTATATTATCTTTTATTAGGATGGGGAGTCCGTATAATTTGCCTGCATATTCAGATTTATGGACATCTAATTCGGCAGCGATAGAGAGTGCATCAGGGTTGATTTCCAAAATACTGTTGAGTTTTCCTGATCCCTGATCATATAAAGCAATTAGTCTTAAATACTCCGTAACCAATTCCTTAACAGTTATTTCTTTATTGAAGAGCATTTTTTGTATTTGATGTATTGAAATTTCCTCAATGTTTTGCATAGCACTACCTCGATTTCTGTTTAATATCGTTAATATGTTTTATTCATTCATAGTATGAACATTACAGTTGAATTTATCTTATTTAAGAATGGAATAAATTTTTTAAATTTTATATTAAAATTTCATGATTCTACACATAATAAAAAAGCAGTAAATTATGTATAGATTCAGGCAAACATGGAGGTATTAATATTATGCATGAAAATATTCTTCAACAAATAACACAAAGGCCAATGGGTTATCAGCAGGTGACTCCAGATATAATGCTTTTAGAATTTCCGTTAGTAAATGTTTTTATCGTTGTAAATTCGGAGAATAAAAGTGAATGGGTACTTATAGGTGCAGGTATGGCACATACTGCAAAGGATATCATCCAAGCTGCAGAGGAACGATTTGGAAAAGGGACCCAACCAAAAGCTATAATTCTTACTCATGGACATTTTGATCATGTAGGTGCGCTGATGGAGCTGCTCAGCAGGTGGAATTCACCTGTTTTTGCTCATGAGCTGGAACTGCCGTATTTGACAGGAACTATGGATTATCCTCCTGCTGATCCGACGGTCAACGACGGATTGATTGCAAAAATATCGCCTACTTTTCCCAATAAAGGGTTAGATTTGGGAAATCATATACAGCCGCTTCCTGCAGACGGAAGCGTACCATGGATGCCGGGATGGCGATGGATCCATACACCTGGTCATTCGCCCGGACATGTTGCTTTATATCGTGAAAGTGATAAAGTGCTGATTGCCGGAGATGCATTTACAACATTAAAACAGGATTCTGCCGAGTCAGTTCTGGCGAAAAAAAAGGAGATCAATGGACCTCCTGCATACTTTACAATGGACTGGAAAGAGGCAGAAAAATCAGTAAAGACCCTAAAGGATTTAAATCCGGAAATTGCAGTTTCAAGCCACGGACTCCCTATGAAAGGAAAAGAATTAGAGGAACAATTAACGAATCTTGCAGATAACTTTGCGAAAATAGCTCTACCTGAACAAGGGAGGTATATACAGTAAAATGAATCATTAATAGCATACTTCATTATTTAACAGTAGGGTAGATATTTCTTTGTGAAATGAAGAGGATATCCTTGTAGACTTGAAAAATGTGGATATATAGTATTATAATAAGCATATAACAATATTAATTGACCTACCAAGAGGTGATTTTATGCCACTACACATTGAAATGACATCAGCTCAAAGTATATATAATCATTATGGATATCAAAATAACAATAAAACTCAGAATCAGAAAAATACATTGATACCTGATTCTGCTGTGATTTCTAATGCTGGAGTAAGTTCGAATACCAGAATATTGATGGAACCTACCGGTGACAGAATGGAAATTGGTGAGAAGGCATTGCAAATGAATGCTGAAAGATTAAATGGCAGTGATAAGACTGTAGGTAAAGAGGAATGTAAAACCTGTGCCAGAAGGAAGTATGTGGATGGATCAAATGATCTTGGCGTTTCCTTTAAATCTCCGAGGCATATATCTCCGGAAGCTTCGGCTTCAACTGTAATGGCTCATGAAAATGAACATGTTCGTAACCGAAGGGCGGATGCAGAGGCAGAGGGCAAAAAAATTGTAAGTCAAAGCGTTCAGATTTTTACTTCGATTTGCCCTGAGTGTGGCAGAGCATATGTTTCAGGCGGTAAGACCAGAACGGTTATGGCCCCTGATCCTCAAAGAGATTTTCAATACAGAGGCCAAAGAATTGACCAATATGCTTAAGGCTAATATATAATAAGGGGAGAACAGTTCATAACCAATAAGGGCTGTTCTTTTTAAGTGCTTATTATTTAATTAAAGAGAGTATAAATGAATTTTTCAGGGCAGTATAAGTAAAAAAATCATTGTCGAACTTTGGATTTCTAATAATTGTAATTTATAAAAGGGGTACAGCCAAAGTTTATAGAATATAATGACAGGATTGTTTCACTTCTTTCGAATCGGGGTATTACCTTATATTCGATAATAATGGAGTGAAATCTTTTTGATTACAGAAAATAATAACATCAAAAAAATCAAATAGGGAAGGAAATTACCATTGTTTAACAAAAATGTCACATCAAATAATCTTCTTAATTACTTATTATTTACGGCTATTTTTATAATAATCTCAGTTTTATCCCTGATATTTATATTTCAGATATTCAGTGATAAAGAAACATTTTTGAAATTAAGTATTTTTTCATCGGAAGTATTGTCCAGATTAGCTGTTCTTGTGATTTTATATTTTCTTTTAGACAGTTTAAGGCTGTTCTATATTTTAAAAGCTTTAAACATATATTTGGATTTCAGATATATTGTTAAACTGGCCTTTATAAATATATTCGTTTCTAATATAACTCCTTTTGCCACAGGAGGCGGGTTTGCACAGATATATTTTTTGAATAAAAAAGGTGTTTCCATTGGAGATGCAACTGCTATATCTACTATGAGAACAGTGATTCCTATCATCTTCTTTTCAGTTTCTACCCCATTGATACTCTTGTTTGATAAAAGTATTCTAAAAATATTTCCGGGTAATAGCACATTGTTTTATATGGTGGTATTTATTCTGGTATATATAATGATTTTATATATTATTTACGAACTGATCAAAAATCCAAGAGCCATCAAGATAATGTTTTATAGGATGATGTATTTTGGAGAAGATAAAAAAATAGTTAAGCCGCATAAGACTTATAAACGGATTAAAAAAATATTTCGAGAGATCGATAAATTCTCGGTGAACACAACAAGATTTTTTCATGGTAATAGAAAAAATGTGTTTTTATCTATAATATTTACCATTTTATTTTTACTGTCTTTATTTTCTTTTTCCGTAATACTAATAACAGGGCTGAATCCAAATGCATCACCTTTATCCATTATTGCACTGCAGGTCGTAATAACGTTTGCCATGTATTTTGCACCTACTCCTGGAGCAACAGGAATAGCAGAAGGAGGATTCACATTCATGTTTGCTGGTTTTGTCAGTAAAAGCGATATCGTTTCACTTACTTTTGCATGGCGGTTTTTTACCATATATCTGGGAATGATTATTGGAATGATTATCTTTTATTTAGAAATCGTTAAGAAAGGAAAAGCAGAAAAGGATTTATAACTCTGGGAGAGAGACGATTCATGAAAAGTTTATCATAAATCAGTGAGTTTTAGGTTTGCTGAACTACTGCATTTTAACGAACCAACTTAGACACATTGCATCTTAAAAGAATAAGATATAGTGAAACCGAAAAGCAGGAGGTGTTTAGCAAATGAAATATATTGCACAAAGAATGGATAACATAAATACGATAGCATATAGATTTGGTGTTACGATAGCCAACCTTCAGGCTGCTAATCCCACTTTATATTCACAGCCGGTATATCCGGGGATGATTCTGACTATTCCAGGATATGAAACCATTGATTTGCCGCCGGAAGGATATGTTGAATATGTGATCCAACCTGGTGATACGTTGTATAACATTGCATCCAGATTCAATCTTGATTATAGGAGAGTTGTTTCTCATAATCCCCAGATTGTTAATCCTAATGCCATATGGCCAGGTCAAATAATTTATTTGATCTATTTAGGATATTAGGCAGATATGAACGAAAATGATATTGATTAACATAGCCTCGGTTTGAAATCGAGGTGTTCTATTGACAGAAGTGTATAGCTACTATATACTTTGGATATGTTGAATATAAATTTTAAAAGAAAAACAAAAATAAGTTATACGTTTCTACGGATTGCTGGCAAACTTTCAGAGTTAGATAAGAAAACCCGAAGCTATGGGACAGATGAACAGCTTTTTGAAGCGGAGATTCATATGATTAAGTCTATCAAAGAAAATGCGGGGATCCATGTAACAGGGCTTGCTGAGCTATTGGGAGTAACCAAAGGAGCAGTTTCCCAGATTATCATGAAGCTGGAGAAAAAAGGTATGATTATTAAGGAGGCAGACCCCGGCAACCTTTCAAGACTTTTGATTCAGCTATCACCAAAGGGGGAGATTGCTTATATGAATCACGAGAAGCTTCATCAAGAGTTTGATGATCTTGTGAATAAAATACTGAATGAAGCTGCGGAAGAAAACAGATTATTTCTTAAAAATTTTTTAGCTGTTCTTGAAGAAGAAATCGATGCGTATGAAGGAGGAAAGGAGGAATGAAAGAGGGTTATGTTTTTTTATCAACATGTATAGCATCTATACGCATTTAATTGCGAATTTAAGATCAGCTTTTAAAGTATGTTTTAATGAAAAATATAAAATAAAGATGAATAGTAATATTGTAAAATTACATGATGGGAGGGAATTAAAATGACTCTAACAGCAATATGGTCAGCAATGCTCAATAACAGAGCGAAAAAAGATGCTGATAAGGTGCTTGAATGCCTTGAAATAAAACGGGGAGATATCATTGCTGATATCGGTTCCGGAGGTGGCTATTTTGCTGCCCGGTTTGCAGAAAGAACAGGAACCGACGGCAAAGTATTTGCTATAGATACAAACAGAAAATTATTGTCTTCTGTTGAGAAAAGTATGAAAAAAAGACAGGTTTATAATGTTGTACCTATAATGGGCACTGAGGAAGGGTTTGACCTGCCTGAAGAAAGCTGTCATATGATTTTCATGAGAAATGTGCTGCATCACATTGCAGATCCGGTATCCTATATCAGTCATATGAGGAGATACCTTAAGCAGGATGGCAAAATAGCAATAATCGAATGGCTTCCTGATAAGAGTGACAATTATGTCACCCGCGCCGGCCACTGTTTACCGGGAAAAGAGATAATAGACATACTGGAAAAAGCCGGATTTTTAAGATTAAAATCTTTTGATTTTTTAAAAAGGCAGTCCTTCAATCTTTGGAAAAAAGCAGAATGAAATTAGAGAAAGTTAAAATAAAATACTTATTATATATTTGAAAATTGACATACAACTTGACAAATCAGAATAAGAGGTATAGTATAACAGCGTTGTATAACACTGTTATATCTGTAGTAATAAGGCGGGAATATAATGGAAAAAAATGATTTAAATACATTACGGAAAATAATGAATGAGGGTAAAAAAGAGTTTCTGAAGAAAGGGTTTAAAGATACTTCCCTGAGAAACATTGTAAAGCAGGCGGGAGTCACTACAGGTGCATTTTACGGATATTATTCGGATAAGGAAGCTCTGTTTGAAGCACTGGTAACACCTGTAGTAAGCGGACTGAGAAAACTGTTTATTTCGGCGCAAAAGGATTTTAATGAGCTGCCTGCAGATATTAAGCAGAAAATTGTATATAATTATACTTCTGATGAATCAAAGAGATTTATTGCATATATATATGACCATTTCGACGAATTTAAGCTGCTTATTACCTGTTCGGACGGGACTGATTTTTCCGATTTTGTTCATGATCTTGTAGAGGTCGAGGTAGAATATACATTGAAATTTATTGAATCTACAGGCAATGATGCACTGGTTTCCGGCAGAATCACTCCCGAACTTTTGCACATAATTTCAAGCGCATACTTTTCAGCAGTATTTGAGACTGTAAAGCATGATATGACAAAAGAGGCAGCAGAGAGATACGTAGAAAGCCTGAATCAGTTTTTTACGGCAGGATGGAAAAGGATCTTAGAAAAAGATGAAGATTAGTCGGATGATTCTGACTAATCTTTATGTTTTTTAGTTATTTACTGATTAATTTATTGTAGCTTCTTTTTTCCCTTGCTCTGGGTATTGTTTTTTCGTTAAGTTGTATAAGAGAGTCTACAATGGATTGGAGCTGATGAGCCGGAAAACCTGCATACAGATATTCATCAGGCACACTTGTAGCATTACGACAGCCGTAACAACCCGGAGAAACATTAAGTTTTTGTTTCAGGTGTGGAACAACAGTCATATCGACACATGTTCCGTTAGAAATGCTGGTGCTGAAAGTATGTCTTCCGCCTGTTTGGTGGAGAGCTGCTAAGCTCAGCCACATAATCTGTTCCGGCAGGGTTTCAAGGACAATGACATCAGGGTCAAAATCAACTTCGGCTAAAGGTGCCAAAGCAATCCCGGTATATTGATTTTGATCAAAACGCGGCATAACAGACATTGTTTTTGCTCCGGCTTCCTTTTGAAAGGATCCTAAAATAGATAAGAATTCTCCGGACATAAGTTTTTCAGGAACAGGTGCAAATCCTAATGCCGAAGCACCGTTTGCACAGGCGATATTGTCGCCGTTGGCCAGTAGTTTATTTCCTTCCCGGGCTTTCATGATGAACTGACAAAAGGTATATTTTTGCCCGGAATCATATCCAGGAGGTATATGATTATCAGTTAATAATTTGATCCCTACTGCAGGATGCTCCATTTTTAAAATAGTGTTAAGTTTTTCTGATAATTCTTTGTAATTCATTATTTGGTCCCCCTCGCTAAAAATTGCAAATATCTGTAAATCATTCAAGTTGTTTGGATAGTTATAAATTTAATCAAAAATATTATATCATTGATAAAGCGTTTCAACAATAAAGGGTAATGGGATAGGTTTTAATAAAATAGATATAGATTCTTGACAGAAATAAAACATCTTTGATATACTAAATTAACAGAGTTGCCAAATAGTACCATGTACAATTAATTTGAGGTCTTACCTTGAAATACTTGTATAAATAAAAAAGCTAATATCTGACAGTGAAGATTTTATCTAAACTGAAAGGGATTTAGACAGGTGTTTTGTGTAGTTATATCTATGCCTTTTTACTTCCGCTTTCTGTGGAAGTTTTTTATTGTATCGAAAGGAGAATGATCAAGTGGAAAAAAGAATTGCTGTAGTCAGTGCTATTTTGGATAATCCAACAAAAATGCAGTTTGAGTTCAATAAAATCGTTTCTGATTATAAGCAGATTGTCAAAGGCAGAATGGGAATCCCTTTTCAGGATGAAGATGTTTCGGTGGTGTCGATTACAGTGGTGGGAACTGTAGATGAAATCAATAGCTTAACGGGGAAATTAGGCAGCATAAAAGATGTGATCATCAAAACATCAATTTCAAAAAAGAAACTATAGGGAGGTAGAATGTTTTGTCTATGACAAATCCAAAAGAGTGGGCTGAACAGGTAATAAAGCAAGAAGAAATCGATAAATACCTGATCAATGGAAAGGATTTTATTAATGAAGAAACTATTTTAAATAAGTTATCATTCAACCATAATCCTGATAAACAACGAGTGAGAGATATAATGCAGAAATCTCTTGCTGTTGAAAGGCTTGAACCAGATGAAACAGCTGCATTATTAAATGTAAAGGATGAAGATTTATGGCAGGAAATGTACGATACGGCATATAAGGTAAAAAGAAAAGTTTATGATAACAGAATTGTATTTTTTGCTCCTTTATATTGTAGTAATTTGTGCGTTAATAATTGTGTATACTGTGGATTCAGGAAAGATAACGCTGAAGAAAAACGCAGAATATTGGCTGCGGAAGAAATAAAAGCACAGACAAAGTATGTAATCGAAGAAGGACATAAAAGAATGATTGTTGTTTTCGGAGAACACCCTCTTTCTGATGCAGATTATATGGTAGAAGCAATCAAAGCGATTTATAATGTAAGGAAGAAGTCGAAGTATGGATCAGGATATGGAAATATCAGAAGAGTAAACATCAATGCTGCGCCTATGGCAATAAGAGATCTTAAAAAATTATGGGAAGCAGGGATTGGGACTTATCAAGTATTTCAAGAAACATACCATCATAAAACATACCATGATTTACATCCTTCTGGTCCAAAATCTAATTATTTATGGCGACTATATGCTTTGCATAGAGCTATGGATGCGGGTATTGATGACATAGCAATTGGTGCATTATTTGGGTTATATGATTGGCGTTTTGAAGTTATGGGGTTGCTATATCATACAATTGATTTAGAAAAACAGTTTGGCATCGGTCCGCATACTATTTCCTTTCCAAGATTAAATCCTGCTGCTGGTTCAGCCTTTAGCAACAATTCTCAATATAAAGTCAGTGATGATGATTTTAAAAAAATAATAACGGTATTACGTTTATCAGTTCCTTATACAGGACTTATAATAACAGCGCGTGAAAAAGCAGATCTAAGAAAAGATGTTATAAAAGTGGGATGTACTCAGACGGATGCTTCTACAAGAATTGGAATTGGAGAATATGGTCAAGAAGCAGAAGATAAAAACAGTCAACAGTTTATACTGGGAGATATTCGGAGCCTTGATACCGTTATAAGGGAATTTGCTGAAATGGGTATTATTACTTCATTTTGTACTGCTGGTTATAGGTGTGGAAGAACAGGTGATAGAATAATGGGTTTGTTGAAAAATTGTGTAGAAGGGAAATTCTGCAAGCTCAATGCAGTACTTACATTCAAGGAATATCTTAATGATTATGCGTCAAAAGACACTAGGAAAATAGGGGAGGAATTGATTATGAAAGAATTCAAAGAGATTAAAGAAACACCTTTTTTCAAAAACCATAACTTGATAGAAAAATTTGAAGAATATTATGACAGGGTTTCTAATGGCGAAAGAGATTTATTCTTATAATAATAAAGAATTATCGAAAGAAAAATTAGATAGCTTTGCAAAATGGATTTTTCATAATCATTGTATTAAATTGTACTTTTGTGAAATTAAGGGAAGCCGCTGGTCTTTCTATGCAGGTTTACATAATGTGATTGCCTCTCAAAAACGCATTATGATCACAAAAAAAATAGGAATGGTTGCCGAAGCAGATTCAGTAGATAAAAAAACAATAGATAAGGTAATAAATATAATAAAAGATGAAGTAAGTAAAATAAAGGAAGTTTCAGATGTCCAAATTTGAGGGTGTGTTTATAAATGAAAAGAATCTGAAAAAAGTTTGATATATATTAAGGGGTCTAAGCCGTGAAGTATATTAATTAAAAAGATAATAGAATATATTGTTGAATTTGCCATTATATGATGATTTTATCTTTAGGAAGTTTTATTGCTTACAGTTTTTGAGCGATCTGATTGGCAGTTGATAAATACTGATGAATGTTGTGTATTGACAACAGAAGGAATAATCTGTACAATCGAAATGGTAAAAATTTTATATAACGAAAGGGCAAGGTATTTACGGAATGAAATTATAATTCACTTTAACCATGGATAAAAAAATAAATGATCAAGACCTTTGGAAAATTTCAAAAGGTTATATTATTGTTTTTTTGCTGATTGATTTTTCAAAATGGATGAGTGGATAGTATTTCATAATTGTAAGTACTTTTTGAATGTTGTTTAACCTGATTGAACGTTTATTTTTTTCTGTGCAATGATGGAAATCTTAAGACTGTCAGGTTATACGACTAAGCGTAATGCAGTACTATCCTCTCTATACAGGGAGGTTTTTTTATGCTACTGATTGAGTGCAATGAGATAAAAAAGTATTATAGTGACCGATTGATATTGGATATAGAAAACTTAAAAATCTATTCGGAGGATCGGATCGGTATAGTCGGTGGAAATGGCGCAGGGAAAACGACATTAATGAATATATTATGCCAAAGACTTGAACCTGATGAAGGCTGGGTAAAACAGAACGGAAAAGCGGCCTATATATCTCAACTGGAATCGCCGGACAGGAAAAATATAAGCAGGGAAATGGCTTCAAAATTTGGCGTTGCAGATGCCTGGGATCTCAATATGAGCGGTGGAGAAAAGACAAGGTTTAAGTTGGCGGAAGCTTTAGAACAGAACAGTGTCATCGTGTTTGCGGACGAACCCACCAGTAATGTGGACATGGAAGGAATTGAGCTGTTGGAAGAAAAACTTGGTAAATATAGAGGTGCTCTGGCGATTATATCTCATGATCGGACTTTTTTAGATGAGTTATGCAATAAGATCATAGAGGTAGAAAACGGAAAGATAAAGGTTTATAAAGGAAACTACAGCAGTTACAGGAACCAGAAAATGAAAGAAAGGGAAAGAGCCGAATTTGAATATGAAGCTTATGTAAAAGAGAAAAAAAGGCTTAAGGAAGTCGTTCAAGATACAAAGCAAAAAGCTAAAAATATAAGAAAAACTCCCAGGCGCATGGGAAATTCCGAGGCCAGGCTTCATAAGATGGGGTCTCAAAGAGCCAAGGCGAATCTTGAAAGAGCAGTTAAAAGCGTAGAAAAACGAATCGAGCATCTGGAGGTCAAAGAAAAACCTGCTGAACAGTCGGGAATCAAGCTGGATATTATGGATTCTGATAGGCTTCATACCAAAATCATTATAGAAGGAAAACATATAAACAAAACATTTGGAGATAAAATCATATTTAAAAACGCTGAATTTAATATTTATAATGGTACAAAAACAGCTTTGGTCGGACCAAATGGATGCGGAAAAACTACCATGATTAAAATGATCATGGATCAGGATGCGGCCATAAAAATTGCACATGGCTCAAAGATCGGGTATTTTAGTCAGGATTTGGATATTCTTGATAAAAGATTAAGTATTATTGGAAATGTAATGGAAAGCAGCATTTATCCAGAAAGTTTTGCAAGGCTATTGCTCTCAAGGCTATTATTTAAAGGGGAGTCGATATATAAAAAGGTACAAGTTATAAGCGGAGGAGAACGCGTAAAGGTTTCATTAGTTAAAGTACTGCTTCAGAATATCAATATGCTTATATTAGATGAACCTACAAATTATATGGATATCAATGCTCTTGAGGTGATAGAGGAGGCTTTAAAAAATTATGACAGAACATTATTATTTGTTTCTCATGACAGACAATTTGTAGATGCGGTTTCAGACCACATTATGGTGATTGAAGACAAGAAAATCAAGAAATATACAGGAAATTATACGGAATATCTAAGCCGAAAAAATAGAACAAAGAATTTTCCCGAGGAGGAAAACAGAGAAAGCATCATGATTTTGGAAAATCGCCTTTCAGATGTCATAGGAAGACTATCTATGCTGCCTCAGGGAGATAATAGGGAAGCATTGGATCGGGAATACCATGAGATAATAGATAAAATAAAAGATATAAAAGGTTTTTTGTGATTTCAGGAGTTACTAATTATTAAAATGATATTGAAATACATTTTTAGCTGCATACAAATCTTGCAGCTTTTTTATGTCGGGCAATAGCTTTTATAGAACAAAGGCTTTTTAATTTTAATAAAAATAAAAAATTTGACATTATTGGTTAAAAACAAAAACATGATTTTGTACTTAAATTTACTAACTATATTAATATAAGATATGAACAAAATAATGAATGTAAGCTTACAAAATTTGATAGAAGAGATATATAATTATTTCCTTTTTTTAGCTTTTGAAAGCAAAAACTTGCAAGAAAGGAGAATTAACAAGATGGCTTCAACAGAATTCAAGAATGAATATAAAGAAAACGGAGTGACAGTGGAAAAGAAGAATCCGGGGATTAAAGTAACTTATAACGGATTACTTGCTCAATCAGGTGCTGATAAAGTATATGCTTATTACGGCTACAGTGATAATTGGTTAAGCAGAGACGTTCATGAAATGGAAAAAACCGATAAAGGTTTTGAATTAATGATTAATGAAGATGTAAAGAATGTGGCTTTTAAGGATAGTACGAATCATTGGGATAATAATAATGGTAAAAATTATTCTATCAGCTGATTTTACAGCAATTACTGATTTATTACAAAACGCCTTAATTTGATTAATATGAAATAGTTTTTGAAAAATTAAGAAATTAATAAATGATAAAAACTTAAAAAACAGGTTGTTCCAATTGAAAAACTATATTGTGTTAAAGTTCAAGAATTTGTTTATGTACGTAAATTTACTAACTATATTAATATAGAATATTGAACAAAATAATGAATGTAAGCTTACAAAAAAATTGAATTGAAAGGTGGAAGGTGTGGATGAATACAGGGATCTTTAAAAATCCAATAGAACAGAATAGGGTCAAGCAATATATGCAGTCAGCCCAGTCTTATGCCTTGTCTAATTCTGCGAGCGGCACAACCAATATAACGGAACAATTAAGAAAACAAAGAGCAAAACAATATGTCAATTCTACTCAGGCTTATAATCAAAGCAACTTAACTAATTTCTAAATCTAAAAAACGATTTAAATTAAGATCACTTTTAAGAAAGGAGGTCATAAAATGTCATTAAAGGAATATAAAAATGACTACGTTGAAAATGGAATAACATTTCAAAAGAAAAAACAGGGAATTAAATTGACTTATGATGGGCTGCTTGCAAAATCAGGTGCTGATGCCGTATATGCATCTTATGGTTATGGAGACAAATGGTTAAGCAGGGCGGTCCATGAGATGAATAGAACCGGTCATGGCTTTGAAATAACCATCCCTACAAATGAAAATGTAACACATGTCGCATTTAAGGACAGTGCCGATAATTGGGATAACAATAACGGTAAAAATTATTCCTTCAGCTAATATTGAATTATTATAATACTGCAAGCCTGAAACACCTTAAGTCTGATATTGTAAGACTAAGGTGTTTTTAAGTAAGGATTGAATCAAAAATAGGTTAACATGAAGACGAAATTGTTATATTATAGATGTGCATATAATATGGAGGAAAATATTATGATCCAGATGCTAAAAATTCTTATATCCCTCGAAATACTTTTAGTCAATCTGCTGACGACTCATTTTTGTCTAAAAAATAAATATTCTAATATAAGAACCATCATAACATTATTTTTCAGTACCATTTTGATTTATTCCGGATGGTTTTTATTTGAATTACAGAAATATCCAAGATCGATGTTTGTTATAGTAGGTTTTATCTATTTTTTTCCTATTAAATACTTGTATGACGAAAAAGCCAATCGTGTTCTGACCATTATGTTTTTCTCATGGACCCATACCATTCTGGTGAATGCTTTTGCTGTAGAAACAGCAAAATTGTTTGATTTCCAGAATCATTATGCCTTGATCTTGACTGTCCAGTCCTTAATTTATGGTTTTACTGTATATATGGTTGTAATGTTTATAAAGAATAAATTTATTTCTGTCTTGAAGAATATTCCCGAGAAAACAAATAAATTTATTACTTCTCTTGGTGCAATTTTGTTTTTTATCGTTGCGATGATCCGATTTTATTTTTCTATAAATGCAATGCCGCATTGGACAATGATCATGATTGTTCTTATATCTATGATTGTAACTATATGTTATCATTTGCTGTATATTATTGTCAGTAAATCTAAAAGCATTGATTCATTAAGACAGATTGCTTATTACGATGATTTAACAGGTGTCAATAATCGGTTGTCCCTTTTCCTTGATGCCGAGGAATTAATGAAGCAAAGAGAACCCTTTTATATCATATATATGGATCTGGATAACTTTAAAAATATCAATGATACATATGGACATAACATAGGGGATAAATATTTAAAATGTTTTACAAGGTCCACTATAGATGCAGTCCAAAATACAGGCAGCTTGTACAGAATGTCTGGGGATGAGTTTATTTGTATCTATTATGGAAATGATATCGATCTGTTGCTGACAACATTTGAGGAAAAAATCACGGAGGATTTTAACATCAATACACCTTTTTTAGGTGTCAGCATCGGCTATGCAAAATTTCCTGACGACAGTGTATCCATAGATGAATTAATAAAAAAAGCAGATATGATTATGTACCATGTAAAAAGAAAAAAAACCAGAACTTTCAATAACGGTCGGTTATTTCTTTAGATAGCAAGTGTTTTAATGAATGGGAGATTTAACTATGAGTATATTAAGTTTGTCTGAAAGGATAAAAGTCCCTTTTTTCTTTCTATGTAACGAATAAGATCATTCGTAATACTTCAAAGTAATCGTTTGTTTTGAATAATAGTTTGGTAGAAGAAACTTGTTGCATTCCAGGGAAAAAGGAAGCTTTAAAAGCCTTTGTATGATTTAAATATTCGATTTCTACTTTAAATTCATCAGGCAGCATGAGCTTATATCGTGACAGGTCGCCCTTTAAAGCTTCTTCGGTTTTTTTTGCTATAAGCTCAGCAGCCAAAGAATTATTGATATTGACCGTAGAATTTCCTACACCTTCTTTTACTGCCAAAGTTCCTATATTACTATTAATGGTGCTTATTTCATCACATATACCTTTATCTCCGCTGACAAATACTACAGGTACATTGACGGTAGCGGCAGCGTAAGCATGAAGTAAAAACTCGCTTGCATAAAGGTCATTGATTTTGATGCAACTCACATCATAAGGATTCATGGTGTGAGATAAAGGGCTGTTTTGGGAACCGCCGCAAGAATGATACCCGATAAAAACAATAGCGTCAAAAGATTCATCCAGCCCCTGAACCATTGAAAACGGATGACCGCTCCATCCTCTTATGAGTTTGACATTTTGGGGCAGCGTACCGGGATCTATATTTCTGGCACTGTCATGGGCATCTTTGATCCAGATTTCTTTTGCACCTGCATTGAAGGTACCGATGCATGCGGCTTTAACTTCATTTTGCATCTGCTTTACAAACATATGATAATCCGTATGGTCTTTTTCTGTTTCGCTCCAGCTGGTTACACCGGTTATACCTTCCAAATCAGCACTGATATATACTTTCATGATATATCTCCATTCCCTCAATGATTTCTTATTTTTATTTTATATTTTTTGAGTAAAATAATCAATTACAACGTTTCATGGATAATATAACAAATAAACTCCTTAATTTATATTACTTCCTTTTGACCCTTTAAGATTGATGGTATAATAATGTCATATTGAGTCGAAAGGTGAAAGTTTATGCTAAAACAGCAGTGTGTTTTAAAAAGAAATCTTTTATTTGAGGAATTCAATAAAATATTTGATTACCCTCTGACGTTGGCAGTAGCGGCCATGGGTTATGGCAAAACCACAGCGGCAAGAGACTTTCTTGATGAGACAGGTGTAAAATATGTATGGCTGTCTATTGAAAGCGATGAAACATCTCCGCAGTATATATGGGATTCTCTCACAAGGCAATTGTCTAAAGCTATTCCGGAGCTTGGCAGTCAGCTTTGTACGCTGGGTTTTCCGGTGGATATGCCGCAAAGGGATAAAGTTTTAAAAATAATAGAAGATCAAACTTATTTGACTACTACAGTATTGGTTATTGATGATTACCATTTTTCCTATTCTTCTGAATTTGACAGGTTGATTGAAAGGATTGTACGCACCAATATAGACGGGTTACATATTCTTTTGCTTTCCAGAACAGTTCCGGAAATGAATATAGAGGAGCTAAAGCTAAAAGGATATTGTCACGTAATAAAGAGCATTTTATTCGAAGTCAATAAGAATGAGATAAAGGAATTTTTTAAACTATATGGTTATGATATCTCGGAAGAAGTTGCAGGGAAGATTTATGTGATGTCTGAGGGTTGGGTAGCGGCTGTATACCTGATCATGCAAAGGTATGCTGAGATAGGTAGGCTGGAAATGGTGAGCAGTATTGAAAGACTGATTGAAACGGCAGTAATGTCACGGTACACAGAAAGAGAAATACATATATTGAAATTATTATCCGTACTGGATCACTTCACGCCACAGCAGGCAGTATATATTACCAATGATACGAATACAGAAAAAATGATACAAAAATTAAGCTATGGAAATTCTTTTATACGCTATGACGCCTTTGAAGGGGTATATAGAATTCATAATATTTTCAGTAATTATTTGAAAAAACTTATTGAAGACCAGCTATTTAATTTGGAACTTGAAGTAATATACAAGCGTGCCGGACAATGGTACATAAATCATGAAAATATTATACCGGGGCTGAAATATTTTTTAAAAGCAAAGGAATACGACCTTATTATGGAGCAATTCGAAAAGAACAGCATTAACGTGGTCTTGGACAGAAGCCCGGGCTACATATTAGAGCTCTTCAATAGTATTCCAATAGAGGCGAAATATCGCCATCCCATTGGTTTTCTTGCTTTTATCGGTTTTTATGTTACAAATGTGGATAAGGAAAACGGTGCGGTCCTTTTAAAACAAATCCAACAGTATTATGAGAATCATAATAATATCTCCACCGGTTTGAAGGAACGTATTTCTGGTGAAATTGAATTGATACGTGCTTATATAGGTTTTAATGATGCTGCTTTAATGCGTGAAAGACTGATTAAAGCACATGGAACACTTAAAGGATCTTCTTTTATTGCCAATAAGGATAAGATCATTACTTTCGGGTCTCCCCATTCATTGTATCTTTATTACCGTGAGAAAGGTCAATTGCTTTGGGTAAGAGATTGTGTCGAGGAAATGTTTTTTTACTATATGGAAATGGCTGATGGCTGCGGTAAAGGCTTTGATTCTTTGCTGCATGCCGAATATCATCTTGAAACGGGAAATCTCAAGGAGGCTGAGCTCCATGCATATAAAGCGATCTATAAGGCAAAAAGTTTAGAACAGGTTTCTGTAATGATATGTGCACAGTTTGTCCTTGCAAGGGCCAGTGCTGCAAAAGGAAAGTTTGATGAAGCCGTAGAGATTATGGACGATCTGAGTGAAGAGGTGGATGCTTGCAATAGTCCTATTCTGAGCAGCGCTTATGATTTATGTGCAGGATATATCAGCGGAATATTGAAGAAGGAAACGGGTTTTGCCAAATGGCTCGGATCCGGTGATATGAAGCAAAGTGAAGTTTTATATCAAGGCATGGGATTTAACCACATCATATATGGTAAATATCTTTTGCTTAAAAAGCAGTATATAGAATTAGAGGTGCTTTGTGAGGAGATGAGAGGTATTTTTTCTGCATTTAACAACTTATTAGGCTATTTGCATACCTTTATATTGGATGCTGCAGCAAAATACGAACTTTATGGAATGGAAAATGCAAAACCAGCGATGAAAGCAGCTCTGGATATTGGAAAATCAGATAATATTGTGATGCCTTTTTCAGAGTATAGTGTGTACATTTTAGATATATTGAAGCAATTTCAAAAAGATGAGGAACCTGAAGATTTTCTTAACAGACTTGTGGATTGCACATCTCAATATGGAATCAACCTAAAGAATTTCAAAGGTGAAGAATCGGCTAATCCGGTGTTGACAAACCGGGAAAAGGAGATACTTAAACTGGTTGTAGAAGGTGAAACAAATCGAGAAATTTCCGAAAAACTTTTTGTTGCTGAAATCACTGTTAGAAAGAATCTTACATCTATTTATCGAAAATTAAATGTAAATGGAAGGGCGTTGGCTGTAAAAAAAGCGATAGAAATGAAAATAATCTAAGATTCGTCAGAAAAGTATCTCATACGATAATATATTTTTTTAAAGGACTCTGCTATTGTTTTATAGAGGAGTTTTTTTATTTATTTAGAATGGAAGGGGGAATAGACTTGCCTAAAATAAAAGAGGTTACAGCCAATGATGATTATACATTGGCAATAACACTGGATAATCGCCATCAAATTATTTATGATATGAAGCCCAGACTGCAGGCAGTCAGGTTCAGCGAACTTTCCGATATTAACAAATTCAAAACCATCCGTATTGAAAATAGCAATACGATTATATGGGATGAAATGCGACAGATAACCCTTGATGAGATTATTGGAATGATTGAAAGAAAATATTAAAGGAGGTTTATAGATGTATTTAATATCAAATACATCTTATAGGAGAAAAATATGAAAAAGAAACTATTTCGTATATTATTAGTAGTGTTAATAGTTATGGGAATGATTCCGACTTCCACATTCACAACCTATACGGCAAATGCGGAAAGTAGCTCTGTATTTTTGGATATGCCGGAAGATTGGTCAACAACAGCACTTGAGAATGCAGTGAAAAATGGCTTATTATCAGGTTATGACGGTAAAATCCTGCCGAAGGATAATCTGACAAGAGCCCAAATGGCTGCTATTATGAATCGAGCTTTTGGCTCAAAGGAAGTAGCACCTTTGGAAAGCTATACGGATGTAGCTGAATCAGCCTGGTACTATTCTGATATGGCAAAGGCAGTACAAATGAAAACCTTTGTCGGAAGTGATGACAAATTAAATCCCGATGATTATATTACCAGAGAGGAAGCTTTTACAGTCCTTGCACGGGCATTTAAATTATCTAAAGCCGATGAGAGCGTGCCGGACCGGTTTTCAGATAAGGCTTTAGTAAGTGACTGGGCAAAATATAATGTTGCCTCTTTAGTAAATTCAGGATATATAGAAGGCTCTAACGGAAAACTGAATCCCAAGAAGAACATAACAAGAGCAGAGTTTGCTCAGCTCATGGACAACATGATAAAAAACTATATAAAAGAATCAGGTACATATACAGAAGATCTTGACGGCAATGTAATGATAAATGTGCCGGATGTGACTTTAAAGGATATGAAAATAACGGGAGATCTGATCATCGGTGACGGTGTGGGAGATGGAGATGTCACCCTTGACAGCATCGTTGTTACAGGAAGAACAGTCATTCGCGGCGGCGGTGAACATTCCATCAGGATAATTGGGGATTCATCCATACAGAACATTACCATTGCACGTGTTGACGGCAAAGTCCGGGTCTATACCGAAGATGGACTCGAAATCGGTGAGACCATTGTGGATGGCAGTGATGATGTCATCATAGAAGGGGATATGGGAACTGTAACGGTTGTCGCATCTAATGTTACGGTTACGGCGACTGGTGCTGATATCGAAGCAGGCGTTGTAGAAGGGAATAATTCCAAAATCATTGTTTCCCAGAATTCAGCAATAAAGAAGGCAGAAATCAATGGAGAAGATTCCAGAATTATAGTAGAAGAAGGCTCGGAAATTGAAGCAGTTACCGTTAACGGCAGAGGAGCAGATATCAGCGGAGAGGGTAGGATTGATAAGGTTGAAGCAAAGGCGGATGATATTACCGTATCAACGCCGGGAACAAAAGTGACCGCAAAGAATGGAACAAAAGGTATTAAAGCCGGCAATATTTCAGTAGGTGAGGGAAACACCGAAACTGTTCCGGGCAACGAAGAAAACAGCGGAAGCAGCCGCAGAAGAAGTAGCGGTCAACCGACAACATCGTCATTAGCTACATATACGGCAATAACTTTCACCCAAACGGGAGATGCTGCAAATGATAATGTTCAATATCAGGATGCGGCAGCAGTCATGTCAGCTTTACCGGCTGAAATAAACGTGACATTAGAAGATACATCTAATATAAATGTACCGGTAACATGGACAGATACAGATACATACAATGCCTCCATAGCAGGTGATTATACCTTTACCGCTGCATGGGGGCAAATGCCGGCGGGAGCAGATAATAACAGCAATTTGTCAGCGCCGACTGTAGAGGTGACAGTGGCAGCAGGTTTGGCGCCGACACCTGCGGAATACTTTATGTTCGATCCGAATACAGGCACTATTACCGGTTATGATCCGGCAGGCGGCACAGATGTTGTTATTCCGGAAAAGATAAATGGCGTTACGGTAGAGCATATTGGGGATAGAGCATTTAGCAGCATTGGATACAATAGCATCAGCATCCAAGGGAGGCCTTCGGGAGGACAGTTAACATCAGTGGTCATTCCTGACACGGTGGTTAGTATTGGATATAGAGCTTTTTCTTCCCACCAGCTATCTTCAATAACGATTCCTGATAGCGTCATAACTATTGGAGAAAGAGCCTTTTCGAATAATCCGTTGACTGAAGTATATATTTCCAAAAGCGTGACCGGTATTGGCAGCAGCGCATTTTATAGATGTATGGAACTAGTTGGATTTAATGTAGCTGATGAAAATAACAGCTATTCAAGTGCGGACGGAGTATTGTTCAATAAAGATCAGACAATCCTTATACAGTATCCATGTAAGAAGAGCGGAAGTTATTCAATACCTCAAAGCGTTACGGCTATTGGTGAAGCTGCATTCTCTTATTGTACGGAGCTGACAGGTATAACTCTTCCGGATGGTTTGACCAGTATAGGGGATGAAGCATTCTATCAATGCGAAGGACTTGCCGGTATAACCCTTCCGGATAGTTTGACCTTTATCGGCTACGCAGCCTTTTACGATTGCACAAGGCTTACAGGCAGTATCGTTATTCCTGATGGTGTAACGAGCATTGAATCTTCTGCTTTTTCCAACTGTACGGAGTTGGAGAGCTTGACCATAGGAGATGGCGTTAATAGTATTAGAAGTTTTGCACTTTATAATTGCTCGAAACTGACGAATGTAACTATTGGGAGCAGTGTGGCCAATATTGGAATGGATGCGTTCTCAGAGTGTGCGAAACTGGAGGCATTTGTCGTAAACCCTGACAACAATGACTTTTCCAGTCTGGATGGGGTATTGTTCAACAAAAATGGCACGATCCTTTTACAATATCCTTGTGGCAAAGCGGGAGACTATGTGATTCCTGATGGGGCAATCACCATCGGTAATGCTGCCTTTTTCCAATGCGTTGAGTTAACAGGGGTTTCATTTCCTGACAGTATGAATAATATCGAGCAATCTGCATTTCAGGATTGTGCCGGACTTACGGAAGTGATTATACCCAGCAATATAGCCGGCATTGACAGCTATGCTTTTTCCGGTACAAATCTTGTCCGTATCACAATAGAACGTAACGACACAAGTATTGGTAATTCCGCATTTACGGGTTATGATCATTTCAGGACGGCTTATGTAGCCGGAGGAGCAGGAACATATACCAGAAGCGGTAGTATCTGGGGCAAAATAGTCGGACATATCTATCAGATTGCCACTGAGGCGGATGCCACGATTTCAGGGGGAGCCGATATATGCTTCAGCAATAATGAATCATTAGAGGGCGTTTCGCATAGTGAAGGAAACGCAGTTGTGGCAATCGTTGACCCAGGTACTTACAGGGTAGATTACAGTGTCCGGACCGACGGGGCTATCGGAGCAGAAATTGCATTAACGGTAAATGGTACAGTTGTTGATGGTACCGGTGTTCCGGTGACAGACGGCACAGGGAGTGCCGAACTGTACTTGAATAACGGGGATGCGATCACGTTACGAAATAATTCAGCATCGAGCTTTGATTTGGCTTTATCCCCTGAAACCGGTGCGGAGATATTTTTTGTTAAAATTGATTAGGAGATTCAGGTAACAGTTTTCAGCAAGTGCCGGCATAGCTTTGCCGGCACTATTTTGGTGCGCCCAGGCCGGGGGATCAGATGCTTGTGCTATGAAATAAAATGAATGAGTTACAGCCGGATATTAAGAAAAACCATTGACAAACAGAAATATTGTTCTTATAATGTTAGGTGAAACTAACATTATAAGAATGATTACTATTATCAACTAAAAGAGAGCAGGTGATTGAAATTTGGAATTCTCTGATGAAGAAATATATTTTTTGCATTTAAAGTTAGAATATACTAACATTAAGAATGATATTCAAAACAAAAATTAAAACTGAAGCAGGAAAGGAAGGTGAGAAAGTGAGTATTGTATTAATTGGAGGGCATGACAGGATGCATGATGAGTATAAGGGTCTTGGGCATAGATTCGGACACCAGATAAAAGTACATACGCAGATGCCTGCCAGGTTCAGCAAAAGTATAGGAGAACCGGATGCCATTGTTTTGTTTACAAACACAGTGTCTCATAAAATGGTTAAAACTGCTGTCCAGGAGGCGAAAAAAAAGCGGATACCAATCGTGCGAAGCCATACAAGCAGCAAAAGTTCGCTAAAAGATATTTTAGAAAAAATAGAAAAGTTAGCTGTTAAATAAAGAATAGGCAGCAGACGGTTTTATGTTTACCGAAAATAATTAAAAGGCAAAATGATTATAAATATAAGTGAGGTGACGTGGAAAATGAAAAGAAATAAGGCGATGGTCTTAAGTTTCATTTTGATTTTTGCAATTGCATTAAGCGGCTGTGGAAGCCGTGATTCGGAAGAATCCAATATGGAAAAGCAGCAGACTTATAGCGGAGAGGAAGGCCGCATTACAGCCTATATCTCAGGACCCGAACAAATGTTAACCGATATTGAAAATGCTTTTGAGGAAGAACGAGGAGATGTATTAGAGGTTTTAGCCATGGGAAGCGGGCCGCTATTTCAAAAAGTCAATACCGAAGCAGAAGCAGGAGCCGTTCAGGCGGATATAATCTGGGGGGCGGAACCCATTGCCTATATGGAATTGCAATCAAAAAATCTTTTACAGTCTTATGAGTCTCCTGAAGCCGCAGATTTAAAACCGGAAAATAAAATAGGCAACGGCTTCTTTACTTTGTGTAATGCTCGATATGGTGTCATTGTTTACAATAAAGAAAATGTTGAATTACAGGAGATACCCCGTTCGTGGCAGGATCTGACTAAAGAAAGCTGGAAAAATCGTATTGCTATTGCAGATGCGAGACAATCGGCTATGGCTTTGGCTCTCGTGACGGGTCTGGTTCAGATGAACGGCGATGAGTGGGACACGGTTCAAGCGCTGAAGGAGAATCAGGTGATATTGACACAGCAGAATGAGCAGGCTATTGAAAGAGTCGCTACTGGTGAAGTGGATATTGCTATTGCTCCTCACGACGGTGTGCTGCGGCTCATTAAGAAGGCTAAAAAATCAGGGGTTGAAAGCCCACTAGCGATTTCCTGGCCGGAGGAAGGAGCTTTAAGTGTTCAAAGAGCCATTGCCATCATTGCCAATCGGGCTCGGCCGGAAGTTAATACAGAGCTATGTCAGGAATTCATTGATTTTGTTATTTCACAACAGGGTCAAGAGATTGCTTCCAAATACGGATTTATTTCAGTCAGGAAGGAACAGGAGGCTGTTACCGGAGTGCCTGATAATGTGAAAGCAATGAGCATTGACTGGGATAAAGCAGCGACCCAGGCAGAAGAATTGCGAAACCGGTTTGACAGTATTATGACCACTAAATAACAATGAGGGGCAAGGAAAAGAAAGATTTACTGCTGGCAGGCAGTTTGATATGTGTGATTTTTGTTTTTGTCGGTTATCCTCTTGCAAAACTGTTGCTGTATAGTCTGGGGCTTAAAAAACAGGAGTGTACACTAACTGCAGTAAACTATATTCAGGCTTTTGGGGATATCCATACTTTAGTAGCCTTGAAAAATACCTTTTATGTATCCGTCGGGGTAACGTTTTTTTCTCTTTTGACAGGAGGAGCATTGGCATGGCTGCTTGTACGAACAGATGTGCCATATAAAAGAGCAATTAAGCAATTGATTTTTATTACATTCACCATACCTTCCTATATACTGGCATTAGCCTGGATTGAATTGTTGGGGAGAAATGGTTTTATGAACCGTGTTCTTTTCATTGAATGGAAATTGATGGAACAACCGTTAAATCTTTATTCTTTGGAAGGGGTTATTTTCATACTGGTGATGCATTCATATCCGCTGGTATTTATGGCCGTGGAAGCTGTTTTGAGGCAAAATGACAGAGCTATGGAAATGGCAGCCCGGATGGCAGGCGCCAATCGAGTTCAGACATTGAGGACCATTACTTTACCATTGATACTACCCACTGTCCTATCCATTGGCTTGATGATTTTCCAGCACACCATGGCGGATTTCGGGGTGCCGGCGATTATTGCCCTTCCCACAGGCCATTATGTTCTGACAACCAGAATATACAGTGCATTGAATAGTATGGATTTAGCTATGGCTACTGCGATGTCTGTCATTTTGCTGATCTTTTCAGGAAGTGTATTTTACCTGTATCATATCAGTTTCCGCAGGAAACGGTTCATCTATATCTGCTCATCAAGTCAGCCGGCAGAATGTATTTCTCTGGGCAGGTTTAAAAATTTAGCTGCCGTTGGAATTATGTTGTTTCTCCTTGTTACAACACTTTTGCCAATTGCAACATTAACGGCTTCCTCTTTCTTGAAATGCTGGGGGCTTGATTTAAATCCGGACAACATGACTTTTCATAATTACACAGCCATATTTTCAGAGAACACCATAGCTTTAAGGGCAATAGGGAATAGCATAAGCTTTGGTATTTTTACAGCGACCGTTGCGACTGCATTGGGAGTAGCAATTTCATATCTTTCTGTAAAAACAAAGGTAAAAGGAAGAGGAATATTAGAACTGTTGGCAACCTTTCCACTGGCTGTTCCCGGAACTGTTATTGCAATTGCGTTTACTCTGGCTTGGATCAATGAACCCTTTAAACTGTATGGCACCCCATGGATTATTCTTGCAGCATATTTTGCTGTCTGCCTTCCATTTGGAGTGCGCAATATCAATGGATGCTTACAGGGAATTGACCCTGTTCTTGAAGATGCGGCCAGGGTTGCGGGAGCTTCTAAAGGGAAAGCCTTCAGGGACATTATTTTTCCGGCTATTGTTCCGGGCATCAGAATAGGATGGATTACGTCATTTTTAAGAGTTTTAAGGGAAATACCCATTTCCATTATGTTATATTCAGCCGGAAGCGAAACAATAGGAGTGCTTCTTTACCGGATGCGTTCCGGTACCGGTGGTTTGGAAACTGTGTCAGCAATTGCCGTAATCGTTATTATACTGACAGTGCTGGGGAATGTGTGCATACAAAAAATAGGCAGATCGCGGATGGAGGGATTGAATGATTCACACCGAAATATGTAACCTGTCCAAAAAATATGAGGATAAAAGTATTCTTCATAATATAGACCTGAAGATCAACCAGGGGGAGATCCTGGCGATTGTCGGCCCCAGTGGCTGCGGCAAAACTACTTTTTTACAAATCATTGCCGGTCTCGCTAAAGCAGATACGGGAAGGGCTTCAATGGAGAGTATAACCTTATTTTGCTGTGATGACAATGTTTTTCTCCCCCCGGAGAAAAGAGAAATTGCGATGGTTTTTCAGAATTATGCCCTTTGGCCCCATTATACGGTTTTTCAAAATATTGCATATCCGCTGAAGTTCAGGAGCGCGAAGAAGAGCGAGTATACAAAAATCGTAAGAGAAACAATGGAAATGATACGGTTGACCGGTAAAGAAAACCGTTATCCTCATGAACTCAGCGGAGGAGAGCAACAGCGTGTGGCTCTGGCCCGGGCACTGGTCAGAGATCCCAAACTGCTTCTTATGGATGAATCTTTGTCAAATCTGGATGCAAAGCTAAAAGAAGAAATGCTGACTGAAATTAAAAAGATTCAAAAAAATCTGGGTTTAACGATTATCTATGTAACACACGATCAACGCGAAGCTATGGGTGTTTCCCACCGGATGGCGGTAATGAATAGAGGAAAGATTGAGCAAATCGGTCCGGTTCAGGAAATATATAATCATCCGGCCACAGAATTTGTTGCCGGCTTTATTGGCGTAAACAATTTTATCTATGCTGATCCAGGCGGTTGGGAAGAAAAACTTTTGCAGTCATTGGCCGGTAAGAGAATAAAAAGAAGAAAGCCGGGTTGCCGGAAAAATGTTTTTTTGGTCAGGCCTGAAGATATTATATTGAATCGTCATAAGGGAACACTGTGCGGCAGAATCAAAGAACGTGTTTTCCGGGGAAATATTTTTGAGTATGAATTAATGACTGGAAACCGGATTTTAAAGGCATATGCGAATTCCAAAGACCCTTTTGAATGCGGAGAGAAAGTATTCTTTGAGTTTAGAAGAGCCTCAGTGATAGATGATTTGGAAAAAAGATAATGAACAGATTATGAGTTTATGTTATTATATTTAAAAAGCTGTGAGATAAAAACACGATCCGGTTGGTAGTCCGGATGCAGATAAATATCTGTCAGTAACCTGCCCTCCTGGGGTTGTCCATTCTCAATGAACGGCTGAATTTACAGGAGGAAATGAATATGGGTAAGTTAACGGTTTATTTTGACGACCCGTTTTGGGTCGGTGTTTTTGAGTGCGTTGAAGATGGATGTCTACAGACTTGTCGGGTTGTTTTTGGACCGGAGCCAAAGGATTATGAGGTGTATGAATTCGTTTTGAAGCACTATAATGAATTGAAATTCAGTAAGCCAGTAAAAATAAGAGAAAAAGAGAATACAAGAATAAATCCAAAGAGGCTTCAAAGACAAATCAGTAAATCACTTCAGAATAAAGGCATTTCGACCAAAGCGCAGGAGGCCATTCGCCTTCAAAGAGAAGAAAATAAGCTTGAAAGAAAAAAGAAATCTAAAGATGAAAAAAATGAGGAAAAAGAAATGAGATTTCTAAAGAAGCAGGAGAAGAAAAAACAAAAGAAAAAGGGCCGCTAAAACATTTCGGGAATCGTTTACGCAACATTGGGAGGGAATCTAATGAAAAAATTTGTAATTGAAAATGATTTTTGGGACGTTTTTCCCAATGCAAAAGTGGGGATTGTTACTTGTAAAGGAATAGATAATTCATTAAAAGAAACTGAAAAATACGAGAAAATGCTTAGAGAAGCTGAAAAAGAAGCCGAAAAACATTTTCCAAAAGGGGATTTTATTACAAATCCGGTGATTTCAGCTTGGAGAGAGGCCTTTCGAAAATTCAAAACTAAAAAAGGTGCAAGGGCTTCCATTGAAGCCTTATTAAAAAGAGTGAAAAAAGGAAATCATATCGGAACCATTAATCCACTTGTTGATATTTATAATTCTATTTCCTTGAAATATGGGCTCCCGTGTGGCGGAGAGGATATTGATACCTTTGCTGGAGATATACGGCTTACGAAAGCAAAAGGCAATGAAGAATTTGTTCCTTTGGGAGATAAAGGGAATGATCCGCCTTATGAAGGAGAGATCATATACAAAGACGATGCAGGTGCCATATGCCGATGTTGGAATTGGCGGGAATCCATGAGGACAATCTTAACCGAAAATACAAAGCATGCATTTTTATGTATTGAATTAGTAGAAGAATCAAAGGTGGATGATCTGCAAATGGCGCTTAAGGATCTGGCAAAGCTTGTAGAAGAAAATCTTGGCGGAGAGGCTGAGATACAGATGTTGGATATAAATAATAAAGAGATTTCATTTTAGATTAACAGCAGGTTTATCGCTATAATTGGTTATTGAGTCCGTGGAGTGCTCCTCGGGCTTTTAATTATTTTTGAAATTTTGGAACAATAGCTGATTTTTTTTGTCTAAAATGTATAAGCCCGCATGAAAGGAGGAAAAATGAAGTTTATTCCGGTACCGAAGGTTTTTTCAGATACCCCGGGTTAAAAAATAAAGAGACCAAATCATTATTAAAAAATGTTGAATTAAGGTTAAGTGGTATAGATAAGGAGGAGTCCAAATGATGAAATTTCAAATTAATAAAATACTTATTCTGGCAATATGTTTCACTTTGCTGTCTTGCAGTTTTGTGTCTGCCGATAGCGAAAAAGACCGCCTCATTTCAACGGATCAGATTGGTGAATCAGCAGGACCGCCCCCTGAGATTGAGGCTTCAGACGCTATTGATGAGGAGATAATAAAGCTTCAAAGGGAGATCGATCAATACCTTTTTGAAGAACACAGGGAAGAGATTCGCAGCAAAGGCTTTATCGTAACACATACGGTGCCCCTTGAAGATTGTGTGGAAATAGGAATCACGCCATATAACGATGAAAATGCCCGATATCTTAATGATATATTTGGAGTGGATAAAGTGAAAATCATCGAAGGGCAACAAGCTGAAACATATGATATTGCAGTTGATTCTGATGAGGATGTGGAAATCGATTTGGTTTCGGCAAATGAAACTGAAGAAGATATTGCTGCGTCAAATGAAGAGCCTGAATCCAATTCCTCTAAGCTGCCATGGATCCTGGCTGCCGGAGTATTAATCATTGTATTAAGTTTTATAATAAAGCGAAAAGGCCATAGATAGAAGATTATTAGCGGAGCCGGTATTTTTAATTAATGCCGGCTTTTTAAAATAGAATGAATATTGGTATTTCAAAGAGTCTTGTCAGGAATTGTTTGCGGAAGCACATCTTTGTAAAACATTACCATTGCACCTGCAGTAGTTCTTATAGCCAGAGGAAGGGCGCATTTTGTAACGTGGTAGTAACGTGTTTCATCATCAGAAATTACTTTATATCGTTTATATATTTTAATAGCAGTCCGGGCATTAAACTTTATATAGGAAGAAATGGAATTTAATAAATATGCCCCTTTTCGGACTTCGAATTCGTCTATGTGCTGATAGGTTCGTTTTACAAAAGTTTCATATTCCCGGTGATTATTCAATAGACGGATATTGGCATGCTGAGGGACTGTCATATCCTGAACAATGTGTAAAGCTGCACCTAAATAAAACAGAGAATTATTAAAATTTCCTGTTTTCCAAAGACTGCGGGCTTGGAAGTAATATTCAATTCCCAGCTCCATGGCATTTTTTCTTCCATACAGGCTATCCTTCTTATTTCCATGAGGACCATAAAAGTGATTGGAGCTTTTGAAGTCCTGGTCTGCCCATACGGAACCTCTATTGACATCTGGCAGATAACTGCTGAAAAAATAGAATTCTTCCATGAATTTGTCATTATGAAGAACTTTTAATGCTTTCAGATTAATGTGTTTGTGGACCTCGCACTCTGTTTTGATTATTTTTCTTTTAATAGGGTTTGCAAGGTTTAACACGGTATTTAATACATGGCTGTAAGTGGTTTCTATAATGTCCATATAATAAATCACTCCTTAAGTAAAAGACATTAATATTATTTGCAATTTTGAATTTGCTTAGACATTAATTTTTTAAGTCAAGCTTCTTGAAAGTTTTTGTTATTTAAAGCAAGGCGATTCAGAGAGCTCAGGTATTTAAAAAAGACATAGCAAATTTTCTATTATGAGCCGGGTAATTTTAATAATTGCCGGCTTTTTAGGATGCAGCATATTTTTTGATGCTTTTAAGGAATATTATAATAGAAATCCGGGCATTGATTTTTGTATAGTATGGTAATCTAATTTATTTTCTTTTAAAAGCCTATTGACATTGACGTTACGTAAGGGTGTAACATTGTTTTTGATAGGAGGAGAATCAATGAAGTATAAAATACAAGAGTTAGCGGAGATGGCAGGTATCAGTGCCCGTACATTACGATATTACGATGAGATTGAAATTCTCAGTCCGGATAGAATCAATTCATCGGGATATCGTATCTATGGGGAGACAGAAGTTGACAGGCTTCAGCATATTCTGTTTTATCGTGAATTGGGTGTAGAATTGAAAGATATTAAAAAGATATTGGATGATCCTGATTTTAATGAGTTAAAGGCATTGAAAGAGCATGAAAGGAAACTTACCGATAAAAGAAAGCATTTGAATAGTCTGATTGATACTGTAGGAAAAACAATAGAGTCTAAAGAAAGGAGTTTTATAATGAGTGATACAGAAAAATTTGACGGCTTTAAGAAATTATTAATAGAAGATAATGAAAAAAGATATGGAAGTGAGATCCGCCGGAAATATGGTGATGAGGCTGTTGAAGATTCAAATAATAAACTGAAAAATATGACTTCAAAGGAATACGGCGAAATCAACGAGCTGGAAAAGAGTATGTATGAAGCACTCTATACAGCGATGGAAACAGGAGATCCGGCAGGTAAAATGGCTCAAAAAGCTGCAGATTTGCATAGACAGTGGCTGAGCTTTTATTGGGGCAGCTACACAAAGGAAGCCCATGCCGGGGTTGCCCGGATGTATGTGGATGATGAAAGATTTACGGCATACTATGATAAGAAGCAATCAGGAACGGCAAAATTTCTGAGAGATGCCATATTAATTTATACAGATGCGGGAAAATAGATTTGATTACTTTTTCCAGAAGAAATATTTAATAAGTGTATAATATTCACTTGTTATTTCAAAACTAACTAAAGATTTGAATATACAGAGAGGAGGAATAAACGATGGGTATTGTGACGAATAAGACTGACAAAATGCAAGCCTGCATTGATGCATGTGCAAAATGTACACAGGCGTGTTATGAGTGCTTTAATGCTTGCCTAAATGAGCCGGACCTTAATGCCAGAAAGAATTGCGTATCTGTATTAGTTGAATGTGCACAGATGTGCCAGATGTCTATAGGCATGATGGCCATGAGCGGACAGCTTGCAAAGGAGCATTGCCAGTTATGTGCGCAAATATGTGATAAATGTGCGCAAGAATGTGAGATGTTCAAAGATGATCATTGCCAGAAATGTGCAGAAATCTGCCGTATGTGTTCAGATGAGTGCAGAAAAATGGCAAATATGTAAAAGGCTATTAATAAACATGAACATACAAAACCCCTGCAAGTATTATTTAAGGATTACTTAGCAGGGGTTTTATTTTTAGTCATTAATATTTTGGAAATGACCCCGTGTCCAATGTGGAAGGAAAGGGCGTATGGAATCAAGAGGTTGTGGAATACTATTTAAACAAATTAAAGGAGAAATTATTTTGCTGAAATTTTGGAAAAATAAAAAAATATCCGATACGTCAGTTTCGCAAAACGAAATGGATGTAAAAAATATAGAAGTAACTACGAAAAACATCAAAAACATTTTATCCGACAGCAGCGATATCAATTATCAGGTTCATTATATCAATCGCTGTATGCCTGTCACAATCATTTTTATTGATGGCCTGGTAGATTTAAAAATGGTAGACGACGACATACTGAAGCCTTTGTCACAGGGAAAAGGCTTTAAGGATATTACTGATTTTAATAGTGTTATTGATCTAATCGAACATGATATCATCTATCATGCTTCACGCAAATTGCGAGAACGTTTAGGTCCGACTTTGGAGGATATTTTGAATGGCTCTGTAGCACTGGTTTTTGATAAAGAAAAGAAAGCCATTACATTTAATGTCAAAGAGTCTGAGAAGAGAAGCATCACAGAGCCCACTACAGAAAATGCCCTGAAGGGAGCCAAGGACTCGTTTATTGAAGATATTAGAGTCAATACATCTTTAGTTCGGAGAAAATTACGCACTCCATATTTGCGAATAAAAGAAGTCGTTATAGGGCGTCGGACCAGAACGCCGGTTGCTGTCATCTATATAGAACATCTGACCAATGAAAAATTAGTAAAAGAAGTATTTAAGCGTCTTGAAGAGATTGATATCGACGGAGTTATTACTGCAGGAAATATTGAAGAATATATCATAGATTACAGACGCACCATGTTTCCTCAGATAATGAATACCGAGAGAACAGACAAGTTTTGTCACAATATTTTGGAAGGAAGAGTTGGGATGATTATTGACGGATTGCCTGTCACCTATATCATTCCGGGCACTTTTGCCATGTTTTTTCAGGCGCCGGAGGACTATGCCCAAAACTATGTCATCAGTTCCTATATCCGCTGTCTCAGATATATATGTTCTGTTGTGACGCTCCTGCTCCCCGGTTTTTATGTTGCTATTACAACTTTTCACCAGGAGATGATTCCGACTGTTCTTGCTGTTTCCATTATCAAGAGTAAAGTTGAAGTTCCTTTTCCTACTATGATATCGATTATAATGATGCTGATCGCCTTTGAGATACTTCTTGAAGCAGGGCTCCGGCTTCCCAAAGCTATCGGCCAGGCGGTTTCCATCATCGGAGCATTGGTGGTAGGCCAGGCCGCGGTCCAGGCAAAGCTTATATCTCCGGTGGTAGTCATCATTGTGGCTGCTACGGGCATCTGCGGCTTTGTTATGCCAAACCAGGATATGTCCAATGCCTTCAGGCTCTTTCGCCTGTTATTCGTAATCAGTGCTTCGATTTCCGGTCTTTACGGTCTCTCCCTGACTTTTGTGGTACTGGTATATCATTTAAGCACCATAGAAACTTTCGGAATTCCTTACTTAAGTCCTTTTGTTGCCAATGAAGGACGTGAACTCATGAAAGATACATTAATCCGTATTCCTTTGTTTTTGATGAAAAAGCGGCCTTCAAGCCTTAAGACGACGGATAAAAACCGCCAGAAACAGGAGATACTATGAGAAAAGTTTTAATAATTATAGTGACTTTGATTATATTGGCAGGGTTAACGGGATGTGAAAAGAACTTTTTGCCGATACGCCATGAAATAGATGATTTGCAGCTGGTGCAGGTGATCGGCATCGATAAATCGGGTGATGATTCAGGCAGGCCGATTATAACGATCGCAAGTAAGAAACTGACAGAAGCCGGAGGTCAGGAAAACACAGAAGGCAGTAGCGAAGGTGAAAAAAGTAAGGCCGGAAAAGCCCGAGTCCTGACTGCAGAAGGGAAAACGGTATTTGACGCTGTCCGTAATATTCAGACGCACAGTGCTAAAACAGTGTTCTGGAGCCATACCGACTATTACCTCATCGGAGAGGAAGCAGCAAAAGAAAATATTGTAAAATATATCGACTTTTTTACAAGAGATCATGAGCTTCGCATAGAGGCTAAAATATTTATCGTGAAAGGTGCCACAGCCAAAGAGGTAATAGAGCAGATCAATCTGACAGATTATTTTATCCTTGATAAACTGGACAGCCTGAGCCAGAATATCAGGCTGCTGAGCGTCTCGGAAGAAATGAGGATTTCAGATTTAATGCGGTTTATTGACATTTACCATGGATCCGCCCGTCTTCCCTGTATACAATTGGTGACCCGTGAAGGTGATGGGGGTAAGAAAGTTGCGGACATAGACACTTGCGGATATGCCATCATCGCAGATCTGAAGCTGGCGGGATTCATAGAAAGGGATATGTCCCGGGGCATCAACCTGATTACCGGTCATGTGGGGTCATCTATCGTAACGGTAAAAGACCTGTCCGGACAGGATGCATCCCTTGAAATAACTCAAAGCACAACGGAAGTCATCCCTTATTTTGAAGGTGATGAACTGACAAAAATAACTATAAAATCAAGAGTAAAAAGCAATCTGGGGGAAGTTCAGTCTCAGATGAAAATAACTAACGAAGAAACCATCCGTTATATGGAGCGCCAGCAATCGGAAATACTGGAAAATGAGATGAAAAGCGTTCTTGAGAAGGTTTTGAAATTCAAATCGGATTGTCTGAATATTTGTGATAAGATCAGGCTAAAGAGGCCTTTGAGATGGCATGAAATAGAGGAAAAATGGATGCTGATATTACAGGAGGTCAGGTTTGATTTTCAAGTGGAGTCGGTAATAGAAAGAACTTATGAGATAAGAGATCCAACCGCATATAGAGGCGAGGAATGAAAATGGTATACTTTGTTATTGTCATCGTCCTATTAAGCATATGGGACATAAAAAATATGAAAACAAAAAAACAAAATAAAGATTTGATTTTATATGTTGTTTTGATGCTGATGGTTGGATTTTTAGGTATTTATTATTTTTCCGATCCGGACAGAAGTTTTTCAAAAGTAATACTTTCGTGGATAGGGCAAGGGGAGTGACGTTATGCTATCATCAAGAGAAAAAATATCGACCCGCCAGGCTGTTATCCTTTTCCTGACCCTTGTCTATTCACCTGCCATACGATTATTTCCGGTCTTTACGGCACAGATCGCAGAAAGGGCCGGATGGTTAGCGCCGGTCATTGCAATGATACCATTTATCTGCCTGGTGTTTGTTATGCAAGCTCTGTTCAGGAATGAAAAAGAAGCAAGCCTTTCGGACATATTTATTAAAATTCTGGGGAATATTCCGGGCAGGATGCTGTTGTTCATTTATCTTTTATGGCTGATGGTCTTACTGGGTCTATATGTCAGGTATTTTGCAGAAAGGTTCTTGACTTCTCTGCTTCCCAATACGCCAATGGCTTTTTTTACTATAACCATGCTTGTGGTTGTTTATTTTGCAGCTCGGGGCGGGATCGTACCCTTAGCAAGAGCCACAGAGTTTCTTTTCTTATTGTTTACGGTCATTTTTGTGAGTTTATTTTTATTGACCCTTTCCAACATAGAAATAATCAATCTGCTTCCTGTTACATACTATGATATCTTGCCTCTGACAAAGTCTACCTATGCGATTTTAGGTATTTGGGGATACTTTCCGTTCATTTTCTTTTTTGGAGATGAAATAAACGATAAAGAACATATCTGCAGATTCGGGCTTCAAGGTACGGGTTATCTTTTAATAACCGCATTATTGCTGCTGATACAGACCATTGGTGTCTACGGGTACACCATCATAGAACGTGTTTCGCTGCCCTATATTATTGTAATCAAAAGCATATCTTTATTAGAGACCATTGAAAGGATAGAATCTATAGCATTGGCATTTTGGGTAATCACCGATTTCGTAATCATATCCGTCTTTATTTACATGGTCGTAAGCATTATTAAATTCCTATTCTCATTGTCGCAAAAAAAACATCTTGTTTCTCCTATAACCGTTTTTGCCTTTGTTTTTTCCTTGTATATAGCCCAAAACAGATTGGAGCTTGCAAACTTTTCCAAGTATATTGGTCTGCAGTTAAACTTATTTTTTGGCCTTGTAATACCATTTGCATTATTCGTTATTGGGAAAAAAAGAAAAAAGATATAGTATTCACCTTTTAAAATACCTTATTATATGGCATTATGTTAATGACTCGGACTTTAGGAAATTATTTCAGATGGAATAATTTGAATATTATAATCAACAATATTGATTAAAGGATAATGAGCATAATGATAAGTTGGAACCCGTAAATTACATGTTTTATAAAATTTTTGGAGGAGGATATTATGAATACTTCAGGAAAAACACCGTTACTTAGAGCAAAAGAACTGGAAAACTACTTAGGCGTAAAAGAAATATACTTAAAGCTTGAAGGTGCAAATCCATATGGACATAAATTTGATAGAATTGCAGAAGTTTTAGTAAAAGATGCAATGGCAATGAATAGAAAAATAATTTTAGTGGACGGCACCCAAAGCTATATAAAATCTCTTAAGGAATATGCCATAAGTAATGACTTGAAAGTAAAAATACCTGTTTTTTTAAATGAAAGATGGAAAAAGAAAGAATATGAAGAGCAGGAGTACATAGATTTTACCAGAGAGAAATATCAAAATAAAATGGTATTTCTAAGTGATTATTGTAAAAAGCATGATTATTACAATGGTACGGGATATACCAGCAGACAGTTGAGCCATCTGGCGCTGGAAGGACTTGGGGAAGAAATCACTCACAAATTGAAAGGTCAGGTAAGCTCTGTATTTGCCCAGCTCAGTTATGGTTATACGGTTACCAGTCTTTACAGCGGATTTGTCAGGGAATGGGTACATGGTGACATGGAAAAATATCCCCAGATATTTTCATGTACCATACCAAAAGGTAATAGGATCTATGATGATTATAAGAAGAATTTACAAATTGAGAATATTGACCGGTATGACGTAAAACTAAATAAATATTCCAGGCATTTATTTACGGACGAGTGTTATTTACTTGAAGAAACACTGAAGGCAGTAAGGGATACAAGAGGCAGTATTATTTCTGTCAATGAAAAGCTTCTTAAGGAAAGTGCCAACATTTTAAGAAAAAAGGAAGATATACTTTTATCAACTGAAGAGGCTTACCCTTTTGCAGGTTTTTATAAAATGGCTAAGGAAGGGAAGATTTTGAAAGGAAAACATGTCATCATCCTCAATGATGCTTCCAGTAATATTAAAATTGAAGAAATAAAGGATTACAGTAAGTATTCACTTAAAGAACTGGCAGATATCGTTGAAGAATGGCTGGTGGAATTTGGGGATCCCAGAGAGGAAATAGAGGATGCTGTAAAGAATGCAATGGAAAAAGGATTTTTCTTCTTAGCATATAGAAATGGTACGCCTCAGGGTGTATGTGTATTGGTAAATATCAATGTTGATGTTTTTTTAGCTACTTACCACATGGCTTATATTGGGACAAAAGCCGGTAATAAAGGCAGAGGCATTGCAACTAAGCTAATAGAGAAGGCCATCGAAGTATCTGAAGGAAAGTTGTCTCTGCATGTGGATATGGAAAACGCAAGAGCAAGAAAGCTCTATGAAAAAGCAGGATTTAAGACTAAATATTTTAGAATGAATTATATTGAAGATTAGATCAGAGGCGTATCAATGATACGCCTCAGGCTGTTGAAAATCTCCGAATTTCTGCGTTGCTGCTTTCAAGCGAACATGCTCACTTACCTGAAGTAAGCTCCGCTGCTCGCTCTCAGCGCGCCTTGAACTTCGAATTTTTCAAAAGCCTGAAGATTGTAAGCTTTTTTAACAATCTCAGGCGTATCAATGATACGCCTCATTAAATATTTTTATTTTTCATCATTATTTATTTCTTTATCGACTCGGTCATTAAGATCAAACTCAACACTTGTTTCAAAATTAAAATTGGGTTTATTACCTTCAACCATTTCTTTCACATTTGGCAGCAACTCTTTCCTTTTTAGGAGATATTTATGGAAGTAATATTCCGAACCGAAAATCAGAGCAGCAAAGATGATAAAGGGTATGGAAGATATTACATAACCATATGAATTGACAGTTATAATATAAGCTGTGACAGCCGCGAGCAAGCCGTCTCCTATTGCAGCGATTATATTACCGAAAAAAGGCAGTACCATTAAGTCTCCTATTAAATAATTGATTACAGTAGAGGAAACTGCAATGACCAGCACTACGGAAAGAAGGGTATTGCCAAATAAAGAAAACGCTATCCAGGCTGCAGCTAAGGTTATTATAAATTTCATTAATAAAGCTTTTAATCTGTTCATTTTTTATACTCCTTTCTAAACATAATAGGTTAAGGAATAATCAGGTTTTATTTTGCCAAGTACCATTTTCACTGCATATGGTTTCTGAACCATTTCTGTTTTTTATTATGGAACCGGCAGCATATGTTTTATGCTTATATATGCAGGAAGGTGCTTTTCCATCACGTCCGACAAATCTTTTACCCACTTTTTTATCTTCATAAGGCCGGTCAATGATGTTTACATCAATACTGTCTTTTTTTTTGTTAGGCATTTATATCAGTCCTTTCCATTTTAGAATTATTTATTAATTACTTAAAGCTTGTGCAGAAAAAATAAAAACATTCAGTATGTAAGAAATTTTTTCAGTATCAGAATAAACAGTTTTAGTTATTTGTAATAAATTTTACAAACTATATTTGTTAAGAAAATGTACAGAATAATGTATGTAAGCTTACAATAAAATAAAGAAAGGTGGATGTATTTTGTATCAGAATGCGAATATACCTAGCTTAAACAATTCACAGGCTATTGGACAAGGAGAAAAACAAAAAGTACAGCAGTATATGAATTCTGCACAGGCTCAGGGGAACTCTATGAATATGGTAGGAAGTGCTTTTAATATGAGTGGTTCCAATGCCATCGGACAGGCTGATAAGCAGAAAGTCCAGCAATATATGAATTCGACCCAGAGCTATACCCAGAATGCAATGAACCCTGCAAATACTGCATCAAACTTAAGAGGATTAAGTTCTATAGATCCGGCAGAAAAACAAAAGGCTCTTCAAAGAATGAATCAAAGCAATCCTTATAGCGGCTAGTGTAAAATTTTAATCGCAGAAAAGAATTCAACCACCGGCCGTCCGTAAAATTTTACGGACGGTTTTAGCTTCCATGGTAAGCTTTAATATATATGTCTTTTAGTTCTGAAACTAAAGGCATTCTTGGATTTGCCGTCGTACATTGATCTTCAAAGGCTTTATCTGCCAGTTCATCCACCACATCCATAAATTGATCTTCCGATATACCACAACCTTTTATAGACAATGGAATATCTATTTCTTTCATAAGTTTAATAATTGAAGAAATTAGACATTCAACACCTTCTTCAGATGTGTTGCAAGGCAGCCCAAGATATTTGACGATTTCCGCATATTTTTCGTCTGCAATATAATGTTCATATTTAGGGAAGGGGGTAAATTTACTGGGGCGGGATGCATTATATCTTATAACATGGGGAAGCAGAATAGCATTTGCCCTGCCATGAGGAATATGGAATTCACCTCCTAATTTATGGGCCAGACTGTGATTGATTCCTAAAAACGCATTGGTAAAGGCCATACCTGCGATGCAGGAAGCGTTATGCATTTTTTCCCGTGCAGTTTGATCGCTGCCATTATTATATGCTTTCGGCAGATAATCAAATACAAGCTGAATAGCTTTCATTGCAAGTGCATCTGTATAATCAGATGCCATTACTGAAACATAAGCTTCAATAGCATGTGTTAATACATCAAGACCTGTGTCAGCTGTTACTTTTTCCGGTACGGATTGCACAAATTCCGGGTCTATGATTGCTACATCCGGTGTCAATTCATAATCGGCTAAAGGATATTTTATTTCTTTTTCCGAGTCTGTAATAACAGTGAAAGAGGTAACTTCAGATCCTGTTCCTGAAGTTGTGGGTATGGCCACAAGTTTTGCTTTATTTCCTAAAGGTGGATATTTAAAGACTCGTTTTCGGATATCCATAAATTTCATTCTAAGATCTCCAAAATCTGTTTCAGGATGTTCGTAAAAGAGCCATATAGCTTTTGCTGCATCAATAGCAGAGCCGCCTCCAAGTGCAATGATAACATCCGGTTTAAAAACTTCTGCAGCTTTAACACCTTCCATTACCGTATCAACTGTAGGATCCGGTTTGACCTGGTCAAATATTTCTGCATGTACATAGTTTCTTCCATCTCGTTTTCTTAGATGATAAAGAACCTTTTTGACATAGCCTAATTTGACCATAATTTCATCTGTAACAATCAAAGCTCTTGAAATGTCAGGCATTTTGGATAAATACTGAACAGAGCCTGGTTGGAAATAAATTTTTTTAGGTATTTTGAACCACTGCATATTATACTTTCTCCTTGCTACACGTTTTTTGTTGATAAGATTTACCGCGGATACATTTGCAGTAGTACTGTTTCTGCCGAAAGAGCCGCATCCTAATGTCAAAGATGGCATATTGGTATTGTATACATCTCCTATAGCGCCATGGCTGGATGGCTGATTTACAATGATTCGTCCGGTATTGACTTTTTCAGCAAAAGAATTGATGACACTTTCATCATTAGAATGAATAACTGCGGAATGTCCTGAACCACCGAAATTGACCATTTCTACAGCTCTTTGTATACCTTCCTCTGAATTTTTCACTTTGAAACAGGCAAGAACCGGACTTAGTTTTTCTCTGGATAGCGGATATTCAGGACCGACACCTTTTATTTCAGCCACTAGAATTTTAGTGTTTTTTGGGACTTCTATTTCAGCCATTTTTGCAATAGTGAAAGCGGATTGCCCTACGATTTGCGGATTCATAGAATTTTTTTCTTCATCGATTGCTGTTTTTTCTAATTTGCTTTTTTCATCTTCATTAACAAAATAGCATCCAAGTTTTTTCATATACTCTTTAACAGGTTCATAAATCTCTTTATCAATTATAACCGCTTGTTCAGATGCGCAAATCACACCATTATCAAAGGTTTTGGACAGGATCAAATCAGTAACGGCTCTTTTGATATCGGCTGTTTTATCAATATAGCAAGGTACATTACCTGGTCCCACACCTAAAGCAGGTTTTCCTGCGCTGTAGGCGGCTTTAACCATAGATGATCCTCCGGTAGCTAAAATCAAAGAAATACCGTCATTTTCCATCAATGATTGGGTTGCTTCTATGGAAGGTTTTTCAAGCCATTGAATACAATGATTTGGTGCGCCTGCTTGAATGGCTGCATCCCGCATGATTCTGGCGGATTCTACGCTACATTTTTGAGAATTAGGGTGAAAAGCAAATATTATAGGATTTCTTGTTTTCATAGCAATAATGCATTTGAATAATGTGGTAGATGTAGGGTTGGTTACAGGAGTAATGCCGGCAATCACACCTACCGGTTCTGCTACTTCAAAATAGTCTTCTTCCAGGTTTTCATCAATGATTCCAACAGTTTTTTGATATTTGATACTATGATAGATGTATTCCGTTGCAAAAAGATTTTTAATGATTTTATCTTCATAGACGCCTTTTTTTGTTTCATCAACTGCCATTTTCGCAAGATACATGTGGTGGTCTATCCCTGCAAGTGCCATTTCTTTTATAATATGATCCACTTGTTCCTGGTTTAGATTAACCATTTCTTTCAGAGCGTTCTTTCCGTTTTTCACAAGTTCTTCAACAACATCAGAAATTTCTTTATCGACTCTTTTTTTATCCATCAATGAATCCTCCAATTTAGCTTTATTTATAATAGTTTGTTAATATATTTGTTTTTTATTACTGCAAGGAGGCAGATATTAAAAAAATTGATATACTTCCTGATCATAGGGAATAATTTAATGTTTTATAAGTTATGATAATCATAAAATAATATTAGAAATTAAAATTAAGAGAGGATGGTAACAGTGGCAGTAAAAAATGACATGACTGCAGATTTTTTACGTTCTGCTTACGGGGGAGAAAGTATGGCTCATATGCGATATTTGATATGGGGAGACATGGCAGAAAAAGAAGGGTTGCCGAATATCGGAAGGTTATTCCGAGCCGTTGCATATGCCGAGTGGGCGCATGCGGACAATCATTTCAGAGTTTTAAAAGACAGAGAAGGTGATTATAGCGTTACGGCCGGTGCTGTTTTTGGAGCGGGAAAAACAATGGACAACCTTCAGGGTGCAATAGAAGGGGAACTGCATGAAGTGGAACAGATGTATCCTGTTTATTTGAATGCGGCACAATTTCAGAATGAAAAAGGTGCCGAAAAAGCATTTCATTTTGCACTGGAAGCAGAAAAAATTCACGTAAAACTTTTTCAGGAAGCACAGGAGGCTGCGAAACAAGGCAAGGATATGGAATTGGGGCCTGTTTATGTATGTCCGGTATGCGGTCATACAATTAAAGACCATTTGCCGGATGTGTGTCCTGTATGCGGTGCCAAAAAAGAAATGTATAAGCATTTTACAGCGTGAGATGAAACATGAAGAATTCCCCCATTTAATAAAATGGGGGAAATGTTTTATAGCAGTTTTTATCACGAGGTATATATTTTGGACATATACTATAGCATTTAAAAATATATCCGGGTGATGAGATTGCTAAGAGTCAACCGCATGAGCCAAGTATTTAACTCTGCAGAAGATATCAAATTTGATGATGCATCAAAATTTATTCTAATGAGTGATGTTCACCGAGGTACCGGCAGCAGAGCCGATAACTTTGCTCATAATGCAAATATATTTTGTCAAGCATTAAAATATTATTTTAATAAAGGCTTTACTTATATAGAAATAGGAGATGGAGATGAACTATGGGAAAATAGATATTTCTCTGAAATCTTTAATGCTTATCAGCCAATTTTTAAACTATTAAATGCATTTCACATAAACAAACGTTTTTATAGTATCTTTGGAAATCACGATATGATTAAAAAAAGAAAAAAGTTTTCTAAGGAGTACTTGCTTTTATATTATGATAATTTACAAGAAGAATATATACGATTTTTCAAAGGCATAAGGCATTATGAGGGATTGATTCTGAATTATAAGAATAAGAAAAAGATATTTGTTGTTCATGGCCATCAGGGAGATTTGATCAATGACCAGTTTTGGAAGGTTGCCAGATTTCTTGTCAGATATGTCTGGAAACTCCTTGAGATTTATTTTGGAGTCCAGGATCCAACAAGTCCTGCTAAAAACTACAGAAAGAAAAGAACAACAGAGAAACGGATTACAAATTGGGCTGAGCTAAATCAACAAATGATTATTACAGGACATACACATCGTCCTATGTTTCCTGCAAATAACGGTTCTTTATATTTTAATACAGGAAGCTGTGTTCATCCTGAATGTATAACAGGAATTGAAATTGAAAAAGGCGTCATGCAGCTGGTTAAATGGTGTCAGCAGCCAAATCGTATTGTTAAAGAGGTGATTTCTCAATCTTTAAAACTGTAATAATAGTTGAAATATCCTTCAAATGACAGCTTCACTGCCATCTGAAGTTAAGATTTTGGTTTTTCTTTTAATTCTTTAGAAGATAATATTTTCTGTTTGGAAATCAGTTTGTTGCAAGAATTGCAGAAATAACCTACCGAGCCACATCCTGAGAGACGCTGCAATTGATTATGACATTTCGGGCAATAATATGTTTCGCTCATACTTTCCTTCCTTTCCTTCAAACATTTTAATGTTCTAAGATTATAACTCAGGAAATCAATAATAACAAGGCTGATAAAATAATTAAAAACAGAGATTAAAAACGCCAGACTTAATTATTGCTTGGCGTTTTTTAATTTATTAAGTATTTAGGTGTAAATGAATACATAAAATACAACATTATTGTTATTATATTGCATTAACATTTAGTCATTATTTTATATTATTCTTAGTAATATGTCAATATATTGATTATTATGTCGTTATTACCAACTTAGCCGTTTTTCTATATAAGATGGAAAGTATAATCCTTTAAAGTTGGACGATAGAATACAATTCGTCTTTTTGATCCTGATTAATTCCTATATAGCGTAGAGTTATACTTGGAGAACTATGGTTAAAAGTATCCATAATAAGGCCGATGTTATATTTGGATATTTTATAAGTCCAATATCCCCATGTTTTTCTTAAACTGTGTGTCCCGAAGTTTTCCACACCTATTACATTGGCAGCATCCTTTAGTACTCTATAAATCTGTATCCTTCCTAAGTAGCCTCCTTTTTGACTTCTAAAGAGGTAGTCATCTAATGTGATATCTTGAGATTTAACATATTTTAGCAGGCATTTTCTTAAGGTATCATTCAATTTTATTTTCTTTTCTTTTAAAGTTTTCTTCTCTTTTATGGTGAGGTACTCTCTAAATTCCCATTTTTCATTAAAAATATCCTTTGCTTTAATTGGTATGATATCACTTATTCTCAATCCTGTATTAATGCCAAATTTAAATATCAACGCATATTTGGGATCACTTCCATTTAAATATTGATATAGCTGCTTGATTTTTGCCTTCTCTCTAATAGGTTCAACAGTCATAATAATCATTCTCCTTTTAAATGTATCTTTTAATAAATATATTATATAAAAAGATACATAAAAAATCATCAAAATAATAAAAAATTTTTTAATAAATATAATGAAAATATTGGAATAAAAGGATATTGAAACGACAAAAATACAACAAAATAACAATAATGTTACATTGCGGAACAACATTTAAGAGAAAGGATTGACAGTGACGTTTTGGAAATTGATGCGAAAAGACTGAAACAAGATATAGAGAAAACAAGAGAAAAACTTAATTTGCTGATGAATCAAAACACACTGGACATTACCGATGAGATTCTGGTGGTGAGTCAGAAACTGGACACGTTGATAAATGAATACTATTGGATTTGCCAAACGGGTTTTTAAGCGGGAAATCCAAATAATAGAAAATATCGAAAAGGCAAATCTGTCGAAAGATAGAGACGCAAAGCCACAAGTCTAAAGCAAATTATTGCCATGATAGTTGGGTTGCCGATAAAGGACAGGAATATATTAAATTTTCTTAGTAAAATATGTAGTCCGATATAAACAGGCAACACGAATGCCTGTTTTTTATTGTTTTAAATTGAAATTTTCAAGTTATTAATATGGGTTTGAATAAATCAGGAAGGGATAAAAGGGTTAGGAAATGGCCGGAAGTTTTTTGCATGAAACAGCAGTAGATTTTGATATTGAACAGTCTAAAAGGTTTTCTTCGTTTGCCTTGGAATTCAGGGAAAAAGTAGCTTTTCATCATAAAGAGGATTTAGAACATGTGGAGAAGCTCTTTAAAACTATTTTAATTAAATCCGAAAATAAGCCCTGGTGGATTTTTATTAATGCCTTAGAAAATTATGTGGACTGGCTTTATACTCATTCAGTAAATGTTGCCGTTATTTCGATAATGACAGCTGTTGAGATGGGCTATAGCGATGAAGAATTATGGAATCTGGGTCTGGGGGCTTTCCTTCATGATGCAGGTAAATTGCTGATTCCCAAGTCCATTATAGAAAAACCCGATTTTTTAAGCGAAATGGAAATGCTTTATATCCGCCAGCATTGTGAATTAGGCGTGAGTGCTCTCAAATCATGTTGCCTCCCGGAGGAATGCATAGACATCATTATGCAGCATCATGAGCGGTTGGATGGAAGTGGGTATCCGAGAAGACTGGCAGGAGATGAAATAAGCCTTAATCCTCGAATTGTAATGGTCGCCGATGTTGTAGATGCCATTATTTCCGGCCGCCCTTATCGAGCGTCACGTAAAATAAGTGAAGCTGTTATGGTATTGAAAAATGAAAAGGGAAAATATGATGAAGAAATAATAGCCGTTCTGGAAGAGATATTAGGGATATGAAAAAAACAATCATTTTCTGAAAAATCCATAAAAGCAGCTTGAAGCTGTTTTTTTATTGCTGATAGTATCCTGTGAAAGGTGTATAATTAAATATGGGCTTGTCAGGGTAAGGTTCTCTGAAAGGAACAAGAGGAACGATTATGATATATATTTGTACGGCTTTGTATTGTGAAGCACAACCTTTTATTGAACATATGAACTTAAAAAAAGATTTAGAATCTAATGAATTTCAGATATTCAAAAATCAAGAAGCTGTATTGATCATTACCGGAATAGGGAAGGTAAAAACTGCAGTGGCTGTCACCTACCTGCTTTCAAAATATCAGGCTTCAAGCCAAGATTTGTTTATGAATATCGGTGTATGTGGTGCTCAAGACCATGATATTTTAATGGGGACTGCTTTTCTTTGTAATAAGATTATTGACCGTGATACAAAAAAGCATTATTTTCCTGAAATGCTCTTAAAGCATCCATTTGAAGAAAGCAGTATTGAAACTTGTTCTTTTGCAGTGGGCGAAGGGGAGTTTTCTCTTGAAGGTCAATTGGTAGACATGGAAGCATCGGGCATTTATCAGGCTGCAAATGTGTTTTTACAAACTCATCAGTTATTCTTTTTAAAAATTGTTTCGGACCATTTAAGTATAAAAGCACTTACCGCTGAAAAAATTGCCAAATTGATCGGGGATAAAGTTGAAACAATTTTAAACTGGGCCAACGAAATGAGCCCGGCTTTTATGTATGATAAGAATGTACTTTCTGAGGAAGAGGAAAAAATATTAAAAAAAATAAGCGAAACCATCAAACTTACCGTTACTATGGAAGTCCAATTGAAGCAGCTTCTTAAATATTACAAACTTCAATATGGAGATTTCACAGATGTGGTTAGTCAATACATCGGCATAGAATGCAAATCTAAAAATGAAGGGAAGAAATACTTTGAAGAACTTAGAAAAAAACTTATATAATCCTTATTTTTCTCACATCTATGTTGAAAAAGAAGCATTAGAGTATTTCAAAGCATCAGAAATCATCAAGAAATTTCCGGACAGTGAAATAATAGAGATTTCTCATTATAAGGATGTCTTTTCAAGAGTTCATCAAAATTGCACTATACAAAAGAAGAGTCCGAAATTGATACTTGCGGTAAAAAAGGACCATCTGATCTATGAAGGTGCTACGGTTTGTGAGGATTTTGGGAACAACCATTTTTACTATACTTCAACTATGATGAACTGTATCTACGATTGTGAATATTGCTATTTGCAGGGCATGTATTCTACGGCTAATATCGTTGTTTTTGTGAACATTGAAGATGTTTTCAGTGAAGTTGAAAAAGTGTTGGCTAAACATTCCGTTTATCTTTCGGTTTCTTATGATACGGATATTTTGGCACTTGAACATGTAATCGGACATGGAAAAAGGTGGATTGAATTTTCTAAGAACCATAAAAACCTTAAAATTGAACTTAGGACCAAAAGCGCAAATTTTAAAGCCATAGAAGATATGATTTCTCAAGAAAACTTTATTTTATCGTGGACATTGTCGCCTGATAAGATCATAAGGAGTCATGAAAATAGGACTCCGTTTTTGACCGAAAGACTCTTTGACGTAAAGGAGGCTATAAGGAAAGGGTGGCAGGTTCGGCTGTGTTTTGACCCGTTAATCTATGCAAAGGGTTGGAGGGGATTTTATAAAGAGATGATTGAGAAAGTCTTTTCAGAGGTACCGGCAGAGAAAATATTGGATATCAGTATAGGTGTATTCAGGGTTTCAAAGGATTACTTGATGAGAATGAAAAAACAGAGATCAGATTCTGTTATACTTAACTACCCCTTTAAATCGGTGGACGGCGTATGCAGCTATGATAAAAAGCTTGCACAGGATATGGTCTGTTATATATATGATCTTGTGAAGAAGTATATTGCAGAAGATAAAATATATACATGAAAGGGGCCTATATGAAAAGAGGGAAAAAAAGTTATATAAAAGGAATTGCTGTTTTAACAGGTTTTATTTTGATGTTTCCCGGTGTTACTCATGCTGGATTCAGTTTATTGGGCAGAGAGGTAAAAACCGTTATCAGAGATTAGATTGTGATTATAATTTTGCTGATAACCGACAAACCTTCGTTTTGTTAGGCTGTTAAAATACCCATAACATGTAGAAATTACATGTTATAAAGCTTTATAATATATTTGCGCATTGGTATAATCGTGATATTATTGAATTAATATGAGAGAATTGGGGAACTTTGTTTCTGGTTTGAAAGTCAAATAATAAGTTGATCATAGGACTTATAAGGGGGCATTATCATGATTCTAAAGCTTAAAAGTTATAAATTTCCATTGCTCGTATTATTGTTACTTGTCATTTTTCTAATCCCGTGGCGTATACCAATGTCACAGGGGTTGGCTTCAAGTGAAATTAAGCTGGTGATAGATGGCAGGGATATTGTAGTAACGCCTTTACCGGTTATTCGAAATAACAGGACTTTAGTACCAATACGATTTATTTCTGAAGAATTGGGAGCAGAGGTGAAATGGGACGGTGAAGCCAGAACGGTACATATCAAGAAAGATAATCGGTCCGTACAATTAAGAATTGACAGTCATTTAGTAAAATATGAAGCGGGAAGAGAAACTTTTGATTTAAGCGATGTAGCACCAATTATCATTGAAGATCGTACTTTTGTACCTGTTCGCTTAGTCAGCAATGCATTGGGAGTTGCGGTAAATTGGGATGGTGAGACAAAAACTGTCTATGTGGATTCAGAGCAAACTTCTGATATAGAACCTTTTTTTGATATTACTGTATCTACAGTAACAGAAGGTCAGACGATAACAGGTTTGACGGAACTTGAATCATCTTTTTTGGGAGTAGTGCCTCAAGGTGCAGCTGAGATACGATATCTTTTGCTTGATCCTGATACGGGAAAAGGATCTGTTGTTGCGAGAGGCAGTGAAATGGAAAAGAAGTATTATTGGCTTCCAGATTTGAAGGAGAGTGGGCAAAGGGTACTGGTTTCAGCAGTTTATAACAGTGAAGGTGCCTTGATTTCAGGGGATGCTGTTTCAGTAAATGTAGAAGTGACTCCCAAAGCAATATTAAGTGGCTTAACGGAAGGGCAACTCATAAACGATACAGTTTCTCTGCAGGCAGATTTGAATTTCGCAGCACCATATGTCAAATATGAAATCACAAATAAAAACACCGGCAAAGTATTTGTTACAGACGAGTTTGATCCTCAAGGGGGCTATAATTGGACACCGATGATGGAGGATAACGGCAATGTTTCAATCAGAGCGATTGCATATGATCATTCGGGGCAAGCTTATACGGGTCAGGCGATTAGTGTTAAAGTGGATGTTCCCAGAAAGCTTCAATTGAGAGGTATCAGTGCAAACAGTACAATAGAAAAGCCGGTTACTCTTTCTGTTTTCCGAAACTTTCAGGTAAGCCAGACTGAGTATGTAATGAAGGATGTTCAGACGGGAAATGAAGAGGTGCTGGCACAGGTGGGGTATACAAGCTATCGGTGGTTTCCAGGCATAGAACAATCCGGAGATAAAGAGCTTTATGTCCGTGTCAAAGATACCTCCGGTATCACACATGTCAGCAAAAGTATCGGTGTTACGTTAACAGGAAAGCCTCAATTGATTTTAGAAGGTGTGGGTCCAAATCAAGTCGTTACGGACTCTGTAAAATTAAAATCTTCAAGTAATACTCATCTGAATAGTGTTAAATATATTTTGATAGACTCAAAGGGTAACAAAAAGGTGATTGCAAGCGGAACTGATCCACGTACGGAGTATACCTGGGAGACGGTAAAAGGTGATGAAGGAAACTGCAGGATCCTGGCGGAGGGGACTCTCTCGAATGGGACAAAAGTATTCAGCGAAGAGGTGTCGGTGAAAGTATACCTTGGAAAAATTTATTCATCAAAGCCGGTAATCGAAAAAGAAAAATTCTTAGATCTGGCATCCGGGCTGGCCGGTGAGTCCAATGAAAAATATGGTATGTCGGCAGCATTGCAGACTGCTCAGGCTATATTGGAAACAGGATGGGGCCAGAGCGTGCCGGTTGATAAATATTCCGGAAATTTTTCTTATAATTTGTTTGGCATCAAGGGTTCAGGTCCTTCCGGTTCTGTGATTTCAAATACATGGGAGGAGTATAACGGACAGGTATTCCGTGTAGATGCTGAATTTAGAGCTTATGACAATGTGAATGAGAGCTGGGCAGATCATAAAAAGCTGTTGCTTACTGCTTCCAGATATGAACCCTTTAGAAATGTGATGCATGACAGTACCCAAGGCGCATGGGCATTAAGACGATGCGGATATGCAACGGATTCCAGGTATCCGCTCAAACTTATTAACATCATCAATACCTATGGGTTGGAGAAACTAGATGAAGTAACTATTTAGTTAACAAGATGCCCGCCGGAAAGGATATCCGGCGGGCTTTAATGTGCAATACAATTTAAAGAAGGCTTGTAAGCACTCTAAGAAAAAGGTATAATACAAAAGTATAATACAATTGTAAAATTCTTACATATAGTTGACAAACTGATTTTAAATAAAGCAAGATATGGAAGGCAAAAAATATTCAAATTTTTGTAAAGGAGAGGGAAAATGTCTGATAAAAATATGGAAATGATGAAAAAAATCATTGAGGAGAAAAAGAAAAAAAGTGCAGAGCAGGGTTTCTCAACAAGGACCGATGTATGGGAAAATAAGAATTCTGGGAAAAAGAAAAAGAAAAAGTAGATTTCAGAAAATCGTACCATCCGTACCATTAATTTAAAATGGAATGCGTATTTATAGTGGTTTATAATAGAACCATAACATAATAAAATATGCCGAATCTCTTTGATTAAGAGTACGGGGGAATTTATATTTAATGGGGTGAATCTCGTATACAGAGTAGGGTACCTCTACCCGAACCCGACAGCTAACCTCGGAGGCCAAAGGAGGAAGGAATTAAGTGTTGCATTCCAGGAAACTACGGATCATTTTGTCCGTAGTACTGACGTCTGTTCTTTTTACCAGTTATACCTTTGCAGGGAGTTATCGTGTGACTTGGGGAGATACTCTGTATAAAATCAGCCAACTCTTTAATACCAGTGTGACAAAGCTTTATGCAGATAACGACCTTAAAAGCAGTATGATTTATCCGGGGCAGGTATTGAAAGTTCCTGCAGCTACATACACAGTTTCAAAGGGAGATACGTTGTATCTCATATCAAAGAAATACGGTATTTCTCTCTATTCACTGAGAAAAGCCAATAACAAGTGGAACGATTATCTTTATATTGGACAGAAACTGATTGTTCCAGTTTCCAATACTGCCACCAATAAAGTCATATCATATACACCTTATGAATTGGACCTGTTGGCACGGCTTATTAAAGCGGAAGCGGAGGGACAACCTTATGATGCACAGGTGGCGGTTGGCGGCGTTGTAGTAAACAGGGTGCAGAGTTCAAGTTTTCCCAATAATGTCAATGATGTCATCCATCAGGTCATAAATGGGTATTATCAGTTCACACCTGTGAAAAATGGATGGATTAAAAATCCTGCTACCGAAACTGCAAAACAGGCGGCCAGTGATGCACTTGAAGGCAAGGACCCTTCAAATGGCGCATTATTCTACTTTGATGATAGCGCTACCAATACGTGGCTGTGGTCAAAACCCATTCTTGCAAGAATCGGAAGAATGGTCTATGTTGAATAAAAAGTCTTAAAGAAACCGTCAAATTGACGGTTTTTTATTTTTTTGATCTTTGTAGCAAGAAATTAATTCAAAAAATTAAGAAACAATCCGGCATATCTTTAATAATATGTATAAACATCTTTAATTTTAACGTAATATTTATGCCTATAAACATTTTTTTGGGTAAAAGTTGAGTGATTAAAAAGAAAGGGAGTTTTATGAGGATGAATCATTTAAATTCAAGTTTTTTAGACAGGTACCGACATAAAAACGGAACTTATAAACTCAAAGCAGTGGTTAAGGAAATGGGTAAAAAAGATAAAAATAGGCTTCTTTATTACATAAACGATAAGAAACTGTCGTTTGGTTCCTTGTTTATTCTGATACCTGAAATTGATGCTTTGGATCTATATAAACAGTTGAGCATCAGAAATATTACAGCATTGAAAATATTTGCTAAGGTTACAGAAGATAAAGAATTAGAAGAAAAAGCGGGACTCGATACTTCTGAAACAAAGGATAATATGTATCCGGCTATGAAATGGATGATAGATACAGGGTATTATGATGATGGCTTGAATGATAAGTTTGATGAAGTCTTGGATGCTGCAGCTTCTCAACTGATAAAAACTTATCAGGATAAGACCGTTTTACCTGCAGTAGCAGAGATGATCTTCAAAAGGAATCGAAAAGGCCGGTTTACACATGATTTAATATGGGCATTTTTTGAATCACGGGATCCTTATACTTTGGAAATCATTGCACGCTATCTTCGATCTTCCAATAAGAAAGATGTTGAATTGGCATCAGATCTTTTGAGATGTAATCTTTCTGAAGAAGGGATTCATCTGATGCAGCCTAAAAGCTATTCTTCCTATCATTCATGGCTTAAAGAAAATTTTTCATTTATTTATTTTTCAGGTGAAAGCTTTCAACAGACCAGCCATCCGTCGCCATGGAAGGTGGATTTGTCAAGGAAATATTTATGTCAGGATCTTAGGACACAGAATAAAAAACTTACAAGACCGCTTGCCGCAGAAGAACTGAACGACAGATTAGAACATTTCAAACAATTAAAAGATGAGGATAAAATATTGCTCTCTCAATATTCATATAAAATGCATAAAAAAAATATACGTTTATGGGATAAATGGATGAAATATCCTTTAAGCAAGCAATTGGAAATGGCTAAAAAAGGTTTAGGGGGAGATATAGAATGATTATGGTTTCCGATAAGCCTTTTGATACAGGCACTATAAATGAATATGCCGAGAGAAGTATAGAAAGAATGATCCTAAATAAAATGTCTTTAAGTGAAGAGCAGTATGTATTTGATACAGCGAGTCAGTTGAAATTTGAGCTGAGATTAAGAAAAGAAATTATTAATGCATCATATCAACTTAGCAAGAGCAGAATGTCTTTTCAGGTTTTTCGGAAATCTAAATGTAATGAACAGTATTGGAATCGAACGGATGAAGGCGGTTTCGTCTTGAAGGAAGGCGTGAAAGCCAGCGAAGCAATCAATGATATTTTCAGAAACGGTTTCAAATATGGAACAGAATGTGCAACTGCAATGATCATCATTTACTATAAAGCTTTATTAAGTGTATTTCCGAGAGAAGTATTTGATAGCCTCTTTTCCCAAATACATTTAATGAACTGGCACTATTTAGACAGCCTTATTCAAGAAGCGGGGTATATGAGAAAACCAAAAGAGTATTTGCCGGGTGACAGAAGATATTTTATTAACCCAGATGTAGATCCTTTGACTCCATATTGGCAGGGAGAGAATGTCATCGATTTAAATAATGGGCTTTATTATGGCCATGGAATTGGTATACATAAAGCCGAAACCATTATTGCCGTATTAAACCAAAAGAGAAAAGAAGGTGCGGAAGTATCTGCTTATTTGTTGGAAACTGTAGGGCGCCCTGATTTCAAAAAGTTAGAAGCTGTATATAATCAGAGCGTCAGGTGAATATATCGTGTAAGTGTAAGAGGATAAGTGTAAGTGTAAGTATAAAGAGGTTAGAGTATCGCTGTGCATTCTTGTATACCGAAACTTGCATTTTTAATATTGCGTTTCAAGAATAGGTGTAAGTTTATGTAAAAAGATATTGACAAATAAAAAATATTTGCTATACAATTAAGTTAGCACTCATTGACACAGAGTGCTAACAATCGTTTTGAAACACTTCTGAAAAAGAAAGGAGAATCATTATAATGGCAAAAAAACAGTTTAAAGCTGAATCTAAAAGATTACTTGATTTAATGATCAACTCAATCTATACGCATAAAGAAATTTTTTTAAGAGAACTTATTTCAAATGCAAGTGATGCCACAGATAAAAGCTATTATCGATCCCTTGTAGATGAAAATATTACATTCAATAAAGATGACTTCTATATTCGAATAGATATTGATAATGAAAACAGAATATTGAAAATTACAGACAGAGGCATCGGGATGACAAAAGAAGAGCTGGAGAATAATATCGGTATTATTGCCAAAAGCGGTTCCTTGGAATTTAAAAATGCAAATGAGGCAAAAGATGGTATAGATATTATTGGCCAGTTTGGAGTAGGCTTTTACTCAGCTTTTATGGTATCGGATATGGTTACGGTCATTAGTAAAGCCTTTGGCAGTGACCAGGCATATAAATGGAAATCAAAAGGATCAGACGGATATACCATCGAGCCTTGTGAAAAAGAAGAAACCGGTACGGATATTATTTTAAAAATAAAAGAAAATACTGAGGACGAAAAGTATGATGCCTTCTTGGAAGAATATCATATAAAATCTTTGGTTAAAAAATACTCTGATTTTATTAAATATCCTATTAAAATGCAGATGAAAAAAAGCAGATTAAAAGAGGGTAGTGAAAATGAGTATGAAGATTATTATGAAGATGAAATTTTAAACAGTATGGTCCCCATCTGGAGAAAGAATAAAAACGAATTGAAGCAGGAGGACTATGAACGTTTTTACATGGACAAACATTTTGGCTTTGAAAAACCGCTTAAAGCGATACATACCAGTGCAGACGGTGTAATAAGCTATAACATGATCTTGTATATCCCTGCTAAAGCACCTTTTGATTTTTATACGAAGGAGTTTGAAAAGGGTTTGGAGCTTTATTCAAATGGTGTCATGATCATGGAAAAATGCGGAGACTTATTGCCGGATTATTTCAGTTTTGTACAAGGCCTTGTGGATTCGCCTGATTTTTCTCTTAATATCTCAAGAGAACTTTTGCAGCATGATCGTCAGCTTAAGTTTATTGCGAAAAAAGTGAAAGAGAAAATCAAGAGTGAACTTTTATTAATGTTGAAGAACGACCGTGACAAATATGAAACATTTTACAAGAGCTTTGGAAAGCAGTTGAAGTTTGGTGTATATTCCGAATGGGGAATCAACAAGGAAGTGCTTCAGGATTTGCTTTTGTTCCATTCTTCTGCTGAAAAGAAACTGGTGAGTCTTGAGGAATATGTATCAAGAATGAAAGAGGAACAGAAATATATCTATTATGCGGCAGGAGATAGCATCGAGAGAATCGAAAAACTGCCACAGGCGGAAATGATAGCGGACAAAGGTTATGAAATACTATATTTCACGGATGAAGTGGATGAGTTTGCAATTAAGGTATTGACCAAATACCAGGATAAAGAATTCAAATCGGTTTCCAGCGGAGACGTAGGTGTTGAAACGGACGAAAAGGAAAGCGAAAAGAAAACAGAAGAAAACAAAGCAATATTTGATTTTATGAAAGAAGTTTTGGATGGTAAAGTCAAAGAAGTCAGAGCCTCAAAGAGATTAAAAAGTCATCCTGTGTGTCTGGCCAGTGAAGGCGAGCTTTCTATAGAAATGGAAAAAGTCCTGAACATGATGCCGGACAGCCAGAATGCAAAGGCAGATAAAATACTGGAAATCAATACGGATCATGAAATGTTCGGAGCCATCGATCAGGCCTTTAAAGAGGATAAGGAAAAAGTAAAAATGTATACCAATCTTCTTTATAATCAGGCATTATTGATTGAAGGGCTGCCGATAGAAGATCCTGTTCAGTTTGCTAATGATATGTGTAAATTGATGAAATAGAAAATAGAAACCAGAGAAGCCAGGTGAAAATCTGGTTTCTACTTTTCTCAAGAAAAATGGAGGAAAAAAGGTATGGCTGTTGAATATATTATTCAGTAGCTTATCAAGAAAGACACAGCGCAGGGTACTGATTATAAGATATGATTATTTTAAAATAGAGGATATAAGGCATGGATTTAAGCGATTGGAAAAGAAACATACTTAAAACCTTTGAACAAGGGGGAATATTGAGTATAAGATCAATATCATTAAAAAATCTCCCCTTTTTTCTTGTTTGGATATTTATGTTGTCATGGCTTGATATATTTGCCATACAACATGGGGCATTTCAGATAAAGACAGAAATATACGGCATTCCTGTGGGAGATATATATACATACCTTTTTGCAGCTGTTGCAGCTGTTCTTATATTCTTTCTTGACGGCGCCAATTTCTTACGATATACGGTACACGGTGCTCTTGCTGCTTTAGCAGGGTTCATAGCTTCTCTATTGTTTCCTGGCACAATCATAACTCTTTTCCTGCTTATAGTATCTGCTTTAGGTATGGGGCTCCTGATCGCTTCAGCCTGTTATTCATTTATTATGATTCTCAATAATGCTGAAAAATTCTATGCGATGGTTATCGAATTCAGTATTGCACGGATGATGCTTCTGATAAAACCATATACAGATATAGGTATACTTGACTTGATCATTACCAAGGGAATACCGATTGCACTTCTTTTTGGTTTACTCATATGTACTTTATTTTTCAAAAATGATGTCACCATAGCCTTCGAGCAATCGGAAAAATCAGAAATTTCCATTGGAGCATACTCGGTTTTATTTATCGTGCTTGTGGTTTTTGTGCTTAATGAAGGTGTGGTACCTGCAATACTAAAAACAACTCATGGTATAGTTGTTGAAGATATAGACAGACTATACGCTGCCGGTGCCATAGCCGGAGTAATTATTCTTCTTGTCTTTCAGCCCGTGCTGAAGAAAAGCATATGGCATATGTGGAATCTTTCCTTTGCTATACTTGCACTGGGATTTATTATTAACATTTTTACTTATTGGAGTGAAGGTTTTTTTAAGTTTTCAGCAGTTCTTTACGGATGTACATATGCCACATCTTACATAAATATTTTCTACATGACTGGTATTATGGCTAAAAAATATAAAAGCCTGAAGTTTATAAGGATAGGTATATTGACCGCAGCCGTATCCGGTATTCTCAGTTATCTGGCATCTTTTGCCATATTATCTTCTGATTCTGCTATAGTGGCTGCCGTATCGGCTTTGGTATCAATTGTAGCGATCCTTGTATTTTTCATGTTATCTCCTTTATTTGTAAGAGAACTCTATACTGCGGAGTGGATGGATGATATGTACAGGCTTGATGTGGCCTGCGGAGACAGACTGACTGCAAGGCTAAAGGAGTTTGGATTGTCACCCCGCGAAATGGAGGTATGCATGATGCTGTTGGAAGGGTATACCATGCGGCAGATTGCTGCGGCGCTTTCGCTGGCATATCCTACTGTTAATACATACTGTGTAAGCCTATATAGAAAATTAAGTATAAACAGCCGTACGGAGCTTATGGTGAAATTCGGAAAATATGTATAGAATTCTATTACAGATTAAAGGCTCTTTAGAATACTTATGACAGGAGTCAGGAATAAGAAGTAAGAAGTCAGAAGAGATGAGTCGGGATACAACTATGTCTGTAGGCACCTCATTAGAACTAATGAGGTGTTTTTTTGCGATTTCATGCGAACTAATGAATAGAAATTTTTACTCATTTAAAGATTTAATAGAGATGCAAGCGCGAAATCTAAGGCTAAAGAAGGACGATTATTAAAATGATATATTTTGCCGGAGTATGCAATGATGGTGAAATATCAAGGAAGGAGTTTGTTGTGAAGCATAATAAGTTAAAATTATTTGTTAAACTTAATTTGCTCTTTATTATCAGTGTGTTTATATTTTTGACAGGAGAAATAAAAGCATATGCTCAGCAACCTGCAGTGGACTGGCAGAGGGCCTATACTATACCGGAGGGAGCCAATCTGGAGGACTGTGCAGTGTCTCAGGCCGAAGACGGGGATTATATTATTGTGGGCACCAGGACCAATGCTGTTGCATATTCGGGATATGTTTTCTTCATGCGGGTGGACGAAGATGGTGATATTGAAGATTACTATGAAATAAATGTCCCTTACCGTTATGCCCGTTCCATAGACAAATGCCAGGATGGGTCATTTGTTATAGCAGGCTCGCAGTTTTATCCCAGAGGGGGAAGCAATTATGATTGTGACTTGTGGGTATGTAAGATCTCTTATTCGGTAGACCCTCATACAGGGAAGCATTTTTTAGAGGAAAGCAACATCAGTGATAAAATTTTTAATGATGATGAAAACTGGGGAAGTTGGGGCGGTTATGAGATTCAGGAAACTGTAAATTCTCTTGGCGGTCCGGATGGTTACATCATAGCCGGAAACCGATATGAAAAACCAAGGTCAAATAATAAGGAATATATTTACTTATTGAAGTTAGAAGAAGATTTTGATATCGAGTGGTCCAATAACACTTATTTAAGTGGAAGCTACGGTGATTTTGGTATGTCTGTACGGCAGACAGATGATCAGGGTTATATACTGGCAGGGTGGAGATACAACAACGCAACCTATGAATATAGTAATTACATTTTAAAAACTGACGACGAAGGTGTAAAGAAGTGGGATAAGGTTTTTGAAGCCATTTCTCCAAGCGGACAGGATTATGTGTGGAGCATCAGAGAAGCCGATGATGATAGCTTTATTATATCAGGCCAGGCATCTGTCGATAGTACGACTTCCGGCTTTACCATGAAACTTAGTACAACAGGTAATATAGTCTGGACTCATACATACCCTATTTTGTCCAGCGGGAGTAGTTATATAGGCCGTAATGTGGCTTTGGAAACACAAGATGGAGGAACTATTATTGCCGGACTGGAATACGAAGGCAATCCCTACTATTTGACTTATGCCAAACTTTTCAAGACGAGTCCTTCAGGAAGTGAAGAATGGCAATATAGAATATTAATATTTGATGATGATAAAAACACAGATTATATCACCAGAGACATGATAGAAACACAGGATGGAAGTTATATTATTTTGGGGACCTATAGCAGGGGGCACGCCTATGCTGATCCTGATAATCCAAAAGGGCTATTTCTGTTTAAACTGGCTCCGGATAAGGTGGATGTGGATATCAAAGCAGCGGCTCTTTATAAAAAGAATGAAGAAGAGCATAAACTGGACATCAAGGCGACAGCCGATTGTTCTGAGGACGGTGAACTGAATGATGATAATACGGTGTCGGCTTCTTACGAACTGATAGACGAGTCGGAAGAGCCCGTTGGTATTTCAGGTGATCTTGTGTGGAATGAAGATACAGATAATTGGGAAGCTATGGATATCGATATCGGTTCTGTGATTGATGAAGTGAGAAAGGTTTCTATCACCTTTGAAGATGAAAACAATCATAAAGGTACAAAGGTAATCCAGATATCCGCAGATGCTAAGCTGGGACTCTCCTCGTATACCATTATGGAAAACGGAAATGTGTATATTTATGCGACTCTTACGGACATCATCGGCGAAAGAGATACTTCCGGTAACGCCGAACTGACGGTTAAGCTGGCAGGAGAGAAGGAGGAATACATACTCTTTGATACGGGTGGAGACGGTGACCTTGGCTCTAACGATGGCCACTATGGTACATGGCTGAACATTCCCGGCAGTACGCCAAGAATCGTTGAGCTCTATCTGGGAGAAGAAATGGTAGACAGTGAAATTATCAATGTGACCACAAGTCCTGAACTGGCAGTGATCACCAATATCCATGCACTCTATGCAGAGTTTCTGGATACCGGTACTGCTGATGATGAGGATGAAGATGATAATAAGGTGATGGATTTTTACGACCTGTTGGAATGTATAGCACAGTATGCAAAAAATAATAATGGGGTAGTCTACAATCTCTATCAGGAAGTGTTAGCGGAGAAAGGTTATTATAACGATTATTATTCTTTGGTATATGGCACAGATACTTCTGATATGGCCCGAAATATCGACTTGCTGGTTTATAAAATGGGTGTTTCCAGAAGTTTAAAAAATGTTGCTATTATTGGTGATGACGAGGTCGTTCCTTTTGCCAGAAGAAGCGACCCCATAGACTGGGAAAAGGGTTATTATAATGATATGAGTGGTGGTGGTGGAAATCCTACCATAGTGGATTCGGGAGACGGATTCATCATGTCGGATATTCCTTACGGGTCATATGATTGCTGGCATCCCGATGATGAACATATGCCACGTCTGGATGCAGGTGTAGGGAGAGTGTTTGCGGACCATCCCATGGATTTGATCAATATAATCGATGGGTATCAGATGCCTGTTCTGTTAAACAATGCGGCCATTTACCAGGCAGAAGATGACTCGGAAGTGAGTTTTGTAAGCTTAGTGGAACATACGTTACTTCCTATTTTAGGGAATCATTACGATTTTGAAATTTTTGGTGGAACCTTCGATTTAGGGGATTGTTATCATTATGGTTATTATCCACCACAAGAATGGAATGCCCTTGACTTTACAGACGCACTTTCAAATGTGGGGCTTAATATGCTTTGGACTCATGCGGATCACGGTTCGGCACATACCTATAAAAACAGTTCTATTACCGCTAATAATACGATTAAAATAATGAAGGATTCTCCAGGGCATATTTTGCTGACACCGGCATGCCACTCCGGTTATTCCCTATCTCATAATTCGCCTGATGGTAATTTTGGTTATTACGATAATGCAATGGTAAAGGAATTTTTGAAAAAACAGGTCTCCTACTTTGCGTCTACAACATATGGCTGCGTCGTCAATGATTTTGTTGCTTATCATGAAAGGATATTCCAAAAATATCTTGAAAACCTGTTAAATCCGTCAAACGCTACGGTAGGAGATGTTCTGGTAAAAGCGAATTCGGATTTTTGGAAGTCTGTTGACAGGTACAATATTGATCCAACAGATACTTATGCTGCTTATGGTGTATGTTATTATGGGTTGCCAACCCAGCCTATACAGCACAACAGTGTTTTCAAAATGACACGGAGTCGTGATGTTGGAGTGATGTCTGAAAAAGATCTAGAAGATCAAGATACTGTACCGGTCAAACTATCCATTGAGATGGATCCGGTATTTAACATAGAGGAGGAAGACGGGAAAAAGCTCTTTAAAGTAGAAGGACAAAAGGATTTATATATTCACGCCTTTGCGCCCGTGATGCCTATCATTATTGAATCTTATGAACTGCCAAGGGATGCGATGGTTGAAGAGGTTAACCTCATAGATTTTGATACGACTGAGTATTTCGAAGAAGTGGAGCTTCCCGAAGCAGTACCTATTAGTATTTCGACCAATCCTGCTCTGACATTAGAAGATACATTTGAAATGCCTGACTTGTATCCTGAGAATATGTATTGGTGGAGTACTGAAGAAGATGGGAATAATACCATATTAAATCTCAGTGTTGTTCCCATGCAGTATAACCATGAAGAACGGCAGGCTATTCTTTTCAATCATCTGGAGTTTGAAGTGGTTCGAAGTCATGCAGCATTAACTATTGACACAACAAGCTTACCCGCTGGAAATGAAAGAGAATCATACAATGTTGATTTAAAAGCAAGCGGCGGAGTGGAACCTTATACATGGAATACCGAAGGATTACCTGAGGGACTTAGTGTTAGAACGAATGGCGCTATTACTGGAATACCGACTACATTTGGAACATCAGAGGTGCGGGTTACCGTATATGATTCAGAAGGTACTGAAGCCAGTAAAACATTCAGTCTAACAATAAATCAAAAAACTCAAGAGAGCTTAACCATTGATACGCAAAGCCTGCCTTCAGGAAAGGTTGGTAGGGCTTATAGCGTAAATCTGGCAGCCAGCGGTGGGATAGAACCATACGTCTGGAGTGCCGACTTATTACCTGAGGGGCTGGCCATCAGAACAGTAGGAGCTATCAGCGGCACTCCTGAACAATCTGGGTCATCAGAGGTCACTATCACTGTGACGGATAATGATGGTACCAGTGAAAACAAAATCTTTAATCTAATAATCAGTAAAAAATCCAGTTCAAGTAGAAGAAATACATCGGTTGTTACAGAACGGCCATCAGTTACACAAAAAAGAATTAAACTTATGATCAGCAGTAGGCAAGCAGATATTGATGGAGAAGCTTTTATGATAGATGCAGAACCTTTTATCGATGTTGAATCAGGCAGAACGTTGGTACCTCTTAGATTTATTGGAGAAGCTTTGGGAGCGGAAGTAAGCTGGAATCAGGAAACGATGCAGGTGACCATCAAGGATGGCATTAAAGAAATCATCCTGACCATCGGCTCTAAAGATGTTCTGGTTGACGGTGAAATAATCACTATTGACTGTGTGCCTCTTCTGATGCCGCCGGGACGGACCTTCGTACCGTTGCGTTTTATCAGTGAGACTCTGGGAGCTGAAGTGGAATATAACCATGAGACCAAAGAAATTGAAATAATCAAACGGGCTTTAAATTGACCATTTTCAAGATACTTAGTCGCCCCATTAGAACTAATGAGGCGACTTTTTGTATTTTCATGCGAACTAATGAATAGTTATTTTTTCTGATTTCAATATTATTTAATCAAGAAAAGTTGGAGGGAGTGTAGCGATGAGCGTATTTGAAAAAATCAATAAAATCTTTTCGAAAAAGAAGGAGCAGAACAGTACTTTAGATATGAATGAGGCTTTTTCCGATATTCATGAGAAAAGCCAACATCTTCAATATGTTCCCAAAAATGTAAAGCTTCTTGATTTGAGCCATGATGAAAAGTCAGAATGTATTGCCGGCTTGTCTGAAAGAGAACGGGAAACTTTTCTACTTTTACTTGAAGGATTTACTCTGAAAGAATGTGCAAAACAAATGGGCATCAAGTATCCTACTGCTAATACGTATATGACAGCTGTTTATAAAAAACTTCACGTTAACACACGGGCAGAACTCATCATCAATTATAGGGGGGGGAATGGCAAAGAATGATGATATGTTATGGAATAAATAATGGTTCAACAAGCAGCAGAAAAAACCTTTATGTATATCTCTTTGAAGGAGGAAACCTATGTGCTGGCATTTGGCGGCTTGTCAGACAGTTTTGATTCTCTCGCTGCGGATTATGAAGCAATTTTAAAAAATATCCAATTTAATCAGTGACAGTAATGTTGTGTTGGAATAGAGGTCCTTGGTACCACAAGAATAATTTAAGGAGGAAAGAATATGAGGAAGATATTATTAAGTACAATAATTTTAGTTTTATTGAATGTTGTTACAGCTTATGCTGATGCTGAGCCGCCTACAATCTACGGAGCTCCAGAAAATGTGGCTGTTACATTTGAGTACTATGGAGAAGATTTTGGTTTTAATATAGGCTATAACGCATCACAGGAAGTTCGAGATTTAGTGAAGGGTATTGAAGAAGAATGTTATAGTGGCTACAGCAGCTTTGGTATTTCCGTCAGAGGTGATTACAGGATAGACGGGGGTTCATGGCGAAGCGAAAAAAATAATTATGAAAACTGGGTGGATTTAGACCAAGACACATCTTTTTCATATGTTGACGGTCATTGGGACAGCGGATATGGTTTAGCAAGCTATAGGTTTGAGGACGTATTTACAGGAGGAATTCTGCCTGGGGGAGAAAGTTACTTCGATGATCATTCTATGGATTTTAGATTAAAATTTAAGATAAACTACTTTGACGAAAATAGTGGAACCCATCACGAATACTACTCTGATTGGTCTGATATTGTAACCTATTCAAATAATCAAGAGGTATACAACCCCGAAGAATTGATTAACCATGCACCTGCGCTGATAAGTGCAGAACTAAAAGAGCGTAATGACGGAACACCCTTCATAGACTTTAGAGCAAACGAAGCCCACGAAGACATTAAACTTTTAAACAGTATTTCTAATGGAAGAATAATGACAAACGTATGGATTAAAGTGGGAAACGGTAACTGGACGGATGCATCTACGTACAATTTCTTTGCCGAGCAGTTTGATATTGAAGCGGGAGAATATTTTACATCAAGCAGTGAAACAAACTTTGAGGTGAAATTTCGCTACAGCTTTGACAATGCTTACTATCCTCAAGGAGGAAAAAGTGGAAGTATACATTCACCGTTTTCAAATGTGATATCAAAGGGTATGCCGGCATACGAGGGAGCCAGTAACTGGGCTAAAGACGAGCTTGACAGAGCTAATAAACTGGGACTTATCACTCCGCGAATTAAATCTAATATGAGCGGCAACGTAACGAGAGAAGAATTTGCGGAAATAGCAGTTAAACTCTATGAAGCTTATACAGGAAATATTCCTGTCGCAGGAAACGCATCCTTTACCGATACAACAAACGCCGAGGTACTGAAAGCGGCTAATTTAGGGCTTGTTAAAGGTGTAGGCAACGATAAATACAATCCTAATGCATTGGTAACAAGAGAGCAAATGGCTACAATTTTACAGCGAGCATTAGCAGTTTTAGAGCCAAATGAAGACTTTTCGGCAAGCGGTGTAAGTAATTTTGCTGATGATGATAAGATAGAGAGCTGGGCAAATCTTGGAGTATATTACTGTGCAAAAACAGGGATAGTTACAGGTATCGGGGATAATATGTTTAACCCGGACGGAAACGCAACCAGAGAACAGGCAGTTATCGTCTGTTTAAGAGCGTATGAGTATTTTAAGTAGGTGAATGATGAAAGTATGAAAAGAATAAACAAATAGCGAAAATTAATGATAAGAAAGGTGTGTTTTAAAGTGAAAAGAATAACATCAATGTTTATGGCGACGGCCATTGCGCTTGCGTGTCTGTTTACCTTTCCAATGACTGCTCATGCGGCGGATAGTGTAGGGTCATGGGGCGATTTTCTTTTAGCGTTTGAAAACATGAAAGATACGGGCGGAGAGATTATACTTACGGATAATATAACTAAAATCTCCGGGGATGATGTGGAACTCTCCGCAAGTCAACCGGTTAAAGTTACCACCGGCGATTACGGCATTACAGTAGCCGGTGGTACGCTGACGATAGACGGGGAGATTGAGATAGAAAAAAACACCTCCGGTGCGCCCGTCAAGGTGTACAACGGCGCAAGCCTTGTTTTGGACGGCAACGCCTGCATCAATGTCAGTGCGGGTGCAACCTTTGGATTGATCATCGAAGGCGGGGGGCTTGCTATACTGAATGATAATGCAATTATTCAGGGAACGGATGATATAACGACTGTTGCAATAAGGGAAAGCGGAGGCAACCGAGGAAAGCTGATAATGAACAGCGGCGGCTGTGGGGTTGAAGGCGGGTCCATTGGTGTTTTCTGTGCCGGCGATCTGGAAATGAACGGAGGCGTTGTGCGCGTAACCCAAGCCGGAGCCAGAGCCATATATGTGAAAGGGGATCTGGGTGATACGGGCAACGCAGATATTTCCGGCGGAACTGTAGAATCAGGCGGAAGCAGCGGTATTGCCCTGTCCATTAGCGGCGACAATGCAGAGGCTACGGTCAGCGGTGGAACAATCAGAAGCACGAACTCTCACGGTATCGAAGTTCTCAGTGGAGGTACGGTTTACGTCAGCGGAGGCGAAGTAACGGGAAGATATTATGGAATAAATGCAAACGGCGAAAGTCTGGTGGATGTCTCAGGCGGCGAAGTGAAGGCAACGCATAGTATGGGCGGCGCGGGCATTGGTTTGACGGCAGATAGTACCGCCGGCATCAGCGGAGACGCCATAGTTACCGGCGGGTCCGGCGGCACTGCCTGTGGCGTTTTGGTGGAGGATCAAAACTGCGAGGCCAATATATCCGGCGGCACGATTTCCGGCTCAGACGGTGTTAAGACAGCAGGAGAAGTGAATATCAGCGGCGGAAGAATTGAAGGAACAGGCGGCAGTGGCATCCGTGCAGAAAGCACAGCCGAAGTAACGATTACGGGCGGCAGGGTTAGCGGTACTATCAACGGCATCATAGATAATGGCGGAACGCTTAATGTCTCCGAAACAGCTGGAGAGACGACTCGTATAACCGGCGATAGCTGCGGCATTTCCAGCTATTCCGGCAGCATTACTTTTTCCGGCGGCATTATTACTGCAACCGGAGAGGGCGGCAGCGGCGTTTATGTCTTGGGCGGCGGCTCTTTTGAAAATCACGGCGGCACCATACGGGGCACAGGTTCCGGCAGTATCGGTGTTCTGGTTGGCGGAGACGGCAGCACGCTGACGGCTTACGGCGGCCTGATGGAAGGTACGGACAACGGCTTGAGCATCGATGCCAACGCCGATAACGTTATCCTGTACAATGGCACCATCCAGTCTACTTCACAAGGAAACCCGCACATCTATCTGGAGGGAGATACACCTCTATGGGTGTACAGTATCACAGGACTGGCAGAAAGTGATATCTATTGGGATATCCAGGGAGGCCCCCAAAATTATGCGGAACGGGAATCCTTTACCATAACGTCGCCATCTCCGCTGAAGGTGGAGCTGACGGAGGGAGGGCAGGAAACGGTGGGCTTCACAGTCACAGGAGAAAAACTTGACGGAAGCCACGTGACCCTTCAGGATCATTTAGGAACTTCCGGTACATTGAATAACGCTTCCTACACGGTTTCCGGCGATGAAATAACCTTTACTCCTTCCTTGGCAGGAAGTGACGTTCTATCCATTATCGACGACATTACTTACAACGGACAATGGACTGTTGACATAACGGTAAATGCGGCGACGCCAACCGGCACAGTCCCTACCATCACTACAGACAGTCTGCCTTCAGGTAAGGTTGGCAAGTCATATAATGTAACTCTGACAGCAAGCGGTGGTACTGAACCATATTCCTGGACTGCAAGCGGATTACCTGAGGGCCTTGAAATCAGAACCCATGGGGCAATCATCGGTACGCCTACAACATCAGGAACATCAGATGTAACTGTTACGGTACAGGATGCGGAAGACGGGAGCATCAGTAAAGTCTTCAGCCTGACAATAAGTAAGGCATCCAGTAGCGGAGGAGGCGGCGGAAGCAGTTCGAGGAATCCGTCTATCGGCAGATCAGATCCTCCTGACGGTACCGCAGGCAGTGAGTATACTTATGCTTTTACTGCAAGTAGCGGAAGATCGCCGTATACCTTTGAAGTTACGGATGGTGCCCTTCCTGACGGGCTGAAGCTTTCCGGTAAAGGTACTTTAACCGGTACACCAACTAAAGAGGGAACTTATAATTACACCATTACTGTAACAGACAGCAGAGGGAAAACCTCCAGTAGTGATTATAAGCATGTGATTAAAGAAGGTGCTTCATCAGCAAGAAGGCAAATAAACCTTACTGTCAACAGCCTGCAGGCTGAGATCAATGAACAGCCTTATACGCTTGATGCTGAACCTTTCATAGACGTTGAAGCAAGCAGAACACTGGTGCCTTTGAGATTTATCAGTGAAGCTTTAGGAACTGAAGTAAAGTGGAATCAGGAAAGTAAGCAGGTAACCATTAAAGATGGTGACAGAGAAATTCTCATGACCATTGGTTCTAAAGATGTTTTGGTTGACGGTGAAATAGTCACCATCGATTGTGCTCCTTTATTGATGCCGCCGGGACGGACATTCGTGCCGCTCCGTTTTATCAGTGAGACGATAGGAGCTGAAGTGGAATATGACGATAAAACAGGAGAAATTAAAATAATCAAATAACCTTATATTTGTATATACGGTATGGAAACCCCTATTAAGTCAACAGGGGTTTCCTTCAGGCAGTTGAAAATCTCCGAATTTCTGCGTTGCTGCTTTCAAGCGAACATGCTCACTTACCTGAAGTAAGCTCCGCTGCTCGCTCTCAGCGCGCCTTGAACTTCGGATTTTTCAAAAGCCTGGAGATTGTAGGCTTTTTCAACAATCTCATGGAAACCCCTATTAAGTCACAGGGGTTTCCTTTATTCTTTATACTTTCATGTGAACTGAATTTGAAGGATGCTATTTCTTTTTCAGTTCTTGTATTTCCTCTTCAACTTCCTCTGCACCTTCTGCATAGAATTTTTCCTCATCAGGTGCCAACTCTTTTAATAAACGAAGGAATTCTCCGGCATGAACCCTTTCTTCGTCTGCAATATCCTTTAATACATTTATGGCTAACTGATTGTCTGTTGATTCTGCTAATTGCATATAGATCTGAATGGCTTCATATTCGGCAGCTATCATAAATCGAATAGACCGGATTAATTCTTCATCTGTCAATTTTCGCTCTTTGGCGAGTCCTGAAAACGCATTTCCAAAATCGGGCATAATATTTCTCCTTTCTTTTATTTTGTTATGTACTAACTTATTAGTATTATACTATAGCAAGATGATTTTTTCAAAATTCACTTAATGAAATTATTAATTTAAATATTTTAATAATTCCATTAAAATTATTAAAATATTTAAGAAAACTATTGACAAAATTAATATATATTAATAATATTAATATATAAATTAAAATTATTAATAAATGAGGTGAAACTCCTTTGAAGGCTAAAAAAATGAGAATCTATATCAGTATCAATAGTTTCAGAATTCCTATTCCCTCATTAAGATTCAAAACCATACATAGACTCATTAGTTTTGGATTCAAGCACTACAATGAGAAAACAGTAGACAAAGAAGTACTTGATTCATATATACGCGAATTATTTGTTATGCTGGCAGATTCTGAACCATTTGAAATAGTTTGTATCGAAGCAAAACATGAAGGGAAAAGGGTTAAAGTCATAATAAGTACAATTTAACGGAGGTGATGTTATTGAATAAAGAAGTGTTAGGAAGGTGCCCTGTATGCGACAGCCATCTGAAGGTGACAGAGATTACTTGCGGAAGCTGCGGGACATCTATAAGAGGTAAATTTGATCCGTGTAAATTCTGTCAGCTTTCTAAAGAACAAAAATATTTCATTGAAGTATTTATCAAAAACAGGGGCAATATCAAAGAAATTGAGAAAGAATTAGGGATTTCTTATCCTACTGTCAGAAATAAGCTGGATGAAGTTATTGAATCCATGGGGTATAAGGTTGAGGATAAAATTAAAGTTAATAGAAAAGAGATTCTTGACAAATTGGATAAGGGTGAAATTGACAAAGATGAAGCATTAAGATTATTAAGTGAATAAAAATGGAGGTATAATAAAATGTCTTTGAAAGAAGAAAAAATGCAGATATTAAAAATGATTGAGGAAGGTAAGATAACTTCCGATGAGGGAATGGAACTTATGGATGCGCTTGGAAAACAAGAGAATAATATTACCGGGAAAGGTCCGGCCAAATGGTTGAAAGTAAGGGTAATGGATGAGAAGGATAATGTGAAGGTGAAAGTTAATATCCCCCTGAGACTGGTGGACATTGGCCTTAAATTGGGAACGGCCTTTTCTCCGGAGTTAAAGGAAGCAGGACTCAGTCAGGAAGATATTCAGGAAATTCTGGAAGCAGTCAAAAATGGCGAAGAAGGTAAGATTGTCGATGTAGAAGACGAAGAATCCAAAACAAAAGTCGAAGTGTTCGTAGAATAAAATATAAAAAATCAGCTGATTCTATTTTGAAATCTTAAATCAGCTGATTTTTTGTTTCCTAAATGATTATTCCTGTAGCTTTTGTTCTCCTGTTACTTCACTGGTTTCATCCATTGTAAAAGTGTCCTGTGCTTCCGAGGAAGTAAAGTATACATTGCCATCCACTTTCGTATCAACCAACTGGAAATCGGGAACTGCAACGTACAAATCACCAACGAAAGTTCCGCTTTGAATACGGGCATTTGGACTGCTGACAGTAAGCTTAGGGGCAGTCAGTGTGAATCGTGCGGTTACATTACGATCCTCATCCTGGGTATATAGAGCTATTTTTCTCTGGATAATATCCTGCCCGTCTTCGTCTTTCTTTCCATTTGTATACTCACCTTCAAGAGCCAGTTCCTTATCAAAAGTCAGATCATTCAATGTGCATATAATCCACGTGCCATTAGGACCAATGGCTTTTTCAAAGTCAGCTTCATTATCAACAATAGATGCTGTGGTGATTACATCCGGTGTAGTTTCAGGGGGAGTTGTTTCATCATTTTGACCTGTATCATCTGGGGTTTCGGGCTCCTCTGCGCAACCGGGAATACATGTCATGGCCAGAATCAATACTAATATCATCAGTCTAAATTTCATTTTATTAGCCTCCTTGTAAATAGATTAAGTTTAGTATCATTATTTCCAAAAAGAAAAAAAATAACACACTCTGTAATAATCTAATCAGCAATAGCAAAAAAAAATATAAAAATAATTACAATAAAAGGAAAAAAGAGTAGATGTGCAGAATAAATATATAACAATATGTTATGAATTACAGAACCGGATAAGAGCTATTTGAAACAGAATGAAAGTCAAGCAGTTATTACTGCGGAAAAAGGAGAGATGGTAATGAGTGTTTTTGATAAGGTGAAAAAAGGTATGAGTGTTGCCGGTGAAAAATCAGCAGCTTTAGTAGAAACCGGGAAGTTGCAGGCTGAAATTGCTTCTTTGAAACAAAAGAAAAAATCAAAATTTCAGGAAATGGGTGAATTGGTTTATCAGATGATAAAGGAAGAAAATCTGGATGAAGAAAAGCTGAAAGGGATTTTTGAAGAAGTTCAAGAAATAGAAAGCAAGATCGAAGAGAAAGAAAAAGAAAAAAGTGAGGTATAGAATCAAATATAATTTAAAATAGAAAATTGACAGTTAAGGATAGAAATTCGCTTAAGCGAATTTCTATCCTTTTAAATAGTTTTGCAGGACAAAACTTCATTTTACTTGCACTTATACTTACACTTTTACTTAAATTTATTTTCTCATTTTCCCTCTTGATAGAGAAAAGAAGACACCGGCAGTACATAATACAGATAAAATAGAAAATATCAATTTTGAACTTATCAAGAATTCGGGGTGATACTGAGGCGTTATTTGAGCATTGCCAATGATAATGGCAAAGACTACCATGGTGATACCAAGACTCATATTCTGACCCAGAACTCTCATGGTAGCAAGAAGGCCTGAAGCAATCCCATAATATTTTTTATGTACGGAGCTCATAATGGCATTGGTGTTAGGAGATGAAAATAATGCAAGCCCTATACCCAGAAGTATTAAGGCAGTGATAATATAAGGCAGATTTGTGGCATGGTTCAGGAAAATAAATAAAATTAGTGCACCTGCCGTTATAGACATTCCAAGGGATGAAAGCCGGGAAGGTTCGACTCTGTCCGATAACCCTCCTGCAAAAGGAGATAGCAAAGCCTGAACTGCAGGCTGAGCAATCATGATGATGCCGGCAGTTTGAGGTGTAAATCCCTTAATATATTGAAGGTATAATCCAAGTAAAAAACTTACTGAAAAAGTAGCGCTGTAATTGATCAGTGCTGCCAGAGATGAAAAAATAAATACTCTGTTATTTCTAAAAATGGCTATTTGCAAAATAGGGCTTGGATTGTAGTATTCAAATACTCCAAAGGCAGCCAAGCCTGCTGCGCCCATGCCCACAAAAACAAAACCCAACATTTCGGGGAGTCGAGACAGACCATAGATCAATAAAAATATGGATACACCGTAAATAAATGAACCTGCAAAATCAAATTTTTCTCCTCCTGCTTCAACCCATTCTTCTTTCATTTTCCAAATGGTTATTATAATGATGAGAATGCCAATGGGAACATTTAAATAAAAGACACTTCTCCACCCTAAATATTGAGTGAAAACACCCCCTAAAAAGGGCCCCATAGAAAGACCGATATAGACAGCAGCCACATAGATGCCCATAATCTTGCCTCTTTCCTCCTTTGGAAAAAGAGAAGTCAGTATAGCAACAGCTGTACTGTAAATCATGGCACTTCCTATTCCCTGCAAAACGCGAAACATAATCAGCGGCAAAGAAGAGGAAGAAAATGCACAGAATAAAGATGACAAGGTATATACAATAATGCCATATAAAAATATTTTCTTTCGCCCAAACATATCTGAAAGCCGGCCCAAGGGCAAAAGAACGATAACAGTTGAAAGTAAATATGACGTTGCTACCCAGCCCAAAACAACTGCATTCACATTCAATTCCTCTCCAATGGTAGGAAGGGCTATGTTTATGGATGAACTCATATAAGGCATTAAAAAAGAGGCTGCAATGGTAATAAATAATACTGCTTTTCTATTATTATGTATCATGCATTTAACTCCTCCTTCTCTATACCTGTTATGTAATCCATTAAAGTATCTTATTTATAGCATTTTACTATTTTTTATTATAATGCAAATTTACATAAAAATCTTCCCGACTCAAAAAATATATATGAGAGATATATAGATGAAGCGATATTTTATTTAAAAGAAATGAATATAAAATTTTGTAAATAAAATTCATATAAATTATCTGCAAAAAATATATTTATAAAGGACCAAAACAGGAATAGGTTTTTCGTATTCTATACTAAAATCAAATTGAGGAGGAATAGATGATGAGAAAAATTTTATGCATTTTTTTGATTTTAACAATGATGATAGCTTCTGCAACTACGGTAGCATTTGCAGACCCATGGAAAAATGAAAGCGGGCATTTCCCTCCGGGACTATTAAAAACAGGTGGAATGCCGCCGGGTATTGCAAAGAAATTTCTGGATATTGACGGATACAAGTGGGCACAAAAGGCAATAGAAAAAATGGCAGAAAAAGGTGTCATAATGGGAATCGGACAAGGAAGATTTGCACCTCAACGCTCAGTGACAAAATTGGAAGCCGTTGTAATGGCCTTGCGAGTGATGGGAGAAGATGATTTGGCGAAGAATTACCTGCAAGATGTTCTGACAGGAAAAAGGAGATTGAAATTCAAAGACAGGTTACAGGAATGGGCATATGGTTATGTAGCTTTGGCAGAAGAAGAGGGTATTTTGGATGATGCAGATATACTGTATTTCAAGCTGAATGATCCTGCTACAAGACATGAGGTTGCAAAATATCTTGTCAGAGCCATGGGAGAAGAAGAGGCTGCCCAGGATCATATGGATGCGGAGCTTGATTTTATAGATGCCTCGTTTATTCCACAAGGTTCTGTAGGTTATATTTATTTGGCGGAAAGGGAAGAGATCATTACAGGTTATGAAGATGGTTCGTTTCGGCCTTTTAATTCGGTGACCAGAGCAGAGATGGCCGTTATGGTGGACAGATTGGACGGCACGGTGGATGATAATGATGATGACACTTATGATATATACAGGGGAGAAATAACAGATATAGACAGTGACGACGATTGGATAGAAATTGATGATGATGAAAGATTTGAAATAACCGATGATACAGAAGTGTTTTTTGAAGATAATGAAGAAGGAGCGCTTTCTTATCTGGAAGAAGGAGATAGGGTCAGGCTCAGGGTAAACTCAAAGGATGAAGCGATTATTATTAAAGTATACCGAAACTTATATGAAGAATATGAAGGAGAAATCTCTAAGATAGACAGCGATGGCGAATGGATGGATATTGAAACTGAAGATGATGAAGAGCGATTTGATATATCTGATGATGCGGATGTATTCTTTGATGACGAAGAAGGCAGCGTAGAAGATTTAGAGGTAGGAGATGAAGTAGAAATCAGAGTCAGCACAGATGACGAAATCATATTGATTAAAGTAGACAGGGAACTGGAAATAAGAGAATATACGGGGTCCGTTTTCTCGATTGAAGCAGATGACGATGAATATGAAATTTCAGTTTATACACCTAACGGGAAAACTGTCGAGTTTGAAATCGATGAGGACTTTGAAGTTGAATTTGATGATGAAGAGGGTACTGCAGAAGATTTGAGAATCGGTGACCGGGTAGAGGTCATTATGGATGAAGGCCAAGTTGATGAGATCATTGTCAGTAGAGACTTGGATGAGGAAATCATCAGCGGCATTATATTTGATCTGTATGCTCAGGAAATGAAAATTGCATTGAAGAATAATATGAATAATGAGGTTGAAATATATTCATTAGATAATAATGTGAAGATCTATCTCAATGATGATGAAGCGGAATTATCCGATCTTGAAAAAGAGGACTATGTGGGGCTGGAAATTGAAGATGATGAGGTTGTAAAAGTCAAAGCATACAGAAATTAGAGTAAATCAATTACACAATTATAATTAAACACATCACCTGTTTTGGACATTATAGTGTTCGGACAGGTGATTTTTTCTGGTACAAAAAAATAACTGTAATGCAGATATAAATTGGGTTAGTATGCTAAAATATAAAGAGAAAATATTTTGGTTGTTATTGTTGAATTCCAATTTCAGAAAGGCAGTCAGCAGGAGAAAAATAAGATGTTATTAGAATTGATGAGAAGTTTATTTAATAAATTAGGGATTATTATTTTAATTGCATTTTTACTATCAAGGTCTAAACTGATTAAACGTTATTTGTTAAAGTCAGATTTATCACTTAATGATAAAATAATTTTTTCTTTAGTTTTTGGAGGATTAGGAATTATTGGAACATATTCAGGTGTTCATATTAACAATGCTATTGCAAATTCAAGATCTATCGGAGTTATCGTGGCAGGATTATTTGGAGGACCTGTGATTGGAATTTCAGCGGGACTCATTGCAGGTCTTCATAGAATTTTTATTCCTATTGGAACATTTACCGCGTTAGCCTGTGGTATTTCCACTATTATAGGAGGGATTATTGCAGGATACTCCAAAAAATATATTGACAGTAAATCTAATAAATGGGTGTATGGTGCATTATTGACAGTCATTATAGAAACGATCCAAATGGGGATAATATTGTTGATTTCTCGGCCCTTTGACGAGGCTTGGCTTTTGGTTAAAATTATATTTTTCCCCATGGCATTTATTAATTCTTTTGGGACAGGTATATTTATTTTATTGATGCAGCAGATATTTGAGGAAAATGAAAAAGCTGCGGCTGTTAAAGCACAACTTGCTTTGAATATTGCAACCAGGACATTACCGGTCCTTCGACAAGGTTTGAATGAACATTCGGCCATAGCTGCTGCACAAATGATATATGAAGCAACGGATTTTTCTGCCGTATCATTTACGGATACAAACAAGGTGTTGGCTTTTGTCGGGGAAGGGGAAGATCACCATGTTTCCGGTCGTTCCATCAATACTGAAATCACAAAGAAGGCCATTCTAATGAATAAATACATTATTGCGCAAGGACAGTCGGAAATTGAATGCCAAAATGAGTCATGTGCATTAAAGTCAGCTATTGTTGTTCCTCTGAACATGAAAGATCAGGTAGAAGGGACATTAAAGCTATATAAGACCACACAAAATAGCATTACTTCTTCCGATATTGAGCTGGCAAAAGGTTTAGGTCATTTGTTTTCAACACAGTTGGAGTTGAGCCGGATTACCTATCAGGAAGAATTACTGACAAAAACGGAATTGAGAATGCTCCAGGCTCAGATACAGCCGCATTTTTTATTTAATGCATTAAACACTATTATTGCGTTTTGTAGAACGGACGCCTTAAAGGCCAGAGATCTGCTTATAAAGCTCAGTTTCTATTTGCGGACAAGCTTTAAAACCAATGAAAATTTCATACCCTTAAAGCAGGAAATCGAACATATTGAAAGCTATCTGGCTATCGAAGAGGCCAGATTTTCAAATCGGCTTAAAGTGGTGTATGACATCGATGAGCACATAAATTGCATGGTACCGCCCCTTATCCTTCAACCCATTGTTGAGAATGCTTTAAAGCATGGATTGATGCAGACTAATTCTCAAGGACTTCTGACCATTGAAGCCAAAGAGGATAAAACGAATGTCATTATAAGAATAGCGGATAATGGAGTGGGCATAGCTGAAGACAGATTAAGCTGTTTATTTGATCAAACATGTAGGAGTAAAGGGATTGGGATCAATAATGTCAATGACCGATTAATGAGTATCTATGGTACTGCATTGGAGATACAAAGCAATTTAGGCAAAGGTACATCTGTTACTATGAAGATTCCAAACTCGGAAGGGAAAGAAAATGATTAAAATTATGATAGTCGATGATGAAAAAGCGGCACTGGATGAATTGAATTACATGCTCAGTGTGTATGAAGATGTCGACGTTGTCAATACTTTTACCAATCCGATGAAAGCATTAGAAAAGATATTGGTTGTAGAGGTTGATGTGGTTTTTTTAGATATTTCCATGCCGGAAATGGACGGGTTTATGTTAGCAGAAGCAATTTTAAAACTAAAAAGCCCTCCTTATATTGTTTTTGCAACGGCCTATGATGACTATGCAATCAATGCCTTTGAAATAAATGCGGTAGATTATTTGTTAAAACCGGTGAACGAAGATCGATTAAATATGACCGTAGAAAGAATCAGACAAAAAATAAATAATAATAACAAAAATCAAGCCGGCGTAGATGCTTTTCTAAAAAGCAGCCGTGTTGATAAACGATTTTCAAGGCTCCCTTTATGGAAAAATGACAGGATATATCTTATTAAACCGGAAGATATCATATATTGTACAAGTTTGGGAAAAGAGACGACAATTATTACAAAAGAAGAAAAATATATTTCAACAGATCCTCTCAATCATTTTGAAACCATATTGGCACCGTACAATTTTTTCAGATGTCATAGAAGCTTTCTGATTCATATAGATCAGGTTAAAGAAGTAGTCCCTTGGTTTAATAATACTTATGCAGTCAAGCTTAATCATTGCAATGATTCTATTCCCATCAGCCGGCGAAAGTCAAAGGAGTTCAGAGAGATAATAAAAATATAACCGTTTATACTCTTATCACAACCGTTTAGGTTGTGATTTTTGTATTTTGTCCTAAAAATGATGAATCATTTGATAGAAGACTATAATTAATTTATAAAAAGAATTTTTATTGTTCTTTGGATTTATATCCATTTATTTGGGAAACGCTGATAGTGTTCAAATTCTAAATAATTATTGACAGGAGGTTTTTTGATGGTATCATTTCTATTATCTGTTTTAGCACTTATTCTTGGTTATGCCGTTTACGGTAAATTTGTGGCTAAAATTTTTGGTGTAGATGAGAACAGAGATACGCCGGCATTAACTATGCAGGATGGTGTAGACTATATGCCACTTGAATGGAAAAGAGCATTTTTGATTCAGTTTCTAAATATTGCAGGGCTGGGGCCTATTTTTGGAGCTATTTCGGGAGCGTATTGGGGGCCTGTAGCATTTCTATGGATCGTTTTGGGTAGTATTTTTGCCGGAGCGACTCATGATTTTTTTGCAGGGATGCTGTCGGTAAGACATAACGGTGAAACTGTTGCTGAAATTGTTGGCCGTTATTTAGGCACAACTGCTAAGAATGCAATGAGGATTTTTTCTGTGGTATTATTGATTTTAGTTGGTGTTGTATTTGTAAACGGTCCTGCAGGAATTCTTGAAAACATTACAGGTATTCAAAGAATGACATGGGTTGGGATTATAATTATTTATTATCTGCTTGCCACAGTACTGCCTATAGATAAAATCATAGGAAAGATTTATCCGGTGTTTGGCGCGGCTTTATTAATTATGGGATTTGGCATTATTCTTGGAATCTTTTTTAAGGGATATACGATTCCTGAAATCCAACTTGCCAATTTCCATCCTACAGGTCAGGCAATTTTTCCATATTTATTCATTACCATAGCATGTGGTGCTATCAGCGGTTTTCATGCGACTCAATCACCCATTATGGCACGTTGTATAACCAATGAAAAAATGGGAAGAAGGATTTTTTATGGATCAATGATTGCTGAAGGAATCATTGCATTGATTTGGGCTGCAGCTGCAATGGCATTTTTCGGAAGTACGGAGAATCTATCTCAAGCCGGTACGGCTGCCGTAGTTGTCAGTACAATCTCCATATCTTTGTTAGGTACTGTAGGAGGCGCTTTGGCTGTTTTAGGCGTCGTAGCTTGCCCCATAACGTCCGGTGACACAGCGTTCAGAAGTGCAAGGCTTGCTATAGCAGATGCTATTCATTTTAAACAAGGTGCTTACAGAAACAGGTTTGTCATTGCTATTCCGATATTTGTCATTGGTATTGCTCTTTGCTTTATAGATTTTGGGATTATCTGGAGATATTTTGCATGGTCAAATCAAACTTTGGCAATGATCATGCTTTGGACAGGTGCGGCATTTTTGTCTCGGAATAAAAGATTCCATTATATTTGTTCAATACCTGCTGCTTTTATGACAGCTGTTACAACAACTTATATCATGATTGCCCCCGAAGGGTTGAAACTGTCAAGCAGCTTTGCTTATCCGGCAGGTATTGCATTGGGAATATTAGCATTTATCTGGTTCTTATTTAAAATTTCCAAAGATTCGCAGAGTAAAGTACAGGTATAAAATACAAAGGATACCCTTGATAAAAACAGATTGGTAATTACCAATCTGTTTTTTTAGGATAGACTAATCTCGAAGTTCAGGAATAATTCGGATATCATGAAGGCGATTATATTCTTTTGTCTCTTCATTTTTATATACTTCGGAACGGTTACTTTCTAACAATTCAACAATATGGTAAACATTTATCCATATTTCATTATTTCTTGCCCGTTGTGCTTCATTAAAAATCAATTCCATGCCGAAATGAAGATGTGCGGTTCGGATGTTGTTTGTGTTTTCCGTGGTGCTGTAACCGGATCTGCCGACATAACCGATGACATCACCTGCCTTAACCTCCTTGCCAATGAACAGGCTTTTATGGTAAGGGTAGTTTTTTCTTAAATGAGCATAATAATAGTACCGCCTGCCGTCAAAACTTCGGATACCAATACGCCAACCGCCATATCGATTCCAGCCTAAAGCTTCAATAATCCCTGATTCCACCGCTATTACAGGAGTTCCGATGTTTGCAATGAGATCGTTGCCCTGATGCCTCCGGGTAAATCCATATGTCCTGCTGTTTCCAAAATCATCATAATGGCTGTAATAAAAACCTTTTGCAATAGGTGAAAAGGCTCTCAGCCCATATTTTATTTCAAGTTTTTTTTTGCCATCATTATCGGTAACTTCCATTTGGTATTCACCGACAAATTCACCGAGCACAGCCATATAAGCTTCTTTATAATAACCATAATACTTCAAATTTTCAGTAAGATCGTCCATGGTCTTTCCATTTTCCAATTCATCTATAATTTTATCCATATCTTTTGAACGATAGTTTGAAAAATTACCGCCGTTTTTGGCAGCAAGGCATGCCAGTATTTCTATCCAGTTGATTCTCGGAGAAGCGCCATAAGATTCTATATCATATTTCAAGGCATCCTTCATAGCTGAGTGCGGTACAGTAAAATCGACCCATTTAATAAAATATTCGTCATTATCATTCAGAGTATATATATAGGAGGTTAATAAAGTGGAACTGCTGTTTAATATGAAGGACATAAGCAAAAGAAGAAGGAATATCCATTTTTTCTTTTTATTATGATTTGCCACAATATCACCCTTCTATTTTATTAAGAATATCTACTTTATAAGATATGCTTACAATCATCATATCAAACCAAAAAAATTTATTAATTTATATCTTTCATGGAGATTTTATATTTGCATAAACCAAAAATTTAAAAGGGAAAAAACATTAAAACTGCAGCTATTGCTGCCGCTTTATGATTCTCTCCATGCAAATTTCATCGCAGTTTGGGAACTTAGGGCAGTTGATGCATTCCTTCCAGACCTTATGGGGCATATCTTCTTTGACAACGGTGTTGAAACCGCATTTATCAAAAAAACCAGGCTGATAAGTCAGTGTAAATACTTTTGGTATATCTAATTCTTTGGCTTCATTAAGGAAGAAATCCACTAAGTCCTTTCCGATACCTTTGCCGAAAAGCTCTTCTTTTACGGCTAAAGCTCGAATTTCTGCCAAGTCGATCCATAAAATATGCAAAGCACCTGTTCCTACTATTTCACCATCTAATTCAGCTACTGCAAAGTCACGGATATATTCATAAAGCACGCTTCTTGAGCGTGAAAGCATCAATCCCTTTTCTGCATAATAATTCACAAGTTGATGTATTTTTTCAACATCGGACAATTTAGCTTTTCGAATAATCACTTAGTGTTCACCTTCCTGTTCTAATAATCTTGTATTCCATCATAGCAGAAATAAATTTAAAAGACAATAAAAAAATGAATTTTTATGCAAAAAAATTTATATTAATTCATTTCTGATATTACTCAGATATTTAGCCATCAAAAATGTTGATTTCTGATGGTTGAGGGTATAAATTGGTAAAGAAGAATTTAAATAGAATAAATAATAGATAATTGTGAGAGGAAGTGATTGGATGGAAATGAATCATGTATTTTTTGCCATGGGGCTAACGGTTTTAGCCGGGATTTCTACCGGCGTAGGAAGCGCTATAGCGTTCTTTGCCAACAGGACCAACACCAAATTTTTATCCGCTGCTCTGGGGTTTTCTGCAGGTGTTATGATCTATGTTTCCATGATAGAAATTTTTGTAGAAGCAAAAAATTCATTAAATAATGCAATGGGAGAAAGTACCGGAGGATGGATGACAGTCATATCTTTTTTTGCAGGTATCGTGTTTGTTGCAGTTATTGACAGACTGGTGCCGGAACAAGGGAACCCCCATGAGGTCAAAACCATAGAAGATGCTGTGAAAGCAGATGAAAGAACAGAAACAAAAAAGCTTATGAGAATGGGGACCATGACAGCCTTGGCAATTGCCATCCATAACTTCCCCGAGGGTCTGGCGACTTTTGCCTCGGCTCTTCAGGATCCTTCTCTTGGAATTGCCATTGCTGTTGCCATTGCCATCCATAATATTCCGGAAGGCATCGCTGTTTCTATTCCTATTTACTATGCAACCGGTGATAAGATGAAAGCTTTCAGGTTGTCCTTCCTTTCGGGATTATCCGAGCCATTGGGCGCTTTGATAGGATATTTGATATTGATGCCTTTTCTAAATGAAATGGTATTTGGAATAATATTTGCTATGGTCGCCGGGATTATGCTGTTTATTTCATTGGATGAACTGCTTCCCACGGCTCGGGAATATGGTGAAGCGCATCTGTCTATATATGGCTTAACTCTGGGAATGATGGTGATGGCAGTCAGTTTGTTACTTTTTATTAATTAGGACCATCAATTGAAAAAAATTCAATTCATGAACCTCTGGATGAAAACGGCAATTTAAAATAAAAACAAAGAAATAATTATTAAACTGCTGGCTTTTCAATGATTTCAGCCTTTGCAGGTACATACTGCAAGGGCTGAATTTTTGTATTAAATTGTTGTAAGCTTTTTAGTAATATTCTTTACATTAAAGAATACATTTTATTAAATTTAAATACACATCGGAGGTTCAAATGAAAAAAAAGATAATAATGACCATTGTCTTTCTGGTTCTCATCATAGGAATGGCCGAAATATTAGCAGACACTTATTATTACAATCACTCGATTGGTTACATGACAACCGTTGAGAGAGGGCGTATTATTGAATTATTACCTGAAAATAATGAAGAATATCTCAAAATTAAAATACTATCAGGAAAATATAAAAATAAATATTGTGTGATAGAAAATAGCTTTTATCAAAGTGATTATTATAATATGCCATTTAAAAAAGGAGAGAAAGTCATAATAGAAATAGATGACAGTTCCGAAAAACCTGCTGTTACGCTTATAAATATCGGGCGGGATACATATACGGTCTATCTTACTTTATTTTTTCTTTTGCTACTGGTTCTGATAGGAAAAAAGCAAGGGGCAAAATCGGCAATATCTTTGGTTATTACTATTACCATCATTATTAAATGGATGATCCCATTTATATTGAATGGTTACAATCCGGTGATCACAGCGATTATAGCATGTATCGTCATTACAATGGTTACACTCTTTATTGTGGCAGGTGTCAGCAAAAAATCCATTGCAACAATCCTTGGAACGAGTTTTGGTGTAGTTACGGCAGGATTGCTTGCTTTTATTACCGGAAACCTATCGCATTTTTCAGGGCTGAGTGGACAGGATGCAACTTCGCTGATGCTGTTGGAGCAGGAACTTCCATTTGATTTTACAGGCATTCTGTTTGCAGGGATCATTGTAGGGACTTTAGGTGCCGTAATGGATGTGAGTATGTCCATTGCTTCCTCTATGAACGAAATGAAAGATAACAATCCGGATATCCGTAAAATAACTTTGATCAAATCAGGCTTAAACATAGGAAAAGATGTCATGGGGACCATGACCAACACGCTTATATTAGCATATACAGGTGCATCGATTCCTTTATTGATGGTCTTGATGGCAAAGCATACACCGTTGGTGATTATTTTAAACACAGAGCTGATTACTACGGAGATCATAAGAGCGTTATCCGGCAGTATTGGTATCATATTATCCATACCTGCTACATCGGTGATATCCGGTATATTATTAAATAGAAAAAACTTCTATAAAGAATGCCGGTATTGATTTTATAATACATCCAACGGGAATGTCCTGAGGAGACAAGTATTATTTTTATTTTTTGTATTTAAAGTATTGACAATCAGGTGAACTGGGGCTAAAATGTTAGATAGAACTAACAGTGATAATGATTATCAGTTATACTCATCTCAGAATGTTAGATATAAGTATACATGAATATCAGGGAGGTAATAAAATGACAGGATTGCTGAATATATCTGCTTCCATGCAGGATTACCTGGAAGCTATTTTGGAAATTTCTGAAAGTGAAAGAGTTGTTCGTATAACGGATATTGCCAATAGACTAAATATCGCAAAAGCAAGTGTCAATCAGACCATTGGTAAATTAAAGGAGATGGGGCTAGTAACACAGCAGATATATGGTCCGGTGGAACTGACGGGTAACGGAAAAAAACTGGCGGATAAAGTCAGGCAGCGGCACAGAAAACTTTTGACATTTCTCGTGGATGTTCTTGGAGTAGAGCCAAAGATTGCAGAAAAGGATGCCTGTCTTATGGAGCATGTTGTAAGTTCACAGACAATGGAAAGATTGACGGAGTTTCTTGTTGCGAACAGCTCCTATAATGACAGCGTCAAATCAACAGTTGATCATAGAGAAGAGTCTTATGGAAAGGAGGCCGGGCTAAAACCAATGAAGACAAGAGCTTTATCAGAATTGAAAATAGGACAGAAGGGAAAAGTGATAAAAATAGCTTCAAAGGGGACTGCAAGAAAACGTATTCTGGAAATGGGCATTACTACAGGAACCGAAATAAGTGTAAAAGGTCTTGCACCTTTTGGAGATCCAATGGAACTGATAGTCAAAGGTTATAGTTTAAGTTTGAGAAAAGAAGAAGCAGCGGATATATTTGTGGAGGTGCAGTAAAAATGGAAAAAGCTTATCCCTTAGGATTTATGCAAAGAGGCCAGGAAGGAATCATAAGAGAAATGGCGGGAGGTTTGAAAATGCGCCAGCGCCTGACTGAAATGGGCATGGTCAAGGGTTCGGAAATAAAAATTATCAGAAACGATTCTCACGGCCCGCTGATCATTTCACTGGGTGAAGAACGTTTAGCGATTGGGCGGGGTGTGTCTCATAAAATATTGATAGAGGAAAAGAAATAAAAAATTTTACTTGGAGAGTTAGGCAAAGCTAACAGACGGAGGTGTAAGAATATGGAGGCTGTTAAAAGTATTCGGGATGTATCAAAAATCGTAATCGCATTAGCGGGAAATCCAAATTCCGGAAAAACTACAATGTTCAATGAGTTGACCGGTGCCCGCCAGCATGTGGGAAACTGGCCTGGTGTTACCGTAGAAAAGAAAGAAGGCATGTATCATTATCAAGATTTTCAGGTTCAGGTAGTAGACCTTCCCGGCACATATAGTTTAAGCGCTTATTCAGAAGATGAAGCCGTAGCAAGAGACTACATTGCATTGGAAAAGCCGGATGTTGTGGTTAACATCGTTGATGCCGCCAATTTAGACAGAAATTTATATTTGACGATGCAACTTATAGAGATGGGTGCTAATGTAGTGGTGGCACTGAATATGTATGATGAAGCACAGAAAAGGAATATAGAAATAAATATTGAGCAATTGGCTAAATTGCTTGGCGTACCTGTAATTCCTACCATTTCTGTAAAAGGGAAAGGACTGAAAGAACTTTCCCAACAGATTACCGTATCAGCAAATAATCCGAATAAAAGCAGGATCAGAATAGATTATGGAAAAGAAATCGAAGAGGTTTTGAGAGAAATACAAGAAAAAATAAGTGCATGCGGAGGTATTGCCGAAAACTTCAATCTTAGATGGCTTGCTGTTAAGATTCTGGAAGGCGACGAGGGGGTAACAAAGTCCGTACAACTTCCTGATGAGCTTATGAAGATGCGTAATAATGCTGTTCAAAAGCTTGAAGCCATGTGGGGGGATGACATGGAATCGGTTATGGCGGAAAGGCGGTATGGTTTTATAGGCGGCGTTACAAGAGAAGTTGTAACCCGGCATCGTTCCGTCGAGGAGAAGATGTCATTATCGGATAAAATTGACGGAATTGTAACCAACCGTTTCTTGGGTATTCCAATCTTTCTGGCAGCTATGTGGGTGGTATTCCAGTTTACATTTGCATTAGGAGATCCCATGATCGGCTGGATTGAAGGATTATTTGAATGGTTCGGCGGTCTGGTTGGAACAGGCCTTGACCGTATCGGTGCTTCAGAGATGATTATATCTTTAGTGGTAGACGGTGTTATCAATGGGATTGGATCCGTATTGGTATTTGTTCCGAATATATTTCTCCTGTTCTTTGCCATTTCCATACTTGAAGACAGTGGGTACATGGCGCGGGCTGCTTATATCATGGACAGATTTATGCATTCATTAGGACTTCATGGAAAATCATTTATTCCCATGATCATAGGGTTTGGATGCAGTGTACCGGCCATTATGGCAACCAGAACGCTGGAAAATAAACGGGACAGAATGATTACCATTCTCATTTCCCCTCTTATGTCATGTTCTGCAAGGCTTCCGGTGTATATATTATTTGTAAGCGCCTTTTTCAGCGCCAATCAGGGTTTGGTCATCTTTTCACTATACTTTTTAGGGATTGTTTTAGCCATTATCATGGGTGTTTTATTCAAAAAGTTTCTTTTTAAAGGTGAGACATCGCATTTTGTTATGGAACTGCCGCCTTATCGAATCCCTACTTTGAAAAGTACCCTTATTCATATGTGGGAAAGGGGTAGCTCTTATATCCGTAAGGCAGGGACCATCATATTTGCAGTGGTCGTTTTGATATGGGTGCTTTCCAGTCTGCCGGCAGGAGTGGAATATGCAAGCCAGGAAAGCTGGCTGGGGCAGATCGGAAGTTTTACGGCACCTGTGTTTAAACCGGCAGGATTTGGAACATGGGATGCTTCGGTGGCACTAATCTTTGGTATACTGGCAAAGGAAGTAGTGGTAGCTACTCTTGCGGTGATTCATGGCGTAGGAGAAGAAGCACTGACACAGGTTATTGCCAATACCTGGACACCTTTAGCAGCGTATGCTTTTATGGTGATGACGTTGATTTATATTCCCTGTGCCGCTGCTATCGGTGCAATAAAAAGAGAAACAAATTCCTGGAAATGGGCGGGTTTTGCTGTATTATATACCCTTATACTGGGATGGTTGATGGCGGTCCTTGTTTATCAGGGAGGAAGTTTATTGGGATTTAATTAAAGAAAGGATAGGGAAATGAACGGTGAATTAATATTTCTAATTGGTGTCGGATTAGCTGCAGCCGGGTTAATTGTATGGCGAATTGTTAAAGCTTCAAAGCAGGATGGCTGCAGCAACTGCAGTTCATGTAATAATAGTAGCTGCCACAGGTGAAAGGATTGGCAAACATCCTGAAATAAATATAAATTGGATTACAAAGAGTTTAGAGAAGTTTTCTGCTTTTTGTAATCCAAACTAATTTTACCGGTTGGAATGAACCAAATTTGATGCGGATTTGCTTATTAGTTTTTAACTGATGAAATGAGTTTTTCAACGACCAGAGAGATTTTAAAAACCTCAATGATAATGTTCTTTAGTGAATTGGGTGAAGCTCTTGAGCTGTTTATCCTTATCTGACAGGATAACTTTCTGCAAGTCTGCTATGGGCCACTTTATGTTTAGAAATGTATCATTCCATACAACACCATCATCATCTTCAGGGTAATAGAAATCTGTGCACTTATAGGTAAAATCCGCTTCTTCCGATAGGACGAGAAAACCATGCAGAAATTCCTCCGGGATATAGAACATTTTCATGTTTTCATCAGACAGCAGGATGCCATACCACTTTCCAAAAGTATTGGAATCTTTTCTTGTGTCCACAGCAACATCGTAAACTTTTCCTTTTAACACGCGTACAAGTTTTCCTTGAGGGTGTCTTTTTTGCATGTGAAGTCCTCTTAAAACACCTTTGTATGAGTGAGAATGGTTATCCTGGACAAAGGACATATTTAAACCGATTTTTCTAAAGGCATTACGATTGTAAGTTTCCAAAAAGAATCCCCGGTCATCTCTGAAAACGGCAGGTTGAATAACCATTAAGCCGTTGATTTCTGTCTCATATATTTTAAAGTTGGACATAAAATAGAAACCTTTCCTATTTAAAATTCTTAATACTGCAGATCATATGATGATAGAATACGCTATATTTTATTCCTGCAAAGGCGTGAAATTATGGATATCCGGTTTTTTGCCGGCTTCTTTAATTTTATTCTGAAGCTTGTTATATTCCGGCCCAAGAAAAGGATGTTTTTTTATCTCAGAACATCCATCAGCCTTTCGGCCATAGATTCGATAATCTCTATCTATTTCATAAAGCATTTCCAGCATAACCGGTTTTGGGAGTGTATAATGATCTATGATAAAATTCTTTACTAAAAACAAATCATCATAAAAGGCTGAAGACTGTCTGTTTTTTGCAATGATGCTGTCGGTATGGCGCATATGAAAATTCATGGCATCTGAACAATAACTGATTTTCCCGGACTGCAGTACATATGCATAAAGCATCCAATCATAGAATACTTTAAATTTTAATATATTCTTTTCAACTCCTATCAATGCAGTTTTTCGAAAGACAGCGGAACTAATATCATAAATGGTATTTTTGATGCATAGTCCGTTTATCATTTCCTGAAGGCCATCTATACAATAATTCCGGGATGGGCATGTTTCTTTATAATAGTGCTTGAGCTCAATGTGATTTTGATCTATGGGGATGGATTTGCAATAAGAAAGATTAACACTGCCATCTTCAAAGATTTCTTTCATTTTTGCCAGAAATTCTTTACTGCAATAATCATCCTGTTCCGTAAACCAGATGAAATCTCCCTGTGCTGATTCAAGTCCTTTAAGCAATTGGGACCCGACACCGGAATTATGATTATTAGAAAGAATACTGTATTTTACCCCTTGAGTTTTTAATAAATCTTTTGCAATACTTACACTGTTATCTGCCGATGCATCATCTAAAAATATTATTTCATATGGCTTGAAAGACTGTTGAAGAATGCTTTCCAACCTCTTTTTGATATATTTTTCTCCGTTATAACATAAAACCACGGCGCTTACTTTAAAGTCTTGTTTTGGATTGGTAATTCTGCTTTTTAAAACAGAGATATCCTTTAAAAGTGATTTAAACATTTTCTTTTCCACCTCCAAAGATGGTTTTTATATTTTACATTTAGGTATTATATAAACTTAATGAGAAGTTTTCCGGTGATGGAAAACATATTGGTTTCAGTACTAATATATGAAGAAAATATCAGGGTGTTACCATTTCAACAATACCGGATTAACATGTTAAATCTGCAATTCATACTATAAAAGTGTAAGCAGGGTTATTAGAGTATGAATCAAAGGCAGAGTTTAAGCGAGGTGAGAGGGGAAGTTGCAGTAAGAATTATATTATACAGGAGAGGAAAAGAAAAGTGAAAGGAATTATTCTTGCCGGAGGTAGCGGTACAAGGCTGTTTCCACTTACCCTTGTTTTATCAAAGCAAATACTTCCTGTTTATGATAAGCCGGTCATATATTATCCCTTATCTGTTTTAATGTTAGCCGGGATTCAAGAAATTCTCATTATTTCAACAGATATTGATTTGCCCTTATACCAAAGGCTTTTCGATACAGGTGAGCAGTTGGGAATGTCGTTTTCATATAAGATTCAGCATGAACCGAAAGGGATAGCAGAGGCGTTCATAATAGGGGAAGATTTTATAGATGGGGATCAGGTTGTTCTGATCCTGGGTGATAATATTTTTTATGGCAATGAACTTGAGTCGGTAATACGAAAAGCCATGAAGAGAAAAACAGGCGCAACTGTTTTAGGATATCCTACAGACAGTCCCGGTTCTTTTGGAATTGTTGAGCTGGGAGACCATGGAAAAGCACTGAGCATAGAAGAAAAACCGGAGAATCCGAAATCCAAATATGCGGTTCCGGGGCTTTATTTCTATGATAATCAGGCAGTAGAAATTGCAAAAACAATTACCCCTTCTAAAAGAGGAGAATTGGAGATTACAGCAGTTAACGAAGCTTATCTTAAAAAAGGCCAGCTTTATGTAGAACTGTTGAAGAATGGGACGGCATGGTTTGATACAGGAACTCATGATTCTCTTTTGAATGCTGCAAATTATATTAGAAATATCCAGAAAAACAATAGGCTCTATATTGGATGTATTGAAGAAATTGCATACAGAAAGGGATTTATCGACAGAGAGCAGCTGCTAAAATTAGCGGGGCCGCAGCAAAATTCTGATTATGGAAAATACCTGATGAACATTGAAGAATAAAAGAAAATGATTCTCTTAAAAGAGAATCATTTTCCACAAATTTGCTAATTTAATTAATTACTTAAGGGGCTTCTTTGAAAGGATTGAGAAGTAAATAGATAATGAAATTAAAGATATTATTTATATATTCAAACGAATCAGACCCGTGTACACAATTACATTGCTTTGAGCTGGCAAAGGGATTGGAAAGATATGCAGGTACCTCGATCGTGCATTTTAAAGATTTAGTTGAAAGTATCCTTTTGGATTATCATGTTGTTATTTTTCAACGAATCGGAGCAACCGGAACAGAAGTAGCAAAGAAAGATTTTGATTTTATTTCCTTTTTAATAAAAAAATATAGAACAACAAAGGTTTTTATATACTTTTTGGATGATCTGGTGGTGGAGGATCAGGGCGGAATGCCTAAAGAATTCATGAGGATGTGCCATGCTGTCATATGTACTACTGAGAGACTAAAAAAGAATCTATCTTCGTTTAATGAAAGAATTTATGTTCTTAGAAATTATGTGGATTTAGATTTCGTAAAAGCTGTTAAAAAGAGAAAACTGAAAGGGTTCAATGCAATATGGATCAGCACTGCAGGGCTTGGGGCTGATATGATGAAGCAAATAATTAATCAGGTAAATAAGGATATGCCCATTTCCTTTTTTTATTTTGGAGGAATGCATAAGAGTTTAGCGGATATAGAGGGCATTTTCAGCTATCCTTTCCAACCTTTCAGAGATATGATTTCATGGCTCAAGGGGTGCGACATCTTATTAAATCCAATGTCTCCCGACCAAGAATATAAAACAATGCTTGAGAACAGAACAAAAAGAAATATAGAAGAATTTTTGCAGTGCAAATCAGAAATAAAGTATATATTGGCAGGGGCAACAAAAACGGCTTTTATATCCAGCATAACAGAATCCAACCTCTATGCGGTCACAAGCAATTGGAACGGATTATTATTGGAAGATACGGTTACGGATTGGGTAGATGCCATAAAGCGGTTGTATCATGATGCAGAACTTAGAAAGACAATGATTAAAAATGCCTATGCAGACGTCATGGACCGGTATACGTTGAAGGATGCAGCCCGGAATGCCATGGAAATATTTACCGGATTGCTTGGCTGTCATTTAGAAAATCACAGTTTAAATTAATAAGGAGAAAGTTGATGAAAATAGGTCTGCCCATAGAATTGCAAGGCCCGGGGGGGATCAGATCCTGGGCCCGGACTTTCAGTAAATGCTGTTTGGCGAAAGGCTGGGATGTTTGCTATTCCGATGATATTGAAGTAGATGTTTTTATAGCAATGGCTAATTTAACTGCTTTAGAAGTAATAGAGAAGAAGAAAAGAAGGGGAACGAAGATTCTTTACAGGATGGACGGTCCGTTTTTTGAGTATTTCGACCATAAGACCAAGCATCTGAAGGAGGCAAACCAAGTCATTAAGGACTGCCTTGAAAGTGCGGATAAGGTCATATATCAAAGCAGGTTCTCAAAATATGCGGCAAGCTGGCTGCTGGAAGGCAAAGAAATTCCGGGTAAAATTATTTATAATGGGGCGGATAATAAGCTATTTCGGCCAGAGGGAAAAACTTTGTCCAAACCTGAAAACAGAAAAATTGTTTTGTCTATTGCTTATTGGGGAACACCCTTGATGGCAGAATACAGTGTCAAAGTCATATTGGATGCGGCTGAGAAATTATTGTCAGAAAGTTATATAGAATTCTGGATTCTCGGAGAGGCTTATCCTGAAACGGAAGACATCATTAAAAAGGCTGATTTGCCAAATGTCACACGATACGATTTGCACAGCCCGATAAAATATGAAGATATGAATGTATTTATCAGAACGGCTGATCTGATACTTCATACCCGCCCCAATGATGCATGTTCAAATCTGATCATAGAAGCAATGAATGTAGGAACACCGGTCGTCGGTCTTGATTCGGGGAGTACACCTGAATTGATCGGTAATGCCGGGCTGCTGGCAAATTGCACATCTTCATTTGAAAAAGCCCCTATGGTGGATGTGGAAGATCTTGCAGGAAAAATTGTGAGTACCTTTCATAGATATGATATGTATAAAAGCAAAATTATGAAAAGAGGAAGGGCATTTACTCAAAAAATCATGTGTGAAAATTATTTTGAATTAATTAAAGAACTTTTAATGGAGAAATAAGATTTGTAAAGGAGTGAATTTGTGGAGATTAAATTTTTTCTTTCTGATAATGAGATGGCACCTACCACCATTTCAGGAAAGTTGTTTGCAAATGCTTTGAAAGAGGCCGGATATCCGGTAGAGATTATTCAAAATAAAGAGGATAAAAAGCGCCTGCTAAAAACAGGAGATAGTGATGCTATATTTTTTCAGAAGTGTTTTTACGAAGGCCACCGGTATGAAGATGTCAGGCATCTCAAGGGAAAAGTGTTTTTGATTTATATTGATGATGATTTTATGGAAATGAATGACAGAGGCCATCTTGATGTATTAAAGATAGCCGATCTGATCATTGTGGGCAACAGGGCACATGCCGAAAGATTAAAAGAATATACAAGCACACCGTGTGAAGCAGTATATACGTTGGCCGATTACAAGAATTATCCTTATACTCCTTTTGAAAAAAGAAATAATAATCCTATGATCATCTATTGGGAAAAAAATTTAGCGGACGTCTACATTGATGATTTATTGATGATCAAAGAGCCTCTCGATATGATTCATAAAAAATACGGCGCAGCGGTGCGTTTGTATGGATGGCATAAAGGAAAACATTATGGATTAGCGGATAAAAGTCCCATCATAAAGAAAGCCTTTCCCTATGCTGAATGTATTCCGTTTCAGGTGCCGGAAATCTATGTAAAAGAATTGGTACCGGAAATTGCTAAATCGGATATATGTATTGCACCCTGTATAGATATACCGGACCGGTACGGAAAATCCGGTTTTGGACTAAAACACACCATGCTTTTAGGAGTTCCGGTCATCGCATCTAATCTTGGAATTTATCAGGAGTTGATTCAGGACGGTGAAAATGGTTTTTTGGCTTCTACAGGGGAAGAATGGTATGAAAAGCTGGAAATTATGATTTTACAACCAACTTTAAGAAAAGAATTTTCCATGAATGCCAGACATGTTATGGAAACAAAATATGACTATGATACATGTGTCGGCGTATTTGTAAATGCTGTAAAAAAGCATGTATTACTTTGAATTGGTTCTTTGATTGTGGCAGGCCTTGTCAATGGCGTTTTCAAATTTAGGTGCCAATACCTCTGTTGTATATTGTTCTTTAATAAGAAAAACAGCATTTTCATGTATTTGATTGCGTTTCATTTTATTCATATGGATGATCTTTTTGATTTTCCTTTTCCATGCCTGCTTTACATTATCGACTTTAAAGCCGGTGTTTCCATCTACGACGATTTCATAAGGGGAGACATCTGAAAAAAGACCGCATGCACCACATACAGAAGCTTCAAGAAATTTAATAGGGCTTTTTCCTTTTTTAAAATCATTGTGGAACAAAGGGCATAAAACCAAATCAAAAGCAGACTTAGACAAACATGTTAAGTATTCTTCATAGTTTGCAGTGAATCTTTTAGTGAAAACCTTGCTGTAATGATACAAATTATCACTTTGTTCAGGCTGAAATCCCCAGAAGTGAAATTCAACCCTGTTTTTATATTTTTGTGCTATTTCCACAAGATCACCTGATATCAGGTCAAACTCTTCTTTCTTTTCACCACCAAGATAGGCGATCCTGAAAACATTTCCTTTTACATCTTTAAAAGAGTGATGGAAATATTTTGATAAAATGTTAGTATGCAATTCATATATTTTATCTGTATATACGCTAATGGATTTTGTAATAGATTTGGAAAAGCTTAATACAAGGTCTACATTAGACAGCAAATAACATAAATTATAATATCTTTGCGTATCCGGTCCAAAATCCAAAGTTTTTTCGCTTTTATAAAAATTGAGCAAGTCGTCATCAATGGCATACAAAGCAGGAATGTTTGATGCCATGCATAGATCAAGAAGCTCTATAGATTGGATTTCAAAGGTTCTGCAGAAAATAACCAGATCAATATTGATTAATGAACGAGTACTCAGAAGGCGTTCGGGAATAAATACCATACGAAATTTATCATTCAAAAGCTGAATAAAGTTTTGCACCATAATAGTAACGGAAGCATCATAATAACGCTTGGTAACTAAAATGTATTTAATATTTTTATTATCCATTTTTCCGGTCTAACCAAGGCAATATTTGTTTTTTAAAGATTTCTTTTTTATAGCCTTCATCTGTGAGAAAATCAAGATTGTCTATGCAGTAATTATGAATATTATTTAACTTTAAAGTTTCCCATCTGTTTAAAGAATAATAAATCCTGAAAAGCTGTTCATCAAACACACAGTCAATGCCGATAGAATTTTCATGATTGTATTCTGCGATACTGACAATTTTATTGACAAATACAAAAGGAATTTTTTGTATCCATCTTAGCCATAGGTCCCAGTCACAGGATCGTCTCATGGTGATATGACAGTCATAAGTGCCGAAATCATAGCTCAACGATTTGGAATGAAGTACTGAGTTATTGATAACACGGTTGTATTCCAGCAATTCATGGTATTCAACCGGTGCACCAAGTTTAAGTTCCTCTTTTGTACGCACATTTCTCCATATTCCTATTCCATATACCATGCATTCTTTTTTTTGATTTTTGATCTCCTCATATAATACTTCAAGGGCATTTTCCATCCATAAATCATCATCAAACTGATAAGCAATATATTTCCCGCGTGCATGCATCAGCCCCTGATTTACCCGGATGGCAGGTAAGCCGGAATAAGTGTGATTTCTGATATATACGATCCGGGAATCATTTTTGAGATATTTTGTGACAATCTTTTCAGTATCATCAATGGAGTGGTCATCAACAATAATAAGTTCAAGATTCGAAAAGGTCTGATTTAATACGGAATCTACTGCACGTGCCAATAAACCGTTATTTCCGCGGCAGAAGGTCGGCAGGATAACACTTGTCTCCGGATTTTTAATAAGATTTTTAGATGTATGGATATCAAAGTTATTTAAGAATTCCTTTACAATAGCCATAAAACGGATACTCCTTTAGAAATATAAGTGCAAGTGTAAGTGGAAAACAGCTTATAGTTTATGGAGTTAAAGGTTAGGGACCTCCTATCCTTGCGTCCTTTTCCAGTATCATGAAAATAGTTGGTACATTATCTTTAATATATGTTTTTTTTGCAGTAAAGCCTGCCTGTTCATATATTCTGATAGCTCTGGAATTATTTTCATATACTTTTAGATGTATTTTGTTTAAGTCAAGATGCTTGAAGCCAAAATTACAGACAGCGGCTGTGCATTCCAGCCCAAACCCTTTACCCAATGCATTTTTATTCCCGATCATTAACCGTCCAAATTCGGCGTGTTTTTTTTTAAGATTCAGATGATAAAGGCTAACAGCACCTATTGAGGTTTTTAAATCAAATTTTTCATCAATAATGAACATTATGTCGGTGTCATTTTTCAGATAGTTTTCATACCACAGAGATTGTTGCTCCAAAGTGATGATCTTCTTGTCAAAAAACCACTTTCGGATATTATCATCATCTCTCCATAGAACCAGGTTATTTAAATCGCTCTCTTCCACCTGTCTGAGATTCAGGCGGTTTGTTTCTATTAAAAAACTATGCTTCAACTTGACACCTGCTTTGCATTTCTGATAATGATTTCACTGATCATATGGACCTCTTTTTTTGCCATTTTTAAATGAATGGGTAAAGAAAGGATTCTGTTTGATTTAAATTCAGCATTGGTGCATATGCCATTCCCGTAAGCATACATGGGATATTCCGTATTGTCTCTGTAATGCACACCGGGATATATTTCATTTTCATTGAGAATATTTAATAATTCGTCCCGGTTATCCACTTCAATAATGTATAAATGCCGGGAAGTGTCGCATCCCTGACCTATAGGGACCGGGGAGATATTTTGTGAGCTTTTAAATTTTTCATCATACCAGTTTGCAATCTTACGCCGATATTGATTATCGGCATCCAGATATTTCAGCTGTACAAGTCCTATCGCCGCCATAATCGAATTTCCGTGGTATTTATAACCCAAATAATCCACATCGTATTTCCATTTATAAGCACCGGATTCATTTGTACGGGTGTAGGTATCTTTATTAATGCCCAGCCAGGTATATTTTCGGCAGATGTCATCCAACTCTTTTAGTGCAAAGCATATCATTCCTGAATCTGCCGTAGGGAGATTCTTCACAGCATGAAAAGAATAGATAACAGCATCGGCTTCTTTGCCCGGAATGTTTCCGTTAAGCCTTGTTCCTGCCATATGGGCGGCATCTAAAATCAGTTTCAGATCGTATTTTTTGCACAACTTGACAATTTCCGGATAACGCCCGGTATTGCCACCCAGTCCGACAAACATAACCGCCCGTGTTCTGGGGCCAATTTTTTTCTCAACATCTTCAGGATCAAGGCATAAATATTCATCTACATCTGCAAAAACGGCTTTCATCTTTTCGTGGGTAATGGCATGGTTTGTGGAAATAAAAGTCAGTGGGGTGGATATAATTTCATCATCGTCGTTCCATGAGTATGTTTCTTTTAAGATTTTGACTGCCAAATGAAGCCCTGCTGTTGCAGAATTCAGGAAATGAGCGTTATTGAGCCCTGTATAATCTCTCCACTTTTCTTCGAATTCTACCGTTTTAAATCCCAGACCCGTCCAGCCTGCTTCCAGGCATTCTCTTATCTGATCCAGACATTCCTCTACTCTGTAGGAAGGTATAAAAAGCTGCACAGCCATTTTTTCACTCCATTCTCAATCCTGTATTAGCCTTTATTACCGTGCGAGGCTCAGTACAGTATATGTTACCTGTTTTTATAGAGTTCCTTCATTGGGGAGGGCCTGAACAGAACCGGGATTTACGTCATAAGATATAAAGGAGCAGAGAATTTTTTTGATGGAGGAATTGCATTGTGTAAAGTTTCAATTATTATGACCAGCTATAATAAACCTAAATATATAGGAAAGGCCATTGAGGGTGTTTTAAATCAAACTTTTAAGGACTTTGAACTGCTGTTGATGGATGATAACTCGGATGAAGAGACCCGGAATATCATCCAGGGGTACTTAAAAGATAAACGAATAAGATATTACTGCAGCGATGTAACCAGTGTTGAAGAAAGAACTGAAAAAGTGCGTTATGCGGTATTGATCAATAAGGCTTTGGATATGATTAAAGGTCAATATGTTTCTTATGCAACGGATGATAATGTCTACCGACCGGAACGTCTTGAAAAAATGGTTGATTTCATGGACCGGCATCCGGAGGTAAAGATTGCTTATTCAAGTTCGAAAGTGCAGTATCTGGATAAGGATGGCGTTTTTGTAAGAAGCATTGAAAGAGAGGCTAAAGCAGAAACTTGGTTGGCACCATGTATGGTAGATCATTGTTCCATTATGCACAGAACAGATATTTTACCGGTTATTTTTGATAAGTGGGGTTCTTATTGGGATGAAGATCCTCAGTTTTATTTTCTTGGCGATGCCAGGTTTTTCTGGAGGCTCAACCATTTCTGGCCATTTCACCCAATTCATGAAATATTGGATGATAACTATATGACGGAAATATCCCTTCATACTCATATGAATTCTGAAGAGCACCCTTTGATTAAGCTTTTGCCGGAGCAGCGTATCTGTAAAGAAATAAGAGATTATTTAAGGTGTTTAAGGAAAGAAAACCTGGAGAAAGAGGAGAGGCGTTTAAAAGAAGAACAGTCACAGAAAGAAAAAAGCAACTATTTAGAGAATTACTGGCTGCTTTTTCTTGATTTCATAGATCTGTTTCATGAACTGATTTTTGAAAAGATCCCTTTACCGTTATTATCGAATTTTTATCAATATATTGATACTGACCTGCGTGAAGAGATGAAAAAAACATCTTTTAAAGAACATTTAACAAGAAAAAAAATTACTCTTAATGAAATACAGCCTCAATTTGAATGTTGGCTGCATTCCTTTAAACAGCCTGCAGCATGCAGACTATTGGATTCTTCAAAATGCAAGCCCATGAAGGGAAAGATATTGCTGAATCTTGAGTATCTGAGGTTTTCCCATAATAGTTTTAAAGTTTATGATCCGGAAGAAACGATTATTTTCACTCAGTTTAAAAGAAAATTAGGTATTCCGGTTCATTGTATTCAGGATTATAAAGTTGAAGTTCAGGACTCAATAGATAAGCTTGTTAAAAGAGCTGAAAGTATTTTTTCACCTATTCAGAAGCATTATGTTTTACAAAATGATTTTTTTTCTCATTCATTTTTGAACAATATTCCTAAAATGGTAGAGACAATAGCTGCAGTCAGAAAATATTTTCAGGATAATTTGATTTCTTGTGTTGTTGTAGGAACAACGGAAGACTTAACCAGCCGCATTCTTACCATGGTAGCAGGTGAAAAAGGAATTCCCAGCATTTGCCTGCAGCATGGCATTTTAGGCGGAGAAGAAGCTTATCTGCCGGTATTTGCTACTGTTGAGGCGGTTTACGGCCAGTATGAAAAAGACTGGTATCGGGAAAGAGGGGTTTCTGAAGAATATATTGCGATTACAGGACATCCCCGGTTTGATGATATTTTTGATCAAAACCATATGCCAAAAGAAACATTCATAATGAAGTACGGTTTGGATGCCGGCAAAAAACATGTGCTCGTAGCAACGCAACATATATGTTCGTCTTTATGCCGGGAATTTATTGATATTGCAGCGACGATACCGGGAATTGAGATCATTATTAAACCACATCCCTGGGAGCTCAATCATGGAAATTATATAGAAGAATATAAAAATTTAGAAAACAAATATAAATCAGTGAAACTTATAGCGGAAAGAGGCGTGAATCTTTATGATCTATTGTCTAATACAGATGTTGTCATCATCAATGCATCTACCGTAGGTCTGGAAGCTGTATTGGCCAATAAACCTTTATGTATACTGTATGAGGGGTCTTTTAAGTATTATGACAGAATGGGCGATTTTAAATTTTCTAATCCTGCAAAATTGGCGGAGTTTATTCCCAGGTTGCTCAAGGACGAGGAATTACAAGAAAAATCAAAGGCGGTAAATCAGGAGTTTTTAGCATACGCTTATCCCCAGAGGCTGGCAGGGGGCTGTTTAATAGAAGAAATCAACAGGATAATCGGAAGAAAATAATAAAAAGGAAAATGATTTATGAAATATATTTATAAACACGGATATAATGTCTCACGATTTACTCTGGGTACAGCTCAGTTTGGTTCGGATTATGGTATTGCAAACAAATACGGAAAGCTTACAGAAAGAGAAATAAAAAAAGTTTTAGATAAGGCTTTTGAAAAAGGAATCAACTTAATAGATACTGCATCCTCTTATGGCGTAAGTGAAAAAACTATAGGAAATATTTTATGCAAGTCGCCGTATAAGTCCGGTGTTATTGTTGAAAGTAAATTACCTTACCTTAAGAATACAAATGATCTTCAAGCACTGAATCGGGAAATAGAGCAGGCAGTTACCCGATCTCTTAACCGTCTCCGCTTGGATAGCCTGCCAATATATTTATTGCATGATGAAAACAACCTGTTTTTTTATGACGGGTATATCATCGATATTTTAAGGAAGGAAAAGAAGAAAGGAAAGATTAACCTTTTAGGCGTTTCGGTATATTCTACTGAAGCAGCAGAAGCAGCATTAGATAATTTGGAAATGCAGGTGATCCAAGTGCCTTTCAATCTTTTTGATCAAAGGTTGAATAAAATCAATTTTTTCAACAGAGCTGCAGAAAAAGGCAAATTGGTTTTGGTGAGGTCTGTTTTTTTGCAGGGATTATTTTTCATGGCAGAAGATGAAATTTTACCGGAAAAATTTTGCATATATTCTCCGTATTTTAAAAAACTGACGGAGATAGCGGATCATTATTGCTTTAAAGTTGGAGAATTAGCATTGAAATATGCCTGTCAAAAATCTCAGGGATCTGTAATTCTCGGAGTAGATAGCTGTAAACAATTGGAAGAAAATCTGAATTTTTGCTCTAATAAAAATAAACTGAATTCGGAGATTATAAAATCCATTGAAAAAGCCTTTCAGGATATTCCTGTAAATTTAATAGACCCCAGAAAGTGGTGCTGATATGAGGAGAGAGTCCATGATAAGTGAATTATTTAGTCTAAGGGATCATATTGCGGTTGTGACCGGAGGTGCCGGATATTTGGGTTATCACATTTCCTCAGCCCTTGCTGAAGCCGGCGCACGTGTTTATATTGCCAGCTCAAATCATAAAAAATGTCAGGAGGCAGCAGAAAAAATATCCAAAGAGACAGATGCTTATGTTAAAGGAGTATTTACAGACATATGTTCCGTAAAAAAAATCCATGAAACATTTCAACAGATTACGGCAGAAAATCAGAAGATTGATATACTAATTAACAATGCTGCCTTTAGCAGAGGAAAAGATTTGGATATGGAGGAAAAAGACTGGATGGCGGGTATAGATGGAACCATTAACGGTGTTTTCAGGGCTACCCAGGCAGTGATACCCTTTATGGCTGAAAGTGGCGGGGGAACTATTGTTAATATTGCATCCATGTATGGAATCGTTTCTCCGGATCCATGGCTTTATAATAAAGAAGAGTATGTGAATCCGCCGAACTATGGGGCCGGAAAAGCTGCAATTTTACAATTCACCCGTTATGCTGCCTGTCATCTGGGGACAAAGGGTATAAGGGTAAACGCCATATCTCCAGGACCTTTCCCTAAAACAGATATTCAGAAAGACAAAGAATTTATTGCTAATTTAGAAAAAAAAGTTCCCTTAGGGAGGATTGGCAGGCCGGATGAACTAAAAGGGGCAGTGGTTTTTCTGGCATCAGAGGCTTCAAGTTACGTTACAGGGACGAATATTTGTGTTGACGGAGGTTGGACTGCATGGTAAACAGCTTCTGAATTGATTTCAGATTTGGGCATTTGAAGCAATTCTTTTATTCAGCACATATTATGTAAGTGAAAGAGAGCAATTTTTACAATTATAAACTGAAACTGACAGTAATTTAAAACATTTTCTACAATTATGAGAAACAGAATTATTAAATTGCTTCATTACCTTTCAGGGGGAAGAAAATGTTCTTTGAAAATAAAAAAATATTGATTATTGGAGGGACCGGTACCATCGGGGAAAGGTTACTCCAACACATTTTAGCAGAAAACCCCAACGTTGTAAGGATTTTAAGCAGAGATGAGCATAAGCAGTATATGCTGCAAAACAGCTTGGGGTCAAGGAGAGACATGCGCTATTTAATCGGAGATGTAAGAGATTATGACCGGGTTTTAAGTGCGATGGAGGATATTGATTATGTATTTCATGTAGCCGCTTTGAAACATGTACCTGCCTGCGAATATAATCCGTATGAAGCAGTGCTGACAAATGTTGTGGGGACTAATAATGTAATAAAAGCTGCAAGAGAGCAGAATGTGAGAAAAGTCATATTTACCAGTTCGGACAAAGCCATTTCTCCTACCAATACCTATGGGGCTACCAAGCTGACAGCAGAGCGTATGCTTGTGGCTTCCGAAAATAATAAAGGAACCAGCAGAACGATTTTTTCAATTGTCAGATTTGGTAATGTCATAGGGTCACGTGGTTCGGTCATTCCTTTGTTTATCAACCAAATCGTAAATGATAAAAGGATAACCGTTACCAACCAGGAAATGAGCCGGTTTATGATGACAATGAATCAGGCCACTCAATTGACTATAAAGGCCATGAAGGAAGCAAAAGGAGGAGAAATATTCGTTTTGAAAATGCCGGTTATCTTGTTACGGGATCTGGTCAGGGTAATCACAGAAGAAACCTGTAAAAAATACCATATAAATGCTGATGAAGTGAAAATTCAGGAAATTGGGATGCGACCGGGGGAAAAAATGTATGAAGAACTGATGACTTATGATGAGTCATTAACAGCGTGGGAATTACCGGATATGTTTGTTATTCCCTCTATAGAAGGAAGTCAGAAAGGCTATGAAAATGCCGTAAAGGCAAAAGAAGGAACTTACAGTTCCGCTAACCAGAAGGTTATCTTGCCGGAAGAGGTTAGAGAACTTATTGTAGAGCAGAATTTGATTTGAAGGAGGATTTTTAAGTGAAAATACTTGTGACCGGAGGGGCAGGATTTATTGGGAGATGGGTGGTCAAAAAACTTTTGGAAGATAAACATCAGGTTTGGGTATTGGATAATTTATCAAATGGAAGATGGGAGAATATAAATGAATTTATTAATAATTCTTATCCCCTTAATTTTATAAAAAAGGATATAAATAATGAGCAAGCCCTGGATGACCTTTTTAAAAATCAATTTGATCTCTGCTATCATTTGGCAGCAAGTATCAATGTTCAGGATAGTATTGATGATCCTAAAACCACTTTTGCCAACGATACCATTGGAACATTCAATGTCTTGGAAAAGTGCAGGATGTATTCTACCAAAATAGTTTTTATGAGCACCTGCATGGTTTATGATAAAGCGTATGACACCACAGGTATTACCGAAGAACATCCTGTTAAACCGGCTTCACCCTATGCAGGGTCAAAGATTGCTGCTGAAAACATGGTGCTTTCATACTATTATGCTTATGATTTACCTGCAGTCGTAATTCGCCCCTTTAATACCTATGGGCCTTTTCAGAAGAGCAGCGGTGAAGGGGGCGTCGTAGCGATATTTATCAAGAATAAGCTGACAAATGAGATTCTGAAAGTTTATGGTGACGGGATGCAAACCAGAGATTTATTGTATGTGGAGGACTGTGCCGAATTTGTAGTAAACTCAGGTTATTCGGATAAAGCAAACGGCCAGATTATTAATGCCGGAATTGGAAAGGATGTTACGATCAATGAATTAGCCCGGCTGATTGCACAGAATGATGATAAGATTCAACATGTTACGCATATCCACCCCAAAAGTGAGATTCAAAAATTACTATGCAATTATAGCAAAGCAAAAAATATTTTGAATTGGGAACCAAAGATCAGCCTGGAAGAAGGTATCAAAAGAACAGAATATTGGATACTGGAGGAGATGTTCAATCATAGATATTCATAAAAACCAGCCGGCAATTATAGGAGGAGAACCTGTTAGAAAGCATTTCCTTCCTTATGGACGGCAGTGGCTGGATAAGGAAGATATTAAAGCTGTAACAGAGGTACTTGAAGGAGATTATCTGACAACGGGGCCTGCCATTGAATGCTTTGAAAAAGAAATAGCAGAGTATACAGGGACCGGATATGCGGTTGCTTTTTCAAATGGGACTGCAGCCCTTCATGGTGCCTGTTTTGCAGCAGGTATTAAAGAAGGTGATGAAGTTATTACCACACCATTGACTTTTGCAGCCAGTGCAAATTGTGTCCTTTATCAGGGAGGGACTCCGGTTTTTGCCGATGTAAGTTCCAAGACCTATAATATAGAGGCACAGGCTGTAGAAAGATCAATAACCAAAAACACTAAAGCAATTATACCTGTTGACTTCACAGGTCAGCCTGCAGATATCGATGCAATAAAATCAATTGCAAAAGAGTATGATCTGGTAATAATCGAAGATGCTGCCCATGCGTTAGGGGCAAAATATAAAAGTAAAAAAATAGGCGGGCTTAGCGATATGACCGTTTTCAGTTTTCATCCGGTAAAGCATATCACCACAGGAGAAGGGGGAATTGTTACCACAAATAATGAAAGCTATTGCCATAAACTGAAACAATTCAGAATTCACGGGATAACCAGAGAACCCGATGAATTAACCGTTTGTCAGGGCCCGTGGTACTATGAAATGAAGGAGCTGGGCTTTAATTATCGTATGACGGATATTCAAGCGGCTTTAGGAATCAGCCAGCTTAAAAAATTAGAAAGTTTTATTAAAATACGGCAGAATTATGCTCAAGCATATGATAACGCCTTCAGAGATATGGAAGAGATCATATGCCCTATGCAGCTTTCGGATACGGTTTCCAGTTGGCATTTATATGTCATTCGCTTAAAACCGGAAAAATTAAAAGTTGGGCGCCGGCAAATATTTGAGGCCCTGCAAAAAGAAAATATCGGTGTACAGGTCCATTATATTCCGGTATATTACCATCCTTATTATCAGGCTTTGGGTTATTCCAAAGGCTTATGCCCCAATGCGGAAAAGCTTTATGAGGAAATACTGACGCTACCTCTTTTTCCTGCAATGAGTATGCAGGATTTGAAGGATGTCATCCATGCTGTTGATAAAATAATATCTTATTATCGAAAGAGGATGTAAAGCCAATGGGTATCATAGATAAAATACTCATACGCGCGGACGCTGCCAATAAAATAGGTACCGGACATGTAATGAGATGTTTTTCTCTGGCACAAGGTATAAAAGATGCCGGGACACAAGTGGCATTCCTCTGCTTTGAAATACCTGATAAACTGGAAAAACTACTTCAAAATGAAAAAATAGAATTGATCAAGGTTTCAGGTCTGATTATCGGAAGTAAAGAAGATGCCCGATTGACTTATGATTATGCTAAAAGACTGGGGGCTGACTGGATTATTGCCGACGGATATCGGTTTGGAGGGGATTACCAAAGATTTATTAAAGAGCAAGGGAAAAGATTGCTTGTTTTAGACGATTATGGCCATTCCGATTTTTATTATGCCGATATTATTCTGAATACGGGTTTGGATTCATATGACAATATGTATTCCAATAGAGAAGCCTATACATGCTTGCTGACAGGACCCAAATATATATCATTGCGGCGGGAATTTTTAAATAAAGAGAGAGAGAAAAGAGAAATCCCTGAACAGGGTAATAAGCTGTTGGTGACTATGGGTGGATCTGACCCCGAAGAAGTGACGATAAAAGTAGTAAAAGGACTGAAAAATCTGGAAAATGATATACAGGTCAAGGTGGTGGGAGGGCCATCCTGCGTTTTTTTTCAAAAATTAAAGGATTTTGAGAAGGAAGGAAACATTTCAATCATACAGGATACGGAAGAAATGGCGGGTTTAATGGAATGGGCGGATATCGGAATTTCTGCAGGAGGCGGAACTCTGGCAGAGATGGCTTATATGGGATTACCCAGTATTATAATAAAAACGGCAGAAAACCAATATGCAAGCATCCTTTATGAAAAATACGGTGCTTCTTTGTATTTAGGAGATGCAGACAAAGTCAGTGAAGAGGAAATCAGCCGTTGTGTTAAGTTGCTGAGCTGGGATCCTAAAAAGCGCCTGCAAATGAGCGGAAATGGGAGAAAGCTTCTGGACGGAAAAGGCGGGCGGAGAATCTTTGAATACTTGAAACAATGAAGAGTTAATTAAAGAACGCTGCATAAGGGCGGATTTTATTTTGTGTCAAATTTATTCAGAAGACATAAATATATCATATAAAATCATGTTAGGAGGGTGAAAGAGTGAATAGCAAGAAAAAGCATACCGCCTTAATTCTGGCAAGTTCAAGCGGGCTTGGCTTTGCAGCCGCGAAGGCTTTATGCGAGGATGGACACAATGTTATTATAGGCAGCAGAAGTGAAAGGCTTTATAATGCTGAAAAAGAATTAAAAATGATTCACAGCGAGGCAGGGATACTGGCTATTCCTACAGATGTAACACAAATTAAAGATTTGAATCATTTGGTTAATGAAAGCCAGGAAAAATTTAAAACAATAGATATTCTGTTTACTAATGGACCCGGACCTAAGCCCGGAAACATAAATGAACTGGATCTTAAAGATTTTTCTAAAGCACATGATGACATACTATTTCCTGTCATATACCTTGCTAAACGGCTGATTCCTGGAATGATATCAAATGGATGGGGGCGAATAATCATAAATACCTCTATTACGGCTAAAGAACCGTCTGAAAATATGGTTTTATCCAATATATATAGAGCGGCACTTGTGTCCTTTGCTAAAACCCTTTCAGCCCAATTGGCTGTTAAAAACATTACAGTCAATGCAGTTGGTCCGGCATCTTTTAAAACCGAAAGAGCAGAGGAGCTTTTGCAGGAAATGTCCCGAAACCAGAGGCGGCATATTGACGAGATCGAAAGGGAGATAACTGAAAAACTGCCTATGAAGAGATATAACGATCCTGAAGAGTTTGGAAAAGTAGTTGCTTTTTTAGCCGGTGAAGCATCCAGTGCTTTAACAGGTTCATATATTGCAGTTGATGGAGGTATGTCCCATGGCATATTTTAGATGACGAGCAGAATTCAATTATATGGGAGGCTTAATGATGATAACTTTTAAAGTTGGCCGGCGGGGCATAGGTGAAAATGAGCCTATTTTTATTATTGCTGAGGCAGGGATTAATCACGCCGGCTCATTCAGTGAAGCGCAAGAAATGGTGGAAGCGGCAAAAAATGCAAAAGCAGACGCTGTTACTTTCCAGCATATTGCCTGGAATGAAATAAATAGTATAAATATGAGTATTGATGACAATAACGAATGGGATAATTGGCGGTTAACAGATCAACAAATAGCTCAATTGTTTAAGCAAGCCCACTTTTACAATATGGCTGTTACAGCATGTGTTGCTGATTTTGATTCTTTAGAGTTCATTGTAGAGGCAGGTGCTGATTTTATAAAGATTGTGAGTGGAGATATTACTTGCCATCCTTTTTTAGCGAAGTGTGCAGCTACCGGGCTGCCAATTTTTCTTTCCACAGGAAATGCATTGATTCAAGAGGTTGATACTGCTTTGAGAGTTATTGAAGAAGCAGGAGGGTCCAAAATAGTTCTTTATCACACAAACAGTAAATATCCGACGCCTCCTGATGAGGTAGATCTCAGAGCTCTGGAGGTTCTTAGAGCCTATAACTATCCAATCGGTTTTTGTGATCATACAGAAGGAACGGCGATTCCTCTGGCAGCTTCTGCCCTTGGTGCTCGGGTTATAGAAAAGCATTTTAGTCTGAACCCGGCAATCATAAGGCCGGATTATGAAGTATCCATTGGTCCGGAGGAGTTGAGACAATTTGTTTTTGATATAAGAACCATTGAAAAAGCATTAGGAGAACCCATTAAAAAACGGTACTCCGAAGGCGGTGGTTATATGTTGGTAAGAAGGTCTATTGCTGCGAGGGAAGATTTAAAAAAAGGCAGTTTGATCAAGGGGGAAGATTTAGCATATAAACGGCCGGGTACAGGTATATCTCCAATAGAAACTGAAACGGTTGTAGGAAATATTCTGGATTGTGATGTGAAAAAAGGAGAACTGTTAGCTGAAAACATGCTCAAAAGACCTGTTATTTCAATAGTGGTAATCTGCCGGTTAAAATCCACCAGATTACCCCAAAAAGCCCTTCTTTCTATTCATGGAGTTGCTTCAATTGAAAGATGCCTGATCAATTGTTTAGCCGTACCCAATATCAATCAGGTTGTGCTGGCGACTTCGTGCTTGGCTGAAGATGATCCTTTAGAGCAATTCACTATGGGAGGCAAAGTGAAAGTGCTGAGGGGTGATCCGGATAATGTTGCAATGAGGATGGTGCAAGCAGCACAAGAAACACGAGCAGATATTGTCCTGCGGGTAACCGGTGACAGCCCTGCGGTATCACCTGAAATATTGAGGATTCTCATTGATGCACATTTAAAGACAGGAAAGGATCTGACATTACCGACAAAGGATCATGCACCCGGTACTTCGGCAGATGTCTATACGGTGGAATCGCTTTATAACTTGTTAAGGCAAGAAAAACCCCTGACTCATACGGAATATTTATCCTTTTATTATCTTAATAATCCGGAAATTTTCTCAGTCAACAGAGTTGAGCTTGCTCAAGCATTCCGCTATCCACAGTGGCGGCTGACACTGGATGAGCAAAAGGATCTGGAGCTGCTTGATACCATATATTCCGGTTTGGATATAAAAAGGGCACCACTGTATTTTGAAAAGCTGAGGGACTATTTATTGAACAATCCACAGATTCCTAAAATCAATTCTGATGTGTCACTGAAATGGGAAAAAAACAGACAGCTGAGCAAAGAAATATCAGAAGCAACAAATTTGAAGGTGAAATTTAATGAGCAAAATTGAGCATTATAAATTGACAGACGTATCGGAAAATCATAAAAAATTGATTTTAAATTGGCGTAATGCTGAGCATATCCGCAAAAATATGTTTGATGAACATGTGATCACAGAGGAAGAACATACCAGATGGTTCGAGAACCTTAAAACAGATAAAATGATCATTGGAAAAATTCTTTTATATAAAGGATTGCCCATAGGCTTTGTCAATTTTACCGATCTGGATTATAAAAACAATAAAGGCTATTGGGGGTTTTACATTGGTGAAAGAAAAGCGCCTAAAGGTTCGGGAAAAGCGATGGCATTATTGGCTCTGGATTACGTTTTTGAAGAATTCAAGCTCAGAAAATTATGCTCCCAAATTTTTGAGTTTAATGAGATCAGTATTCGTTACCATTTAAAAATAGGTTTTTCAGAAGAAGGGAGGCTGAAACAGCATATCTTTAGAAACAACAGATATTATGATGTGATTGAGATGGCATTGTTTAGAGAAGATTGGGAGCAGATTGAAGGAAAATTGTTAGAGGAGTTGGAAGGAACCTATGTTGAGGCAAATTAACATTTATAACAGAAAAATCGGGGAGGGCTGCCCGCCTTTTATCATAGCTGAAATGTCCGGTAACCATAACCAGTCCCTAAAAAGAGCATTGCAGATCGTTGAGGAAGCGGCCAAAGCAGGTGCACATGCTTTGAAACTGCAGACCTACACGGCTGACACCATGACTCTTGATATCCATAGTGGGGATTTTCGTATCCATGATTCTGAGAGCCTGTGGAAAGGATATTCCCTTTACGATCTTTATAAAGAGGCTTATACACCCTGGGAGTGGCATAAACCGATATTCGAACGTTGTAAAGAACTGGGGATCATTGCATTCAGCACGCCTTTTGATGAAAGTGCAGTAGACTTTTTAGAAACATTGGAAGTACCCTGTTATAAGATTGCTTCTTTTGAGAATACAGATGTCTCGCTGATTCGTAAGGCAGCCGGAACCGGAAAACCTATGATTATTTCAACCGGAATGGCTACGGCAGCTGAATTGGATGAGGCCGTGAGAACTGCCAGAAAATCCGGCTGTAAAGATCTGATTTTGCTCAAATGCACCAGCTCTTATCCGGCTTCTCCGGAAAATTCAAATATCCTGACCATTCCCCATTTGCGGCAGGCTTTTGACTGCGAGGCCGGCCTGTCAGATCATACATTGGGCATTGGTGTTGCAGTTGCAAGTATCGCTCTGGGGGCGACTGTCATAGAGAAGCATTTTACCCTGAACAGAGCGGAAGGCGGTGTGGATTCAGCTTTTTCTCTTGAACCTGAAGAAATGAAACAACTGGCAGGTGAGGCCTATCGGGCTTGGCAGGGCTTAGGGAAGGTATCTTATGGTCCTTTGAAGGATGAAGAAAAGTCATTGGATTTGAGAAGATCGTTGTATATTACCCAGGATATGCAGAAGGGTGATTTTTTTTCAAAAGACAATCTTCGCCCCATTCGACCCGGGTTGGGGCTGCCGCCTAAATACTATGATGTGCTTATTGGTAAGCAGGTAAATCAGGATGTTAGAAAGGGTACACCAATGAGCTGGAAGCTGATATAGCAGCAAGTTATTATTTAAAGTTGAAGAATGATACAGGTCTGTGATATAACATTCATATACAGTAGTTTTCTATTTTATCTATAATTTCGACTCTTTGATTAGCCAAAGGGCAGGAGGCGGATTTTATGAAAAAGCACGGTAATGCATTATTAATAATTGGTTTATTTCTGATACTGAACCTGTATCTGATATTTATACGGAGGACCGGTTCAAATCCTGATTTATACGGTGGATTAAACGGTTTGTACGCCATGATGACAGAGCATACCAGATGGCTCTTGCAGGAATACTCTTTCGCATGGACGGGTCTAATTGTTTTCTGTATGCTTTTTGGTGTGCTTGCCACTGTGATTTTATATCAGCTGATGTTGTGGATTCGGATAAAAGAAAGTAAATATTTTTTTTCCTTATTGTTTTTTTTATTTTTACTTATCCATCAGACTATTGCATCAGGATTCATTTCATTTATTAATATTAAGGCGGACAAGTATCTGTATGAAAACATCGATGTTTTAATGAATTTTCTTATGCTGTCTTTTATTTCTTTTGCCTGTTCATTTTTAAGTACTTCTGTTAAAACACCAGGCTACCATAAAATTTTGCGTGTTTTTCAATTTATGCATTTCATAAATATTTTGTTATGGGTGACAAGCGCAGGGATGAATTGGAGCATATCCGTAAATACATATCTGTTGCTTATAACAGAATGGACGATCATTTCCAGAGTGAGTATACTTGCTAAACGGGATAAAGCAGCAAAGATATTCTTTATTGCAATAATGGTCCTGTTGGCAGGGTTTGTTTCCGAGATTTTCTGCAAGGAGGTTTCAGTCCATGCTTTGCTGATTGCTTCTGCTGTGGCTTCTATTTTGATTGCATATTCCTTCATGGAACAGTTGTTTTTTATCCATGATAAAAATGTTCAATTTGAACAAGTTGAAAAATCTTTAACTGAGCTAAGTCTTACAGACGAATTGTCCCAATTATATAACAGAAGATTTTTTAACGAGAAGATTAAATATGAGGTTGAAAGGGCCCATCGTGAAAATAAGCCCCTTTCTCTTTTGCTATTGGATATCGATCACTTTAAAGATTATAATGATGCCTATGGACACCCGGAAGGGGATAAGGCCATTATGAAAATTGGAAAAATTATTAAAAGAAATATAAGAGATACCGACTATGCCTGCCGGGTTGGAGGAGAAGAGTTTGCCATTATTCTCACCGGAACAAATAAGTATGCGGCAGAAAAACATGTGGCAGAGCGACTTCATTCAAGTTTATCCAGACAGGTTTTTATGATAATGCGAAACAGAAAAGTACTTCTCACCGTAAGTATCGGTATCGGGCAGCTTCAGAAGGAGGAAAATGCGGACAGCCTCATTGGACATACGGACAAAGCAATGTATAAGGCTAAGGAATTAGGACGAAACCGGACTGTTTTGTACGATGAGAACCTCAAATAATTTTTTTATAAATAAAGGTGAAATATAACTTTTATCTCTTATTTATTATCTCTTATCTATACCTTCTATAATCCATACTCCTACTCCATACTCCATACTCTATATTCTATAATCTGTTTCTTGCATATTATTCCCAAACCTGCATATTCTAAGGTTAATCAGATGCGGGGGAGATAGTATGTTTTTTGATGAGAATAATAGAAAAGAGCAGCAGGAAAAACCGGTGACTTATAAAAAACATTTAAAAAAATCATTGGAATATAACATTCAATTATTCAAAGATATATTCAATAGCGATGAGACACTGGTAACTCGAAAGTTTAAAGGTCCGACAGAACAGCAGTCGGAATGCGGGATCATTTTTATTGAAGGTATGATAGATGTAGATGTAGTTAACAAAAATATCATACAGCCGGTTTTAAGGAAAAAGATTTTGACTCGGGAAGTGTCCCTGGAGACTTTACAGGAACATGTGATTGCTGCCCATAAAATAGAAAAAACAGCTGATATAGAGAAACTGATCCAGGGTATCCTCATAGGAAATACGGTATTTCTTCTTGAAGGTGCTTCTGAAGCGCTGATCATTACCACCAAGGGGTGGAAACACAGGGAAATTACCGAGCCGCCCTCCGAAAAGACGATCCGAGGGCCCAGAGAGGGTTTTACAGAAGCTTTTTTAACTAATTTATCTTTAATAAGACGAAAAGTGAAAACACCAAAGCTGAAATTCAAATATCTTACTTTAGGAGTACAGACAAATACTAAAGTCTGTATCTGTTATATTGAGGGCATAACAAATGACAAGATTCTGGAAGAAGTTGAGAGAAGATTAAAAAATATTATCATGGACGGTATCATTGATTCGGGCTATATTGAAGAGCTTATTAAAGACTGCCCCCTTTCACCTTTTAAGACCATAGGCAGCACGGAAAGGCCCGATGTAGCAGCATCCAGACTCCTTGAAGGGCGTATTGCCGTTGTATCCGACGGGTCGCCCAATGTTTTGACAATGCCTTATGTTTTTCAGGAATATTTTCAATCCAATGAAGATTATTATATGGATTTTATATTCGGCTCCATCAACCGCCTGTTGCGTATTCTCGGTTTTCTCCTTACCATCAGTGTGACAGGTATCTATGTGGCAATTTCCACTTATCATCAGGAAATTTTCCCAACACCGCTTGTTTTGAGTATTTCTGCAGCCCGGCAGGGTGTTCCGTTTCCTACAGTGGTAGAAGCCATTCTTTTGCTTTTTATATTTGAAGTGTTGAGAGAAGCCAGTGTCAGAATGCCGGAAGCTATCGGACAGACCATCAGTATTGTAGGGGCACTTGTTTTAGGTCAGGCGGCTATAGATGCGAGGCTTTTCAGTGCTCCTATAGTTGTTGTAGTAGCTTTGTCGGGTATTACAGAGCTGATCGTTCCCCGGTTCAAAGGAGCCAATATTATCGTGCGGATGATGCTGCTGTTTTTGTCTGCTTTTTTAGGGCTTTATGGTTTCATTTTTGGGGTTCTTATATTACTGATTCATTTATTTGGGCTGCGGTCATTCGGGGTTCCGTATATGCAGAATTATAGGTCTCTTGAATTTCAGGACTTTAAAGATACTGTCGTCCGTGCGCCCTGGTGGTATATGATACTTCGGCCCCAATTTATTGCCTCTGAGAATAAGAAACGAAGAAGCCTGATAAGGGATACCGGAGGGGAGCAATGAAAAAAACGGTAAAGGCGGTTATTCTTCTTTTGTTAGCAGTATCTGTCTTGCAGCTGACCGGCTGCTGGAATTACAGGGAGATAGATAAGGTTTCCATTGTGGCGGGGGCAGCGATTGACAAAGAAAGAGACCGATACGTAGTAACGGTTGAAGTTATAGATATGAAATCAGGAAAAGAATCTGTCGTTGAATCTAAAATCATCGAAGGAAGAGGGCAGTCTATTTTTGATGCTGTCCGCAATATCATACAGATATCCGGAAAAAGACTTTATTGGGCACACTCGAAAATACTGATTATCAGTCAGGAAATTGCCAGAGAAGGGGTTGCGGATGTAATAGACTTTTATGCCAGAGACAGCGAGCCGAGGTTTGCACTGTATCTTTTGATTTCCAAAGAAGAAACAGCAAAGGATATCTTTCTGATGGAAAGCTTTGCAGAAGATATCAAATCTTTTGATATTGAGGATATGCTGAGCAGTGAAGAAAGCGTTTTGAAAGTATCCGGCATAGTTTTATATGAGTTTATTAATGATCTTGGTGCGGAAGGAAAGTCCGCCACATTGCCCTCCATAAGCCTTATATTGAATAATGATCAAAAAAGGCCTGAATTGTCCGGCGAAGCCGTTTTTAAGAAAGACAGGCTGATCGGTTTCCTGGACGGTAAAGAATCAAAAATTCTGCATTATATTTTAGATGAAACTCAAGGGGGATTACTGGTGGGCGAGGAGATTTCCCAGGATGTCGATAAAGAGTTGACTTTAGAGGTTTTTGAAAATGGGACCACGACTAAAATCAAACCGGAATACGTAAGTGGTGATTTGACCATAAACATAGAGGTGGATATAACGGCTGCAATTGCAGAAAATAGAGGCGGAAATTATTTTGTGACAAAGGAGTCGGTGGATCAGATGAAGAAAGAAGTCGAAAAAGCAATGGAAGAAAAAATCAAAAATTTGATTCTGAAAGTGCAGAGTGAATATGGCAGTGATATATTCGGATTTGGCCGTACTGTAAAAGCAGATATGCCGAAAACATGGAAGAAAATTAAAAATAACTGGGGCGATATTTTTGAAAACCTTGAAGTCAAAGTAACAGTAGATTTTAAGATTGTCAATAAGGCTATGCTGTCTCAGCCGATAACGATAGGGGATTAGAGATGATCCTGTTTATATTATCATGTCTGATCGTGACTATTTTCTTTATCAATGATGCTATTCCCATGTATTTTAATAAAAAATGGAAACAGTTTTTGATTTATACATCAATGATGGCTTTCATATTGCTGCTGATTATCCTTGAGCAGCTGTTCAATATATCTATGCCCAGCCCTGCCGAGCCAATAAAAGAAGTTCTTATTATATTATTCGGGAAACAATGAATATCAAAGAGGTAGACTAATGAAGAAAGAAATCATTTCCGATCCAGAGAGCATAATAACAATGATTACCTTTATTTTTGGCAGCACATTAATTTTAGGATCTGCCGGCGATGCAAAGCAGGATGCCTGGATTTCTGTTTTAATCGCTGTGGCTATGGCAGTACCGGCTCTCTTTATTTATGCAAGGTTGCTTTTCCTATACCCCGGGCAGGATTTGTTCGACATATTAAAAAGAGTGTTCGGTAATATTACGGGAAAAATCATTGGCCTTCTGTTTATCTGGTATGCTTTTCATCTAGGCGCGATGGTGGTTCGAAACTTTTCGGAATTTATGGCAATTGTCGCCATACCCGAAACACCACCGATGGTTGTTATTTTATTAATGGGAATGGTCTGCATTTTCGCCATAAAGGATGGTATAGAACTGCTGACCCGTATTACCACATTTTTATTTCCTTTAGTTTTATTATTGATACTGATTGTTGTAATCCTTTCACTGACAGAAGCAAATCCGGAAAACCTCAAGCCGGTCCTTTATGACGGATGGAAACCGGTATTCAAAGGGGCCTTTTCGGCGTTTTCCTTTCCTTTTGCTGAAACGGTGATATTTACCATGGTTTTCAGCGGTTTTAAAAATAGAATAAGTGTATATAAAACTTATTATTATGCTCTCCTGATAAGTGCGGTCGTCATATTAATTATTTCAATCCGGAACATCATGGTTTTGGGACAGGTAGGATCAATCGTTTATTTCCCGTCTTATGTGGCGGTCAGTGTTATTAATATCGGACAGTTCATACAGAGAATCGAAGTGACGGTTGCCATGGTGTTCTTGCTTGGTGGCTTTGTTAAAATCAGCGTTTGCCTCTATGCCGCCTGTAAAGGGATAGCGAAAGTTTTCACCCTTGGGGATTACAGGCAGTTTGTGGCACCTATAGGTTTGTTTATGCTGATATTTGCCGACAATATTTATGAAAGCACTATGGAAATGCTGGAATGGATCAAATACTATCCGTACTATGCTATACCCTTTCAGATCATTCTTCCTGTCATTATTTTGATCGGTGCGGAAATCAAAGTGAGACAGGAGACAATTCAGGGGACAGGTGACAGGTGACATCGAGGGAAGAAAGATAAGAGATAAAAAATAAAAGATAATAGTTATCGAGGATTTTGTGAAACAAAATCTTCAATCATGTTAAATGCAAGATTGCTTCGCTTTGCTCGCCTTTAAATGGACAGCAGAAAGGGTTGTCCCTACAAGAATAGAGATTTCACCATTGGTAAAATCTCTACCTTAAATCTTAAATCATAATTCTTAAATCTTAAATAACTTAAAAAAAGTTTAAAGATAAAAGTCGTGGTTTTCAATGGTCTTGTAAAATTTGCGGTTGGAGATGATCCAGTCATAAACAGAGGTTTTGGGATTTAAAAAGAATAAGCTTTCAGCAATATTGTTTTTTCCTTCCAGAGCTTCTTTTGCAGCTTTGATGCTTTCCTCTGAGGGCTCGTTATAAATAGAACCGTTTTTCACCGGGGTAAATTGGTAATAGCCGTTGGCTTTTTGGAAAATAACTTTCTTGATGGTATTTGGAAAGTCTGAGCTTTTCTTTCGGTTAAGAACCACATTGGCAACCGCCAATTTCCCTTCATAAGGCTCATCAGGGGCTTCAGATTCTACGATCCGTGACAGCCAGTACAGGTCTTCTTCCGTATAATTCTCTATTGCGGAAGTGTAGGATGTTTTTGTTGAACTAAGTTGGTGCGGGCCGGTTGTGATGCTGATCTGATAATTTTCTGCATCCCATTCAACGGTACAGTTTAAGGTTTCCGCAATAAAACGGACCGGTACGAACGTCCTGCCTTCCAGAATATTGACAGGAGCATCCAGTTCAATTTCCTTGCCGTTTATTTCAGCGGTTTGAGAGCCATAAGGAAGATTCAGTATCATCTCATCATCTTTTAAAATAGCGGTTTTTGATTCTTCATTCCAGGATATTTCTTTTATACCCAAAGCCTCTGCAATAGATCGAATGGGTACAAATGCACGGTTATTTTCCAGATAAGGGTCTGGATCAGATTTAACAGGTTTGCCGTTGATTTCGATAGAGATGGCTCTGGGTAAAGGCTGAATCCTGATAAAAGCCCCTTCCAATAGCAGATCGTCCGAGGCATTATTTATGGATTTAATTTCATCTATGTGCTTATTATGTTCCTGTGCGATTTCCCAATATGTATCTTTCGGCCTGACGGTATGCATCTCGAAAGAGTCCGCATATCCGGTGAGGCTTGTAAAGCTCCAGAATAATCCGGAAAGAAGAATTATTATTAATTTTTTCATTAAATAACCTCCAAGTAATGTAAGTGTAAGTGTAAGTGTAAGTGAAAGTAAAATCAGTTTATAGTTTGTAGTTTATGGAGTATGGAGTACGGATTTTAGGGACAGTCCTTGAGGCTTTTCAAAAACTATTATCACTTATTTTTTATCTCTTATCTGCCTTAACTCTCTGTCACCTATCACCTGTTCCCTGTCCCCTGTCACCTGATATAATTTTACCTTAAATCACCCTTCCGGTGGGTATGTAATGATTTCCATGTCAGGCAGGTGCTTGGAGAATCAGTTATACGAACCTGAAAAACATAAGATATAAGGGAAATAATAGGACAGCTAAAGCCACTATAAATATCATAAATCCGCCGGGTTTGTTTTCATTTTGCCATGTCCAGATGCCATAACCCGTTGTGCGGACAGAAATCCCAATGATAATGATAAGTATTAACATATTTAAGAAAGTATTCATCAATCCATCACATCTCCTTCGGAGCTCTTGGCAGGGGCTGTTTTGACCATAAGGCCGGGCCTGCGTATTTTTAATTCAACTTTTACATTGAATTTGGATTGAGCGTATTTTTTAAGCCATTGGACTTTTCCCCAATCTTCCCATAAAAGATATTTCATTTTCAGATCTCTTCCGAAGCCGCATAAATCTGCGTGCATAGGACGGGTCTTTTCCAGAAATTTCAGTATCCCTTTTTCAAGAAAGTCTTCTGCGGTTTTTTCAAGGATAGGAATATTTTCCTTGCTTTCATAGTTGATGCCGCTTTGAATGGATAATATATCCGCTTCAAGCTTTATTTCGGCGCTGTTTACAGGAGCATTGTTTACCATTTCAACATGATGGGAAGGCTTTCTGGATTGCTTTACATCCAGCAGGATGAAATTCTCCGGCTGTTTCGGGTCCGGCACTGATATATGCGAAGACTGGTAGGTCCCGTAAAGCATGGAGTGGTACAAAGCATCCTGGCCATCAAACTGTCCCACCATCTTTCCGCCGTCAAAGGCGGCAATGCCCATGACTTCAGCCTTAATGTCATACACCTTGGGAATCTGACCTGCATAAAAATCCCCTTCAAGAGGCCGGTCCCGCCCTCGTTCTTTGTAAGTAGAATTATTATTGTCAAATTCATGAGATTTTTCATATTTGTTGACACCGACTAAAGTGGCATAGGCTTGCCGGCATGAGCATTCTTCCAGTAAATAGAAGTTTGTAAGCTTAGTATCTCCCGTAAATCCAGTATATTGGTAGGAATTAAAATTCATTTCGAAATATTTCGCCGGATTGGCTTCCAGGGTAGGTGTTACATTTTGGATATATTCTTCGGCGCTTTCCAAAGCAACGGCTACGTACATGCTGCCTCTGAATTCACGGCCCCTGACCATGGCGTGGATATATTTATGGATTCCTTCCTGAGCCAGCTCTTTAGAAAAGACCACTACTTTACAGTGGGACAAGTCAATTTCCTTGCTGATATAAGTATTGATCATATTCAGCCCGGCGTAAAGGGTAGGGGTTTCAACTGTGGTGATGGCAGTGCCGGCGCCTGGTTCGCCTCCGCCTTCTCCCGATGCAATTTTAGACGGAATGGCTATTTGAAGGGTCATTTTTAAAAAATTGTTTTCTCCCTTGTCGAAGCCGAGAGCGACCACATAAGCTTTTTCATCGACTTCCTTGCTGTCGAAACAGGCGGTGAGGAAAAAAGTTAAAAATACCGGTAATATAAAGAATAAAATTTTTCTATTCACTTTTCCCAGCCCCCTTTTTTTCAACCGGTTTCACAAAACCTGCAATGCTGAGAAGAATAATTGGCAGCAGGAAAGTCACAAGCCATGCAAAATTTCTGAAGTGTTTTTCAAGTTCAATGGTCGAAGTCAAATTTTCAGGAAAAAACGCCAAAGCGTAGACAATAATTGCAAAAGGGAGAATCAAAGGTTTATAATATTTGAGTTTAAATGTTTTTTTAAAAACATAAGGTATTAAGAATAAGTTAATGCTTAAATGCAGCAGAGCCGATGCGACCCATATAATAACAAACATAGACTCAACCCTTTGAAAAAACCTTCCGTAATCCACCAGTCTTGATAGCTGGTAGATGGGCAGAAAATTTTCTGTTCCCGTAGGATATTGGTATACCAATGCAAAAACAAGTACGCCCGTAAAAAAGAAAATTCCCGAGAGGATAATGCTTCGGTACCCCACGGTTTTAAAAAGGCTTTTTTTACGGATAAAGGGATATAAAAAATAGACCAGTATGATGCCGACAAATACCGAAATTCGGGGCATTCCTTTTATAAAGATCTCATAAGGCCCGTTGCCCAGCCATGGCGTTATCCTGGAAACATCACAATATCTGAGAGCGCCGGTAATGATTATAATATATCCTCCAGCGATAAGCGGAACGATAATGGCACTGAACCGGACGATAGATTCAAGCCCCGCATAGGCAGCGATGATCATGCATGTAATAAAAAAAAGCATGACGAAACTGAGGGGTGATTCAGGAAGCGCAATGATTTTTATGTTTTCGCAGAATTCTCTTAAAATAACAGGATTGATATATAAAAAGAAGAATATAAAAATTAACCCAACGATGATTCTGCCGGTATTTCCAGCTATGTATTCTCCCAAATCCAATAAATCCTTTCCTTCAAAAGGTCTGTAAAGCCTTTCTATAACGAGAAATAATATCAAAGCAAGCACAGTAATATAGACTGTCAGGAGCCATCCGGCAGTCCATGCAGCTTCCATCATGGATCTGGGTAGATTGAGGAAAAGCTGCGTTGTAATCAGTGTAATGGTAATACAGATAGCTTCAAAGCTGCCAAAAGTAATTTTATTTTTCATTTTCATCCTTTCCTTCATTCTGATTGTAATTGATCCATTTTCTGCTGACCTTCGGCTGTTTGTTTTCATTTATAGTATTGAGATAATCTGCTCTTCTTTCCTGTTTCCAGATGGGAAGTCTTATGAGCTTGTTGCTGCTTGCCGATGCGGATGTTTTCGGGCCTGTAGGTACGGTAATGGGAACGCCGAAGGATTTTGAATTTACAAAAAGGATGCCCTGAATAAAGAGACCTGCAGTAATGCCTAAGAATCCTGCCATGGCTCCTAAGAAGATGTATCCAAATCGAAGAACGCGAAAGGAGAGGCCTAAAGCAAAATTAGGCACTGCAAAAGACCCGATACCGGTGACCGCTACGATAATGATCAGAATGGGACTGACGATACTGGCTTCAACAGCAGCTTGACCCAATATCAGAGCTCCGATAATACCCAAAGTAGGTCCTATGGGTCCGGGAATTCGAATACCTGCTTCCCTAATCAATTCAAACATAACTTCCATAAGCAGCAGCTCGATCAACGAGGGGAAGGGCACCTGTTCTCTTGATGCTTCTATGGCAAAGACCAGATCCGTCGGGATCATTTCCTGATGAAAGTTAGTAATGGCAATGAATAATCCCGGAAGAAGAAGAGAGAGCAAAATACCTAAAAATCTGATAAAACGCAGCAAATGGGCATAAGGAAGCCTTACATAGGCATCTTCGGGGGACTGCAGTAAATCTGCCAGAGTGACAGGTGCTAAGAGAACAAAAGGGCTGCCGTGGACAACAACACCAATTTTACCGTCTGCAATGTGTGCGGCTACAATATCCGGCCTTTCGGTTGCCATCAGTTGGGGGATAAGGGAGAAGCTGCTTTCTTCCAGGAGCTGTTCCAATTCTCCGGAATCTATCATGTAGTCTACTTTTATGTTTTTCAATCTTCGTCGCATTTCTTCCACCAGGGATTTATTGGTGATATCTTTGATATACAGCATGGAGCAGGGTGTTTTACTTCTTTTGCCGACTATGATGTCTTCTACAATAAGATTTTCATCTTTCAGAATTTTTCGGACAAGAGCGGTGTTGATTCTTATTACTTCCGTAAATCCCTCCTGAGGGCCCCGCAGCACCTGTTCGCTGTTGGGGCGCTCAACACCTCTGTGTTCCCAGCCTTTTACATCGGCGGCAAATGCCCTGTCAAGTCCGTCTATAAAGATGCCGCATCCGCCAAAATTGATTTCATCTATGACATCCACATATTTTCTCGCTTCCTTTAATTGATTTTGGGGGAGCAAGTGATTTTTTATATAATGAATAATGCTTTTTGGGTCATCCTTTATATCCAGATTGGACAGCAGCATTAAAGGTGTCAGGATATAATTGTTGATGATTTCCCGATCGGTCATACCGTCATAAAAAAGTATAAAAGCCGGAATAGCTCTGTCTTTGACCATGATGTCAAATTCTCTTAAGATAATGTCGCCGTTTACCGGAATACTGTAGACTTTTTTCATATACGCCAGATTTTTGGAGAGTTTTTTATCGATTTTTGATTCCTGCTTTGATTCTTCAGGTGTTTCTTCTTTCTTTTTATCATCTTGTTTCGAACCCAAAATTTTGTTCAGGAATGTTTCGCTGTTTTTACTTTCTCCATGGGAATCATCTTTTGCGCCAGTTTTGGTTTCTGTATCCTGTTTATTTTCTTTTAATATGAATTTCTCCGCTTTATTTGGTTCTTTAAACAAAAGCAGACTTTTTAAAAAATTTCTCAATTTTTTACTCCTTTTTTGTACTTCTATACGGATTTACAGAAAAAAATAAGGAATCCTGTCGGGTAAAATGCTATTTTACTCTTTATCTTTGATCTCAGATTTAGAACTCTAATTATTATTTGCGTATGCGAAAGAAATATGCAGGTTCAGCATTACTAAGAACGGCTATCATGCAAAATTTTCTAAAAATATGTTATAATAATTCATGTTTTTTTGAATTATTCTTAATCCTTGACATTGCAGATCCTATGTTATATATTTATAACATAAAGTGATAATAATATAACATGAAGGAGGGTTTTTATGAGGGGAAACTGGTTAAAGTATTTGGGCTTATTAGGATTTTTAGGGCTTTTGGGGTATTTCACTTCTAATACCGGATTTTACGGTTTTTTCGGCTTCTTCGGATTTTTCGGCTTTTCAAAAATGAAGGATGATGAAAGGATGCATGCCAACATCAATAAATCCGCAAGAAATGCTTTTATAGCATCTATTTTGATATATGCTGCCACCATGGTGTGCGGTGCTATTATCGATGATTATATTGTGATGGCATATGGATTTGCTATTAATTTTGCCGTTATTATTTTAGTATTTACTTTTTCATTTCAGCACTATGATCATTCGGGGAGATAAAAATGGTATTAAAAACACGTATGAAGGAATACAGGGCAAAATTGGATTTAACCCAGGAAGATCTGGCACAGCTTGTTCATGTCAGGAGAGAAACCATTATCCATCTGGAAAAAGGGAAATACAACCCTTCGTTAAAATTGGCTCATGATGTTGCAAAAGCCCTGAATGCAAGTATTGATGAAATATTTTATTATGAATAGTCTGTTGGTTTTAAGCGATTTTCTTTTTGAATTTTGCTGCGCTTACTGCAAGAAATACAACAGAGAACACTAATAAGGCGATGACCTGGCTGAATAGGTAACCAAATCCTATTCCCTTGAGGACAATGCCGCGAATGATATCGAGATAGAAAGTAAGGGGAATCAGATTTCCGATAAAGTAAATGATTTCAGGCATGGCATCTCTGGGAAACATGAAGCCGGAAAGCAGGATGCTTGGCATCATGACAAAAAATGACATCTGCATGGCCTGCAGCTGAGTTTTGGCGACATTGGATATAGCAATACCCATTCCTAAAGATGCGGTAATAAAAAACAGGGTAAGAAAATATAATTCCAGCAGGCTGCCCCTTATGGGAACATCGAAAACAGTTGCTGATAAGATTAAGGCTACGGTAATCTGCACATATCCCAAAGCAATATATGGGATTATTTTCCCAAGCATTAATTCAAAAGGACGTATGGGTGTGACCATAAGCTGTTCCAGTGTACCCCGTTCTCTTTCTCTGACGATTCCGATAGAAGTCAGTATAACCATGGTCATAGTAACCAGGATACCCAATATTCCCGGCACAATATAAAAGGCGGTGACACCATCCGGATTATACCAGGACCGAATCCGGATATCATAAGGTGGTGAAAACCCGGATATCTTACTTTGCAATATTTCCTGGTTTTTAATTAAACCAATGGAATTTGCTATCGAGACGGCTTGAGCTGCAACCATATTATCGCTGGCGTCAATTAGAATTTGGGCATTTGACGGCTCGCTTCTGTGAAGTGTTTTGCTGAAGTCGGGAGGAATGATGATGCCGACTTTTGCTTTGCCGCTGTCAATAAAGCTGTTGATCTCATCATAACTTGAGGCAATGTACTTTACATCAAAGTACCCTGAAGCCGTAAAGGAATCAATCAGATCTCTGCTTTCATATGATAAAGACTGATCAAATACAACGGTAGAGATATGTTTGACTTCTGTCTGGATTCCAAAACCAAAGATAAGCAATTGAACAATTGGAAGCATAAATGCAAGGGCTAAAGTAAGGCGATCCCTTTTCATTTGAAGAAATTCTTTATATATAATTGCTTTAATTCTGCTCAAAAGAGTCACCTGCTTTCTTTTGTTTTGAGAGAGCGAGAAAAACATCTTCGAGAGAGGGTGTTATGATTTTCGCATGCCCTCTCGTAATCTTTTCTAATTTATCAATATAGCTTTCGTTTTTCAGAATAACATGTAAAAATGCACCGTGAATGTTACACTCCTTAATATAGGGGAGTTGTTCAATACGGCTGATTTGCTCCATGGCATGATCCAAAGAAAGCTGAACAAGAGTACCTTCCAGTACATTGTTTTTTAAATTTGCGGGCGTATCAGCAGCAATGAGGTTTCCGCCGGAAATAAACATTATTTTATTACAGCGTTCTGCTTCGTCCATAAAGTGTGTCGTCACGATAACTGTGATGCCTTCTTCCGCCAAACTGTGAATGATTTCAAAGAACATTCTTCTGCTTGTAGGACTTACGCCGCTGGTAGGCTCGTCCAGAAATATAATGGAGGGATTAGATATAATTGCACATCCCAAAGCAAGCCTTTGTCTGAATCCTGAACTTAAGCCGTATGTCAAGTCATTTTCCCGTCCGCATAGGTCAGCCATCTTGACCATTTGCCTGAGCTTTTCTTTTTTTGTTTTCAAGGGAATTCCATAGACGCCCGAGTAAAATTCCAGATTTTCCATGACGGTAAGATCTTCGTAAAGACTGTATTTTTGAGACATGTAGCCAATTCTGTTTTTAATGGCTTCAGTCTCTTGAGAAAGATCCATTCCTAATACTTGAGCATTACCTGAAGTAGGTTCCAATAGTCCGCAGAGCATTTTGATTAAAGTGGTTTTACCGGCTCCGTTGGGGCCTAAGAAGCCATATATTTCACCGGGCTTTACCTGAATGTTTATGTTTCTAACAGCGGTGAAATTTCCGAATCGTTTTGTCAGGTTTTGAGTGGATATCGCGTATTCCATTTACACCACCTCTTTCTTTGAATAAAGAACAAAGATATCTTCCATTGAAGGATTTACCATTTCCGGATCCTTTGTAATAAGGGTATTCTTTTTTAATCGGGAAAATAATTTATCCATGTATTTCAACTTTTCGTTACGAATGACTACATGACAGCCGTCTCCGAAAGTATAGGCATCTATTAATTCATCGCCGAATAATTTTTTGAAGTCGGGCATATGTGTGATATTTGCACTTACTTTAAATACCGTACAGTCAAAATTCTTTTTGAATCCGGCAGGTGAGTCCTCTGCAATGATTTTGCCACTACTAATGAAGGCAACTTTGGTGCATAATTCTGCTTCGTCCATATAGGGAGTGGAAACAAAAACCGTCATCCCCGATTTATTTAAATCATAAAGTATTTTCCAGATTTCTTTCCGGGATTCCGGGTCCACGCCAAAGGTAGGCTCATCTAAAACAAGTATTCTGGGTCTGGTGACCAGGGCACAGGTCAAAGAAAGTTTTTGCTTCATTCCCCCTGAAAGATTATCTGCGAAGCGGTCCTTATATTCGTAAAGGTTTGTTATTTCAAGGATTTCATCTGCACGGCTTCTGATCGTCTCTGGTTTTAAACCAAATAAAGAGCCAAACAGATTAATATTTTCTATGACGGTTAAATCACCATAAAGACTGAAACGCTGCGGCATATATCCAAAACAATTATTTAAATGTGATTTATCGTCAGGCAAACTACCCATGATTTTAACCTGACCTGCATCCGGTGTTATAAGGCCGCATATTATTCGGATCAGCGTTGTTTTCCCCGCACCATCAGGGCCCACAAGTCCGAAAATTTCCTTATGAGGCACCGTCATACTGATGCCGTTTACCGCTTTTATCTTTCCAAAAACCTTACTGACGTTTTCTACACAAATCATAAAAACCGCCCCCTCTATAGCTGATAAAGATAATAAATAACGGATAATAAAAAACAGTTAAGGTTGATGTTTTGTTGTAAAACAAATATTTTTTTCAAACAAAGCAATCAAAAAATATTTAATCAGAGATTTTGTAAGACAAAATCTTCTGGGACTGTTATCTCTTATCTGTAATATCTGTTATCTTTCGTTGTTCATTTATTTAAATGAACAGTTAGAATACAACGTCTGCCGGCATTCCGGGTTTTAATATGCCGTTATGGCTGTCGGTTTCTATTTCTACCTGAAATACGATATTTGTTCTTTCCTTTTTTGTTTGTATTGTCTTAGGGGTAAACTCTCCTGTATCGGCAATTTTTTTAACAGTACCGTCAAATACAGTATCAATGCCGCTTACGGTGAAAATTACCTTTTGGCCAAGCTTTATCTTAGGCAAATCATCTGTAGGGACATACACTTTTATCCATAAGTCTTCAAGATTTGCCACAGTCAGCACTGGAGCACCGGGTTGAACATATTCGCCTGTTTCATAATTTTTTGTGATAACCGTACCGGAAATAGGGCTGTATAATTTCAAATCTGAAAGAACTGCATCAGAAGCAGTTAAAATTGCTTTGCATCTTTCAACTTCTGCTCTGGCAATATCTATCTGTGCATTGCGCGCGCCTTTTTTTACAAGACTGAGATTAGACTCTGCCGATTGCAGTTCATTTTTACTGACTTCATATTGTTCTTCATATTTTTCAAATTCTGCTTTCGAGCAGCCGCCCTGTTCATATAACGCTTTTATCCTCAAATAATCCGCTTCGGCAGTTTCTACTTTCTCTAAAGCGATATTTACAGCAGATTGTGCCGAGTCAATTTCTTCTGCCTGTGCACCGGACAGCAGATCCCTAAGTGCTGTTTCTGCTTTTGTTAGTGCAAGTGCATCTCTTTCTCTTTGAGCGGAGAGATCGTTTCGTTCCTGCTCGGCAACCAGATCTCCTTTGGCAATTTTTGAATTTTCATGAAAGTATATCTTAATAAGAGGACCTGAAAGGCGAGTTGTAATATTGACGGAAGTTGCTTCTATTGTTCCTGTTGCAGTAATTTCATTTCTTCGTTCAAGCAATTTATCGTTAAACAACCAGATGCAGGCAAAAACAAGGATAATCAGGACAAGTATAACGGCTTTTTTCTTTTTACTAAAATTCAACATATTGATAACTCCCTTTTTAGAAACAGATTATGGATTATGGATTATGGAGTATGGATTATGGAGTATGGAAATTTTGCTAAGCAAAATTATTCTTAAACCTTAAACCTTATGGATTAACTCACACTTACACTCACACTTATACTCCCACTTACACTTACACTTATATACTCTCACTTACTTTATGGCGCCATGCAAAAGGATTTTTTTAACCTCTTTCAATTCTTCTCTCAACATTTTTATGTCTAAAGGCTGGTTCATCAACATACGAGGTAAAACCGACATGAAAATACCTGAAAATATGGTCCGAAATAAAATAATAGGGTCCACCTCTATAATATTTCCGCTTTTTATCTGTTTCTTTATCAAATCTGTGGCATCCTTTAAAACAGGTATTATAATATGTTCTATTGCTTTATTTCTCAGGCCTTCGTGAAACTGTATTTCGGCAAGGAGAATTTTCAGAAATTCATAATTATTCTCGATGAATCGAACTCGGTCTTCTATGATTAAGTCAACGATTTTTTCAAATTTCAAATCGGCATCATTTTTAATGATGGACCGTACTCCCGGAAGACCTACTGATTCGGCGATATTGCCGGTAAAACTATTGATCACTGCATCAAAGAGCCCTTTTTTACTGTTGAAATATTTGAAAATTGTAGCTTCAGAGTATCCGGCGGTTTTGGCGATTTCACTGGTAGTTGCTGCGCTGTATCCTTTTTTGCTGATAATTTCTATGGCGGATCTAATAATTTTATCTTTTGCTTTTTCGGACATATGTACCTCCCTGTAATTAGTGAGTGAGTACTTACTTACCATTTTAGCTATATTTGAAAAATATGTCAATAGTATTTATTAACTTGACAGATTTTTATATTTTTTTATGAATAGGTTTAATTCATTTGAAGTAAGGGCATATATAACATAAGAATAATTGAAGGAGTGATGCTATGTTAAGTGAAAATCTTATTAAAGAGTTGAATGAGCAGATTAAATATGAATTGTATTCTGAAAATTTATATCTGGCCATGGCGGCATATTGTGCCTCTGAAGATTTGGACGGATTCACAAATTTTTTTAAAGTTCAGGCGGAAGAAGAAAGATTTCATGCCATGAAATTTTTTGATTATATCATCGAAATGAATGGGCGGGCAGAGATTTCAGCGATTGAAGCCCCGGAAAATGAATATGGTTCTGTTTTGGATACTTTCGAAAAAGCCTATAAGCACGAACAATTTGTAACCAAAAGAATCTATAAACTCATGGATTTAGCCATCGAAGAAAAAGAGCATGCCACTATCAGCTTTTTGAAGTGGTTTGTTGATGAACAAATGGAAGAGGAATCCACATTTAACGGGATGGTCAAGAAGTTAAGCCGGATAGAGAATAACGGACATGCCCTTAATATGATAGACGCGGAGCTGGCACAAAGGGTATTCACACCGCCGGCAACTACAGATAAATAAGGGAATAAACTTAAAAATTAGGTTAGTAAATTAGTGAGGCTGAATTCTATAAACTATTAGGATTCAGCTCTTTATTTTTATTGATCATTATTGTATTGATTTACAAAATTATTGTAGGGTTCGTAATATGCTATGAGTATAATTTTGATTAAGGTATATTTTTATTGAGAATCGATAAACAGAGATAATATTTGCGATCTGTTTTGAATGCCAAGCTTTTTATAAATATGCTTTAAATGTGTTTTCACCGTGTATAGTTGTATGTACAGTGTTTTGCCTATTTGAGCATTTGTTTTTCCGCGTAATAGCAATTCAATTATTTCAATTTCTCTATGTGTTAAGCCGTAATTATCTATTAAATACTTCTTTTTCATTGATTTAATGTTAGATATATTCAGTAAGGAATCTGTCAAATTATACAGATCATGAGAGAGGTGATTCTGAAATGAAGTTAAAATATATAAGTCTTTATCAGAAAAATTCGGTTTTTCAGTTTTACGAAACAATGCTACACATCCTAAAAATTGTTTTTCCCAGACAAGGTTCATACCACCCGAGTATTCCAAACTTTGGGGTTGCATAAAGCATTTATAAAAATCAGAACTATAATGACGTTCTTTGATTAAATCGGTTGAACGATAGACCATCTGATCTTCGCTGCATATATATTGTATAGAAAGGTCCGATGTCAAAAATTTTTCATTATATAGTTTTGCATAATGGGGGTTGCAATTTACATAAACAGGATGAACTGTGCTAAAAGAATTGTTTTCAGCTAAATAAAAAGATGCTGAATCATAATCTACCAATAATTTAAGATTTTTTAAAAAATTTATTCTTAGTTTTTCTTCACACTTAACAACACTTGCTTCATAAAGCATGTCAATAATTTTTGAACATTCGCTAACCGTGATTGTAAACATAAATGTCCTCCTTTATAATATCAATTCTATTATAAATATGTTAAGGAGAAAAGTGTTGTTAGTGTCAGCAATATAAAAATCTTAATTTTAATATACTATACAACCACCTAAAAGAAAATCCCTCTAAAGAGTGATTTTTTTTTATAAAAAAATGAAATATGATTTGTATTAACAAAACTATAAAAATTAAATTTGATAGGAGGTTGTTTATGAAAAAGTATCATTTAGTATTGAAAAATGCTAATGTTATTACTATGGATAAGCAGCTAAGCAAAGCCAATTGGATTGCAGTCAAGGACGGAAAAATAGTGAGAGTTGGGAGGGGAGACAACTATCCAACAGATGCAGAAGAAGTAATGGATTTGCGAGGGAAGACTGTATTGCCAGGTTTTTTTGATTGCCATACACATCTTATGAATTCAGGTCTTTATGCCCACTCCGTTAATTTGTCTAATGCTAAGAATTTGCAAGAAGCTTTAAATTTGATTGAAAAAAAATGTTTTGAAAAGAAAGATGATTCTTGGGTTTTCGGGGCGGATTATCTGGATGTTTGTATTGCAGAAAAGAGATTCCCTAATAGATGGGAACTTGATGAAGTTTCTCATGGTCATAGAATTCTGATTTTTTCATCAACTATGCATTGCTGTGCGGTCAATTCAGCAGGACTCCCTTATGCAAAAATTTCTGCTGACACACCCGGCGTATTAAAAGAGAACGGTGAAATAAATGGCATATTTGCATCTGATGAAAGTGCATTGTTAGGGAGCTCAAATATCTTAGGCTCATTGACAGAAGAAGAAGTATGGAAGTATATATTTTATGGTGCAAATCATGCATGTGAAAATGGCATTACAACTTTGCAAGGCCTTGTCGGCGGTTTAATTGCTGAAGACAAGGATTTATATGTTTTATTAAATAATCAAGATAAGCTTCCAATTAGTGTTCTGCCATTTTTCCAAACATGGGATGTTAAACATGCTAAATCATTAGGGCTTCCGCGAGTAGGCGGCTGTTTAACATTAGATGGTGCTATTTTTGAGCATACCATGGCCAATTTTGAACCGTATTCAAACAATCCTTCTGTTAGAGGTATGTTGTATTACAATGACCAGAAAGTGTATGATTTCGTTTCAGAAGCGCATAGAGAAAATATGCAGTGCACAATGCATGCAGTGGGTGAAAGGGCGATAGATCAATTACTTTGGATATATCATAGAGTATTTGAAGAACAAGGTAAAAAAGATCTGAGACATAGGATTGAGCATTTTGATTTACCTACTGAGAAGCATATAAAATTAGCGGTTGAATTAGGCATTGTTATGTCGATGCAACCAGGGTTTTCTCTATATTGGGAAGACTTAAGTGAAATGTTTGTGGGTAAAGATAGAATCAGGAGACTGGATCCGTTTAAAGCGATTATAGAAGCAGAAGGTATTATTTGTGGAGGTTCAGATTGTCCTATAACTGATACAACCCCACTGACTTATATTGCACACTGTTCTACAAGAAAAGACCCTAAACAGAACATTTCTATGACAGATGCATTAAAAATGTTTACGATTAATGGTGCTTATGCATGTAAAGTTGAAGACAGGAAAGGCAGTATTGAAGTAGAAAAAGATGCCGACCTTGTAGTTATTGATAGAAATCCTTATGAGCATGTTGGAAAATCTAGTGTTTTTGAAATGGGCGTAGACTATACATTAGTAGCAGGAGAGATTAAGTATAAAAAAGTTTGAACAATTTTTATTTAAGAGGAGAAAATACAATGGAAGCTAAGAAAAAAATGTCATCAGCTTTAACTGGGATGGAAGCCAAGAAAAAGATGTTACCAGCTTTTGTTAGCATAGTAATTATTACAATATTTTTATATTTTTTAATGATTCGATTTGAGGGAAAATTTCTTGAAAATCCTAAACTTTTTAGTTATGTAGACTGGTTTACACAAGTTCCAACAAATCCGCTTTATAAAGTCTTTTGGATTATTGGAGATTTTACTGAAGCAGTTGTTTACAAATCACTCATTGCAAGTATTGCTTTAATTATTGGAAGCATTATAGCTCATAACTTGTGCAGAAAAAAACCGGAATTAAAAATATATCCAATTTCGTTTGGAGCGGGTCTTTTACCATGGATATTAGTTGGCGCTACTGTTGGATTGACGGTCTCTTCATTGTTATATGCTGACACTGTTGGAACAGCAGGATGGTTGCCGACATTTTTGCCGGGTTGTACAATTCCGGCTGCTTTAGTAGTAATGTATGGCGGAGGTTGGAAAACATCATTGTCCGGAGGCATTTTATCCGGGATTATTCAATATCCACTTGCACAAATAGGCGTGGATATATCCGCAAAATTAAATTTGCCGGGATTTACGTTTGTAACGATAATCGGTATGTGCATTGGAGGTATTATCATAGTTGAAATTTTTAGGCTTTTACCTTGGAATCGAGGTCTGGTAAAAGGAACTGTTAAGCCTAAAGTAAAGCCCTATGAAAATAAAGAGCCGGTACTTCCTGAACCCAATATGGGGTGGATGCTTAGACGGGCAGTGACGGATCTTACTGAACTCTCATTTTTGGGCAGTGAAATAGTAGGCGTTTTTATAATCGCAGGTGCTTTCTTAAGTTGGTTTTTAAATCCGGCACATATTTGTTATGCTGCACCTATAATGTTTCCTGCAATATTCACAACTCAAATATTATGCGGATCTCTTTGTGCATTTGTTTATTACGATAAATGGGCTGAATTTGGTTTTTTCCCCTCGTTTTCAGCACTAATTGGAGCATCTGTTTGCGTAATGCAGTACGGCACTTCTCTTCCAATTATTATTATAGCTGTTCTCCTTAATACATTTATAACTGCACCTATTGTGAATATAGGTTTTGGTTACATGGCAAAAAATGTAAAAAGATATCCCGTTATGTGTGGTGTTGTTGTTTGCATGGGGGTATGCATCGGAATTATTTCAGAAATCATTATGCTTATATTAAGGAGTGGAATTTTAGCATAATGAAACACATTTTTTATAGGTTTTCTGTTTGACCTTGAAAAATAATGGCGATATACTTATGTTACCAATACTGATTGTTGAAAAAGCCTGCAATCTCCAGGCTTTTGAAAAATTCGAAGTTCAAGGCGCGCAGCGGAGCTTACTTCAGGTAAGTGAGCATGTTCGCTTGAAAGCAGCAACGCAGAAATTCGGAGATTTTCAACAGCCTGAATACTCACACTTAGGGGAGGTATATTCATGAAGCTGATATCATGGAATGTAAACGGACTCAGAGCCTGTCTGAAAAAAGGTTTTCTTGACTTTTTTAATGACGCCGATGCAGATTTTTTTTGTGTTCAAGAAACAAAACTGCAGGAAGATCAGGTAGAACTTGATTTGAAAGGATATTATCAGTATTTTAACTATGCTGTCAAAAAGGGTTACTCCGGTACTGCGGTTTTTACTAAAAAGAAGCCGTTGTCGGTTCAATATGGTATGGGCAAGGAAGAATATGATCAGGAAGGGCGTATCATAACACTGGAATACGAAACCTTTTTTATGGTAACGGTTTATACGCCAAATGCTCAGAGAGAGTTGGCAAGACTGGACTACCGTATGGAGTGGGATGACCGGTTCCGAAAGCACATAAAAAAGCTTGACGAAATAAAGCCTGTTATTATATGCGGAGATATGAATGTTGCACACAAGGAAATAGACCTTAAGAATCCGAAATCAAATCATGACCATGCAGGCTTTACAGACCAAGAACGCGGAAAAATGACAGAATTGTTGAATGAAGGTTTTACAGATACTTACCGCTTTCTTTATCCTGATAAGGAAAATGCCTATACCTGGTGGTCTTATATGTTTAAAGCCCGTGAAAAGAATGTAGGTTGGCGGATCGACTACTTCCTTGTTTCAGAACGCCTGGCCCCCTCTATTTTTAAAGCGGATATTTATGATAAAATTTTAGGAAGCGACCACTGCCCGGTAGGGCTCCTATTGGATATGGATTAGATAATAAATAAGGAGGCAGGTTATAGTTATAAAAGGCAGAAAGTTAAGGAAAATAAGAGATAATAAATAAGAGATAAGAGTTAATGAAGATTTAGTTATACAAAATCTCCATCATAAAAGATAGAAGCTCTGACTTGCTTTTTGACCATAATTATTCATTATTTATTGTAAACAAGGGCAGGGGCAAGCAACCACTACTCCATACTCTATACTCCATACTCCCTGCTCTATACTCTGTTTATTTCTTTTATCTATCTTTCTAACCTGACATGCTGTTGTCAGGTTTTTATGATATTATATAAGAAAAAATGGATGGGATAGTGGGATGAAATTAGACCGGTTAATTTCTATTTTGGTAATTCTATTAAGTAAGGAACGTGTGCAGGCAAAAGAACTGGCAGAGAAATTTGGGGTATCCACAAGAACAATTTTAAGAGATGTGGATGCAATTAATTTAGCAGGGATACCTATTGTCACTTATCAGGGAGTCAATGGCGGAATAGGGATTGCAGAAGGATATCGCCTTGACAGAAGTGTTCTGACCAATGAGGAAATTGCCGCTGTGATAACAACACTGAAAGGGATGTCAAAGACCTTATCAGATAATAAGCACGAAGTATTGATTGAGAAGTTTAAAAACATTTTGCCTGCCGCACAACTCGAAATGCTGAATTCAAAAGTCAATCAACTGATTATTGATTTATCTCCATGGGGCGGGAATGAACATTTGAAAGATAAGTTGGAGATGATACGCCAAGCCATCGAAAATACTCGGATTATTGATTTTTCATATATGGATTTATATGGAAAAAAGACGAAAAGAAAAGCAGAACCCTATTCCCTTGTATTAAAAGCCCAGAAGTGGTATTTGTATGCCTGGTGTAATCTAAGACAGGATTTCAGGCTTTTCAAGATATCCAGGATAAAAGGACTGAATGTATCAGAGGATGCTTATGAACCAAAGACAATATCACTGGACCAACTTCCCTGGGAAAGTCGAAGCCAGGCAGCGGACATGATTGATCTGGAGTTGATTTTTGAAAAGGAAGTAGAGGCCATTGTAGAAGAATGGTTTGGTGAAGATATGATAAAGGATCAAAACGGCAGGCTAATGGTTAAATGTACCATGCCGGAAAATGAATGGCTTTACGGGTTTGTTTTGAGTTTTGGAACAACTGTAGAGGTTATAAGACCCCTTCATTTACGCTCAATAGTCAAAGAAATATCCAGAGGAATTTATGAAAAATATTCTGATGTAACATGACATACTGTTGTCATGTTTGTCATGTTATTATTAGACTACTGAATAATTAGAAAATATTTCTTGTTATACGAATTTTAATATTTTAATTATTCAGGTTTAAAGAAATGTTGAAAAAATTTCAAGGAGGAAAAATAATGAAGTATGAATTTAAATTAACCGAAGAAAAAGAACAGCCTGTTTTATCTGTTCGAGAGAAAACAAGTGTAGAAAATTTGCCCCAGGTGATTGGAAAAGCTTACTCAGATATCATTCAATATCTTGGAGAATTAGGAGAATCACCGGTAGAAGCACCATTTTGTGCTTATTACAATCTGGATATGGAAAACCTTGATGTAGAAATGGGTTTTCCTGTTTCAAAGAAATTGCCGGGCAAGGATCATATTCAGCCGAATAAAATACCTGCCGGAAAACAGGTTTCTTGTATGTATAAAGGGCCGTATAAGGAGATGGAAGCACCTTATAATGCCATGACAGAATGGATGAATGATAAAGGGTATGAACCGACGGGAATCAGTTATGAATATTATTATAATTCCCCTGAAGAAGTGCCGGAAGACGAATTATTGACTAAGATCGTGTTTCCGGTTAAATAGGAGTGTTTGTAATGGATTATGATATGATTCTGGATCCCATGCATTCACCTACATTTGATGAGATAGAGCATTATATGAATCCTGCCGGATATGATTTATGGAAAGACATTCATTCATTTATAAAAGAAAGATATCAGGCTGCCCCGAAATTTACTTACAGCAAATGCTCTCAAAAGCCCGGATGGAATGTGAAGTATCAGAAATCCGGAAAATCTCTTTGTACATTGTACCCGGAGAAAGATGGATTTGTTGGGCTTGTTGTAATAACTCTTAATTTACTTCCGGTCATTGAAGAGATAGAGCATGAATTCAGTAAAACGATACGATCGTTGATTAAAACAGCCAAACCTTTTAACGGGACCTTATGGCTGATGGTTCCGGTCTACGGACCCGTCGAATTGGAAGACATCAAACAATTACTGATTTTGAAGCACAACCACTGAAAACCATGGGCAGGTAAACAATAATATTATGACAGATAATAGTTGGATCGGCTGTTGAGAATCTCCGAATTTCTGCGTTGCTGCTTTCAAGCGAACATGCTCACTTACCTGAAGTAAGCTCCGCTGCTCGCTCTCAGCGCGCCTTGAACTTCGAATTTTTCAAAAGCCTGGAGATTGTAGGCTTTTTCGACAATCTTGGATTTTGTATTTATAATAAATACAAAATCTTTTTTTAATCTTTTTAATAGATTTTAGTTTAGACATAAAGGAAAATTTATGATACAATATTATTTAACTCTAAAATATTATATATCGATTTAGTATTCTGCCTAAAAGAGATTTTAAGATGGTGAAGGAGGTAAAGCGTTGAAGAAACATGAACAATACTCAAGGCAATTTGAAGATCAAACACTTGATACTCTAAGCACTTTGACTGAAAAATGCAGCTACATTAATCCCGAGCTTTATACTAAATTCGAAGTAAAAAGAGGGCTTCGGGATATTAGCGGAAGAGGCGTTCTGGCAGGATTAACAGAGATTGGGGAAGTCCATTCTTATATTATTGATGAGAATGAAATGATACCGGCACCCGGCCGGCTAATGTATCGGGGCATAGATATTATGGATATTACCAATGGTTTTATCAGTGAAAATCGGTTTGGATTTGAAGAAACATGTTATTTATTGCTTTTCGGGAAGTTGCCCAATAAAGATGAACTTAATGCCTTCAATAATCTTCTTACAATGTATAGACATCTTCCTGAAGAATTTGTAAGAGATATGATTATGAATGTACCCAGTAAAGATTTAATGAATGTCATGTCCAGAAGTGTGTTGACATTGTTTTCTCACGATGAATATGCGGATGACACATCTATAAGGAATGTGCTGAGACAATGTATTCAAATGATTGCGTATTTCCCCATGCTGGCAGTCTACGGATATCAGACATTTAAGCATTATTATGAGAATAAAAGTCTGGTGATTCACAGTCCAAGACCTGATCTGGGAACAGCTGAAAATTTTTTGCATATGTTGAGGCCTGACAGTTCTTTTTCGAAAATTGAAGCGACTTTATTGGATTTGGCATTGGTGCTTCATGCCGAGCATGGAGGCGGAAACAATTCATCTTTTGTTACGCATGTGGCTACATCTTCCGGAACAGATACATATTCCGTTATGGCTGCTGCATTAGGTTGTTTGAAAGGTCCCAGGCATGGGGGTGCAAATATTAAAGTTGTCAAGATGTTCGAAGAAATAAAAGCGCACGTCAAGGATTGGGATGATGAGGAAGAAATCAGTAATTATCTTGATAAAATCCTGCAGAAAAAAGCATTTGATCGTTCCGGCCTGATCTATGGTGTGGGGCATGCGGTGTATTCCATATCGGATCCAAGGGCTGTTATATTTAAGGACTATGTCAGGAAGCTTTCTGAGGCAAAAGGTATGACAGATGAGTTCAGGTTGTATGCAAAGGTTGAAAAGTTAGCGCCTAAAGTAATTGCTAAATCCAGGAAAATGTATAAAGGTGTCAGCATCAACGTTGATTTTTATTCCGGTTTTGTTTATAATATGTTGGATATTCCCATGGAATTATTTACACCTATATTTGCTATGGCACGTATTGCCGGATGGAGTGCACACCGGATAGAAGAAATCGTAAACAATGGAAAAATTATCAGGCCCGCCTATAAAAGCATAGCACCAAGACGTAAATATGTGCCCATTGATAATCGCTGATTTACTAAGAATAATACAAATTAGTTATAAAAAAGAGATTCTGTTTTTTTAGCAAAATCTCTTTTTTCTATTATTACGTAGATTTTGAGAATCAAAATCTACCATAAATCATAAATTATAATTCTTAATTCCTAAATCTTTATTGTCAGATGAAGTGTAATGAGGATAAATAATGGATTAGAAGTTTGCATATAATTTAAGATAATGAGGGGTTTTCATCAATGAGGGGAGGCATAATAGAAAAGATAGGAGCTGGTATCATTCGTATGAATACGACAGATTTTAGCAGGTATCTGAGGAGTATGGTATTAGGCGTTGAAACTAAAATTCCACTGTCAAACGGCCAATATGTTACCGCCATTAATTTTGATAATGCGGCCACAACTCCTCCGCTTATTTCTGTTATGAATGGGATTGTTAATTTTGCTCCATGGTATTCTTCCATTCATCGCGGAAAAGGATTTAAATCAAAGTTATCGTCCAATACCTATGAGGAAGGACGTCAAATCATATATGATTTTGTGAATGCCGATAGGTCAAAGGATGCACTGATTTTTACCAAGAATACAACGGAATCCATTAATATTGCCGCATATCGTCTTGCACAGGAAAATAATAAAGGCGTTATTCTATCAACAGATATGGAACACCTCGCCAATGATTTGCCCTGGAGAGATAAATTTATCGTTGAATATGTGGGTATAGATAGAGCAGGCAAGTTGTCTCTGGAGGATTTGGAAAATAAGCTGCTCCGGCATAACGGAAAAGTTTTGCTGGTAACAGTTACAGGTGCATCCAATGTTACGGGATATATCAATCCTATTCATGAAATTGCAAAAATGGCACACAAATACCATTCAAAAATTTTGGTGGACGGTGCACAGCTGGTGCCTCATGTTCCTGTAGATATGAAACCTCATGGCGCTCCGGAGCATATTGATTATCTGGCTTTTTCTGCCCACAAAATGTATGCACCTTTTGGAGCAGGTGTTTTGGTAGGACCCCGGGAGTCTTTCGAAAAAGGAGAGCCCGTTTATAAAGGAGGAGGAGATGTAAGGCTTGTTTCTCAAAAATTTATTCAATGGGCAGACCCTCCTGCAAAGGATGAGGCCGGAACGCCGAATATAATGGGTGTAAATGCATTGATCGATGCTGTCAGGACTTTGAAAATGGTTGGAATGGATGCAATTCATCATTATGAAAATACGTTAATCCATTATGCGGCAAACAAATTGAAAAATATTCCCGGTATTGATTTGTATTGCTATGATAAAAAGGAAGATGAGAGAGTGGCTCTTATTTCCTTTACATTAAAAGGAATGCCCCATCCTCTGCTGGCAGAGATACTCTCAAGAGAAGGCGGCATTGCAGTAAGAGACGGCATGTTTTGTGCCCATCCATATATCGAAAAAATGTTGGGTTTATCTGATGTGGATTTAGAATATTTCCGTACAAATGAAGAAGCTTTGATTCCGGGAATGGTCAGAATCAGTTTTGGGCTTTATAATAATGTAAGCGAAATCAACCATTTGATTAAATTGTTGGATAACATCTCAAAAAATATAAAATCTTACTTATCTTTATATAAACCACTGATGTTCTGATTTCAACTGGGATTAAGAAAAAGATAAAATATAATCTCCAAATTCGATACGGATAATTATTTATACAGGTTTATTCAAAAGAAGATTATATATTATTCAACAATCTCATATATTAAGGCTGAAATTTATGATTGATCTGCAGACTTTTAAAAAATTTTTTTTCACCAAATGTATATTTTATCTGTTATAATATTATTGCTTTAAATATTTTAAAAGTGAGGGGAGAAAAATGAAAAGAAAAATATCTTTATTTTTGGTCATTTTACTAATGACTTCAGCTTTTCTGTTTGGTTGTGGTACAAGTGAACCTGAGAGTGAAGAAACCGGCGGAGAAGAGGAAGTCATTAAAATTGGCGTGTTTGAACCTTTTACCGGAGCAAATGCTGCGGGCGGGGCATTGGAAAAAGAAGGTATTGAATTAGCCCATGAACTATATCCGGAGGTTCTTGGGAAGCAGGTTGAAGTTGTTTATGTAGACAACAAATCGGACAAAGTTGAAGCGGCAAATGCAGCAAGAAACCTTGTTGATAAAGAACAAGTTGCGGTAGTTCTCGGCAGTTGGGGAAGCTCCTTCTCAATGGCGGCAGGTCCGATTTATCAGGAAGCTCAGGTCCCGGCCATCGGAACTTCATGTACAAATCCTCTTGTAACTCTCGGAAATGAATATTATTTCAGAGTATGCTTTATTGATTCATTCCAGGGTGTTGTAATGGCAAATTATGCATATAATGAAGCCGGTGCCGAAAAGATTGCCATTATTCAGGAGATATCCAACGATTATTCCGTTGCACTGTCTCAGATTTTCCAGAATGAATTTATAGAATTGACAGGTGACGAGAATGCCATTGTCAGTGTAAGTAATTATAATACAGGGGACCAGGATTTTACTGCTCAGTTGACATCCATTAAAGAGTTAGGTGCAGATGCCATATTTGCTCCGGGTAACTTCACGGAATCCGCATTATTGATGAAGCAGGCAAAAGAGCTTGGTATTGACATTCCTTTCCTTGGAGCAGATACATGGGAAACACCTGAAGTTATTGATATTGGAGGGGATGCCGTTGAGGGCGCCGTGTTCTCAACATTCTTTGATTCAGCAGTGCCTTTGACAGACGAAACCACTGTTTTCCTGGACGCATACAAAGCAAAATATGGCGAGGATAAAGAGCCTGCAGCGGTAACAGCACTGGCATATGATGCCTATATTCTTGCCTTGGATGCTATCGAGCGAGCCGGTTCCACTGAAGGCCCTGCTATAAGAGATGCTTTAGCAGCAACCGAAAATTTTCCGGGAGCGGCTGGAATCGTTACTCTGGATGAAAATGGCGATGCTGTAAAATCTGCTATCATCAAGACCATCGAAAATGGTGAATTCACATATAAATCCACGGTTGAACCTTTCTAAGAAAGAAGAGAAGGTCAATAATGTAGTCTTCCTTTCATAGGAAGACTACATTATTGTGTTTTGTCTTAGGTTTGAAATTTATAATAGATAGACCTTAAGTTAAATTTGAAACCTAAGACAAAATTTATATTAATTATGGGGGGGCAAATAATGAGCTTAAATATATTCATGCAGCAGTTGGTAAACGCAGCTTCTCTCGGAAGTTTATATGCATTGTTGGCAATTGGCTACACAATGGTATACGGCATTTTAAGATTGATAAACTTTGCTCATGGTGATATTTTCATGTTGAGCACTTATATTGCATTTTATGCCATGACGTCTTTTCTGCTTCCATGGTATATATCATTTGCTATTGCAATTATCCTGACGATTTTATTTGGAATATTACTTGAAAGAGGTGCCTACAGGCCCTTAAGGAATTCTCCGAGAATTTCTATTATGATTTCTGCCATTGCTGCATCCTTTCTAATTGAAAATCTTGCTATTGTAATTTTTGGCGGAAGACCTAAAGCTTTTCCCTCGGTTCCCGCATTTTCAAAAATAATCAGTATATCCGGTGTCAGTACATCCAGCATTTCCGTTATTATTCCCATCGTAACTTTTATCGTATTGATCTTGCTGGGATATATCGTAAATCAGACAAAAATGGGAATGGCGATGCGTGCAGTTTCAAAAGATTACGAAGCTGCAAGACTGATGGGCATTAACGTCAATACTGTTATTTCATTTACCTTTGGGATCGGCTCCGGATTAGCTGCAATAGGTGGTGTTATGTGGGGACTTAAATATCCGCAGCTTATTCCCCTTATGGGACTGATGCCTGGTTTGAAGTGTTTTATAGCCGCTGTGGTAGGCGGAATAGGGGACATAAAAGGAGCTGTTATCGGAGGTTTCATCCTGGGATTTGGAGAAATCATGATCGTAGCGGTTTCCGCTTTTCTGCCTTATGATTTATCAGGATACAGGGATGCTTTTGCTTTTGTTTTGCTGATTGCGATATTACTTCTGAAACCCTCCGGAATAATGGGTAAAAGTTCTGTAGAGAAGGTGTAGCCATGAAAGAAAAGACATTAAGGACACTTAGTTGGGGATGGTGGTTAAAAAACTTAGTAACCAACAAGAACAATCTATATACCATCATTGCCATTGTATTTACTCTGTTGATTATAGGTGTTTTAAACAATACATTGGACAATTATCAAATCAGAATTTTTAACTTATGTGCCATCTATATTATTCTGGCTTTGAGCATGAACTTGATCAACGGATTTGTAGGATTGTTTTCTTTAGGACATGCTGGCTTTATGGCTATAGGGGCATATACTTGCGCCCTTCTTACCATGTCTCCCGAAGTGAAGCAGATGAATTTCTTTTTGAAACCTATCGTACCCTGGCTTGCAAACGTACAGCTGCCTTTTCCCGCAGGTGTTTTGATAGCCGGAATCATGGCGGCTGTTGCAGGTGCTCTTATAGGAGCTCCGGTTTTACGGCTTAAGGATGATTATCTTGCCATTGCAACATTGGGTTTTGCTGAAATCATTAGAATTGTTTTTACAAATTTGCAAAGCATCACCAATGGTGCTTTAGGTTTAAAAGGTCTTCCAAATACGGTAAATGTCTGGTGGACATGGGGGATTGCCATTGCTACTATTATATTTATGATTCTTTTGATCAAAGGCAGTTATGGAAAAGCCTTCAAAGCCATACGTGAAGATGAAATAGCAGCGGAAGCAATGGGAATCAGCCTTTTCAAACATAAAATGATGGCTTTTGTAATAGGCAGCTTTTTAGCGGGAGTAGGGGGTGCATTGTTGGGGCATCTCATGGGAACCATTGACCCGCTCATGTTCAGATTTCTCCTTACTTTCAATATTGTTCTGATTGTTGTTTTCGGCGGAATCGGTAGCATTACGGGGAATGTAATTTCTGCAGTTATTGTGACCATTATGATGGAAATATTGAGAGTGCTGGATGGGAAAATGGATTTTGGGTTCATAGAGATTCAGGGAATCCCCGGTTTGAGAATGGTAATGTTTTCACTTATTCTGATGATTGTTATCCTGTATTGGCAAAGAGGATTAATGGGCACAAAGGAGTTTTCCTGGTCATGGCTTGGAAAAATATCAAGGCGTGTTGTTTTCAGAACCAAAGATTGCTGAAAGGGATGTGAAAGACAATGGCGATATTAAAAACAGATAATATTACGATGCAGTTTGGAGGCCTGACCGCAGTATCAGACTTAAAAATAGAGTTGGAAAAGAATCAGATTGCAGGTTTAATCGGACCCAATGGTGCAGGAAAAACAACGGCATTCAATATGATTACAGGCGTGTATGTGCCCACAAAGGGAAAGATTTTTTATAATGATATGGATATTACCATGAAAAAACCTCATGAAATTACCAAACTTGGTATTGCCAGGACCTTTCAAAATATCCGGCTTTTTAAAGAACTTTCCGTTTTAGATAATGTATTTGTTGCCAATCATCTGAGACTTAAATCCAACTGGGTATCATCGGTCATAAGAACGCCTCAGTATACTCTGAAAGAAAAAGAAATGCATGAAAAGTCTCTTGATTTGTTAGAAAAAGTAGGACTAATAGATGTAAAGGATGAAGATTCTTATTCACTTCCCTACGGTATGCAAAGGCGGTTAGAGATAGCAAGAGCTCTTGCAACAAAGCCTGAAGTGCTTTTGCTGGATGAACCGGCGGCAGGAATGAACCCTCAGGAATCACAGGATTTGATGAGTTTTATCTCAAGAATAAGAGACGAATTCAATCTGACCATACTTATGATAGAGCATCATATGCAGGTGGTAATGGGGATCTGTGAGAAAATATATGTCCTGGATTACGGTGTTACCATTGCACAAGGGAACCCTTTTGAAATACAGAACAATCAGAAAGTAATAGAAGCTTATTTAGGAGTGGATTAAACATGTTGAAAATAGAAAACCTGCATGTGTTTTATGGGGGAATACATGCACTTAAAGGAATTAATCTGAATGTGGAAAAAGGTAAGACCATTTCACTTATTGGTGCCAACGGAGCGGGAAAAAGTACCACTCTAAGGTGTATTATGGGACTGGTAAAAAAAAGTGAAGGATCCATTGTTTATGACGGTAAAGATTTAACGGGATTTAAAACGAGAGATATTGTTAAGATGGGCCTGGTTCTGACTCCTGAAGGCAGAAGAATATTTCCAAATCTTTCAGTCAAAGAAAATATAATGCTGGGGGCATATACAAGAACAGATAAAACTGAAATAGAAAGGGATTTCGATAGAGTTTATGAGCTTTTTCCACGTCTCAAAGAGCGGGAATGGCAGGTTGCAGGTACCCTTTCGGGAGGAGAACAGCAGATGTTGGCAGTTGGGCGTTCTCTTATGAGCAAACCCAAGCTGATTATGATGGATGAGCCGTCCTTAGGATTGGCCCCTCTGATTGTAAAGAATATTTTTGAGATCATTAGAGAAATAAATGATAATGGTGTGACGGTGCTTCTTATTGAACAGAATGCTAAGGCTGCCTTAGAGATTGCAGATTATGCTTATGTACTGGAAACCGGAAAAATCACATTAGAAGGTAAGGGCAGTGACCTTCTGAATGATCCTGATGTGCAGAAGGCTTATCTTGGAGAAGCGGTTACTAAAAATATTGAAAAAAATGAGTAAATCCTTCCTGATTACGGGTTGGAACAATATTTGACATTGAATAATACATCTATTTATAGTATTATTAATATTAATATTTATTGTTATTGTCTCCGAACTTTTTATCCTAAGCATATTCATATGTATGGAGAAAAGTCGACAGGGTATGATTGGAAACAGACATGCCTTCCAGTGTGAAAAGGAGATCATCCGGAAAAATTTTCGACTTGACTTCTTTTCATCTTGAAAAGAAGTTTTATTTTTATAGAGCTAAGGGGCTGATATTGTTCAATAGAATTTTTATAAAAACTATAAAGTTATTTATCATAGCCGTTATAATTGCAGTATTGGTATATGCACATGACCATGAGAAGCAGTCCATGCATGCATACTATCCGGATGCTTTTATTTTTAGGATACATAAATCTGAGACAGATCGGATTTATCGAGTATATCAGATTTTTGAAGACCATAAAGTTTCAAGAGTGGGGCAGATCGTAAATGTCAATGGATACAAATCGGATATTGAGCTGCTGGTTATAATTGATACACGTAACAATACGGTAGAAAGAGTTATACTTTTAAAAGAACATGAGTCTGAGGATTATGGAGAATATATCCGACAGAATTGGTATCTGAAGCGATTCCATGGGAAAACAGCAGATATGCTTCTGGATATTGCAAAAATTCGTGAAGAAAAAGAAAATGATGTGGTGATTGTGACGGGCGCAACCATATCCAGTGCAGCAGTTGTTTACGGTGTTAACTTGTGTATTGAGAATTATAATATGAATATAAGATGAGAGAGGTGTTTCATTTGTTAGGCAGAAAAAAATATATGGGTCTTACATTATTTGTTATAATATGCTTGTTTTTATTTTCCGGATGTGCATCGGAGTCTGCTGATCAGATTGACAGTCCCGGGGAAACTGAGGCGGAATATGTTATCATAAGCGGTTTGACGGAAGAGGACATACAGCTTACAGTTAAAGAAGTGAAGAACAATTATGAACCGGTATCTGCTGATGTGATTTCAATAGATTCTGCCGGTGACGAAGAGCAATATCATGTAAAAGGAGCTTTGTTGCATGATATTCTTATGAATTTTGATGCAAGCCAGAAAGATTTATATGCCATCCGATTGGTTGCAGGAGATGGGTATCAGATTGAAGTGCCGTCAGAGGTTTTAAAGGCAAGGGATGTTATTCTTGCTTATGAAATCAACGGAGAGCCGCTGGATGATAAAACAAAGCCTCTGAGAGCAGTTATTCCCGATGAAAGAGCGATGTACTGGGTAAGAAATCTTATCAATATTGAAATACTCAAGGGCAGTGAGACTGAAGAGGTTTCTAAGGTTGTTTTTATGGAAACAGCTTTTAAAACCCTGAATCAGGAGGAGTACACTTATTACGAGAATATTGACAAGGCTGTAAAAATAGAAGATTTAATGTCTCAGTTTGAAATCGCCCCTTCTATTGAAACAGTTTCGTTTGTCGCGTCAGATGGTCTGGAAAAAAATGAAACAGGAGAGATATTTAAAAGCAGCTATTTTAAAATAACAGGTGAGGATGCACCATTGTTCCTTTCACCGGATATGCCAAAAGGTATGTATATCAAGAATATACTGTATTGTACAGCTTCAGATACACTTTTTATGAGTGCAGAACAGGCATTGGCTAAATATCCTGTAAATGATGAAGGAGGAATTTCTCTTCCTGATATCTTTACAGACATAAATATTGCAAAGTCATCTAACTATGTATTAACCGGTGCCGACGGATACGTCGTTGAAGTGAAAGCGGAAGATATAGAGACCGGTATTATTGTAAAGGACACAAAGGGAGAGTATAGATTAAAATTTGCCGGTTTGGACAAAAGTTCAACAGTAAAAAATATTTTGATGATTGAATCAAAATAAAACATAAAATGAGGGGGATTAAAATGAAAAAATTATTTATTCTGTTTTTGATTATGGTCTTAGCATTATCATTTACTGCCTGTGGAGGTAGTGAAGCACCTCCACAGGAGCCGGATGGATCCGATGTTGAAAGTGTAGAGCTTCCTGAGTTTTCTATTGCCATTGAAGGGGCAGAAGTCACTGCTTTTACAAATGCAGATGCAACCGATTTTGAATTGGTAGAAATCGAAGCAGTACAAACGAAGAAGGACGGCTCAGAAGAAACAAATCTTTGGACAGGCATAGCCCTAAAAGATGTCCTTGCCTTTGCAGGAGTTTCAGAATATACTTCATTGACCATAGAGGCATCTGATGGTTATGCTCAGGAGTATACGCCGGATATTGCTGAAGGTGAAACCATTCTGGCCCTTTATAAAAACGGTGAATTGATTGGTGACACAGGGTCCGTTCAGCTTGTGCCTAAAGGACAGCCCGGGAACATGTGGATCAAGGAATTATCTAAGATTACGATCAATAAATAAGATATAAACGTCATATGAAATCAATTTTGCCTGTTTCTTGGACAAGAAACAGGCAAAATTCCGGATGTTTTTTTATATGAATACCCTGTTGAGTTTGTCAGTGGAAAATATAAGACAGGCCATGGGCTTGGAGGCATATCATGAGTAAGTTTAAGAGTTTTTTAAATCGCTTTTCCATGTTCAATTTAATTATGATTGCCATGATGGCATCTTTAGGTATCGCAACAAAGCCTATTATTGTACCATTGGTGCATATTATTACAGGGCCGCTTTTTATTCCCGGAGGCGCTATTGCAGGAGGGTTCTATATGCTATGGGTTGTACTTGGAATAGGATTTGTAAAAAAACCCGGTACAGGTACTTTAATTGCATTTGTACAGGCCGTATTGGTCTTATCTGTGGGATTATTCGGAACTCATGGATTTATTAGTCTGATAACTTATTCCTTACCCGGACTGGCAGCCGACATTCCTTTTCTTTTTTCTAAAAAAAGAAATTTCAACCTTCTGCATTATTTCTTTTCCGGTGTGGCTGCAAATTTAGCAGGAACCTATCTGTCTAATTTGGCATTTTTCAGATTGCCTCTGGTACCATTATTGCTTTCTTTAAGTTGTACGACACTGTCGGGAGAGCTGGGAGGTATGATTGCCTATAATAT
>JAENZQ010000076.1 GCA_016841185.1 Anaerovorax odorimutans
GCCGCATTGTCACAAAGAGGACATGAAGTCTTTGCAGGGATGCGCCAAACCATGTGTGATGTACCCCCCTCGGTAAAAGTCTATCAATATAATCTTTTGCATGATGAAGAATTATATAGACTACTAAAAGATATACAACCGGACGGCATTATCCATTTGGCCTCCCAAAGCAAAGTGAGTGATTCGTGGAAAGACCCGATAGCAACATTTACTGTCAATACTTTCGGCACCATTCATCTCATGCAAGCGGCCAAACAGGTTGTACCAAACGCGAAAATCATTACCGTAGGTTCCAGTGAAGAATATGGATTGACAGGGAAATCCATTCAGCTATTAACGGAGGAGCATCCTTGCCAGCCTCAAAACCCGTATGCCTCCAGCAAGCTTGCTATGGGGCAAATCGCTCTCCAAATAGCGAAAAAAGATAATCTAAATGTGATCCACGTCCGTCCATTCAATCATTTTGGTCCGGGACAAGATCAAGGATTTGTCATCAGTGACTTCGCATCACAAATTGCAAAAATTGAAAATAACTTATCCTCTCCAATCCTTAAGGTAGGTGATTTGAGCGCAATACGCGACTTCACAGACGTCAGAGATGTGATAAAAGCATATATTCTATTGCTTGAAAAGGAAATAAATACAGGAATCTATAATATATGCTCCGGTATCACCCGCAGCATTAACAGTATATTACATGACTTATTGAACATGTCCGCAAAGTCAATACAAGTCGAGATCGATCAAGGACGTTTTCGTCCCTCTGAGGTCCCTTTATTTTCAGGGTCCATGGAAAATTTAAATAAGGCAACCGGTTGGACACCGCAAATTCCTTTTCAAACAAGTTTATTGGATACATTACACTTTTGGCGGATGAGAATCCAATAAAAACTATAGAAAGTTGATGAATCATGAAGCTTATTTTATTATCCGGCGGTTCAGGGAAACGCTTATGGCCGCTTTCAAATAACTCCAGGTCAAAACAGTTTCTAAAAATCCTTCATAATGAAGATAATGTGCAAGAGTCAATGATTCAAAGAATATGGAGACAAATACATGCAATTGGATTAGAAGATTCCACATATATCACCACAAGTAAAGCTCAGGTAGACATTATTCAGAATCAATTAGGCAGCGAACTTCCCCTTATTGTTGAGCCCATCCGGCAAGATACTTTTTCTGCCATTGCACTAGCAGCTGTCTATCTCTATTCTGTTCACCATGTAAGTCTTGATGAAACAATCTGTATTTTGCCTGTCGATGCTTACGTAGAAGATTCCTTTTTCGAATCTCTATCCGAGCTTGAAAATGTAACAAAGAATTCCAATGCTTTAATTGCTTTGATGGGCGTGCAGCCTACATTCCCTTCTGAACAATTCGGTTATATTGTTCCTGTACCGAACAATCTTGCACAACCCTCATCATATATAAGGGTCAGCCACTTCTTGGAAAAACCAAATCAGGATAGGGCAAAAAAGCTAATAGATCAGAATGCTCTCTGGAATTGTGGCGTGTTTGCTTTTAAACTACAATTCTTAATTCAATATTTATCCGATATAGGTATGCCCATTCAATATGAAAATCTATTAGACCAGTATATCCATCTTCCTAAAAAAAGCTTTGATTATGAAATTGTCGAGAAATGTGACCATATTGTAGCGATTCCTTATACAGGCACTTGGCGTGACTTAGGGACTTGGGGCACACTTACAGAAATTATGGATACCCAACTTATCGGAAAAGCTACAATGAGCCAAAGTGCTATTAACACACATATCATTAACGAGTTGGAACTTCCTGTCATTGTGACAGGCATCCGCGACAGCATTATCGTAACAAGTCCTGACGGCATCTTAATAGCCGATAAGATGGAAAGCGGGCAAATTAAAAATTTTGTTCAGTCTGTTGAACAAAGACCTATGTACGAAGAAAAGCGCTGGGGATGTTATCGTGTTTTAGATTATCAGAAACTCGAAGACGGAAATGAGGTATTGACAAAAAGAATTAAAATTGTGGCAGGAAGAAACTTAAGCTACCAAATGCATGATAAACGCCAAGAAGTTTGGACTATTATTTCAGGAGAAGGTGAGCTCATTATCGATGGGGTATTTCAAACTGTGAAGCCTGGCGATGTCATTCAAATACCTGCCAAAGTTAAACACGGTGCAAGAGCGATCTCCGACTTTGAGTTCATTGAAGTGCAAATGGGCAGTGAATTGATAGAGGAAGACATTGTTCGCATCCACATGACTTGGGAAGAAATCGAACGTAATTATAGATAAGAAAGAGCAAGCGCCCGTTTAGCGGTGGAGCCTTATTAACCGATAAAGGACTGCCTAATTTATTGAAGACAACTACTCTATCCATACAACATACTGAAACAAACATATAATAGCTAATAAAAAAGGAATTGACAGAGAGGAGTTAAAAAGGA
>JAENZQ010000043.1 GCA_016841185.1 Anaerovorax odorimutans
CATCCTTAATAGTTTTCATATCCTTTATATAGTGTGTACGCTGTATAAGTCGAAGAGATTTACAGCCGTCTATTGCTTTCATCATTTTACAAGCATCTTTCATAATAGCTTCAAACTCATTCGTCTTCTCTGGCTTCACCTGATAAATACTAATTTCCGAAAATGACATCCTTCTACCACCTCCAAAATTCCTGTTTGTTTATATGTTTTACATTTATCATTTTATTGCCCAACCATGAGAAATTTAAGCATGGACTCTGAAATACCAAATGTCATCTATGAAACGCCTCAAAAATCAGGGGCAAAAATCGCAGTTTTTTACCTCTGTTTTTGCTTATTTTTTGCTTCAAAACTACTACATATAGTGGTCAACCCGTCTTATTCGTCCTTTAAACCACTCTCCGTCATCAGAATTACCGTCTCAACGTGCCTTGGGGATACAAAAAAGATGCCACACCACTCTGGTATCCCCTTGACGTCAGGGTATATCTCGGAAGTGGTGGCCGGTATTGACCGTTTTTATTCGACGGTCATTAAGTTATATAAGTTATCTTTTCAATAGAATTTGATTGGATCCCTCCTGAATTTGAACCCAAAAATTCCGGAAAGGAAACTGATCTGAAAAATATGTTTCAACTTTTGTCACATAGCTACCATCAATTATCCCTTCAGTATGGAAGACAGGCCATTGTGCTAAATAACGACGTTCCTCTTTCGAAAAGGTTTTTTCAGGTAAGGTCAGGTGCAATATAAGCATAGCCAATATGAATAAAAGCGGAATAACACAAACGATATTGCAAATAACAGCAAGACTTTTTTTGTTCTTTATATACATATCAATCCTCCAGATTAAAATCGAAAATATATAAATGAGTTGTAGGTAGAACCAACCATATACGCCGCTGAAAAAAACATAAGTGCACAATAATACACGCTTACTGCTAATTTGTAAATATAGCAATGAATCATTTTAAATGATAATACCAGTTTCTTTGGCAAAGGTGTGGCAGCTATGATACAAACAAGATATAGGACTGCATACGTTTCAAGCTTATCGATTGTTTGGGTATCAATAAGTACGTTGCCTCCCGCTCCAAACATGATCCCAAGATAACTCAACGCATCTGTCAGGTTGGTAAATTCAAAAAACACCCAACCTATCACAACAAACAGTAGCGAGTATATGAGACGGACAGCTTTAGGCCATTGCTTCATCCGCTTGTGTAAAAACAATCTTTCTATTAATATTAAAGCGCCAAAATAAAGCCCCCATAAAACGAAATTCCAGCTTGCACCATGCCAGAGTCCCGTAAGAAACCATACGATGAGTAAGTTTCGTATCAGTTTCCATTTGCCCTCGCGGTTCCCGCCGAGAGGAATATAGACATATTCCTTAAACCACGATCCAAGGGAGATATGCCACCTCCTCCAAAATTCCGAGATACTTTGCGAAATATATGGATACTTGAAGTTTTCTTTGAAATGAAAGCCAAACATTTTTCCCAATCCGATGGCCATATCTGAGTACCCGCTAAAATCGAAATAAATCTGCAAGGTAAAAGCAATGATCCCGCCCCATGCCATGAGTACAGAAATTTCTGTACCGGGCATGGCTTTTACTTCAGACCATAGCAGGCCTATATTATTGGCGAGAAGCACCTTTTTGGACAGACCGCACAGAAAGCGACGAAGTCCCGCACTAAATTTTCGGAGGGTCATGCGTCTGTCAGCTAACTGTGATTCAATGTCTGCATAGTTTACAATCGGCCCGGCCACCAGCTGCGGGAACATCGAAATATAAAGTGCAAATAGAATAGGGCTTTTTTGTGATTTTATTTTACCCCTGTATACATCAATCACGTAGGATAGAGCCTGAAAGGTATAAAACGATATCCCTATAGGAAGTGCCGGCGCTGCTGCATTCAGATTCCAGCTGCTGACGAATGCTATTGTGCTTATTAACATGCCGAAGTATTTAAAATATGCGAGACAGCCTAAATTAAACACCAGACTTGTTATTAACAAAAGCTTCCGCTTTCGTCTTCCGGTATTATTTTTGTCTAAAAAAGAACCTATGTAATAATTAATCATTATGGAGATACACATTAATATTACATAGACAGGTTCTCCCCATGCATAGAAAAACAGGCTTGCTGCAAGTAGTACAATATTTCTCAAATGCTTTCCTAAAGAATAGTATAAAATTAATGTGACCGGTAAAAAAGCAAATGTAAAAAACAGGCTGCTGAATACCATATGTCCCTCCGCTATAATGATTCAGAGAGCTTCTTAAGCCACAGCTGATAAAATTCTTTTTTGAAATGAATGCCATCTTCAGCATATAAATCCGGGCTTTCCTGTACCAATTCCCTTATGTCTACGTAGTTGACTGACAACTTGTCCGCCACCTCTTTTACAATCTCGTTATATTCCTCCAGCCCTTCATAGCGTGGATCTTCTTTTAATGCATCCTGCGTCACAGGTATTATAGATTGAAGATATACTTTACAGTCAGGCAAATCTTCTTTTATCTTGTTAATTAATTTCGTTAAATCATTTCTGAATAATTCTTTAGGATCATCCACAGGCATAAGGATATCGATTGATCCCAACATAATAAAGACATTATCTGGTTTCTTTTCAACCAACGTGCCAAGATCCTCATAAATAAAACCAGCTGTAGTGCCGGCTCCAGCTATTACAGACTCTCTCGGCAGTATTTCGTTGAAGGCAAAACCCTCGGTAATGGAATCTCCCATAAACACGCTGTTCTTAAACTGAGCTGTAACATCTTTCTCCGCAGTTTTATTCCCGCAGGCAACCATACCAACCAGAAGGATACCTACGAGGAAACACATCATCAATTTTTTCATTTAAAAACCTCTTTTCTTTATTTGATACATAAATATTACAGCAGCAAAATGCAGAACAGGTGCAGATGAGATAAAGTCCGGATATTATTTTAGCTTTTTAACAAAAAAACGCCATGAAGTTTCCTTCATAGCTGTTTTGCTGATAGATATTCAATTATTTATTGCTTATGGTTGAACCGGAAGTGAAAAGAAAAAGCGGACGCCATCTTTTGTATTTTCCACACCGTAAGCCGAATGATGTAGCTCCAGTATTTCCTTAGATATGGAAAGCCCGAGACCCGTACCTGCTTTGGATGTCCGTGCCTCGACACGGTAGAATTGCTCCCATATCATTTTCTGGTCTTCCTCCGATATCGGATTTCCCTGATTTTCTACGCTGATTTCTGCTGTTTGTCCATTGATTTTTACGACAATTACAATCGCATGTCCTTTCTCCGTATGTTGGATTGCATTACTGAGAAAATTAGTTATAACGCGGTTGATCAGTCCTTTATGCCCTACCACAGTTTGAGAACAAAGCCTTAATGTAAGGGAGAGATTTTTTTCCTGTATTTCTCCAGCCAGCGACCTGCATACTTCGGTAATCGCTTTATCTATTTCGAAAGGAGCCATTTCAGGCTTATAGGTACCGGATTCGAACTTAGCCAGATCCAGCATATTAACAACAAGCAAGTCTGTCCGCTGTATTTCGTCTTCTATCGCACGAAAGTAATGGTCCCTTTTTTCGGCTGCAATTCCGTCTTTTAAAATAGATAGACAACTTTTCATAACAGCAAGAGGCGTTTTCAGCTCATGTGACACCCCGGCAATGAATTCCTTCCGTGTATTTTCCAGCTGCTTCTCTTTATCAAGATCCTGTTTCAACTGCTTAATATACGCTTCTATCTTGTTCGACAGGTAATTAATATTTCTGGATAACTGACCGATTTCATCCTCGGAACGCACGGGCAACTTTTGGGTAAAATCCATGTTTGCAATTTTTCCTGTGATCTTGTTGATGGATATCAGCGGTTTCGCCAGCCACTTAGAAAAAATAAAAGCTAAAAATATAACACACAGCAAGGTAAATCCAAAAAAGTAAGGATAGAATTGCCGTATTGCCTCTATTGCTTCATCTACCGGCTGAAGAGAGGTCATGGCGAAAATATATCCCGTTCCCCCGTTTTCAACAACCGGTTTAATAATTATTTTATATTCTGTAAAATTTTCTGTTGCACTAAACTCTTCTGTATGCTGAAGGGGTTTGGCATCATCAGCGAGCAGACCGATCTGAAACTCTTTTACCTGCTCCAAAAAATAACGTTCCTGGTAAGGAAACGGTATATACTCAGTTCTTTCGGGAAATACGGTTTTCGTTATCGTTCCCCTGTACAGACCGGTTACAAGGTGACTGTATGCTTGATCGGCATGGGAGCCATGTAGTCTGTTTGCAATGTTTAAATTTACGACTCCACTCAAATCAGTCTGTATCAGATAAGGTATGCTTTCATCTGATATATTAACGGTATCAATAATCACCTCATCACCGACCTTTAATAACAAGAGTACATCGGAAGAATATTCTCCTTCAAAGGAGTACATCGGAATTCTCAAAATATCCTGTGAATTCTTTAATTTCACTTCAATATAGTAACTTTCTACATCGCTGATACGTCCGTATTCATCCAGTTTTGTTATCCAGATATGGTTATTCTTAAAGAGTTCGACCGATGCGGCTTCCGATCCTTTTTTCGCTGCCAAATCAGAATACTTGATCATATACGTTTTGAGAGTATCTGCTTTCTCATTAATGTAATACTTCTCAAAAAAGTAATTTTGTGCGATCCCAATGACTAAAAGCATCATGGAGAATATTAGCGATGTCAATATAAACCATTTAAAAACAATACTTTTCTTCATAGCTGTTCCTCTTCGAATTTATATCCCGAACGGATAACCGTAACAATGCAGTTGCCTTTACTACCCAACTTAGCACGCAGGTTTCTAATATGGCTGTTTACTGTCTTTTCATCACCATAAAAATCATAACCCCATATTTTAGCAATAAGCTGCTCTCTGGAAATTACAAACCCTTTATTTTGCATTAAGTAAGAGAGTATTTCAAATTCTGTATATGTCAGATTAATTGTAATGCCATCTACAGAAACAAGTCTTGATCTCATATTTATGACAATACCGCCAGATGATATCAGCATTCCATCATTAGTCCCTGAGTTTTTTTCGAGAAAGCGTTTCACTTTTGCCATTAGAACACGGGGGCTGTATGGTTTGATCAGATAATCATCAGCACCTAGCTCATATCCCAGAAGAGAATCATCCTCATCTGATCGAGCGGTTAACATGATTATGGGAATACCGGAGCTTTTTCTTATTCTTCGGCATACTGACCAACCGTCAACCTTTGGCAGAACAATGTCTAAGATAACTAAATCAACAAAATTTGATTGAAACAGCTCTAAAGCTTTTTCACCATCTGCCGCCTCTAATACCTGATATCCATCCTCAATCAGATAGTCCATTATCACTTCGCGTAAAATATCTTCATCTTCAACAACCAATATTTTTCTCATTCCGTACCTCCAACTGTGTCACGACAAGCTTAAGAGTTAACAGCGTTAAACTAAAATCATAAATAGCTACAGCTAGATTTATAATACCGATAATTGATCTAATTTAAATACATTCCACCACTCACCGTCAGTATACTTTTATATCTTTGCTGAAATATATGCCCTGTTCGACTATGCCTTTTATTATATCTCTGGGTAAACACCTGCTGTATCCCCTGCATGATTTTCGATAAAGGTATCTTTCCGACTTCAATTAATAGATGGGCATGGTTATCCATTATGCAGTATGCATAGATTTTAAAATGGTACCTATCCTTGTATCCTTTGATAATGTTTGTGTATTCCTGTTTTTCTTTTTCCGACTCAAATACTTTTTCTCCGTTGTTGCCTCTTACCATGACGTGATACAGTGCACCATCATAATACACCCTCGGTTTTCTTGGCATTTTATCACCCGATACCTTTTTTATCCATTTTATGTTGAATTTGTCAATTTGCCAAGCCTTACCCTATTTTACCCAAAACTGTTCCATATTCCATATTGTACTTATTTTGCTCTGCCCCTGACTACAGGTTTAAAACTCTTCAAAATGTTAGCTCAACTTCTTTCTCATCGACATTTCTTGCGAATTCTCGATACTGAATGGTAATTTTATCTAATACTTCATAAATCCCATCATTATCTGATATTTTAGATTCATCAAACTTTTTTTGTTTTAAATCAATTGCCTGGTAGGTATGCCTTAAATAATTATCAATTATTTTTTCACCTTCAGCTGTTAGAAAATTTGTCTCTAATAAACCAATTTTATTTTCGCTTTCTTTTACACTATCTTTTAAATTATCCAATTCTTCCTGAGTATCTATTAATAAAATCTTACTAATATTAAAATAAATAGCTGTTGCTTCTACAAAAGCAAATCTGTAATAATTTTCTTTAGTATTCTGAATGTCTTCATACTCGTAGGCTAAAAGTAACATTACTATTATTAATATTACAGTTACTACTCTTTTTTTATTCATATTTTTCCTCGAATCTAATTACTCTTTTAGTGTTGGGAAAGTGCGTTAGGTGATGATGTATTGTATTCAAAGCTGACCATCATAATTTTAAATAATTTTAATACATCGAAAAAGGTTCTCTCATTTATCAGAGATAACCCTTTTCGTTATAATAAGGTGAACTTATTACTAACTGACTACACTTTAATTTTTGCATCCATTTTTGTCACAAGTAATTGGCTCACTTGATGATACCCAATTTTTGGGTTTGGGGTCAGGCTTGACAAATTGACAAACTTATTTTTTCTCTTACCTCACGAATCTCACGTTCATTCTTCTCTCTACTGAGAATCTTAGAAACACCTGATTCACTTATCCTGAGTGCCGTACTGATGGATTTATTACTTGCGCCGGTCAATTCTTTTGACAATAACACAATAGCCTTTCGGGCATCACTTAAATTTTTCGTTCGTTTTCCACTTTCTAATTCTTTTCGTTCTATTTGAAAATAAGCAAGGGTCTCTGTAATAACTTCCTCCAAGGTCACCTTTTTTATTTCATCCTTTCCTATCCCATCTATAATTTCCTCTATTTCTTCATCGTTTACTTTATAGTCTTCTTCTTTTAGTTTTTCCTCTATTTCCATGTATTTTTTATATTCTTTTATAGCTTCTTTCTTTATTGTACCAAACATGGACAGGATGAATTCTATATCTGCTATGTTATGTTCATATTTTATGTATTCATTATGGCTGCTCCATTTATAGTTTGGTGTCTTTGTCATTTTTGCTTTTACCGGATTAAGATGTATATATTTTATCAAAGACAACAGATATGCATCCTTTTGGCAAAGTATACTTTTATATCTTTGCTGAAATATATGCCCTGTTCGACTATGCCTTTTATTATATCTCTGGGTAAACACCTGCTGTATCCCCTGCATGATTTTCGATAAAGGTATCTTTCCGACTTCAATTAATAGATGGGCATGGTTATCCATTATGCAGTATGCATAGATTTTAAAATGGTACCTATCCTTGTATCCTTTGATAATGTTTGTGTATTCCTGTTTTTCTTTTTCCGACTCAAATACTTTTTCTCCGTTGTTGCCTCTTACCATGACGTGATACAGTGCACCCTCATAATACACCCTCGGTTTTCTTGGCATTTTATCACCCGACACCTTTTTTTATCCATTTTATGTTGAATTTGTCAATTTGTCAAGCCTGACCCCATTTTACTCCCTGATGTCAGTTTTATGCTGTTTCGCACGTCGTTTTTCGCCAATGTTCTGCACCTCCTTTGTAAAAGCTTGATAGGCTTTAGCAGCTATTCCATGCGGGTCAAATGCATAAATGCTTTTTCCCTGGGCACTTGTTTCCGCCGCCCGAATAGACAGGGGAATTTCCGTTTGAAAAACTCTCAGCTTGTCGCCGTAGTCCCGCCGCAGTATAAAGGAAATATCCTTTGCAAAATTAGTGCGGTTATCCACCATTGTTAGCAGCACACCGTCAATGGTAAGCTTGGGATTGATTTGCCTTTTTACTCTGGCAATGGTCTGTAAAAGCTGTGTCATTCCTTTGGCGGGCAGATAATGGGCCTGAACGGGAATAATCACGCTGTCTGCAGCGGCAAGGGCATTGATGGTCATCATCCCTAAACTCGGCATACAGTCGATTAGCACATAATCGTACCTGTCTTTGACGGTATTGATATAGCTGCGCAGTACCGTTTCCCGACTCATGGTATTTACCAGTGATACCTCAATGGCGGACAGTTCAATGTTGCCCGGCATCAAGTCAACTCCTTCTGCATGATGAAGAATTCCTTCATCAATCCCATATGATTCCTCCATCATGGCCTTGGTCAGGATGGTAGCCAATGAAATGGGCAGATTGTCCGGCTCCTGATAGCCTAATGAATCGGTCAAGTTCCCCTGTGCATCCGCATCCACCAGCAGCACCTTTTTACCCTGTACCGCAAGCCCAATACCTAAATTGACCGCCGTCGTTGTTTTGCCGGTGCCACCCTTTTGGTTTGCCAGGGCAATTACTTTTGACACATGAATTTCCTCCTTTTACGTAAAAAGCCGTTTGCTTTAGTGTGGAAATAAAGCAAACGGCTTTTTTACTTGGTTTATATATATGAAAAGAGAACATAATCGTAAAATCTATGCTCTCTTAATTATTAAGTATTGATTATAGCAGGCAAACTCCTAATTTCATTAATTAGCCAATAAACTAAATATCTCTTTTATGAACTATAATGTATTCGCAGTTCATCGAACTAACCGGTTTTTGATGAACAATCGAAGTAACTTTTGGCGTTCTCTTTACAGGAATATCTCTCTGAGCCTGTTTAATATTAGAAAAATTTTGACTCTCTAAAAAGGCCTTAGTTATATCTGTTAAGTTAATTTGTACTCTATCTACTGTTCGATTTCCAAGAGTTAAAACAATATATTTATCTGTAACTCTGCAGAGTTCTTTAAGAAACTGAAAATAATCATAAAAGAAGCGAATCACTTTTTTATGCTTTGATATCGAAATCCTATCTAAATACGGTTTAATAAGGTTTTTCTCATATGTGTTTAAGGTATCTTCACTGTTTCTACCTCCTAGACTATTTGAATCGATTACAGAGTAATTATCCAGCTCCCATCCCTCTAATTCCAAATCATTTTGAGATATTGTATAAAGTGCAAGCATAGAAAACTGACCATAAGGAACGGTGGTTGCATTATCTCCATAAGGTGGAGATGTAATAGATACATCAAAAACTCTACTATCAAAAGCTTTTATTTTTTTAAGCACATCACACTTGTAAAGAACAAAATTTTTTGACTCATGCATAAATTTATCTACGTTCTTCTCGATTGTAGAAATAAAATTAGCTACAACCTTATTTTCGATTCTAGAAATCGCATTTATCTCTTTAATATGTAATTTATAGGTTGAACTTCTTGTATTACTATGTTTTCGAATAATATCACATAGCATATACCAAAAGAATAATCTATTTTGCTCATCCTTAATATTCATAATTGCAGAACGTACAATTTTTAATGATTCAAAAATATCTTTGCGAAACCATTTTTCCATATTAGGAAAAGAAAATGGATATATCTGTTTAGGGTCTGAAAGATAACTTTTAATTTTCTCTATATCCTTAAACACATGAGAATTGACTCCTTGAAGCTTTACTCTTGTTATTAAATTAGCCAGAGGATTAATATCACACCCTACTAGATGTAAATTTGTAGATATTTCCATCGCTTCATAAAGAGCCGTTCCAGACCCATGAAAAGGATCAAAAATTGATGAAATATCATTTTTAAGTATTATATCATTCAGTACGCTTTTTTGTACTGGTGCAACCATAACCGCTGGATACAATACCGTTCCGTGTATATCATCGCTTTTTTTATAGTCTTTAAAAGCAATATTGTTTAACATAATATCCAACCCCCCTTTTCCATTGCGATTAAAATCAATTAATACTATTATTTTGTAGCATTTCGTTGACGACCACGACAAAGATTCCTAAAAGCTTTCCAAGTTGAATAATATCGCTTTCACTTATATAAGTCCCAGATTTATGCGCTCCTAAGTGTGCCATAGATATCCCTGAACGGAAACGTTGAGAATCCAACATATTCCCAAGGCTGTGAAAATCAATCTTAGCAGATTTGGATATCGCTTCTTTAAATGCTTTATTACTTCTTATGTAATCAACAACCTTTACAACTCGATCTTCAAATGAATACACTCCATTAAAAAGAGTATTGAATTTACCCGACTTATTTATTGAATCAATACTTAAGTCAAATATTGCCCTTAGCGAACAAGAAATCAACTCTAAATAATCTTTCTGATTTAAACTGTTGATTTGCCTAATAAGCTTGTCAACATAGTTATTATAGTTGATAGTGTAACTTTTTTGTGCAGGCAGTGAAATAAGTAGCCCCTCTTTGCTTTTACCAACTATCTCTGCTTCTGGACGATAAAATATAACATGCAGAGTTTTCACTACTGACCCAGTTCTGGGGTCCGTGTAGCTGTATGCAATATATTTTTCGCATGGTTCCATAACACTTGATAATATGCCTCCGTCAACTAGAATCCCATCGTTTTTAATAGCTAATAAGTTCTTATCTACTATAGTTCCATTACTATCGTAAACAGAAGCTATATATTTTTTTAAATCCACCTGACCTGTAGGAACAGAAAGCTTCACATGGTCACAATTAAAATTAATAACTGCAGGAATAGGTGAATTATCTCCTTGAGGGTTATGGGAGGGAGGATTGTCATTTTGGGGTGGATTTTTACCTCTACCAATTACACCGCTTGATCCATTTGAAGAAGCATTAGCTTTAGCATTTATGTATAATATCTTTTCCTTTCCAAATAATGAGTAACTCACTTTATCGCCTTTGCGTTTTATAGCAACTTCTGATCTAAAAGAAAAATCACTTTTAACATACTTTCTGAACTTATCACCACCAACAATATCATTGCACTCGGAGGGTAATGCCGATACAGTTAAAATATCAAAATCCATGAGATATTTTTTATTTTGTGAGCCGATCACCTGGATTCGCTTGTTCATATCTGATAAAAATTTTCTGATAGAATCAGTTAATTCATTCTGTAAAAACTGCGTTCTATCTGAGTTGAAGTTTATCTTGGAATCATCGCTAATTATTCTTACAAAACCAATCATCTGATTTAGTACCTGAGTGGTTTTAATATTTTTCATAACATTTGGATCAAACAGATCATAATTATTAAATAAATTAGCATTAACATAAATCAACGGCGTTAAATCATCTTGTGGATTAAGAAAAAGTTGATCTACTTTCCCTTTTCCATATGGAGGAAACTGAAAAATAATTAGTTCTATTTCTAATTTATATTCTTTAGAGGTAAACAGATAATCCTCCGACATTATCTCGTAGCCATTATATAAGAGCTTAATTTTTTGCTCCTCATTATTATACTTTACATAATATAGTTGGTGCTCTTTAGCATTACTAGTCAGTGGAAGGGTCTTACGGCTTGAATATTTCATTCCATTAATTTGCAAATCTACGATAAACTTCGCATCATCAAATGCATTGAGAACTTTTTTGTAATTTTTTTCAATAGAGAAATAACTTTCTAGTGAATTTGCGTTATATTCATCTAACAAAATAGTTATAGATGTACCTTCAGCAATTGTATTATCTTCGACTACTTCAATCTCATACTGAGAAATATCATTAGATCCGATAAGAGAATTATAGTCTACTTTAAAAGTAAGTCCGGTCTCTTTCTTGGTTTTCCATTCTACATATCTGCCAAACTTAAAAACAGATAAAAAACCTAATCCTTTAGACCCTTGAGTATACCGTCCATACTCATTAATTTGTCCATACTTTTTGGTGCTATTGGAAATATGAAAAAGAGTGTCGATATCATTTTTATCCATGCCAGAACCATCATCAATTATCATCAGTGTTTTTTTAGATGAATCTAAAATGATAGTAACTTTAGAGGCTCCTGCATCATATGAATTTTTTAGTAATTCATTAAGAGCAATTATATTAGACGGTATTTTTTCCGACAGTTCACCAATGATATTTCCACTAACAGTTATTTTAGAATTCATATTTATCCCCCCCATACTGTAATTCGTACCACAAGCTCAATTTCTTAATACCTACTTGAGTTTTAAATATCTCTGTTGTCCTGAAGAAGTCTTGTGGGTTGCCTTAATGTTCCCATTTGATGTATTTACATAGTTTATAAACAATGTCCCAAGTAAGAGGCGATCACTTCGAGAAATGCGATTCCATTCATAACCTTTAAATAACTCTCTCACAAGGAAAGTCTCACCTTCATATAAGTTATTAGTTTCTTTTATGGCAATAGCTAAAAGATCATTTGCATTTACCATTCGCACCCTCCTCTCAAAACAGTAATATTAACAATGTTGTCTATATGATTATATTACAAAGTCTACCCCTTTTCAAGATTTTAAGGAATTATTTTCTATCTATAAAAACAGAAGAGAGCATAAGCCTAAAACCTATGTTCTCCTTCGTGTTTATTGCAATATTTTAATAACCCAAACTTTAGGTATCATATGAGCATCGCAGATATTGAAATGTTTATGGGATTTTTATATATTTTTTCCTTCCCGTGACTATCCGATGCTATTTCACACAACTCTGAATTTATCCAATTGAATTATACTCCGTAATATAGACATGTCTGAACTCTCTAATTAAAGCACTGCGTAAACACGTCTACACACTCCATGTCCAATACAACAGAAACATCAATTTTATTTTTCAATACCTTATTCCTGAAATCATCGCCATCTGTCGTGAAAGTAGTATATTGCGCAAAGTGCTGAAAACTCAGGATTTCTACGTATCTTTCCTTTGCATTCCTATTACGCACTCCACGTGGCTTGAGAGGATAGAATGAATGTCTTTCGATTTGTCGGTTGTCGGAAACATATCCACTGCATTTTTGGCACTATCGGTAGGAGGGAACATATCAATGACTATAACTTAGTTCCCTACCCCCATATAGTATCTATACCATCAAACTTATCAGTAACAAATAAGTTTTATTCGTAAATCCCATATGTCTTATTAACATTTTGAATAAAAATAATGCCGTTACCTGGCTTATCAATTTCCAACCTTTCACGTATTGAGGATACAATGTTTTCTGTTATATCTTCCTTAGAAAGAATCATAACCATTTCTTTTTCAGGTTCTATGTCCATGTTGAATAATTTGCTCGTTTCATTTACCCCTGATCCTCTTGCATTGATTATTGTTCCACCCTTTGATCCAGCAGCTTTTGCTGCTTCAATTACGTCCTCAGCCTTTCCTCTATTCACAATAGTTATAATAATCTGATACATAGGTTCATTTACACCTCTTTCTTCTTCATTTTCTTCGCATATACAACACCTTGATCCAATTATTTCACACATACTGGTAGTAAATACAATTCCATGATTTGGTTTTTCAAACTGAAAATCTTTGTTTAGTTCAACTAAAGCATGATCTGCAGTATGTTTGTCTGTTCCCATTAAAACTATTTCCTTCTTTTCATCATATAAGGAAAAGAACTTTAATAATGAATTATTAACAGTTCCTCTTCCCAGGAAAACTGTTCCCCCAGAAATTCCATATTCTTTAGCCTTATGCAAAACCCTGCTACCCGCTCCATAGTTTACAATTACATAAATCAATTCAAAAATAGGTATACTATCATAATTAATCATCCTTTTTTTTCAACTCCTTTAGTTTTTGACTTTAAAGCAAATACCAAACCTAAAGCTTCTAAGGTTATAATTGGTGTCATGGCAACCATCGCTATCATACCAAAACCATCAACCATCAAATCTGCCCCTTCAAAAGCATGTGCAGCCCCTTGAATAAAGGCTAAAATAAAAGTTGCTGTCATAGGCCCTGTTGCTACACCACCCGCATCAAAAGCTATCCCTACAAAAAGTTTAGGTGTAAAAAACATCAGCAATATACAGACAATATATCCGGGCAATAAGTAATGCCATAACTGTATATCTACCACCAAAACTCGAATAACCGATAGTGCTACTGCTAAACCAACTCCAATTGCCAATGGAACCAGTACTACTTTTCTCTTTACATAGCCACTCGTTATATCTTCAATCTGATGTGTCAAAACGTAAACAGCTGGTTCTGCTAGAATAGTTACCACTCCCAATATAAAACCAATAATAATAATGTACGCCTTATTATCTAATAAAACTAAATTATTACCTATACTCGTTCCTACATCCATAAAACCAGCATTGACTCCTAAGAAAAATATGAACAGTCCTACAAACGAAAACCCAAAACCTGTTAGTAGTTTACGCAAGTCTCTTTTCAATAATTTAAAAGTAACTTTTTGCAGAACCAACAGTATTACTAACAAAGGTAGGATAGCCATAAAACTATCTTTCAAATTATCTGGAATCATTCTAATAAATGGGCTGATTATAGAATCCGAGCCAGAAATACTCGAATCAAGTGCAGCAGAAAACTTATCCGTTTTCGTAAATATATCTAAAATCATAACTGATATAATAGCACCCGTTGATGCAATAGCAACCAATCCAAAGCTATCCTTTTCAGATGCTTTACTATTTTTTTTCAGCTTTGAAATACCAACAGAAAGGGATAAAATAAATGGCACTGCTAGTATCCCTGTTGTTGAGCCTGAAGCATCAAAGGAAATTGCTAAAAATTCTCTGGAAGTGAATATTGATAACCCGAATATAATTAGGTATAAAATGATTAGTATTTTATATAGGGGAACATTGTAGAAAACTCTTAAAAAACCTAATGCCAGTAAAATCGCTAAACCAATAGACACAATAACAAGTATGCTTATGCCTGGTATTTGTCCTGAAGTAACTAAATCAACTTGATTCGCAAGAACCATTAGCCCTGGCTCTGCAATTGATATAAAGAAACCAAGTATTAGTCCGCCTATCAGCACTATCCACAACTTATTTGATTTCGCAAGTGATGATCCTGTCAGATCTCCAAGTGGAGTGATCCCAATATCAATTCCAAGTAAAAAAATAGTCAAACCCAATACCACAAACAAAGAACCAATTAAAAATCTAATAATTAAAGGGGTTTCCATTGGTGATATAGTAAAATTAAGTATTAATACCATCACTGTAATCGGGAGGACCGAGAACAGTACTTCTTTAAATTTTGAAACAATTACATTCAAAGCAGTCATCCTTTCTCATTTAATTATACTTTCTATGATGTAAGCAACACCTCACTCATAAGTTTTCTTAGTTTCTATTCCTTGATTATTGTTTGGTAGTCTTTTTATACTTTTGCTGATGAGAAGAAGTTTTTTCAATCGCCATCAGACCAGATTCTTTTTTGTGAACATGATTCAAAAATAGTGTTCCTAGTAAAAGTCTATCCTTAACAGCAATCCGATTCCATTCATAACCTTTAAACAACTCTTTTACAAGAAAAACCTCTCCATCCAATAAATTATTCGTTTCTTTTATTGCAATTTCCAGCAACTCATTTACATCCATAATAATCACCCTCTCATAAAACATTATAACAACATTTATAACAACATTGTATACAACATTCTCGAAACAGTCAATATATAACTAAAAAAGATAACCGCCAAACCAAGGGCGTGCCCCTCAATTGACGGTCTAATCATTTGCTGTTACAACATTCTCTTTCTCATGGTATCTTTGGAAATAACGTATCTTCATAATCATTGGCCTCCTGAACCCTTTTTTGCCTTGCAAATAGTATTTTGAAATCTTCTTTGCATTTCTTCCTCTAGATCATTATCGTAGTCCTTTGTGTGCTTATACATTGCATTAATAAAATCATCAAAGTAAGGCACCTCATCAAACAGGTTTCTATTCTCAACAAAAAAATTATATATTTCTCTGTAATAAACGATAGTGTATTTTTCACCGCACGAAAACTTACTTAGGTCAATGCGATTGTAATTTGGTGAAAAAATAAAGCAGCTCGGAATTTTCTTACGATATTCATCATCAGATGTAACAAATTGATAATATTTTTTTAGCTGTGACTGTACTTGGTCACTGTAGATGTCATGTCGGTCATCAATACCGTTGATGCTCGATTTGATTTTATTTTCTATTACAACGGCATTATTTTTGTCAGAAATAAGTAGGTCAATGTTTCTCTTTTCTCTCTCTATAGTAAAATCTGTTTGTACCTCTATATGTAGAACCTCTCTTGCAAAACGAGAAAAAGCTTCTCTGTTTATATCAAAAAAGTAAGCAAACATATTTGAAAAAGCGAGTTCATTGTCTTCCTGCCTGATTATTTTTAGGAAATTGAAATACGGATCTTTTTGAAGTTCCGGCAATTCAGAAATTGCTTGTGTCGTATTTGCATCTTCCCACAACTCACTGTTCTCAATTATCTGATTCAAATCAGCGAAAGAATCCGGCTTTTCATTTTCGTTGTAGAATTCCCTTAATGTTTGTTTGCCAAATCCTTTATTAGTCCTGATGAAATAAGTGTTGTCACCACTTACAGATGCATCATCTGTAATATACATCTGATTTTTGGGCTTGATGACCTTATCTGCAACAAAGGTAGTATAAGCATTCTTTTCTTCCTGAAGACTTCCGTGATACAAGTTTTCATTAAATAAATCTACAAGACTTATTCCGCCATAGGTCAGTCCTAATGCAACTTGACCTTTATATCTTTCTTCTCGTGGAAGTTTGCTGTCTGCAAAATCAAGAATCGTAACACCCTCCGCCTTGGCCAGTACTTTATATGTTTTCGAGGCAAATTTTCGTACCAACAGAACAGTTATGCTATTTTTTCCATGAGATAATTCTATTGTCCCTTGTGAATTTAGATAAATATAGTTTTTTCCATCATCTGCCTTATAGAGATTTATGATTTCATGACCTATATTATCGCCCTCTGACAAATATGCTCCAACATACATTTTGTTAATTATTATTTCTCGGCTCATAAGTGTTGGGTTTACTTTTACTGTGGTTTTTTGTTTATATTCAACCGGAGCAATGGTTTCATCCGATGACAGAAACAAGCGGAATCTTCTAAGATGAGACAAGTAACCACTAACAAGTGAATTGACATTACCGGTCGAGTTCTCAGAAAGAGCTTGTATCAATGCACCCTTTGCTTCAGTCTCAAAATCAGTAGCGTTCACCGCATTCCAGAACAGATCTTTGTTTCCTTTCCTCCAAAGGTAGAAGGTGTCCACATAAGCAGTATTGATTGTTGCTGTCGAAATGTTCTGGCTATGTAGGAATTTCTTATATAAAGCACGCAGCTCATCATACGGTAGAGCTTTCATTTTGTTAATATCCAAAGTCAAACCTCCTTTACTCAATACTGTTTAATCTTTCAAGCCACTTCAATATGCAGCCACTCTTGAAGAAATCTAATAACGCACCATCGCAAAAACGCTCAGCTCTTACTGCACCCATAATCAGTGCAAGAACACACTGTGCGTTCAAGTTTGAAACATCAGCATTTTCCATAGATTCTGAATCCCATTCAAGTCCGTTATCATTTAGAATATCTCCATAACGGGTAAGCTCCATATCTTTATTGCTTTCTTCAAAGGCATAAACATCATCGATAAAGTTATGTACCATTTCGGAATAATCTACAAAAGGCATCTGTATCGGATGTTCCGGTGTTCCATCGTTTTCTTTATCAACAACCCATTTGCCAATACTATCTGCCTGGATCATGGGAATGTATTTTACTAAAATATCAAATCTATTCATCCTCGTCCTCCTCAGTTTCATCAATGCCAAATAACATCTGGAACTTATCGAAGTTATACGGGTATGAGTTATCACCATCAAACATTACCGGTTTATGTCCATTATTATATTCAAATTTCAACTCCCACTGCGTACCATCACACACTGTGTATCCGAAGCGCTTAGTTGAGTATCTTCTGCGCCATTCACCGATGTGAAGCTCCTTAAGTGCGGCTATAAAAGTATCCTTTGTAAATGGCTCCTTGTTATCATCATCCACCAATGAGAGTGGTTCTTCATCTTCCCATAATTTTGTATAGGCTTTCAATCCATCTGATAGTTCTACAACATAATTACGGTAACCACCAAAGAAACCGCCAATGCTAAAGGTAATCTTGCAGATGGCATCCATATTTGCATCAAAGTCAGCAACCTTTTCTTCTGACTTTGATAAGGTATAAGTTCCACCAGCTTCAGCAAAAGCTTGCTTGGCTCTTTCCAAATATTCACGAGACCAGTGAAGGCGTGTATCTTCACTCGGATGCATAATAGATTTTACGCCATAGTCGGGGCTTTCCATTGTATTTTTAAGACGACCTATTTCTTGCTTAAGCCCACGTATAACGGTCAAAATCTGTTCTTTATTTTTTCCTTTAAGATGCTCTTCATAGTATCCTTCCGGGCTAATCATCATGTTAGGCCGCCTCCTTTACTCATTTCCTGTCTTTATTTCATTGCCATCGGGCAGAATGAAAGTCTGCTCAAACTTAACATTCATCACATTTGCTATGGCCTTAAGTTCTTCTAATGTAATAGTCTCACGCTTTAGCTTCTTTCCGAAGTTCTGTGGGGACTGGCCTAACCGCCTAGCTAATTCGGAAACGCTCATGTTCATTTGTTCACAAAGCTGTCGTATCATGTCCGAAGTTTTCATTATAATTCCTCCAAACCTCAATAGGAACATTGTAAACCATTTGGTTTCAATTTACAATATTTACACATTAATTGTTTTATAAACAATGAAACCCGCAACTCTGACACAAGAGCTGCGGGTGATTTAGCATTGCTTATTTATTCATCAATTTGTATTTCGATACCTGATTTAAATTCTATTTCAAATCTATTATCGTGTATTATGACCTTTTCAATAAGCCGCCTTACCAGTTGCTCATCATATTCCTCCAGCTCGTAGGACTGGTCATTTAAGAAGTCTGTCATCTCAATAATTCGTTGCCGTTTTCCTTCACGCTCCACATTCTCTACAAGTGTATTTTGCTTCAGCTCCCGGAGACGGTATATCTCATCTGCCACATCATCGTAGTCATTCTTTGACTTTGCTTGTTTAAGAAGCTCCTTCTGCAATTCTTCCAATTTGCTATCAATATCATCGGTAGCATTATCATTTTCCTCATTAAGTACAGTAGCTATGTTTTTTAGCAGTACCTGGAGGAATGGTTCTTTGTTAGCTAATAGCTCATTGATAGCCTTTACAACCGCTGTCTGCAATGTTTCCTCATTTACGGTTGGGGCTGTACAGTCAGCCCCCTTTTCCTCCAAGCGGCTGACGCATCTCCAAACAATAGACTTGTAACCTCGGTTATTCCAGTGTACCCGGCGGTAAATATCGCCGCATTGTCCGCAGTAAACTATGCTCGACAAAGCATACTTGCTGCTATATACTCTCTTTTTACTGCTCTTGCCGCTTCGGATGTTCGCCCTTCTCACCATCTCTTCCTGAACCTGCATAAAAAGGTCACGTGGTATGATAGCCTCATGGCTGTTTTCTACATAATACTGAGGAACAATGCCGTTATTCTTGACCCGCTTTTTGGAAAGGAAATCTACAGTATAGGTTTTTTGCAAAAGGGCATCTCCGATGTACTTTTCATTCTGTAATATCTTCTTTAATGTTTCTGGTCTCCATTTTGCTTTGCCCGCCGCTGTAAGAATACCATCTGCCTCTAATCCTCTTGCTATTTGCAAAAGGCTTGCTCCCTCAAGGTATTCTCTGTAAATTCTTTTTACAATTTCTGCACCCTCTGGGTCAATCACCAGGTGCTTGTTTTCATCCTTGGTATATCCCAAGAAACGATTGTGATTCACTTGGATTTCACCTTGCTGATACCGATATTGGATACCCATCTTGACATTCTGGCTTAAGGACTGGCTCTCCTGTTGGGCAAGAGATGCCATAATGGTCAGCATGATTTCACCCTTGGAATCCATTGTGTTGATATTCTCTTTCTCAAAGAATACAGCGATGTTCTTATCCTTTAGTTGACGGATGTATTTAAGGCAGTCCAAAGTGTTCCTTGCAAATCGGCTGATGGACTTTGTAATGATCATATCAATATTCCCTGCCATGCACTCTTCGATCATACGATTAAACTCTTCACGCTTTTTTGTATTGGTACCCGTGATGCCGTCATCTGCAAAGATACCTGCAAATTCCCACTCAGAATTCTTTTTAATAAAATCTGTGTAATGAGCAATCTGCACCTCGTAACTTGAAGCCTGCTCATCACTATCAGTTGAAACACGGCAGTAAGCAGCTACTCGTATTTTGGGTTTGCTTTCACTGTTCTTATTGTTTCCTACTCGCCTAATTGCCGGAATCACCGTAACATTTTTACTTACCGCCACATGTTACACCTCACTTTCTATTAGACTGTAAGCATATTCTGCCTGCTTGTATGGGTTATCGTATTTCTGTTCTATAGGTTTTACTTTGAACTTTACTTCATAATGCATCCCTGGCTCATCCTTTGGCTCCCATAACCTCCCGAGCTTTTCAGCTCGTCTTTGTTTTTCAACTTTGGCTTTTTCGAAGGTCTCCTCATCAATAATTGGAGGGTAGAATTCATCGCCAAGGTAGTGCTTGTCTTGTAGCATTCTTCCTGCAGTAGCATGATAACAGTTTATCTTAGCTTCTTTAGCAGCATCCTTCAAAGAAAGACCCTCCAAGTATCCTGCATATAACTTTCTTACTTGCTCCGCTGCTGTTTCATCAACTATAGCCTTTCCGTTTTCAATTCTATATCCATAGGGTGTATGCCCCATCTAATTCACCAACCTTTCCCTCAGTGTAATTCCACACTTTAATTCAAATCCAATCTCCTCTCGTGAATAAACAATAATCTTCTCCACATAATTTTCAAACAACTCATCCTTATAAGCTGTAAGCATTTTGGATTTAGTAACAAACTTAAGCAGACAATTAACTTCCTCTACTTTTGCAAGATTGCCGTTTACCGAATAAGTAAGCTGCTCCTTTTCGGCTAGAAGCCTTGCACCCTCTGCCGTTAGTGAATTCTTTTCTTTATTGAATAGAGCAGG
>JAENZQ010000006.1 GCA_016841185.1 Anaerovorax odorimutans
ATTTTCTGCCTGTTTTTTCGTTGACTTTATAAGGCCTTATCTTGACTGTATTTGTAATATATATATCTTCTCTCTTTATTTCCAAAATATTAATAAATTCATCCAGATATTTTCCGGCCTGCCCCACAAAAGGTTTACCCGCTTCGATTTCTTTTGCGCCAGGCGCTTCACCTACCAGTACTATTTTTGCATTTAAGTTTCCTTCTCCAAAAACCATTTCTTCATTTTGTAAGCTTAAACATTCTTTTTTAAGCATCATATATTCTGATTTTTTCATCTTAAACAATCCCTATTTTTCTTTTTGTATCTTCTTATACTGTATATAGGAATATATCACCGGATACCCGGCTCCTATCATAATAGAAGCAAAAATTATATACCCGCTGATTACTCCGGATATAAAAGCCATAATACAGTTGACGAGTCCCATGACCACAAAGCTGTAAGCTCCGACACGATGGGTTTTATTCCATACTTTTTCATTTGCAAGAGTCCAGGGTGTTTTGATTCCAAAGAAATAATTATGCCTTGCCTGAGAAAGAACATTTCCGATAAGAATAAACAATACCCCTACGCCAAACTTGATTATCATATCCATCTTTATATCGTACCCGAATGATGCCAGAAGAGTAAGTATATATATACCTGCCAGAAAAACAGATGTTGCAATTCGGGTCGTTTGATAAGCTTTCTGATGTTTTAAATAGGATTCTTTTTTAGGGTCGATCTTCGGTAAAATACCCATTAAAGCATAAACGGCAATGGGTAAAAGTGCAAATACGAAAATCAGCCATTTACTGCTGTATTGGTCTATTTCACCGCTCATTCCCCAATGGGTCGGAATTTTATCCGGAAGCACCGGAAAAAAATATACAGCCGATGCTAAAGCAACTAAAGATATAGCGATTACAAGAAATTTAAATTTATCATTCATTTTTGTCACCTCTTTTTTTGAAATTGAAAAACCATTGAACCACATCCTGAAAAACAGTAGTGTTCAATGAATAATATACATTCTGTCTTTTTTTTTCTCTTAATATCAAGCCGGATTGTGTGAGGATATTTAAATGATGTGTAACAGAAGGTTTGCTCATATCAAAAGCCTCCGAAATCTCTCCTGCACACAATTCCTTTTCCTTTAGCATGTGCAAAATTTTTCTTCTGGTAGGATCGGATAATGCCTTAAATGCTTCATTCAAAAATGTCACCTCCCTTGAATTAGTTATTTAGATAATTATCTAAATAACTAATATAAATAATACTCTCTTTTAAATTGTTTTGCAACCTATATTTTTTTATGGTATCATCTAACCAAAAATAAAGGAGTGTAGGCTGTGGTAAAAACCCTTTCTTTTGGCATTTATTTTTACTGGTATCTATTTAAAATAACGCCTGTATATCTTAAAATTAAAAAATTGGAATCTCAAGGAAAGAAAGAAGCACATATCGATGAAATCAGGAAAATATCCTGCAAGTGGGGAAAAGCTCTTTTAAAAAAGGCAAAAGTAACATTAAATATTTCCGGAACAGAGAAGATTCCTGAAGGGGCGGCTCTTTTTGTCAGTAATCATCAAAGCTATTTTGATATTCCCATTTTTTTTGCCGCATTAGACAAACAGGTGGGTTTTGTTGCCAAGTCCGATTTAGATCGCATTCCTATTTTCAATAAATGGATTGCAATTATTAAAAGTGTGTTTATAGACAGAGGGGATACACGTCAGTCATTGATGGCAATCCAGGAAGGGATCCGGCTTCTGAAGAACGGTTATTCTCTGGTAATCTTTCCGGAAGGAACAAGAAGTAAATGTGATAAGATCGCTGATTTTAAAAAAGGAAGTCTCAGATTAGCTGTTAAATCCGGAGTTCCCGTTGTTCCTGTTACCATAAACGGTTCATATAAACTTTTTGAAAGAAGCAACCGTATTTTGCCCGGTAAAGTCGATTTTATCATTCATGATCCTATTGAAACACAAAATTTATCTAAAGAAGAAACTAATAATCTGAACGACACCGTACGAACCATCATAAACAGTAAGTTGGATGAACTCCTATTACAGAATAGAGGTTAGGGACAAAGGTTGGTTTGCTTTAAAGCCTGTATAGAATGCATTTCAGGACAGCCCTATTGTTCCTTTTCATCTTTTATACAACCCTGGAAATTTATTATAACAAAACTTATATTAATTCTTATTTTTCTGTTAAAAGTTTTGTTATTATTTCATCAACGATCTCTTCCGGGTTTCTATTATCTATATCGATGGTAATATCTGCTGATTCCAGATAAAATTCCATTCTATTATCTAATATATCTTTAAAAGCTTCATACTTTTTTTTAGGGTTTATATTTTGAAAGGGAATTGTTAAAGGACGGTGGCTGTCGTCTTGGATTCTTTCCATCATAATCTCAACAGAGCCATTCAAAAAAACAGTTTTCCCTTTTTCTTTGAGCTTTTTTCTGTTTTCTTCTTTAATGACGATCCCTCCGCCGCAGGCGATGATTTGGTATGCTTCTTTATCAATACCATTCAGCACTTTCGTTTCTAACTCTCTGAAATATCTTTCGCCTTTTTTATGAAATATTTCCGTTACTTTCATTTGAACCATTTCTTCAATCATCAAATCCGTATCAGTAAATTCAAATCCTGTGATTTCCGAAAGTAATTTTCCTGTTGTAGTTTTTCCTGCTCCCATAAAACCAATAAGAAATATTTTTTTTGGAAGCAATACTTTTGACTGATATTTTCTGCTTTCTTTCATTATTTCTTTATAAACGGCAATTATCTCAGAAACATTGGCAATTTCTCTCAATTGTATACTTTTTATGATTTCATCCTCTCTTTTTTTGTCAAAAACAGAAATGTTCTTTTCTTTTTTTATTTTGGCTACTTTTTTTACAGCTTCAAATCGCAGAGATAATGTTTCTATAATCTCTTCATCATACGTATTGATGGTTTTTCTGATATGCTCCAATTCTTTCATTATTTGCCTCCCGAAGTAATTAACTCCTCATGCTTTCTTTTAATCTCCAAAAAATCCGAAAAAAAAGGCTCTTCTTTTGCAGAATCTCTTAAAACAGCAGCCGGATGGAAAGTAGGAAGTATCCAGACATTTTTTTTATGAATCCATTTTCCTCTTTGTTTAGAAATTTTAAAGCTGCTGTCTATAATATTTACAGATGCGATAGCTCCTAAGCATACAATAATCTCCGGTTTGATAATTTTAAACTGATACCTTAAATATTGTATACATGCCGCCATTTCTTCCTTTAAAGGATTACGGTTATTAGGAGGCCTGCATTTTACAATATTTGCTATGTATACATCTTCTCTTTTGATTCCAATATGGTTGAGGGCTTTCGTCAATAAGCCGCCAGCAGGTCCTACAAAAGCTACGCCTTCCACATCCTCATAATATCCCGGCCCTTCTCCAACAAACATAATATCTGCATTTTCATTTCCCTGTCCAAACACGGTATGATTTCTTTCCTTGTACAAATCACACTTACTGCAGTTTTTTACAAACCCGTTCAACTGATTCAGCGTATACATCCCCTCACCCCTTGGAAAAAATTAATAAATAATAATTAATAATGAAAAATAATGGTCAGAAACTATTGTCTCTGCAATAATTTCTACCTTATTATTTCTTATGTTATCTTTTTATATATTTTCTTGCTTTTCGGTTTTTTCCTGTTTTGGATCCGGCGTTTGTTCAATATAGATACTCCTGCTGGGAAAAGCAAAGGAAGTCCCTTCCTGTTCTATTATTTCCATAATTTTATAATTCACATTTTCTTTTATTTCCAGATATTTTTGCCACTCAATGGTATTAGTGAAAAAGTAAACAAGAATATCTAAACTGCTGCTGTTGAAGGTGTCAAATCTGACCACTATGGTTTCTTTGTGAACATCCGGATGTTCTTCCAGCATATTTTTGATCCTGTCCACAGATTTTTGTAGTATTTCTTTGGATGTATCGTATGTAACGCCAACATTGAATCGGACCCTTCTTTTTCCCATTTTACTCCAGTTGGTTATGGGTTCATTTGTCAATTTGGAATTGGGCATTACCACCAACGATTGTGCAAAAGTTCTGACACGTGTACTTCTCAAATTGATTTCCTCAACAACCCCTTCTACGCTGGGTGTAACGATCCAATCTCCTACGGTAAAAGGTTTGTCCAGCAAAACAATAATACCTCCAAAAATATTTGCAGCTGTATCCTGTGCTGCCAAAGCAAATGCCAACCCGCCTAACCCCAGTCCTGCAATAAACCCGGATATATCATATCCTAATTCACTGATAACGAGTACGCCTGCAAGCGTTATTAGAACTGCTTTAAGCAACTTTGAAATAAAAGGTACAACTGCTTCATTTAATTCTAATCCTACACGCTTTTGTATTCCAGAAAAAAGAAAAGAGGATGAATCTAAAAAATTATTGATACCCCAGGCAATCAGTATAATGATCATGGATCTGGAAAGTACAAAGACCGTTGTCTTTATTTCTGTACTCAAAGGCAGTATATAGAAAGCAATCAAAAGACCTATTACAACAAAAATACCATTCAGCGGTTTTTTAAATGATTCAATAAGCCTGTCATCTATTTCAGAAGAAGTCTTTTTACTGAGCTTAAGCAATGCTTTAATAATATATTTTGAAAAAACTTTTCTTAAAAACAGAAAAAATAAAAATATGATAAAAGCAGTCAAAATTTTCGTTGAGTAATTATAGTTTATAAATTCATTTAAAGAAACTGTAAGCTCTTTCATACGATCCTCCATTTTTTAATGGTTATAGTATCTTAATATTATTATAGTATCGTAAAATATACGCCTGTGTAAAGAAAAAAAGGAATTCGATTAGATTTTAGTATAAAATGCTCCGGACACTAAAGTCCCGGAGCTCTCCCATAAAGTCATGCTTAATACGATAAAACTTATTTCCCTCCTCTTTTTAATCTGTTTCTATTCTGTTCCTGCCTCTTTATACCAAGCATTTGCCACAGCATCCGCAACATCATCCGCTATACCTTCTTGAAATACACTTGGAATGATATAATTCTCGTTAAGCTGTCCTTCCTTTACTGCCTTTGCTATTGCATACGCCGCCGCCACTTTCATTGGCTCAGTTATTTTTTTGGCTCGTGATGCCAGCGCTCCTTTAAATATGCCTGGAAATGCCAAAACATTATTGATCTGATTTGCAAAGTCAGAACGGCCTGTCCCAACTATTCTTGCACCTGCCTCAAAAGCAATATCCGGTATTACTTCCGGTTCGGGGTTAGACATTGCAAATACGATAGCATCTTTGTTCATATTTTTTATCATTTCATAAGTAACAGTTTTAGGAGATGAAACCCCGATAAAAATATCTGCTGATTGAATCGCATCAGTAAGCCCGCCTGTACGTGCCTCTTGATTTGTAAGTTCAGCCAGTCTGATTTTGTCCTGACTTAGCTGGCCTTTTCTTTTTTTCGAAATGATGCCTTGCCTGTCACAAATTAGTATATTCTTAGCACCCATTACAATTAGCATCTTTACAATTGCAGAACCTGCTGCTCCGGCACCATTGACAACAATTTTAACCTCTTTCATTTTCTTTTTTACTAACTTAAGCGCATTAATAACCGCGGCAGAAGTCACAATTGCTGTTCCATGCTGATCATCATGAAACACCGGAATGTCTAATGCTTCCTGCAACCGTCTTTCTATATCAAAACATCGAGGAGCAGAAATATCCTCCAGATTTATCCCTCCAAAGAAGGGAGAAATATTTTTGACAACGGAAATGATTTCTTCCGTATCTTGAGTTTCCGTACAAATCGGTATTGCATCAACATTAGCAAATGCTTTAAATAACACAGCTTTTCCTTCCATTACAGGTATTGAAGCTTTTGCCCCGATATTTCCAAGACCCAGCACAGCACTACCGTCTGTTACAATTGCTACCATATTGCCCTTAGAAGTATATTTATAAACATCCTCCGGGTTTTTACTGATTTCAATACAAGGTTTCGCTACACCCGGTGTATACGCAATGCTTAAATCATCCTTGTTTTCTAAGGATACTTTACTGACAATAGACAATTTACCTTGCTTTTCTTCATGCAATCTTAGCGCTTCCTTATAATAATCCATATGAACCTCCTATAACACTTTATATATTTAATACTTTTAAAATTTATGATATTATAACTTTAAACTATAACAGATTGAGGTGTTATTTTGAAGCTGTCACAGCTGCTATATTTTAAAACAGTGTGTAAGTATAATAATATTTCCAGGGCTGCAGAAGAACTCCATATTACACAACCATCTATATCAAATGCCATTAGGGAACTTGAAGCAGAATTTGGTATCAATCTTTTTCATCGCTTGAATAAACATCTTTCTCTTACAAGTGAAGGTGCATTTTTTCTTAAGCAGGCAAATGAAATACTAAAAAAAGCAGATGAGTTATCTCAACAAATGAATGATTTTGGCAATAATAAGAATAATATTAAAATTGGTGTGCCGCCTATGATAGGTACATTTTTGTTTCCCTCCATGTTTAGTGGTTTCAAAGCATTATATCCCGATATCAACTTGGAAATACAAGAGTATGGTTCTCTTAAAACAATTAAATTAGTAGAAGATGATACTCTGGATATGGCAATTGCTATCACCAACGTTCTGAATAATCCTTTATTTAATGTTCTTAATATTCTTAAAACACGTGTCTATTATTGTGTGAGCAAATCACACAGACTTGTTGATTGTAACGTAGTAAACATTGATATGATTAAAGATGAGCCCATTGTACTATTAAAGTCTGATTCTTATCAAAATTCTATTATCAAGGATCGTTTTAAAAACCAAGGGTTGCTCCCAAACGTTATCCTTTATTCTAACCAGCTATATACAATCAAAAATTTCGTCTCAAATAACATTGCCTCTGCTTTTTTATTCAAGGAAATCATAGATAATCAAAATGATATAGTCGGAATTCCTCTTGCCAGCTCAATTGATATTGAAATAGGACTAATCTGGAAAAAAGATAAACATATATACAGCGACGCAACTAAGTTTATTCAGTTTACAAAACAATATAAATGCCAATAAATATTTTTTGCAGCTGCATTTTTATTATAATTTATCATTTGTTATTCGAGAATTATTTATTTTTTATATCATTATAGTTTTTATCTATAACAGCCTTAAGGTTTAAATAATAAAAAAAAAGTATATACCTATCCCAAATATTTACTCAAAAAATATTAGAGTAAATTTAAAATCTACTCTAATATTTTATAGATAATAATCATATTCTTTTTTAGTTTCTATCATCAATAATTATTGGCATTCATCTTTTGGTATACTTAATATATCGCCATCATCTGTCCTTTTAAAATAGATGTTTTCTAAAGCAATAATTAAAACCTGACTAAACCCAATTTGCTTTTTACCCGTTCCATGGTTTTTTGGGAAATCGTCTGAGCTTTTTCCCTTCCTTCTTTTAATATTTTAATCAGTTCTTCAGATTTTCTTATTTCATTATATTTTTTTTGAATATCTACAAGAGAATCATTTACCACTTCCACCAAATCTTTTTTCAATTGCCCATAGCCGCAGCCTTTATATTTTTTTTCTATATCGCCGACTTCCATTCCGGAAAAAACACTATAAATAGTAAGGAGGTTGCTGATTCCCGGTTTGTTTTCCTCATCAAACTTTATTTCATTATCCGAATCTGTAGTAGCTTTCATTATGGATTTTTTAACTTTTATAGGGGAATCCAGCAAAGATATTCGGCTATATTCATTTTCAGCACTTTTACTCATTTTATTGGTGGGATTATCTAAAGCCATGATCCTTGCTCCTACTTTGGTTCCTTTGTATTGCGGAACAACAAAGGTCTCCCCGTATTTATTATTAAATCTTTCTGCTATATCTCTTGTCAATTCTATATGCTGTTTCTGATCATTTCCAACAGGAACAAACTGTGCATCATACAACAGAATATCGGCTGCCATTAAAAGAGGGTAGGTAAATAAACCTGCCGGGGCAGATTCTTTTTCCCTGCTTTTATCTTTAAATTGAGTCATCCTGCTGAGTTCGCCCGTATAAGAATGACATGTAAGAATCCATGATAGTTCTGTATGTGCAGGCACTGTAGATTGAATAAATATAATGGATTTTTCCGGGTCCAGTCCTACTGAAAGATACAAAGCAGCAACATCCAGTGTATGTTCTTTTAGTTCTTTTGGATCTTGAGGAACTGTAATGGAATGAAGATCAACAATACAGTAAACAGTCTCCATTTCATTTTGAAGCTCAACAAATTGTTTTAAAGCACCGATATAATTTCCTATATGTATGTTTCCTGTGGGTTGAACCCCGGAAAATGCTCTTTTCATTTTAAACACCTCTCCTTTAGTTGTTATCATATCTATAATAAATTTTTTCTATTCAAAAGACAAGTAAAAACTTCCTTGTTATTTAACAAAGGAAGTACTTATTTCTCGGATCTTATGAGTTCATCTTTAAAACGGCCGATGATCTTTTTTTCCATTCTGGAGACGGTCATTTGTGACACCTGTATTTTGCCGGCAATCTCCACCTGAGTTTTTTGATGTAAAAATCTTTCAACAAAAATTTCTTTTTCGATAGGCGTCATATTCTCCAATACTTTTTTGATCAAATCCTGATTTTCAAGTTTTCTGAAATTATAGTCTTGAAGGCCTATCGCTTCTTCTAACTTTAAATCTTTGTCCTTTCCATCGTTATCATAGGCTTGATTGATAGATTGTATTTCAAAAACCGATGAAGCTTCCATGGCTTGCAGAATTTCTTCTTCTGTACTGTTTAAATATTCGGCAATTTCATGTACTTTGGGATTTCTTTGTAATTCATGAGATAGTTTTTCTTTTGCGGCCTGCAGTTTTTGAGATGTTTCCTGTATTCTTCTGGGGACCCTTATGGCCCATCCTTTATCTCTAAAATATCTTTTGATTTCACCTAAAATAGTAGGTGTTGCAAAGCTGCTGAATTCAAAACCCTTATTTATATCAAATCTTTCAACTGCTTTTATTAAACCTAAAGAAGCCACTTGATAAAGATCATCATATTCTATTCCTTTATTGATATATTTTTTTACAAGTATATCGGCTATCTTTAAATATCTCTGTACTAATTCATTTCTTATTACAATATCTTTGTTTTCTTTATATTTATGGAATAACTCTGAATTTGAATATTCCGATATTTTTTTTTCGGACAAATCCCTTATATTCATTTTTACACCCTCATTATATATATTTTGTCATTGTAATTGTCGTACCTTTTCCTGTATTAGAATTAATCTGTACCTCATCCATGAGGGCTTTGATAATAAAAATCCCTAACCCCCCTTCTTTTGGATTGGATAGATCCGGTTCCTGATAATTAACTGTATCATACCCTCTTCCATTATCATCAATTTCAATGGTTAGTTTTTTTTCGTCTAAAGTAAAAACAACTTCATAATTGCAGCAATTATCATGAATCCCATGAAGGATTGCATTGTTGCAGGCTTCTGCCACGGCAACTTTGATATCTTCTATTGCTTCAATATCAAAGCCTGCTCTATTTGCAACAGATGAAACTGCCAGACGAACAACCCCAACATATTCCGGTTTCCCGGGAATAGAGAATTTTAATAAATCGGCCATTTTTTTCTCTCCTTCTAAAACGAACTAATAATTAAAAAGTGTTTCTAATAAGTATTTTATCCAACCCGGTTATGGTCAAAAGCTTTAAGACATTCTGTTTCGCATTTACAATGATTAAATGATTACCCTTTTCCTTCATTCTTCCATAAGCTCCGATAATAACACCCAGCCCCGTACTATCAATATAACTGAGTTTGTTAAAGTCGAGAATAATGTCTTTTTGTTTTTCACTGAAAATGCGGATCATCTCTTCTCTGAGATTTTTTGCTGTAAAAACATCAATTTCTCCCTGAACTTCTAATGTCCAATGGTCTAATTCATTATTAAAGATACTTTTCATTTCCAGAGTCATATTGAAACCTCCTTAATGTAACAATTCATATATACCCTTTATATTATAAAATATTTAAATTAATTTAAAAAATTTGGCCCTTACGGGCCATTTGAGTTTTATGATTTTAGACGTCTAATGTTATTTGCTCCTGTCCGTCATCCTTTTTATCATCCTTCTCTTCTGTTGCATCGGTTGTAACAACTTTTGCAAGGGAAATAAGATTTCCATTCTCCATAACTCGCATTAATTTTACACCTTGTGTCACTCTTCCGAATCTGGAAATTTCATTTACATTTAAGCGGATAATAATACCATCTGAATTAATAAGCATAATTTCATCGTCTTCCTGAACAACTGCAGCACCAATTAAATCACCTGTTTTTTTAAGCTTATCTCTGTCATATGTCAAAATACCTTTTCCGCCTCTTGCCTGTATTTTATATTCATTGAGAAGCGTTCTCTTTCCATAGCCCATTTCCGTAGCAACTAATAAATATTCTTTTTCACCTACCTGATCCATCTCAAATACTTCCATAGCTACTACTTCATCCTTCTTGTCTAAAATAATTGCTCTGACACCTGCAGCTGTTCTTCCCATATCTCGAACATCGTTTTCTTTAAAGCATATGGATTTCCCTTTTTTAGTAACAACAATAATATCACTTTTACCTGTTGTTTGTTTTACGCTGATAAGCTGGTCTCCCTCTTTCAAATTGATCGCAATAATACCTGTTTTTCTCGAAGTATCAAATTGTGCAAGCTCTGTTTTCTTTATAACACCTTTTTGGGTAACTGAAATCAGATGCTTTTCTTTTTCAAAGCTCTTTATAGGGATTACAGCCGTCACTCTCTCTCCCTGGTTTAAATTCAGAAGATTTACAATCGCCGTGCCTTTAGCTTGTCTCTTGGCATCTGGAATCTCATAAGCTTTCATTCTGTATACTTTTCCGATATTGGTAAAGAAAAGTAAATAATTGTGAGTAGATGTCAGGATCAACTGTTTAACAAAATCATTTTCTCTTGTTGTTAATCCGGATATCCCTTTTCCACCTCTTTTTTGAATCTTATAGGTATCTGCAGGAAGTCTTTTTATATAACCTAAATGGGTTAAGGTAATAGCTATATCCTCTTCCTGAATCAAGTCCTCTTCTTCTATTTCTTCGGCGCTTGCTACAATGGATGTACGTCTTTCATCCTTGTAATTTTCTTTTATTTCAAGTAGTTCTTCTTTTATGATATTCATCAGAAGTTTTTCATTTGCAAGAATTTGTTTGAATCTTTCGATCATCTGAATAAGTTCTTCATATTCCTGTTCTATTTTTTCTCTTTCAAGGCCTGTAAGCTTTTGAAGCCGCATGTCCAAAATGGCCTGTGCCTGTTTTTCTGAAAGTTCAAAAGCGTTCATCAGATTTTCTTTTGCTTCTGAACCATTGGATGATTTCTTAATCAGTGCTATGATCTCATCAATATGATCCAATGCTATTCTTAAACCTTCCAGAATGTGCGCTCTGTCTTCGGCTTTTTCCAGATCATATTGTGTCCTTTTTGTAATGATGTCTTTTTGATGCATCAGATAATGATGAATCATTTGATATATATTTAATATTTTAGGTTCGCCGTTTACTAAAGCCAATAATATAATACTGAAAGTATCCTGAAGTTGAGTATGTTTATAAAGTCTGTTTAAAACAATATGCGGATTTGCATCTTTTTTTAATTCTATTACAATACGCATTCCTTTTCTGTCAGATTCATCCCTGAGATCAGAAATACCATCAATTTTTTTATCTCTGGCAAGTTCAGCGATTTTTTCAATCAGTCTTGACTTATTAACTTGGTAAGGAATTTCACTAATAATGATTTGCTCTTTTCCTTTACCGGTTTCTTCTATTTCAACTTTTGCTCTTACAACCACCTTGCCCTGACCGGTTCTGTAAGCTTCTTTTATACCGTTTTTTCCTAAAATAGTAGCTCCCGTAGGAAAATCCGGACCTTTGATAATATTGATTATATCTTCAATTGTCGCTTCATCATCCTCTATAATCTTAACTGTTGCATCAATAACTTCTTCAAGATTATGGGGAGGAATAGAAGTCGCCATACCGACTGCTATTCCGTTTGAACCATTTACAAGTAGATTCGGAAATTTTGACGGTAAAACAGTTGGTTCTTTAAGGGTTTCATCAAAATTAGGTTCAAAATCAACTGTATTTTTATTGATATCCCGCAGCATTTCGGCTGCCAGTTTGGTCATTTTCGCTTCGGTATATCTCATGGCTGCTGCACTATCGCCGTCTATGGATCCAAAATTACCATGTCCGTTTACCAATAAATATCTTATGGAAAAATCCTGTGCCATTCGGACCATAGCATCATAGACAGAAGAATCTCCATGAGGATGATACTTACCCAAAACATCCCCGACTATACGGGCTGATTTTCTGAAAGGCTGATCAGGAGATAATCCTAACTCATTCATCGCATATAAAATACGTCTGTGAACAGGTTTCAATCCGTCTCTTACATCCGGCAGCGCCCTGCCTACAATTACGCTCATAGCATAATCAATATATGATTTCTTCATTTCATCATTGATATCTATTTGCAAAGTATTATCATTATCAAAAAAATTATTATCCATTTTTATCTTCCTCCCTAAATGTCCAGATTGGTTACATATTTGGCATTATCTTCAATGAATTTTTTTCGCGGAGGAACTTTATCTCCCATTAAAGTTGTAAAAATTTCATCTGCTGCCGCTGCATCATCAATGGTTACTTGAATAAGTGTTCGATTCTCTATATCCATAGTTGTATCCCAAAGCTGTTCTGCATTCATTTCTCCCAATCCTTTATAGCGCTGAAGAGAGATACCTTGTCGCCCAATATCATTTAAAAGCTTTTCAAGTTCTCTGTCTGAATAAACATAATTCTCTGTCTTGCCTTTTTTCACTTTATATAGTGGAGGCTGGGCAATATAGACATGCCCTTGTTCAACCAAAGGTGCCATATATCTGTAAAAAAAGGTAAGCAGAAGCGTTCTTATATGTGCACCGTCTACATCCGCATCCGTCATGATAATTATTTTATGATATCTTAATTTTTCTAAATTAAATTCTTTTCCGATACCACAGCCAAAAGCTGTTATCATCGCTTTGATTTCATCAGAGCTTAATATTTTATCCAGCCTCGCTTTTTCTACATTCATTATTTTACCGCGTAAAGGAAGAATAGCTTGTCTTGCCCTGTCCCGGCCCTGTTTTGCAGATCCGCCTGCCGAATCTCCCTCTACTATAAATATTTCGCTTAGTCTGGGATCTTTTTCTGAGCAATCTGCTAATTTTCCCGGGAGGGATAAACTATCCAGAACGCCTTTTCTTCTTGTCAGTTCGCGTGCTTTTCTTGCAGCTTCTCTGGCTCTGGAAGCTTTAACACATTTTTCAATAATGGCTTTTGCCTGCTGTGGATTTTCTTCTAAAAATATCTGCATATATTCATTGGTTGTTGTTTCAACAAAGCCTCTTATTTCGCTATTTCCAAGCTTTGTCTTTGTTTGGCCTTCAAATTGAGGTTGTGTCAGCTTAACAGAAATAATAGCTGTCAGACCTTCTCTTACATCTTCTCCCGTCAAACTTTCCTCATTACTTTTTATGAAAGAATTTCTTTTTGCATAATCATTAATAACTCTTGTAAGGGCAGACTTGAAACCAATAAGATGTGTCCCGCCTTCCTGAGTATTGATATTATTGGCAAAAGTAAAAATATTTTCATTATATCTGTCCGTATATTGCATCGCTATTTCTACTTCATATTCTTCTTTTTTTACTTCAAAATAGATGACTTCTTTATGAATAACATCTTTATTTTTATTCTGATGCTTTACGAATTCTTTAATACCGCCTTCATAATAAAATGTTTCTGTTCTTTTTTTCTCTTCCCTTTCATCCTTTAAAGTAATTTTGACGCCTTTGTTAAGAAATGCCATTTCCCTGATTCTGTATTCAAGGGTAGAAAAATTAAAATCTATTTCATCAAAAATTTCTTTATCCGGCATAAAAATTGTTTTTGATCCTTTTTTTTTGGTTTCACCAACAACTTCCAGTTCAGAAGTTGTGCCGCCTCTTGAATAGGTTTGCCTGTATATTTTATTATTTCTTTTAACTTCAACGATCATCCATTCTGATAATGCATTTACAACTGAAGCACCAACGCCATGCAGCCCTCCTGATACCTTGTATCCGCCGCCGCCAAATTTTCCTCCCGCATGAAGAACAGTATGTATGACTTCAACGGCCGGTTTATTCATTTTAGGATGCATATCTACCGGCATACCTCTGCCGTCATCTTCAACAGATACTGAATTATTATCATGTATTGTAATATTTATATTTTTACAAAATCCTGCAAGGGCCTCATCAATACTATTATCGACAATTTCATATACTAAATGGTGGAGTCCTCTTGGGCCTGTAGAACCAATATACATACCCGGTCTTTTTCTTACGGGATCTAAACCTTCCAAAACTTGTATATCTTCTGCATCGTATTTCTTCATTTTGTTTGCAGTCAAACTATTCACCTCTTTTATTGTATTGGATATTATTTCTATTATTAAAAATAAAACACTATATTATTATAATCTTTTAATATAACTTTTTAAAGTGTTTTTGCCTTTTTGGTTAAAAAATATTACTAAGCCAATTTTTTTTTAACTGAGGCAATATTAAAACTTTCTGGATATATTTTAAGTGTAGGATATAAATAAAGACAGAAGAAGCTCCTGTCTTTTAAAATTAAATTGATAAAACATCAAAATATTTACCACAAGTTTTTTATTGACTTATAACAGTCGGTGTTCTTCCAATGCCTCTAACAGATTGCGTCAGTAATGTCCAGGTAACACATCCTACTATACCGTCTGCAGGGATACCGTAAGCTTGCTGAAAATTCCTGACGGCAGCTTCGGTATTCCCGCCAAATATGCCGTCCAGCCCGGAACCGGTAAATCCAAGAGCATTTAAAGCATCCTGAAGTACTAATACATAATTGCTTATATCCCCTCTTCGTAAAAGCGGATACCCGCTGCTGCATGCCGGATTTAAATTTCTTTTATCCATATGGACCCATGTAGGCGTCAGATATGCCGGCTCAACATAACTCCACTGTCCATAATTAATAGCAACCTGCCTGAGCCGGTTTCTTTGGGTAGGTGTCAGATTCTGAGCTACATCAAATGCAGTTCCTGCATAATGCTGAGATTGAGGGCTATGTCCACCTTCCCATATTCTTTTGAAAGCAAAACCTACAAAAATAGGGGACCCATAATAATCTCTGAATCCGGCCCATGTTTCCATGGTTCTTTTATCTGTCCATAAAGTTCCTGAATTTGAGGAACCTCTGAATTCATTTACCGTAAGACTGTCATTATATACGTAAGGCATGATATCATTTTCATTTCTCTGATATCTCTCTATTTCATTTGTGTCATTATTATACACTAAAATAACTGCCATTATTATCACCTCTTATATATAGTATGGTGAAAAGCAGTTATTGGGTAATAAACTGAAATATTTAACACTATACCTCTTATATCGAATTAAACAGTCTGAGACTCCCATTGATAGGATTTACTTTATTACTTTTCCATTAAATACCTCAAAGATATAATGATCCGGTAAATGTTCTTTTAAAAGTGTATTGATTTCCGTTGTTGTAATAAATAACTGAACCTCTTTTAAAGAATTTATCAGATATTTTTGTCTTAAATGATCTAATTCTGACAAAACATCGTCTAATAACAGTATTGGTACTTCTCCTGTCTCTTTCTGTATTAATTTAATCTCAGCGAGTTTAAGAGATAAAGAAGCTGTCCGCTGTTGGCCCTGTGATCCAAAATTCCGAACATCTTTATCATTTACCATAATCCGAATATCATCTTTATGCGGTCCGATGCTGGTATTTCCTCTGAAAAAATCCATTTTTCTGGACTTTTTTAACTTTAAAAGATATATGGTTTCTAAATCTAACATGTCTTTCTGATCTAATATATTTGTTTCATAAACTAATTCAATCTTTTCTTCATTATTTGTAATATTATTATGTATTTCTCTACTGATAATATTTAATTTTTCTATAAAATCCATTCTGTTTTTTATAAGAAGACTACCATATTGCGATATTTCTTTATCCCAAATATCCAGCATATTTTGATCATAATGTTCATATTGATATTCTTTTAAAAAGGCATTTCTTTGTAATAGTATTTTACTGTATTTATATAAATTATGATAATAAAGGGGTTTAATCTGACAAAGTTCCCTGTTTATAAAATTTCTTCTTTTTTCAGGACCTTCTTTTACAATTTTTAAATCTTCAGGAGAAAAAATCACTATATAAAGGTTTTCTAATATTTCCGTGTTTTTTCTTAATTTTAAATCATTTATTTTAATTGTCTTTTTTTGATTTTTATCTAAAAGGATATCAATAGTAATTTCTGAATTTTCCTTCACCCCCCATATTTTAAAATAGGCATTTTTTTCATTAAACATAATCATATCCTGATCTCTGTTGGTTCTGAAAGATTTTCCTATAGACATCATATATAAAGCTTCAAGAAGATTTGTTTTCCCTTGAGCATTATTTCCGATTATAATATTAACTTTATCATGAAAAAAGATTTTTTCATTTTTATAATTTCTGAAATTATTTAATAGTAATTTTTTTATGTACATATGTACTCCTCTTTGATAGAGTTATTTAACAATTATTCTTTCTCCATAGAACTCTATAATATCATTTTTGTGTATTTTTTTACCTTTTTGTTTTTCAATTTCATCATTTACTTTCACCAAACCTTCTTCTATTAAAAATTTTGCTTCTCCTCCGGAAGATGCTAAATTAGCATACTTTAAAAGTTGAAACAATTTAATATATTCTTCATTTATTTGTACTTCTTTCATTTCTTTCTCTTTCTCCTTTTGATAAATTTAGCCTTATTGAAAATATTGAAGTTAATAAAAATTTAGAAAAGATTTTCATCTTTCCTAAATTTTTTATTAGTTTATTTTATTTGTTTGATATTGATTGTATCATAATTTTTAATTTTAATATGGTCTCCTTCCCAGGTTTTTATGACCACATATCCATCTCCTTTTTCCACTATGTTATTACTGCTTAACGGCACTTTTCCTTTTCCTTTAGGCGCGTTTATAATATAAGTGGGAATCGCCATTCCCGAGGTAAAGCCTCTTAAGCTATCCATGATTTTCAGACCATCTTCTATAGAAGTACAAAAATGCGTTGTTCCTTTAATATTTTTAGCATGGAAAATATAATAGGGTTTCACTCTGCATTTTAAAAGTTCTTGGTTTAAACATTTCATAACATCCGGGTTATTGTTAACACCATTTAATAGAACAGCTTGATTCCCAAGAGGTATTCCGGCATCTGCCAATCTTTCACATGCTTTTTTTGCATCTTCAGTTACCTCCATTGGATGATTAAAATGCGTGTTAATATAAATTGGATGGTATTTTTTCAACATATTACATAATTCTTTTGTTATTCTTTGTGGTAAAGTAACTGGTGTTCTTGTACCTATACGGATAATCTCAACGTGTTTAATCTCTCTGACTTTTCTGATAATATATTCTATAAAATCATCACTCAATGTTAAGGCGTCCCCGCCTGTAATAAGGACATCTCTTATTTCCTTGTTTTCACTTATATATTGGATAGATTCGTCTATAATCTCTTTACTTTTAGCTTTATCTTTTTGTCCTATATTTCTTCTTCTTTGACAAAATCTGCAATACATGGCACATTCATTTGTTACATTTATAATAAGTCGGTCAGGATATCTTCTGGTAATACACCCTGCCGGGTTCGTATATTCCTCACTCATAGGATCAAGCATACCATGATGATCTTCAATTTCGTTATACAGTGGTATGGACATAAGTCTGATAGGTCCATATCTTTTAGAAAAATTAACTAAACTTAAATAATAAGGCGATATACCCCATCTATATTTTTTACTGATCGTTGTTAAATTTTCTTTTTCTTCTTCTGATAATTTTATTATTTTATCTAATACATCAACTGTGATTATCCGATTTTTAAGCTGCCAATTATAGTCATTCCAATCTTTTTCTGTTCCTTTTAGTACATTAAGTATTATTTTTTTTCTTTCTTCAATTTCTTTTTTTCTTTCCAATCCTTTATCTATTTTTTCTTTTATAAATAGATAATCTTTAATTCTCCCTTTGAGCTGCTCAGCTCTTTTCTCTGAGATATCTCTTTTAATAATATTCATCAATTCACTCCCATCAATTTACAGATATCCTTACAGGTAATATTAAATATTCGTATTTAAACCCATCCAATGGCCTTACTAAACAAGGACTAATATTTGATATAAATTCAAAATATACTTCTTCATCATCGATATTTCTTAATATATCCAAAATATATTTTGAATTAAATCCTATTTCTAAACCATCTCCTTCTTTTTCAATAAAAACTTCTTCATGTACAGCACCTTCTTCCGAACGAGATGTGATAATCAATTTATCTTCTTCTATTTTTATTTTTATCAAATTGTTTTTTCCTTCTCTTGCAAGAAGAGAAGCTCTTTCTATACTACTGTACAAATCATTCTTATTTAATTTTATTTTACATGAATAATTTTTAGGAATAATTTCTTTATAATTTATAAATTCTCCTTCTAAGAGTCTTGATGTTATAATCGTATTTTCTATTTCTAATGTAATACTTTTTTCATTTAATAAAATATTTATACTTTTTTCTTCTTGATCCATAATAATTTTATATATTTCATTTAGAATTCTGGAAGGAATGATAATTTTCTTTTCAATGTCATTTTTCATTTTTTCTGTTCTTATTGCCATTCTAAAACCGTCTAAAGCAACCATATTTATGAAATCTTTACTGAATTCAACTAAAACACCGGTAATAACACCTCTGGATTCATCAACGCTTGCTGAAAAAGAAGTTTGTTTGATCATGTTTTTGAATAATTCTTTATCTATCATGATACTGTCATGAGTTTGTGTTTTATTGATTTCAGGAAAATCATCTGAAGATTGTCCAATAATCGTAAATTCGGAATTAAAACTTTTAATAAAAATATTTTGATCAATTACTTCTATTTCTATTTCTCCCTCCGGCAGTTTTCTAATGATTTCTGTAAATAATTTTGCGGAAGCAACAATAGAGCCGGGATCTGTTACAGAAACATTGATTTTTTTTTCTATACTTAAATCCAGATCAGATGCTGACAGTTTTAATGTTCCATCTTCTTCTGATTCTAAATAAATACCTTTTAGTATTGGTATCGTCGTTCTGTTTGTAACAGCTTTTTGAACTGTATTTAAAGCTTTTGTAAGATCTTGTTGTTGACATGTTAATTTCATTTGATTCACCTTCACTCATGTTATTTTTTATATTTTTTTTGAGTAATAGTAGTAATAAGGGGTGTTAATTTGTTGATAAGAACTTATAAGAATGTAAAATCAATATTATTTTATTATAAAATAATTGTTAAAAAAAGATAAAAATATTAAACATACCTGTTGATAAAAATCAGCAATTAATTGGACTTAATTTCTTCAGTTATGGTATTGAGAATTTCATTTAAACTATTATTAAACTTCTTTTCTTTTAAAATTTTTTCATAAGCATGAAGAACTGTAGTATGGTCTCTTCCGCCAAATGTTTCTCCAATTTTTGGAAGAGATAAATCGGTCATTTCTCTGCAGAGAAACATTGCAATATGTCGCGGAAAAGCTATATTCTGTGATCTTTTTTTTGATTCTAAGTCTGATAATTTTAGATTGAAATATTTTGAAACACTTTCTTTAATAATTTTTGGTGTAATTTTTCGATTCTGAGATGAAAATATATCCTGTAAAGCTTCTTTTGCCAGAGTTTTATTGATATCTTTATTGGTTAATGAAGCATAAGCAACAATCCTTATAAGAGCTCCTTCAAGCTCACGAATATTAGATTGTATTTTTTCTGCGATAAATTCCATTACTTCAGTTAATTCTTCTGTGACCATAATACCTTCAATTTCTGCTTTCTTTCTTAAGATTGCAACTCTTGTTTCATAATCAGGAGGTTGTATATCTGCAATAAGCCCCCACTCAAATCGGGATCTTAAACGTTCTTCTAAAGTAGGGATTTCTTTAGGCGGTCGATCACTGGATAAAATAATTTGCTTATTTGCTTCATATAAGGTGTTGAATGTATGGAAAAATTCTTCCTGAGTTCTTTCTTTTCCTGCTATAAATTGTATATCATCTATAAGAAGAACATCTATATTCCTGAATTTACTTCTAAATTCAGGATTTTTATCATCTTTAATGGCATTAATAAGTTCATTTGTAAATTTTTCTGATGAAACATACAGTACTCTTACACGAGGATTATTTTGTATTATGTAATGGCCGATGGCATGCATTAGGTGTGTTTTTCCCAGTCCCACGCCTCCATATATAAATAAAGGGTTATAAGCTTTTGCCGGTGTTTCCGCAACTGCTAATGAAGCTGCATGGGCAAATCTGTTACTGCTGCCAATTACAAAAGTTTCAAAAATATATTTTGGATTCAGATAAAGATCATCTGTAACAGTTTCTTTATAATTATTAGCGTAATCATTAGTATTTGAATCGGAAATATTTTCTTCAGAAGATATACATGTTACTTTATAATCTTTACCGGATACCTGTTTTATGGCATTTTGGATAAGGTTTAAATAACGTGTTTCAATAATTCCTTTAGCAAAATCACTATATATTGATAAAGTAATTTTTTCTTTTTCTTGATTTATAGATATTGGTTTAATAGGGATCATCCATGTATTAAAACTTATTTCAGTAATTTCGGGCTTAATTATTTTTAAGGCCTTGTCCCATATTATATTGATTTGATTATTCATAGTTGCCCCCTTAATTGATACAAATAATGAAAAGAATACTGTGGAAAAATAAGAATTATTAAAAAGCAGTAATAATATTATAGCATGTTATCCACAGAATCTAAAAAATTTTTTTATAAATAGCTTAAAAAATTTAAATTAATCACCAAAGTTATCAACATCTTGTTAATAACTCTTTAACATATCAACATCTTGTTTTATTCTTTAAGTGAATATTTTGGAAAAATTTATTCATACTAAACATGTAATTTTTAATAATAAACTTTCTTGACAGCTTGATATATCAAAGGTATAATTATTAAGCGGCGTTTTTGGAAATTTAGAAATTTATATATATAGCCATAACGGGAGGTGTTAAATAATGAAAATGACATATCAGCCTAAAAAGAGGCAGAGAAGTAAAGAACATGGTTTCAGAAAAAGAATGAAAACGAAATCAGGAAGAAATGTTATAAAAAGAAGAAGATTAAGAGGAAGAAAAAAATTAACAGCATAAGACCGCTATTAAGTGGTCTTTTTGTTTAAATTTTTTTTAATTTCGAAAGAAGGCCCGTTTGAATGTTGAAAAAAAATGTCCTTAGAAGAAATAAAGATTTTTCTATTATATATAATAAGGGCAAATCATTTGCTACTAAATATATTGTAATATTTTATAAAAAGAACAGATTAGGATATAATAGAACTGCCTTTCTTGCAAGTAAGAAAATTGGAAAAAGTGTTATACGAAATAAAGCACGACGCAGAATGAAAGAAATTCACCATATATATAAAGATAGATTAAAGGAAGGATATGATTTAATTTTTATAGCAAGGAAAGGTATTAATGACGTTAATTTTATTCAATTGGTTAATACTACTGATTTTTTACTTAAAAAAATAAAATTATTTAGGTGAAGAATTTTGAAGAATTTTATGATATTATTAATAAAAATATATCAAAAATTTATTTCTCCGTTAAAGCCTGCTTCATGCAGATTTTATCCAAGCTGTTCAGAATATATGATACAGGCTGTCCAAAAATACGGTATAATTAAAGGTTCTTTTCTGGGTATTAAAAGGATTTTGAAATGTAATCCTTATCATCCTGGAGGCTATGATCCTTTGAAATAGATTATTAGGAGGTTATGACATGATAGCAGCGATTGCAAAACCACTGGGGCATCTTTTGTTTTTTTTAAATGGGTTTGTTGGAAATTATGGTATTGCAATAATATTGTTTACAATTATTATAAAAGCAGCTCTATACCCATTAACAGCACACCAACTTAAGTCTTCTAAAAGAATGCAGGAGTTACAGCCAAAAATAAAAGATATTCAAAAAAAATATGCTAATGATAAAGAAAAAATGAATACTAAAATAATGGAACTTTATAAAGAAGAAAAATTCAATCCTGCCGGAGGATGTTTACCTTTACTTATTCAAATACCTATTATATGGGGATTATTTTCTTTATTAAGAACACCGGAGCAATTTGTTTCAGATCCTAACCTACTTGATGCCGTACATAATTCTTTTATTTGGATTTCTGATCTGAGTCTGCCGGATCCCTGGATATTACCAATATTAGCCGGGGCAACAACTTATTTTTCTTTTAATATGACCCAAAGTGCTGCAGCAGGTCCTCAGAATAATACATTAAAAGCAATGCAGTATATTTTTCCTGTTATGATCATCTGGTGGGGACATTCATTCCCTGCAGGCTTGACATTGTATTGGTTTATAAGTACATTGTTCCAATTGGTACAACAGTATATTACAAATAGAGAAAAGACTGTCAAGGAGGAATGATATCTATGGACTATTCCGAAAAATGGGGAAAAACAGTTGATGAAGCTGTTGGTCTTGCTATAGAGGATTTACAAGTTTCAAGAGATGAAGTAACTGTAGAAGTTTTAGAAGAACCTTCTAAGGGTTTTCTTGGGCTGGGTTCAAAATTGGCAAAAGTAAGAGTTACAATCAATGATAAACCTGAAGATATTGCAGAAAATTTTTTAAAAGATGTTTTTGTTAAAATGAATATTAATGTAAAGCTTCAGGCAGTATATAAAGATAGGAACATCATAATAAATATAGAAGGAAAAGATGCCGGCATCATAATAGGTAAAAGAGGACATACTTTAGATTCACTGCAATATCTGACCAGCCTCGTTGTCAATAAGAACAGAGAAAAATATATACGAATTATAATAAATGCGGAAAATTACAGACAAAAAAGAGAAAAGACATTGGAAACACTTGCCAATAGACTTGCTCATAAAGTTCAATCTACAGGTAAAAGCATTAGATTGGAACCCATGAATCCTTATGAAAGAAGAATCATACATGCTACTTTACAACAAAACGGTAAAATAATCACAAGAAGTGAAGGGGAAGATCCATACAGACATGTGATAATAGAACTTAAAAAATAATTTACATTAAATGTCTGTTTAAAACCTGTGAATTTTCACAGGTTTATTTTATAGAATTAAGGTCCGGAAGGTGAATGAATTATGGAAGATACCATTGCAGCAGTTGCCACAGCACCTGGTGAATCAGGAATAGGCATTATAAGAATGAGCGGAGAAAAATCATTAAATATTATCAATGATATCTTTAAGTCAAAAAGTAAAAATAAACTATCTGCGATAGACGATAGAAAATTGGTATACGGTCATATATATGAAAAAAATAATATTATAGATGAAGTTCTCGTTGCTTATATGAAAGGGCCTCGTACTTATACAAAAGAAGATGTTGTGGAAATTAATTGTCATGGAGGAATGATTTCAATACGCAGGATTCTTGAATTATTATTGAGAAATGGCGCAAGACTTGCCGAAAAAGGAGAGTTTACTAAAAGGGCTTTTCTAAATGGAAGAATAGATTTATCACAGGCTGAAGCTGTAATTGACTTAATATCGTCTAAAACCGATAAAGGTTTTGATATTGCACTTAACCAGCTGGAAGGAAATCTTTCTGAACATATAAAAAGAATTAGGGAACAGCTTCTTCAGATCATTGCGCATATAACAGTGAATATAGAATACCCGGACGAGGATATAGAAGAAATTACATACGAAAATATATTATTGCAAATAAACGATATTACCAAAAAAGTAGAATATCTGATCAATTCCTCCGAAACCGGAAAAATCATAAAAGAAGGTTTACAAACTGTCATAATAGGTAAACCAAATGTAGGAAAGTCATCTCTTTTAAATGCGTTATTAAAAGAATCCAGAGCCATTGTAACAGAGATACCCGGGACAACGCGGGATATAATAGAGGAAATGCTGAATGTTAATGGTATTCCTCTAAAAATAATTGACACAGCGGGGATTAGAGAGACCAGTGATCAGGTAGAAAAAATCGGTGTGGAAAAAACAAAAGAATCTTTTAATAAAGGTGATGTTATCATATTTATACTTAATGCAGCAGAAGAATTAACAAATGAAGATTTTATGATTATGGATTTATTAAAAAATAAAAAGGCTATTGTTCTTTTTAATAAAACAGATTTACCGGTCCAATGTGATATTGAAGAAGTTAAGAAGAGATTAAAGGATAAAAAAATCATATATACCTCCATTAAAGAGGGAAAGGGTTTAAAAGAATTGGAGGAAACTATTTCTGATATGGTTTATACAGGTCAGATTAAACAGGATAATCCCTTGTTGATTACGAATATTCGCCATAAAAATCTTCTTGAAAAATCCAGAAATAATTTAAATGATGCTATATGTATGCTGAAAAGAAATGAAGCTTTGGATTTCATAGAAATTGATTTAAGAAATGCTTGGGAATCTTTAGGAGATATAATCGGTGAATCTATTACAGAAGATATCATAGATGAAGTCTTTTCAAGGTTTTGTCTTGGAAAATAAATGATTAGGGGACGATGTTATGGCTGAAAATTTTTATATGGGAACATATGATGTAATAGTAGTCGGTGCTGGACATGCAGGATGCGAAGCTGCATTGTCTTCAGCACGCTTAGGATTGAGAACTTTGATTTTTTCAATTAATTTAGAGGCGATTGCATTAATGGCTTGTAATCCATCGGTAGGAGCTACGGGAAAAGCCCATCTGGTAAGAGAAATAGATGCTTTAGGTGGAGAGATGGGAATTAATATAGACAAAGCTTCTATTCAGTCAAGAATGTTGAACACAGCAAAAGGGCCTGCAGTTCACTCTTTAAGGATGCAAGCCGATAAACATATTTATCATATTGAAATGAAAAAAGTTCTTGAAAGACAGAAAAATTTAGATTTAAAACAGGGAGAAGTTGTAGACTTAATAGTAGAAAATCAAACTGTAAAAGGCGTGATAACAAAAACAGGAGCGTTATATGAATCAAAAACAGTTATTATAGCTACCGGAACTTTTCTGAAGGGCAGGATATTTATCGGAGAATGGAGCTATGAAGGGGGTCCAAGCGGACTTTCTCCTGCTAATGATTTGTCTGAAAACCTTAAAAACCACGGCATTATGCTTAGAAGATTTAAGACCGGTACACCTGCGAGGGTAGACGGGAAAACATTGAATTATGATAAAATGATAGAACAACCCGGAGATAAAGAGACAATGCCATTTTCTTTTATGAATGATCATCTTCATAAAAGCCGTGTATCATGTTGGTTGACATATACGAATAAGGATACCCATTCTGTTATACTTAAGAATATCAACCGTTCGGCTTTATATGGGGGACAGATTGAAGGAGTGGGTCCAAGATATTGTCCTTCAATTGAAGATAAATTGGTGCGGTTTTCCGATAAAGAAAGGCATCAATTGTTCATAGAGCCGGAAGGACTTAATACGGATGAAGTTTATGTCCAGGGAATGTCCACCAGTTTACCGGAAGATGTACAAGAAAAATTTTATCGAACGATACCCGGATTGGAAAAAGTAAAATTTATCCGGCCTGCTTATGCAATTGAATATGATTGTATTGATCCCATTGATTTGAACCTTTCTTTGGAGCATAAAAAACTGAAAAATCTTTTTTGTGCAGGACAATTCAACGGAAGTTCCGGTTATGAAGAAGCAGCAGCACAAGGATTAATGGCAGGGATAAATGCTGTTCATAAAATCAGAGAAAAAGAACCTTTTATTTTAGACCGGTCAGAAGCATATATTGGTGTATTAATTGATGATTTGGTTACAAAAGGAACCAACGAGCCTTATCGAATCATGACATCAAGGGCGGAGTACAGACTTGTATTGAGACAGGATAATGCTGATTTGCGTCTTACTGAAAAGGGTTATAAGATTGGATTGATAAGTGATGAAAGATATGAGAAATTCTTGACAAAGAAAAAATTAATTAAAAAAGAAATGGATAGAGTTATGACAACATATGTTTCGCCAACTGATATAAATTTATTTTTAAAAAAATATAACAGCAGCCCTGTAAAGAATAGAGTTACGCTTTTGGAGTTGCTTAAACGGCCTGAAATTACTTATAATGCTATGTCGGAAATAGATAAAAACAGATCTGAAATAGATGACAGAATCACCGAACAGATAGAAATACAAATAAAATATTCCGGGTATATAGAGAAACAAATGCAGCAAATTGAGAAATTTAAGAAACTTGAAAACAGAAAACTTGACCCTGATCTGAATTATTCAAAAATACAAGGACTACGTATTGAGGCTCAACAAAAACTGATGACTTTTAAACCATTATCCGTAGGACAAGCTTCGAGGATCTCCGGAGTATCTCCTGCCGATATCAATGTGTTATTGATACATCTTGAAAAAGAAAGAAGGAAAAATCAAAGATGAACTCCGGGCATATGGATTTACTCAGCAACGCTCTTTTAAAATTGAATATTTCAGTTACACCGCAAATAATTGAAAAATTTTCTGTCTACCGGGCTATGGTTATGGAATGGAATAAAAAAATTAATTTGACATCTATTACAGATGACAAAGAGTTTGTTTTAAAACATTTTATTGATTCTGTTATGTGTGCTTCTTTTTCCGGAATGAATGATATTAATAAAATTATTGATGTTGGGACCGGTGCGGGATTTCCAGGTATTCCCTTAAGTATTATTCTTGAAAATAAGGAATTTATTTTATTGGATGCACTAAATAAAAGAGTTCAATTTTTATCGGAAGTGATTCATAAGCTTGAGCTTAATCATGTAAAAGTTTTTCACGGAAGAGCTGAGGACCTCGGTAATGATAAAGATCATCGGGAAAAGTATGATCTGTGTTTGTCCCGGGCAGTAGCAAAACTTAATGTCTTAAGTGAATATTGTTTGCCCTTTGTAAAAATCAACGGATATTTTGCTGCTTATAAAAGTCGTAGTATTGAAAGTGAAATAAAAGATAGTCTTAAAGCTGTGGAGCTCCTTGGCGGGGCTGTTGTAAAAGAAAAGGATATTCCTCTATCGGATGAATTTCAGTTGGAACATCAGATCATATATATACAAAAAGTAAAACATACACCCCAAAAATATCCGAGAAAAGCAGGAAAACCATTAAAAAACCCCTTAAAGTGACGGTTTAAGGGGTTTTTTGTTGTACGAAAACTAAAGGATTCATTTAAAGAAAATAGAATTATAAAGCATTCGGGGGTGTTAAAATGTTTTTTAATTCTAAAAAGAATGAAATACAGAGCATATCAATAGAAGAGATTATACCAAATCCTGACCAGCCGAGAAGGCATTTCAGTGAAAGTGAATTAATAGAACTAGCAAATTCAATAAAAAAAATTGGTGTTATGCAGCCGATAATTGCTAAAAAATTACGAGAATCGACATATTGTCTTATTGCAGGCGAAAGGAGATTAAGAGCTGCTAAAATTGCCGGTTTAAAAAGGGTTCCCGTTATCCTTAAAGAAATTGATAATAAGGATATGGCCATATGGTCTTTAGTAGAAAATATTCAGAGAGAGAATCTGAATTTTATAGAAGAAGCTTCTGCCTATAAAAAACTAATGGAGGAATATAAACTTACACAGAAAGAAATAGCAGAAAAAGTCGGAAAAAATCAATCTACCATATCCAATAAAATCAGGATTCTTCAACTGCCACAATATGTTCAGCAACAACTTGTGGACAATGATTTTACTGAAAGACATGCACGAGCTTTATTAAAACTCCCGGAGAATATAGAAATCAAGAATGTTCTGGGTGTTATTACTGAAAAAAAACTCAATGTATATGATACTGAACTTTTGGTAGATTCCATACTGGAAAATGTTAAAACCCAGCAAAAAAAATCCTCTATAAAAAAGTACATTCATTATAATATCTATATCAATACATTAAAAAAAGCATTTAAAACCATAAAAGAAGTAGAAAAGAATGCAGAATATTCTCAAAGTGATAATGGAAATTATATGGAGATATTAATAAAAATCCCTAAAAATGAATCAAAAAATGAGGAATCTTCTTCTGCATAAAATGTTTCACGTGAAACATCAAAAAAAAACCAAAAACAGCAAGCAAAAACCCAGATAATGTTTTATAATAGATGTATACCTATATTTTATAGCAAATGAGGTGTTAAGTTTGGGTAAAGCAATTGCAATTTTTAATCAAAAAGGCGGTGTAGGGAAAACAACCACAAATATAAATCTTGGTGCATGTTTGGCTTCTAAAGGTAAAAAAGTTCTTATTATAGACATAGACCCACAGGGAAATACAACCAGCGGAATAGGTATCGATAAAAAGAATCTTGATTTATCTGTTTATGAAGTGTTAATTAATGATACCCTTCATCCAAGTGAAGCTGTTCTTTCGACTTGTATCAATAATCTTGACATATTACCTTCCAGTGTCAAGCTTGCAGGGGCAGAAATAGAGTTAGTCGAAATGGAAGCAAGGGAGAAGAGGCTTAAGAAGGTGATCGACTCCATAAAACTAAATTATGATTATACGTTTGTTGATTGTCCGCCTTCTCTTGGGTTGCTGACCATTAATTCTCTTACGGCAGTTGACAGTGTATTGATACCTATTCAATGTGAGTTTTACGCATTGGAAGGTGTCAGCCAATTGATGAGTACGGTTGATTTGGTAAAAAGAAATCTTAATCCAAATCTTGAGATACAGGGTGTTATTCTAAGTATGTTTGATGGAAGAACCAATCTGGCAATCCAAGTCGTTGAAGAAGTTAAAAGATATTTTAAAGAAAAAGTATATACAACGATCATTCCCAGAAACATAAGGCTTGCAGAGGCACCAAGCTATGGGTTGCCTATTGTTGAGTACGATCCAAAATCAAAAGGAGCAGAAGCATATCTGGACTTTGCTGATGAATTTTTGGAACTTGAAGGAGAGAATCAGTGATGGCAGGGAATAGAGGAAAAGCATTAGGGAGAGGACTTGAAGCACTTTTCACAGATATAAAAATCAGTGAAGATAATGAAAAAGATATTATGTATATTGATGTCAATAAAATATATCCTAATCAAAATCAGCCAAGGAAAATCTTTAAATCTGAAAAAATAGATGAATTATCTGAATCTATTAAAGTACATGGCGTTATTCAGCCCATTCTGGTTAAACCTACAGAATCAGGCTATGAAATAATTGCAGGAGAAAGAAGGTGGCGGGCTGCCAGAAAGGTAAAGCTGAAAGAGATACCCTGTATCATTAAAGATATAGACGAGAAACATCATATGCTGGTATCCATCATTGAAAATTTGCAAAGAGAAGATCTAAATCCTGTTGAAGAAGCAAAAGCTTTTGAATATATGATGAAATCATATGGCATGACACAAGAAGAGGTTTCAAATAATGTAGGAAAGAGTCGTCCCTACATAGCTAATGCGTTGAGACTGCTTAAACTATCTGATGAGATTCAGGAATTAATACTGGAAAATAAGATTTCAAGCGGACATGCACGGGCTCTGATTAATATAGAAGATAAAAAAATACAGAAATCTTTGGCAGCAGAAATCATACAAAAAGGCCTTTCTGTAAGACAGATTGAAGCAGCCGCTCAAGATAAAAAAAAGAAGAAAAGAAACAATCCAAAAAAAATTGCACATGACCCGGAGATTAACAGCATTGAAAATGAGTTAAAAAGGATTTTGGGTACAAAAGTATCTATAACACACGGAAGTAAAAAAGGAAAAATAGAAATAGAATACTACAGTAGAGAAGAATTGGAAAGATTGATAGATGTTATCAAAACAATTTAAAGGATAGGTTTATAATAAATTCTGATTAACTGTTTTGGTCTATGTTAAATGTTGGGGTAGAGCACTTGTTAAACAAAGTCAAATGGGGCCGGCGTGAGTCAGCCTCTTAATTTAGCAAATTTTTTTGTTAGTGCTAATCTTTCTGCATCAGCAACATTTCAATCTTGGGATTTCTCGCATGGTCAAACGACAGCGTCCATGCTGCGGATTGACCTAAAAATGACGTCCTGTCATTTTTGCTTCGAACTCCCATCGCTTTCAATGGATGAGGGATAGAAAGCTTATCAAATTACTCAAAAACACGCTAAATTGAGGCTTTAGCTACTCATAACATGTAATATTCTGTTTCTAAATCTATCAAAGTCTCTCACTTCATATGCATTCCTTTTTAATACTTTAACCTTGTTATTTACCCCTTCTGTATAACCATTAGTATAAGGATAAGTAAAAGAATTTAGTATATATTTTAGGACACACATATTCTTTTACTTTGTTTACAACTTGAATATGAACCGCATCACTATTATTTTTTACATCTTTTACGATAACACCTTTTAATCCAACCAATCCTTCTATATAATCATTGTAGAGCATAACAAAACTTCCTTTAAATTTATTGCGGCACTTTATTTCACAAGAGATTTTGTTTATACTCTATTATTTTATTAAAAAAATATTGAAGTGTTTTATCACACCCCGACATTTATTATAGAACCACTGTTTTCAAGGAATGTTTCACGTGAAACATTCCTTGAAAACTTTTTGCTGAATACACACATATCTTTTTTTGTAATTGATAATATCAAAATTAAACAGATAATATGTTATACATTGAAATGCTTTATGAATTTAATATATAATATAGTATAATACACGAAAACAGGAAGCACTCTGTTAAAAGGAGAAGGCAATGGATCAATTACTAAAAGATGAAGTCAATTCATGTTATTTTATGACACATATTTTAGAAAATATGCAGGATATGGTGCGAGTTATAGATAAAAAGGGCAATGTTGTTTTTATGAATAAGATAATGCGTGAGAGATTCGGTGATTTAGTAGGCAAAAAATGCTTTGAAGCGATTAATAAGACGCAAAAATGTTTGGACTGTATCAGTGAAAAAAGCTTAGTGTTTTTCAAGTCTTATAGTAAAGAAGAACATCTGGGTTCTAAGGTTTACTCTGTAGTCAGCTCACCTGTATTTAATGAAAAAACAAAAGAGGCATATTCCGTTGAAGTTTTTAGAGACATTACAGAGCAAAAAAAAATGGAAGAAAAAATTTATGAACAATATTCTAAAATGAAAACGGATTTGAACTTTGCCAAGCAATTGCAAAACAAAATTATTCCTGAAAATGCTTTATACGGTGGATGCCTGAAGGTATCGGCAAAGTACGAACCCAGTGATTTTTTGGGGGGCGATATATTCGATATTATTGAAATCGATGATGAGCATATTGGTATTTATATAGCAGATGTATCCGGACATGGTGTTAGTGCTTCCATGTTTACAATGTTTCTGAGACAAGTAATGAGAAATAAAAAGAGTAAAAAATTAATAGTAGAAGAAACCATCGATGATTTGGTTAAAAACTATAAAGAATTAAATGTTGATACAGAAACATATTTTACTGTCTTGTATGGTGTCTATAATAAAAGAAAAAAAGAAATTACATTTGTAAATGCAGGACATAATTGCTATCCCATTATCATTCGAGGCAATGAACGAATTGAAGAAATTGATATAAACGGATTTCCTATATGTTCGATCATAGATCATTTTAAACATAAAAGCATTAAAGTAAAACTAAAAAAAGGAGACAGAATATTTCTTTATACAGATGGTATTATTGAAGCGTACAATGAAAACTTGAATCAATTTTTTGGATTTGAAAGAATCTATGATTTACTGAATTCTCAAAACAATCAATCCGGAGAAGAAATTATATCAGCTATATATCGACAGGTCAAAGATTTTACATCCGGGCATATAAAAGATGATATCGCTATGGTTTTAGTTGAACTAACTTAAGAAAAGGTCGGATTAGGCATGAAAAGAAAAAAGAAAAAAGCAAAAAAAAGACTTTTTTTGTTTTTGTTTGTATTAATTTCATTAATTGGTACTTTGATTTATAATGTAATTGATTTTTCAAAAGAAGTTTCCTATGAAGTTCAAAAAATCATCAATATTAAACAAACAGATTATAAATATACAGTGATTAAAAATACCATCATAACTTTAGAGAATAATGAATTAATTATTCATACGGAAAATGAGTCACATCACCATACTTTTTCTGGTGATTTTTCTGATGCAGCACTTAACAGTATAGGAAATAAGGTTTATGTAACGGACAAGAAAAAAGGAAAGATATATATTGTTGATCTTTCAGGAAATATTTGTAACCAAATATCTTTTGATCAGAAAATTCTGAGTATTAAAGAAGATCGAGAGGAAAATTTTATAGGATTCCATGTGAGAAAGGACGATGGAACAGAGAATTTGATTTTTTTTGATGAAAATGGTACCGAAACAGGAGGTGTTAAAGGTATAAAGGGCGGCAGCATTATTGATTTTTTTATAGATTCAGCAGAGGGTAATATTGCAATATCCATTATCACACATGAAAAAGATATAAAATCTAATATATTATTTGCAGATATTCATGGACATATTCATAGTGGTAAAATTTTCAACGATGAGATTTTTCCTTCAGTTTTTCTTATTGAAAAAGGTGGGTTGATTTGCGTTGGCGATAAAAGAATCATAAAATTGAATAGAAATAAAGAAATTGTATGGGAAGAAAAGATAATTGCTGATAGAGCAGAGTACAGTTTCTTTAATGATGGTCTTATTGTTTGCACCTCTGAAATAGGAAAAACAAATGTTATCATGTTGGGAACACAAAAGGATATTCGTATTTCTGAAGCAGTTAATGGTAATATTAAAGGAATAGAGTCCAATGGAAGCAGAACGATTTTGTATGGAGACAGATCCCTTTTTCTTTTAAAAAATACTTCCTTAGAAGAAACAAAATTGACAAAAGATATTATATGGGCAGATCTGCTTTCAAATGGGAACATTATTATAGGAAGCAATAATAAAATAGAAATACTGAAAAAGGAAAGCGTTATACAATAATTATTTGTTTTCATCAATTCCTTTATTTGCTAAGGCATCTACGCGATGATTCATTTTCACGATTTCAATGAATTCGGATTTACTGAAAAGGTCACCATTCCATTCGACAAATTTTTGATACCATCTATTTATATCAGTATTTGGATGATTTAGATTCAGGTGTCCTTTTACCCTGAAAAAGTGAATATGATGCTTCTGTATATGCTTTATGAGCTGTTCCCATAAGTCTCGGTTTTCCACAGGTGTTTTATTGGAGGTTGTCCAGTTATTGATTAACCATTTTTCGTACCATTTTTCTCTGAAACAGTTCATTAAATATGAACTGTCGGAAAAAACATATATGTCCAGGTTGTTCTTTTTCAAAGATTCCATAGCATGGAGCAAGGCCTTCATTTCCATACGGTTATTGGTAGTATTTATCTCGCCGCCATATATTTCTTTTAAATGAGGACCGTACTCCAAAATGGCACCCCATCCTCCGATATTCTCCGTATTTTGGTTTCCTGAACAGGCACCATCCGTATGTATTTTTACAATATTCATTTTATCACCTTCAGTTTTTCGGTACGGTATTTGAAATGATATAATAGATTATAACAAAAAATCACCATTAAAAACTAAATATATTAATAAAATAATGGAATCCTATCAAAAAAACGTTATGTGTTAATAAAATGAAGATATTTTAAAGGGCTCCCCAGTTTTGGAGCAGCCAGGTTGCCCCTTAAAAATCTGTCTATGTTCTTGTCATAACCTGTTTTTAAAAGCCGCAATTGCAGAAAAGAATGACCAGTAATAAGAAGAAGAACAAGAGGCTTGAGTCTCCATCTCCTATACCATTGCCAATTCCGCCGATTCTGTCTAAAAAATCACCGTTGCAGAAAAGAACGACAAGCAACAAGAAAAAGAATAGTAATGATGCGTTGTCATCATCGCCTAATCCGCCAAGAAGTCCTTGTTTTTCAGTACTCATAACTTTCCCTCCAATTTGCATAATATATTTTAACAGTTTAATATATATTATGGGAAAAAGAGAAAAGTGTTACAATGTAAATTATAAGAGATTATTTACATAAATAAAATATCTGAAGTGAAAAAAAGATTGTATTAATGTAAATATATTTTAAAGCATCTGTAATTAGTTTGTAATATATTTTTTATATAATTCAATTAAGGTGTATGATATTATTGGAGGAAAAGCTTATGAAGAGGCTTATTACATACATATTAATAGTTATGGTTTTATTCACATCAACAACCCTTATGGGTTTTGCAAGCGGTGATTTGGAAAACCAGAATATAGAAGTCCTGGAAATAATCAGTCCGTCGGAGGATGTTATTTATTCAAATAACTTACTGATATCTGTAAAGGTCCCGAATGAAAAATCTTTCAGGTTTACTTTGTATGCAGATGATACAATTGAAGGTATTGAAAACATCAAAGTAAATACAATGATTTCTTCCGGTGCTATAACCGTTACGGAGAGTACTGAGAAAAAGGAATTAGCAGACAATGTTATTGTATATGGTTCGGTAGAAGTAACTACAACGGGAGATTTCAGTTTCTATACCCTTCAGCTGGAGGAACTGATACCGGGAGAATATCAGATTATGATTGAGGAATTTGGCAACAGTAACGATTCCGTTAACTTCACCATTTTAAAAAGCTTTGAAATAAAAGATGAAAGTGAAAGGCCTGAGGACCAACCGAATCCTGAAATATTTAAAGATGAAAAAACAAAGGGAATACTCGAGAACCTGATCAAAAGCATATTTGGAGATTAAGAGGCGAAAAACATGAAGATTTTCTCTGAAAAAGAAAAAATAAAAACTTTATCTATAGTAGTATTGTTTTGTATCACGATACTACTATTATATTTTATATGGGAAGACAGCATATTTAAACAAGATACTTTTTCATTAAATACTGCTGATTCTGAAGAAAAGGACGAAATGACTCTGAATACAAATGACTTTTTGGAACCGTTTCGGCTCCGTATTAATTTTGGCGGAGGGAAATATACTGTTTTATATACGGGTTTTAGTAATGTTTGGGATAATTTTGTTTCGGCCTATTGTGAGTCGTCACAACATGAAGTGTATATTGAAGAAATTCTACCATCTCAATGGAATGAAGTACTCAACTACAAGTCTATAAAATTTGATTTTGGTGCGAATATACCCTTTAATGCCATCACAGACATAATGAATGCCAATAGAACGCAGGCAAATGAAGCCATTGAAATATTTTCTTCGGCAGCGTATTCCTCAGTAAGCCCCGGAAGCTTCTTTATCTATGACGATAAGAATAATAAATATTATCAAATTGTATGTGAAAAAGAATATAAAGATATCTTTGAATCTATTTCAGAAATAGAAAACCGCAACGTTTATGATATATATTATCCCATTAACACCTTCTTTGGTGTCGGAAATAATAATCTGATGCCGCATTCATTAAAAAACAGCATCCAGGAGATTTCAGGAGAACAGGAGATTCATTACTACGAAACAGACAAGATTAATGCCATAGCCGAAACTTTTTTTGGAGAAAGCTTTGATTTTGTAAGAAAAATAGTCGAGACCAACGGTACGGTTATTTATATGTATGGATATGGGCAGAAAATGCTTATAGTGGACCGTAAAGGGTTTTTTGAATACAAAGAAGAAGTAACAAATATGAATAACAGTTCCGACAGCTATTTGAAATCTCTTTCCAGAGCAATAGACTTTGTTAAGGATCACGGCAATTGGAAAACCTTAAACGGTACAAATATCTATCCGTATTTAAAAAATTCCATCGCTGTTGAAAAGAATAATAGAACAGGATACAGATTCATTTTTCAATATCGTATAAACGGGTACCCGGTTTCCTATCAAGGTAATAACTGTGCACTGGAAGTAGAAGTTATAGGAAACCGGATAACTTATTATAAGAGGTATCTTTTAAATCAGAAAGACACGCTTCAGTATATGACCAATAATAATCAAGACCTGAAAAGTAATATTATGTCTACGGTAAATATACTAAACAACAGCTATGAATATATAAAAGAAGCCTATATTCAAGAAGGGCATGATTTTGGAGAAAAAACAAAAATAGAAATTTTTAATGAAGTTGTCGGATTAATAAACAGGGTTGATGTAGGTTATTTTTCATATGAAAGAAAGCAAACTGAAGAGGAGATACAGCTGATACCTGTATGGATTTTTACTACAGATCAATATGAATTTTTCTTTGATGCACGATCGGGAAATCCCATAGACTGGAATGCATTAAGATAGGAGAGGTCTTATGGACTGGACGAAAGCAAAAACTATTTTAATAGCTGCACTTATTGTAACGAATATTATTCTGGGTATTTTTGTTTTTATTGAAAAAAAGGATAACCAGGAAATATATTCAGAAGTGATAGAAGAAACAGTTAACTTTCTGAAAAACAGAAACATCTTTATTTATTCTAAAATTCCTGAGAGTATCAAGAAAATGCCTGTTCTTGAAGTGGAATATGTTAATTTCCCTATTGAAAACATAGACGAAAAAATCAGCGAAGAAGAAATACAATTAAACCAAACACTATCCGACGATGAAGCAGTTCAATTGGCCTGGGACTTTTTAGAACGAAATGATTTGATGAATGAAAATGTTCACTTGGAAAGCATAAAGAAAGACGTGAATGGGTATTTAATCCTCTATAAAAATTACTACAAAGATATTTTATTAGAAGAATGTTATATGAAGTTTGTAATAAACAAAGGCAAAATCGCTTCTTTTGAACGAGAGTGGTATTACCCGATAAAGGCAGGAGAAAACAAAAAGAGGACGATTCCTGCTACGACAGCATTGCTGAAGTTTGCCAGCCAGAAAGAAAATTTAAACGAGGAGATTGTTATTACTGATATTGAGCTGGTATACTGGTTAGAGGACAATTCATTGTTAAATGTGGAGAACACGACTTCGGATACGGCTCTTCCGGCCTGGAAGATCAGTTTTAATAATGGCGAAAAAAAATATATTAATGCATATGAGGACTGATGATTTAACAATTGATGTGTTTGATTTTATTGTTAAAAAATGCTTATACTAATGCATTGAGATTATTGAAAAAGTTAATATATAATCTTCTTTTGAATAAACCTGTATAAATAATCATCCGTATCGAATTTGGAGAAAAGGATATATATATATAGGCTTATTCATTTTTAACTGATGCAAAGAGTTTTTCAACAGTCTGATTTTTATTTTTCAAATAATTGTCACAGAATTGTCTAATAATTGATTTTATAATATAATAGGCATTGAAATATGGAGGACAGCATGGAATTATTGTTTTGTTCAATTGCAAGCGGGAGCAGCGGGAATTGTTATTTAATAGCATCCAAAGAGACGAAAATACTTTTAGATGCAGGTATTTCCGGAAAAAGAATCATCCAGGGACTTACTGCCATTGGTGTAGATTGCCGGGAAATAACTGCAATATTGATTACCCATGAGCATATTGACCATGTAAAAGGCGCAGGTATTATTTCCAGAAAGAATGATATTCCTATTTTTGCAAATGCCAAAACATGGGAAAAAATGGAGGGGAGCATTGGTAAGATTGACGCAAAGAATAAAAGACTTTTTTTTACAGGAGAGACTTTTGATTTAAATGATTTTTTGATAAAATCTTATTCTATTCCTCACGATGCTGCAGACCCGGTAGGCTTTTCAATTTACAAAGAGGATCTTCAAATTAGTGTTGCCACAGATATCGGAGATATGACAGAAGATATATTTAATGAAATATCTAATGCCGATTTTCTTGTTTTAGAGGCCAACCATGATATAGAGATGCTAAAGATGGGGCGGTATCCCTGGTATCTTAAGCAACGCATCTTAAGCAGCATCGGACATCTATCCAATGTAGATGCAGGAAAAACCCTTATAAAAATTCTTAAAAAGGATAATAAAGAAAGGCAGGTATTGCTTGCGCATTTGAGCCATGAAAATAATTTCCCTGAAATGGCTTATCAGACTATAAAAAATATTCTTGAAGAAGAACGGTATTATATCGGAAAAGATATACTGATACATACTGCTCTTAGAGAGCAGATAAGTGAAATTTACAGCATAAGAAAACAAGAGAGGTGTTACTATGGATCATTATGAAAACAAGGATCACGATGCAATAAAGCATCTTCTCAATGAAGAATACGATGATTCTAAAGTTCATGAAAAAATAATCATAGAAAATACAAAGAAAAAGAAGAAAAATATTTCTGTCATTACGCTTATTATCTTATCTTTGGTTTTTGGCTTGTTTGGAGGGGCAATGTCCTATTTTGCTATGCCTTTTCTGATGGGGGAGACTGTAGATGAACAAGTCCCGAATAACATACAGATACAAACAAATAATGTACCTTTAGATGCTGCTGCAGCTGTTGCAGAGAAGGTCATGCCTTCAGTGGTTGGAATATCTACAGAGATCGTATACTCTGATTTTTTTGGAAAAAGAATAGGAGAAGGAGTAGGGACCGGCGTTATTGTAGATAAAAATGGTTATATTCTTACCAATTCCCATGTTGTAAACAATGGTGATATGAATGCCCTTATGGTACTTCTTTATGATGGTCGTGAGCTTAAAGGAGAATTGCTCTGGAATGACCCGGTCATCGATTTGGCTATTGTTAAAATTGATGCTCAAAATTTAACTCCGGCAGAACTTGCCGATTCAGACAATCTCAAAGTTGGTCAATATGCTGTTGCCATTGGCAATCCATTAGGATTCCAGTTTGAAAGAACAGTAACATCGGGGATTATAAGCGGTTTAAACAGAACTATACCTGTTAGTAATTATGAATCCATTGAAGGACTTATTCAGACGGACGCCTCCATTAACCCGGGAAACAGCGGTGGACCATTATTAAATCAAAAAGGTCAGGTAATAGGGATCAATACTGCAAAAATACAATCCGGAGAAGGATTAGGCTTTGCAATTCCTATAAACATTGCACAGCCCATCGTTAACGAATTTAAAGAAAAAGGAGAATTCAGAAAAGCGGTTATCGGTATCAGAGGTGTTGATGTTGAACAATATTTGCAAAGCTTTGAAGAAGATCTCGGAGTGGAAGACGGAGTCTATATCTATCAGATTTTTACAGATTCTCCTGCATCAAAGGCCGGACTAAAAGAGGGAGATATTATTACTAAAGTCGATGATAAAGAGATTACCAGTATGTCTCAATTGGTCAGCAAACTGTATCAATACAGGCCTGGGGATACCGTTAAACTTGAAATTGTAAGAGATAAAATAGCCAAAGAAGTGGATATTATACTGGGTTCCGCTACAGACATATAAAAAAAGATTAATAAACTTAGCAGGATTTCTTCCTGCTAAGTTTAATTTGTAGTATCAGAAAGTTCAAGTGTCTGTTGGCAGAAAAGGAAATAGATGATGAATATAACTATTTTTTGTGTCGGAAAAATAAAAAAAGGATTTCTGTCGGATGGTGTTAAAGAATATATTAATAGATTAAATAATTATTGTAATTTGTCGATTTATGAATCCAAAGAAGAAAAAGCACCGGAAAACTTATCAGAATCAGAAATGGATATGGTTAAAAAGATAGAAGGGACAAACCTCCTGAAATATATAAAAGAAGATATGTATGTTATTGTCCTGGATATCATGGGTAAACAGCTTTCTTCAGAAAAATTAGCCAAAAAGATAGAGGGGCTATGTATACAGGGAAAAAGCAATATCGCTTTCATCATAGGCGGTTCTCTGGGATTATCGGAAGAAGTCTTAAAAAGAGCAGACTTTCGGCTTTCCTTCTCGCCGATGACCTTTCCGCACCAGCTTATGAGACTTATCCTGTTAGAGCAAATCTACCGAAGCTTCAAAATCATCAAAAATGAACCGTATCATAAATAGCGATGGTAGTTCAATTGAATTGTAATTGGGTCAAGTCGTACCAGAGTTTCTTTTTATACGTGCTTATGATAAGACTGGTGTTTTTTGATCAATAAAGGGTGGAACTGAATAAATTGGATAAATTTATATTTTGTGATACAATATTTTTAATAAGCTTCCAAATAATATCTTCTAAGAATTATTCAACCAAAAGCAAACGAATGTTATTTAAAAAAAATATAGGAGGATGCAATGAATATTATTGATATTGCCATTTTGGGCATTATTATATTATTTGTGATTATAGGATATTCAAAGGGATTTGTTTTATCATTATTAACCTTTTTAAGCTATGGCATAGCATTGATTTGTGCAAAGCTTTTTTCTTCAGGTTTAACTGTTTTTATCGGAGAACATACCGGGTTTGATACCGCATTAATTGATTTTGTTAACGAAAAAATGGATGCATTGACGGTACCGACATATGGCGTTTCTATAGGAGAGATGACCGTTCCGGATAATATAGAACAGCTTATTCAACAAGAACCGGCAGTTCAACAGGTATTTGCCCAAAATCCGATTCTTGAAAAGACATTATCGCAAAATGCTGCGCTATTAGGTGGTCAAACCATATCACAAAGCATTGCAAATCTCGCCCTCGTTATTATTTCTGCAATTATTATATTTTTCATCGTTAAAATAATTTTTACACTTATCAGTTCCAAATTTAAAAGTAAAATTAAGTCTAATAAATCATTGAATAAAAAAGACAAACTAATGGGTCTGTTATTTGGCGCTTTTTCGGGTTTAATTATCATAGTAATTATAATATTTGTATTATATCCTCTTTCTCTAAATGGTGGAAGCTTGTCACAATATTTAGGGGATTCGAAAATTGCATCCTATATCCTTACAAGTAATATTTTTATTAATTTGTTTAATATTTAATGATTCAGTATGTCTTTTCCAATTTATTACTTTAACCGGAAGCCTGATACAGGGCTTCTTTTGTATTTATAAAAAAAGAAATAAGAAAATTATTATTTTACAAGATATACAATGCTCATTTTTCTGATATTATTATACATGGAGGAAAAATGATTATTTAATTATTTTTAGTAGCAGATATGGAACGATGGAAATTTAATTTATACACACTTTGGGTAACACAGGTCATTTCTCTGTCAAGCTTTGGCTTGGGAATACCTTTTATGTCTTTCTATATTCAGGATATGGGAGTTACAGACGATTACAGGATCAAGTTATATACAGGGATATTAAGCATGGCCCCTGCAGTGACCATGGCAATCGCCTCACCTATCTGGGGGCTTGTGGCAGACAGATACGGCCGCAAGCTGATGATCTTAAGAGCTATGTTTGCAGCAGCTTTTATTATCGGAGGAATGGGATTCGCTGCGGATGTCTGGCAGCTTGTTGTTTTGAGAGGCGCACAAGGACTATTTACAGGAACCATGACGGCTTCCAATGCTTTTGTTGCCGCAAATACACCTGAGGATAAGCTGTCAAAAGCTTTGGGATTCATGTCGTCTTCTAATTTTATCGGTTTTTCGGTAGGACCTTTTTTAGGCGGCATCTTGGCAGAACTGTTCGGAATCCGATTTAGCTTTATAATCGGTGCAATTCTTATGTTCATTGGGTTTTTATTGGTATTGTTTTTTCTGAAGGAAGATAAATTAACTTATGGAAAAACAAGTGTGAGGGAAGAGGATAAAACAGGCGTTAAGGCTGTTATAAAACTTACTATAATTTATTTTCTTCTTGCCTTGTTTATTACGAGAATCACCAGAACTATTTTTGCACCATTTGTTCCTCTTTATGTTCAGCAAAAATTGGGAACCATAGAAGGGGCGGCCAGCATTACAGGTATTATCAGCGGGGTTACAGGTTTGGCTACGGCAATTGCAGGCCTTACCATTTCACAGCTTGGAGACAGATGCGATAAATATATATTGATCAGGAAGCTGTTGATAACCAGTATTATAATAGCGGCGCCTCTGGTCTTAATTGATTCTTTGTATCTTTTTTTGGCTTTTTATGGGTTGCTGTTTTTCTTTATTGGAGGAATCGAACCCATCATAACATCCATGGCTGCACTCCATACTCCTTCCAATCAGAGAGGTGCTTTATTTGGTATTCAGGGATTTGTAAGCAGTGTTGGGTGGATGATTTCACCGATCATGGGGACTTATATTTCCGTCAATTTCAGTATCAGGAGTATATTGACCGTTATTCCCATGTTAATAAGTATTAACTTATTGATTATGTATATAAGTAGTAAAAAAAGCAAAAAAATTTGACACAGGAGAATACAAAAATGAATAAGCAGTTACAAGCAGATTTAATGCTGCTCTTTGTTACCCTTTCCTGGGGTGTTTCATATTACTTTACTAAAGTGGCATTAGACGATGTACAGGAATTCAATCTAATTGCGTTAAGATTTACTATAGCATTTATATTATCCGGATTAGTCTTTCACAAAAAAATCAGAGAAAGCAATACGAAAACAATAAAAAATGCATTTATTCTTGCAATACTTCTTTTTTCGGCATATGTTTGTTTCACTTTTTCTGTGATATATACGACCACAACCAATGCTGCATTTATTACAAGCCTTGCAGTTGTTTTAGTACCTATATTTTCATCGGTGATTTTCAAGCTCAAACCGGAAAAAAATGCAGTTGGAGGGGTTGGTTTTGCTCTGGTGGGTATTGCTTTACTGACACTCAACGGGAAGTTTTCCGTAAACTATGGAGATATTCTTTCTTTTCTTTGTGCCGTTTCATGTGCCTTCCATCTGATTCTTATGGGGAAACTAACGAAAGAAGTAGATTCTGTTGCCCTGGGTGTTCTGCAAATCGGATTTGTGGCACTTTTCAGTATCATTTTTACTTGTATTTTTGAAACACCAAAATTGCCGTCTGTCCTTCAAACACAAATTTTTGTCATTTTTCTGAGTGTATTTTGTACAGCAGCGGCCTTTATTGCTCAGACAATTGCCCAGCAATATACATCTCCTACCCATGTAGGGCTGATTTTTTCTTTAGAGCCGGTTTTTGCATCTATTTTTGGCCTTTTATTTCTTAATGAAATTCTTTCTCTAAAAGGATATGTAGGATGTTTGTTTATGCTGATCGGAATTTTAATTGCCGAGCTGGATACGAAAAAATATTTTAAGAAAAAGGATATAGTAAAAAATACTAAATAATACAGCATTAATATGAATAATTTTTATATTATTATAACTTAATATAATATTAATAACATTATTATGGATTACACATAGATATTTAAGCTGTAATTAAAACTACGTAACATATTGATTAAAAATTGAGGCTCTATTTTTGGCTATATAAAGAAAAAATATATAAAACAACCATATTCTAAACCCAGACCCTTATTTTTAAATACAGGCAAAAATATAATCTATAAAACAAACGACACAGGTTTCTTTTAATATACATATTATTTGAAAAGAACGGTAACTAATGGTAAAATATTAATTAAATCTAACTAATTAAGAAGGAGAGAATATGACTGAAAATTATGATAATTTAAATGACCTTCAAATTGATGTTTTAAAAGAAATAGGGAATATTGGAGCAGGAAATGCTGCGACCACCCTTTCCATGATGTTATCTAAAAAAGTCGATATGTCTGTTCCTCAGGTTAGAATAATCGATATTCAGGAAATTGCCAACATCCTGGGAGGACCTGAGAATCAAGTAGTTGGTATTCTCTTTACCCTATCTAAAGATATAGAAGGCATGATGATGTTTATCCTTAAGCAGGAATTTGCTCATTTGGTTGTTAATCAGCTTATGGGGAGAGATCTGGAAAGTTTTAACGATTTTGAAGAAATGGATTTGTCTGCACTCAAAGAAATTGGAAATATTATGGCGGCGTCTTATGTAAACGCCATATCAAGCCTTACAAATTTTGGAATAGGCATTTCTGTCCCGGGTATTGCAATAGATATGGCTGGTGCCATTTTAAGCGTACCGGCGATACAGTTTGGTAAAATAGGAGACAAGGTTTTATTTATTGAAGAAGAGTTTATCGGTGGTGATGGAGAAAATGTTAATAGTTATTTAATTTTAATCCCGGAAATAGATTCTCTTCATAAAATTTTAAAAATTTTAGGAGTAGAGCTATGAGCAAACCCATCATCATAGGTATTTCTGATTTAAACATCGCCCTTCCGCCGGATGTTTTAATTACATATGCGCTTGGATCCTGCGTAGGAATATGTTTGTACGACAAAGCGGTTAAAGTTGCAGGACTTGCCCATGTGATGCTGCCTCTTAGTTCAGAGGCAAAAGATATTAGCAATCTAATGAAATTTGCAGATACGGCAACTTTAGAATTAATAAAACGAATGGAAAAAGCCGGTGCAAGCAGGAGGAGATTGGTTGCAAAGCTTGCGGGAGGAGCGCAGATGTTTGCTTTGCAGGAGGGAAATGAAGCTCTTAATATCGGAAAGCGTAATGTAATAGCAGCCAAGAAGATACTTAAATCATTGAACATTAAAATCATTGCAGAAGATACCGGTTTAAATTACGGAAGGACCATTGAACTATCTCCGGAAACGGGGGTCTTAAAAGTAAAAGCCATTGCCCACGGAATAAAAGAGATATAGACAGGAAAGAGAGAATACTCTCTTTTTTTATGGGAAAATATCGATGCCGTGGTGTCAATGAAACAATAAAGAAACTATTCTCGATTAACAAGTTCAGTTTTGAGGTGCAAAAAATAAAATCTCAAGCTATACCGCCTTATAAATCACACTATAAATGACACACAAAATTATAAGCCGATAATTTGTTGGTAATTCAACGAATATCGGCTTTTTTATTGCTCAAAAAACATGAAAATCACATATTAAATTATCACATAAGAATTCTCTACTAAAATCACATCATTAATAAATTTATTAATGACGTGATTTGGGCCGCGATTTTATGTGTGATTTTTGAACTTTCTGCTGTATTATAAAATCTGCTATTCCTGCAAAAAAATTTAAATCATTAAAAAAATACTTTTCTATTTCTCGTTCGTCTTGGTCGTTACTTTCTTCCAAAATATTTCTATTCATATTATTTGCCGAGATACCCATGGCTTCAGCCATAGAAGGAATTGGCGTTCTCCTTTCATCAGGATATGAAGACGATCAAAAAATGTATAAACTATATGTTATATAGATAAGAATATTAATTTATTATAAAATAGTATACATAAACATGAAATTAGATATTTTGCATTGTCAAGAAAATTTATTTCTCGACTGCTATAACTTCTATACTGGAGGGCGTATGTTAAAATTTTTCAAGGATAAATTTTGGTTAAATGAAAAAATCCCAAATACAAAATATACAAGATCTTTAAATATAATATTAGGAATGATCCCAGCAATAGTGGTGGGTGTCGATTATTCTGAATTGGATTATAGTATACATTTACCGTTTTTAATTACATTTTTCACTTATTTATGGGCTTATAATCATATTATTATAACATTGCTGTCAAATAAGGAATTTTTTAAAGATAAAGGTTTAAAATCAAAGTTTATAAACTCAACAATTCTTATAGCTATTATTTTTTTTATTATAAATATAAGTATATATATTTTCCGTGCATTTTATCTCCAAAGATAGTTAGGAAGACAGTGATGAGTAAACAAATGGACGACGTTTCATTTTTGCATGTCGTTAGGGACAGTTCTTTTTGACACGGCTTACCCTTTGCATTAATCCTCTTTAATTAAGATGAGCTAGTAAATTGATTTTTAAAATACATGTTTTCTTTAAAGTTGCTCCCAGCAGATGAGATACTTCTTAAACCAACTCTATTAAATAAGTAAAATCAACACTAAAGATATAAAAAGTCGATAGAATACCAAACCATCCGTATCCTATCAACTTTATGTGATTTATATTGTTATTTTGGTCGTGATTTCTACTGTGATTTTACTTTTTGCACCTCAAAACAGAACCTGTTAATTTTCGATATCGATTCTTTTTTTTCAAACGTATAAATAAATGATAGTTTAATAAAATATGAAGAAAGAGATTACAAAATATTCCATAAAATTTTGTAGAAAACAAAAATAAATAAAATAATAACAATGAAAATAGAAAAAAATGAAATAAGTATGTTGCATAATACACAAGAGTCGACAGCCGAATTATGCAAAAAATTTTAAGGGAACATATTATAATATAATTGAAATTCAAAAGAAGGGGATAAAAATATTGGGAAGGCGGAATCAAAGGGATGACACAGTTAAACAAAAACTTGTCACTTAATGAGAGCAAAGAGGTTATCAGTTCCGGTTATACAGATTTAAATAAGAAAAAAAATTTAAAAAAGAGCAGAACAACTTCTGATACAATTGAAAAACAGTTGTTTTCTAAAGTAAATCAGGTATTAGATCATATTGTTAAGCATCAGAACATCCACATTTCTGACTATGAAAAGGAAAATATCATTTCACAGGTTATGGAGCAAATGAAGGGAGAGTCATAAAAAGACTCTCCTAAATAAACAGATTTACATTGGATTCTTCAGCATTTGCAAGGTATGAAGCAACACCGGCATATTCAATGCCATCAATCAATTCTTCTTTAGTCAAACCCATTACGTCCATGGACATGGTACAGGCTACCATCCTGACACCGTTATCCATTGCCTGTTTAACCAAATCTTCAAGAGAATCTACGTTTTTATCTTTCATGACTTTTTTCATCATGGCTGTTCCCATTCCGCCCATATGCATTTTAGAAAGTTTTAGCTTATCTATTCCCCGCGGCATCATCATGCCAAACATTTTATCTATAATCGGTTTTTTCACAGAAGTACTTTCTGCTTTTCTCAATACGTTCAGACCCCAGAAAGTAAAGAACATAGTAACTTTTCGGCCCATCGAGGCAGCACCGTTTGCTATAATAAAGGAGGCCAGTACTTTATCCAGATCATTACTGAAAACGATAATAGATTTTCCGTCAAAAGCCGGTGTTTCATTTTTTTCCATCGGGCATGCCGCAGTTGTGTCTGTTCCTTTTTGAATATATACGATTTGCTCTTTTCCTTTCTTATCCACTTTTAATAAAGTGTTGCCGGTCCTTCTGCACCATGAATCCACATCTCTTGCAAAACCAACATCTGTAGCAGAAACTTCTATAATGTCACCTTCACTAAGCTCATTTATGGTTTTAAAAACCTTCATAATGGGCCCGGGGCATTGCAGTCCACTGCAGTCCACTTTTATTGAGGCCTTTATTTCTTTGTTGTCTTCTTTTGTAGTAATCTTGTCAACAGGGAGATTGTTTGAATCGCTGCTATTATCATTTCTTGAATCGTGAAAAAGTGATTTATAGAAGCCGAAACCGCCTTCAAACACTTTTACTTTTTTGAAACCGGATTGAGACAAAATTCTTGATGCGATATAAGATCGAAGGCCGATGGCGCAGTATGGAACAATAAGCTTATTCTTATCCAATTCATGAATCCTTTTACGCAATTGCCCAAGAGGAATGTGAATGGAATCAGGAATATAGCCTACCATTCTTTCTTCGGTTTCACCGACGTCCAGTATTACAGCAGTATCAGGACTCATATTTTCTATTTCATCCCATCTCATAAAATCTACTAACCCTTTTATGATATTTTCTCCAACATACCCAAGCATGTTCACTGGATCCTTTGCGGATGAATAGGGCGGAGCATAGGCCAGTTCCAATTCTTTTAAATCATATAAAGTACCTCCAAGTCGAATCGTTGCAGCAATGGTATCAATACGTTTGTCTACACCGTCCTGACCAACAAGCTGTGCGCCATATATTTTACCGTCTTTACCGAAAATCAGTTTAAGGGCCAATGGTGCAGAGCCAGGATAGTATCCTGCATGTGACTTTTGATAAATCAACGCAGTATAATAATCCTTTTTATATTCAAGTCCCTGAGATTTCAGTACTTTTTCATTTACACCGGTTGAAGCCGCAGTCATATCAAACACTTTTGCCACAGAAGTACCTTGAGTTCCTCCGTAGGTCTCATTAAAGCCGCAGATATTATTGGCGCATATCCGTCCTTGTTTATTGGCGGGTCCTGCCAACGGAATCATTGTCTTTCCTTTATTTATAAAATCCTCTACTTCAATGACATCTCCAATTGCATAGATATTCGGATCTGAAGTTTTTAAATATTCATCCACAATAATACCGCCTCTTTGATTGAGGGCTAAGCCGGCATCTTTAGCAAGCCGGCTGTTTGGCCGGACGCCGATAGATAAAATAACAATATCGGCATCTATGATTTTTCCGCTTTGTAAAGTAATAAAAGTTCTACCGTTTTGATAAACGAATTTTTTGACTCCGTCATTAAGTGTAAGATTCACCTGATTTGCTCTTATGTTTTCATGAAGAATCTGAGCCATTTCATAATCCATAGGAGCCATAACCTGATCAAGCATTTCTATAATGGAGACTTCTATTCCGAGATTATGAAGATTCTCTGCCATCTCCAGGCCAATGAAACCGCCTCCGATAACCGCTGCCTTCTTTGGCTTCTTTTCATTAATGAATCCTTTGATTACATCTGTATCCGGAACGGTCCAAAGTGTGAAAATATTCGGAGCATCAATACCCTCAATAGGAGGCTTTATAGGAGAAGAACCTGTGGAAAGTACCAAAACATCATAAGTTTCCGAATACATATTGTTTGTTGACAGATTTTTCACTTCAACTTTTTTGTTTTCCCTATCAATTGAAACAACTTCACTCTTTATGCGAACATCAATATTAAATTTGTTTTTCATGATTTCCGGAGTTTGGACCAGAAGAGCATCTCTTTCGGTTATAACATCCCCTATATAATATGGAAGCCCGCAATTTGCATAGGAGATGTATTCACCTCTTTCAAACATAATAATTTCAATAGATTCATCCAATCGGCGAAGCCGAGCGGCCGTACTGGCACCTCCTGCCACACCGCCAACAATCAAGATTTTTTTTCCCATTTGCCACACTCCTTTACTTATTCAGCAATATTTTAAGTATTTTTGTTACATCATCATTTACAACACGATAGTTTATTTCCAGACCGTTTCTTGTTTTCTTTACCACACCGGCACTTCTGAGCTTTGATAAATGCTGAGAAACGGTTGATTGTGGTACATCCAGGCAATTCTGGAGGCCTGTTACATTGGATGATCCCTCATATAGAAGTTTTGTCAGAATGCAAAGACGTACCGGATGGCTGATAGTTCTTAATAATTCAGCTTTTTCCTCAAGCAAAACACGGGTTTTGTCTATATCAATATCCATATTTTCACTCCGCCCATAATTAGAATATAATTATATTAGTATATTTATATATTATAATATTTAAATATAGTTTGCAATATTTTTTTGTGAAGAATTTAACTTTTTATACTTTTAAATTACCCAGAAGAGAAAGTAATATAACAGGATTAAAAAAAAACATTAAAAAAAGCGGGTTCTAAGTCCCGCTCTTTATCTTGCTATTATTAACCCGGCATCAATAATTAATACATCATTCCCGGCATTCCAGGTGCGCCATACATCCCTGGCGTACCATACATACCCGGTTGCATACCATACATGGAATTAGGGTCTTGTACCCCGCCATACATATTAGGCATATTTGGTTCCATCATGGCCGGAGACAACATAGGCTGCATACCGGTCATTGGCATACAATATACCGGAATACAGCACATAGGCTGCATGCCGTACATTGGCATTTGCGGCATGGTATCATAGATTCCACCAACTTCAGGAACTTCTTCAACAGGTTGTGTAATCGGTGCTTTTGGTGTATTTTGATAATTATCCATTTAATAAACCTCCAATATTTTAATAAAACTATTTTCATTATTAATATACGCAATTTGTTTGTGAGTGTGATAATAGTTTTAAAGGAGGTAGAGGTTTCAAGTTATATATCTATAATTCCAATTTTTTCAGCATATCTATATATTTGCCCATAATACCGATATTCACATAATACTCAGAAAAATTATCCTTCTTTCTGACATGAAGGATATCTGCATCAATCAGTTTTTTCACATGTTGCGAAATTGTTGATTGAGAATAGTCAAAAAATTCAACCAGATCTTTATTATGGACAGGTGTTCTTTGTGAATTACTGATTAAAATATACTTTAAAATTTTTATCCTTAGGGGATGTGCCAAAGCATCCGATATTTTTGCTGTTAATATAATTTGATTTTCTTCATTTTCAAATACATCTTTTCTGATTCTCATGAATTCACCTCTTACCATATCGTATATCTATGATTTACATATATCTATTACTATAAGGTATTATGGGAAAGAGGTCAATAAGAAACAGGAGGGGATAAAAGAGAAATAGCCTTTTCTCTCAAGGCTATTTCTCTATCCTGCCGAAAAAAGCATTTACTTAGAAGTCTAACTCATCTTGGCAGTTTCTTCTGTTGTTCTGAGATTCATTTTTTGTGTTATTCATCTGATTATTTCTGGTGTTTTTTGTATTGTTGTTCCCAGAATTCTCATTTGAATTTCTGTTATTCTGTTGATTTCTGTTTTGACTCTCATTTTGGTTATTTCTCATACTTTATCCCTCCTTATTGATTATTGTTTCTATTTTCAGTTAAAATATAAATATATTTTATATTTTTGAGAAAATTTTTATAAAGGAGTAGCGATAAATGGATAATAGGATAAGGATCATTGCAGGGCATTATGGAAGCGGAAAAACAGAGTTTGCTGTTAATTATGCCTTAAAGCTCAGTAAAAAAAGCGATAAAGTTACAATCATTGATTTGGATATCGTAAATCCATATTTCAGAACCAGGGAGAAAAAGGATCTGCTCGTATCTAACGGAATAGAATTGATCAGTAATAGTTTTGAAAAGGATATTACAGCGGAGCTGCCGTCTCTTTCAGCCAATATCAATGCCCCTCTGCAAAACCCGGACCGACAGGTTATTCTGGATGTCGGCGGCGACGCGGTAGGGGCAAGAGCGCTTGCACGCTATAAAAAATTTTTTACCGAAGATGCATATGACCTGTTTTTTGTTGTCAATGCCAACAGACCTGAAACCGGTACCTTTAAAAAAGCCATGGACTACTTTCAAAGCATAGAAGCAGAAATGGGTGTTAAAGTAACGGGTTTGGTCAATAATACCCACATGCTGCAGAATACAACTGCAGAGGACATATTAAAAGGAAACAGCCTTGTTACGGAACTGAGTAATTATCTCAAAGTACCGGTGAAGTATACCTGCTGTATTGAAAAGATTTCAAAGGACATTCCCCTGGAAATAAAGGGAGAACTCTTTATCATCCAAATGATCATGAGAGAAAAATGGATGATGATAGAATAACGATCTATATAATCAGCAATCTAAATATTTATATTTTACAAAATTTTAATGTTGAAAAATAAAGGCATCATTGTTATAATACTTATTAGGCTGAAAACAAGCCCCATTAGCTCAGCTGGAAGAGCACCTGACTCTTAATCAGGGTGTCATGCGTTCGAGCCGCATATGGGGTACCAGGAAACATTAAAAAATGCACGTTTTGACGAAAGTCAGGACGTGCATTTTGTGCTGTCAGGGTGCAATGAAAGTTTCCCCGACCGGCCAAGATAGTAACAGTTCTATTAATAATTTCATTTTTCAGTTTGTTTTAATTTCAGCATACCATCAGGTTCAGGTTCAGGCAAAGTAAAGGGCTAAATGATATTATTCCAATATTTGTTCTAAATCCAAACCTTTCTTAAACATTGAAATTTTCCTCATCTTATAGTAACATGCCATTGTGAGTTAAAAAAAAGGATAGTGTATTAGTATTATAAATAGTAATTCTTTTAACAGTAGAATGGTATAAGGAGGATTAATTTGATGTATATAAATAATCAGGATATAGAGCAAATTATTTATGATGTTTATGATTCATTGGAAAAGAATAATTTTAAAACATTAGGAAGGCCGGATGAAAAAATGTGGGAAAAACCTCTTATTGGTATAGCAGACGGAGATGACCCATATTTTGATTTTTTAAAAGAACATATAGGAGAATTTCATTGGAATCCGGAGGAGGCTTTTAAATTAAAGTACTCCGAAAATGTTTCAGGACAAAAATTAAAGGTCGTTTCTATGGTATTTCCTCAAACAGATATAACAAAACAAACCCAGCTTAAAGAAACAAAATGTCCGTCAAGAGAATGGATCGTAACAAGAGGGGAGTGGGAGCCGCTGATGAAAGAATTCAGCGGCAAACTGGTCAAAAGGCTGGAAGATATGGGCGTACGAAGTGTATCTATTGATCTGCAGCCGGAATTCAGTACGGCAAAATCAGAAAAACAGGGGATCGCTTCCAAATGGTCCCATCGTCATGTCGCACATTTGGCTGGATTGGGGACTTTCGGACTTTCCGACGGCCTTATTACAGAAAAGGGTAAAGCCATACGAATTACATCTTTGATCATTGAAGCACCGCTTACACCGACTGAAAGGTCTTATACGTCCCATAATGAGTGGTGCCTGTATTATAAGAACGGAAGCTGCCGGGCTTGCATCAAACGTTGCCCTGCCAATGCCATTTCATTAGAGGGACATGATAAGGATATTTGTGCCGATTATGAAGATGTGTTCGCAGAAAAATACTGGCCGTCTGATATCGATAAAAGAGATTATATTCTGGGCTGCGGACTTTGTCAGGTTGGAATTCCGTGTCAGAATAAGAAACCATAAATTGTAAACAGGAGATGTTCATATCGGGGCATCTCATTTTTAATTTTTTAAATATATCCGGTTTAAACATTTTCCAGTGAGGGTATAGCAAAAATAGACGGCTTATCAAACTATTTGTTTAAAACTTGTTATTTTTCAAATACTATTTCATAGCATTATAAATATACCAGAAAAGGGGCCATAAAATGACAGATAAACCGGAAAATGATTTAACCGCAAAATTAGAAGAACAGTTATACCGCCGTAATTTTACTAAATATGGACTGGATATAAATCCGGTTGTTTCTTTAGTTTCTGGCTTTTTTATTTTAGTATTTTCTTTATATGCTCTTTCTAATTTAAATCAGGCTCAGCAGGTTTTTGAAAATTTAAAGAATTATATTATTGCACAATATGATTGGATCTTTATTCTGTCAAGCAACTTTTTTATTATTGTCTGTATATTTCTTGCATTTTCAAAATTGGGCAATGTGAAAATCGGAGGAATAGGAAGTGAAACAGAGTTTTCAGATTTTTCCTGGTATTCCATGTTGATTTCTGCGGGAATGGGGATTGGACTTATGTTCTGGGCCGTTGGTGAACCCCTTTATCATTCGGAGATAAAACCGCCTGTTTTTCTAAGCTCCGATCCCAATTTTTCTGCAATGGCCACCACATTTTTTCATTGGGGCTTCCATCCCTGGGGAATATATACCCTGATTTCATTGGCTCTTGCATTTTTTGCCTATAATAAAAAGCTCCCTCTTTCTTTAAGATCGGTTTTCTACCCTTTGCTGAAAGATAAGATTTTCGGTATCACCGGAGACATCATAGACATTCTTGCTGTCCTGGCTTGCTTATTTGGGTTGGCAACTTCATTAGGCCTGGGCGTGCAACAAATCAACAGCGGATTGAATTATTTGTTTGAAATAAAGGTAAGTGTTATTGTTCAGGTAATCCTTATCACGGTCATTACTCTCGTTGCTACTTTATCTGTAATATCAGGAATCGATAAAGGCATAAAATTTCTTTCAGAGCTGAACATACGCATAGCGGCTGTTTTTATGGTTTTCATTTTGATTCTGGGACCTACTGCTTATGTTATCCGGGTATTTTCAAACTCCTTAGGGCTTTATTTAAATGATTTTATTCAGTCATCCTTCCGTGTATCCTTTGAACGTCAGGCATGGCAAGGTGACTGGTCTATCTTTTACCTTGCCTGGTGGATTTCCTGGTCTCCTTTTGTAGGTATGTTTATTGCCAGGATATCCAGAGGAAGGACGATCAGAGAATTTGTTCTGGCCGTTTTGTTTATTCCTTCCTTGCTGTCTTTTGTATGGTTGTCTGTTTTCGGAGGGACAGCCATTCATCTGAATAAAGCAGCAGGAGGAACTTTGTTTGACGTGGTACAAGATAATCTTCCGGTGGCGTTATTTGAAATGATAGGATATCTGAACATGCCTTTTTCAGCGGGCATCTTCAGAATACTTTTGTCTGTTATAGGAACCGTTCTGGTTATTTCTTTCTTTGTAACATCAAGTGACTCAGGCTCACTGGTAGTGGATCATATTACCTCTGGGGGCCGATTGGATTCGCCAGTCAGACAGAGAGTATTTTGGGCATGCATGGAAGGATTTATTGCGGCTGTGCTTCTGCTTATCGGCGGAGAAAAAGCACTTTCCACATTACAAACTGCAGTCATTAGTACAGGCCTGCCGTTTTCAGTTATTTTAACGGTTATGTCTATTTCTTTGATCCGGGGCATAAAAACTTCTCATGTGAAACAAAAAAGAATCAGAGATATCAATCATCACAAAAAGATGATGGATTATTTAAAAAGAAAATAAGACAAATTAAAATAAAAAAAGATAAAAATTTTTAAAATTAATGAAGGAATAATTCATATTTCTGAAGAATATGTTAATTATAATATAAGCCTTTTTAATGATGCTGAATACGATCATAAGGAGGATATTGAATCATGAATGAACTGAAAGTTGACAGCCCCCTTGGTATAACAGATTATAAAATAACAGGAGAAGATTCAGAGAGGGTAAAAGATGCATGGGAAGAATTCAAGCAAGCTTTAGAATACATCAAGCAACTGCCCTACAATATGACCAATACCAATGAACAAATTGAAGAACACAGACGAAAGATCGAAAAAGAGTACAATGTAAAAATTGAAACTATATTGGAATGAAGGAGAGTGAAAGACTCTCTTCTTTTTTTAACTTTTTTCTCATTAAATCCTTAACATAAAATATAAAAAGAAGTTTTTTTATTTACACAGAGCGGAATGCTCTTTTTTTGAATATTTTTTTGAAAAAAGTACAATACAATAAAGACTGTAAATGTTGACAAATGAGAAAAAAGCTGATAAAATTTTTTAAAATGCAAAACATAGTTTTACAATGCGAAACCAGGAGGGAATTTATGAAATTTAAAACAGATATTGAGATCGCTCAGGAAGCTAATAAAGAACTGATTAATCATGTAGCTGACAAAATTGATATCAAGGAAGAATTTATAGAAAACTATGGAAAATATAAAGCAAAAATTGACTATAATTTGCTATCCGGAATAGACGATGTTAGCGATGGAAAACTCATATTGGTTACAGCCATTAACCCGACTCCGGCCGGAGAGGGTAAAACCACTACCACGGTAGGCTTGGGAGATGCTCTAAGCAGGCTTGATAAGAAAACCATTATTGCATTAAGAGAGCCGTCTCTCGGTCCTGTTTTTGGTGTTAAGGGAGGAGCTGCAGGAGGCGGTTATTCACAGGTAGTTCCCATGGAAGATATCAATCTTCACTTTACCGGTGATCTTCATGCAATCGGTGCGGCCAATAATCTTATTGCTGCAATGCTGGATAATCATATTCATCAGGGGAATTCCCTTAATATTGATGTAAGGAGAATTATGTGGAAAAGAGCAATGGATATGAATGACCGGCAGCTCAGATTTATAGTGGATGGTCTTGGCGGAAAAGCCAATGGGACACCAAGAGAAGACGGATTTGATATTACTGTCGCTTCTGAAGTAATGGCGGTATTATGTCTGGCTGAAGATTTGGATGATTTAAAAGAAAGATTGGCCAGAATGGTAATTGCTTATTCCAGAGATGGGAAGCCGGTAACGGTTGGAGATATAAAAGCCCAGGGCGCAGCGGCAGCATTATTAAAAGATGCTTTAAAACCAAATCTGGTTCAGACTCTGGAACATACGCCAACCTTTATTCATGGCGGCCCATTTGCAAATATAGCACATGGATGTAATAGTGTTATGGCAACAAAAATGGCTTTGAAGCTGAGTGATTATGTGGTTACGGAAGCAGGCTTCGGAGCAGATTTGGGTGCCGAAAAGTTTGTAGATATTAAGTGTCGTTTAAGCGGATTGAAGCCGGATGCAGTTGTTATCGTAGCCACTGTTCGCGCATTGAAGCATCATGGCGGCTGCCCTAAGGCCGAATTAAATGAAGAGAATATAGAAGCTCTTGAAGGCGGTATACCTAATTTGCTGAAACATGTTGAAAATGTTACAAAGAATTTCGGAATTCCGGCGGTTGTTGCAATAAACAGGTTTCCGACGGATACGGAGGAAGAATTAGACTTTATCGAAAATAAGTGTAAGACATTAGGAGTCAATGTAGCGCTTTCTGAAGTATGGGCAAAAGGAGGCGAGGGCGGAGAGGCATTGGCAAAAGAAGTACTGGAGCTTATTGAAAAAGGAGATAATAATTTCAGCTTTACTTATCCGGATGATGTGGGAATAAAAGAAAAAATAGAAGCAATTGCTACGAAGATCTATGGAGCAGAAGGTGTTGACTATATCGGTCAAAGCATCAAACAGATAGAAGAGCTGGAAAGACTGGGATATAACAGGCTTCCCATCTGTATGGCTAAAACACAATATTCATTATCAGATGATCCAAAAAAACTTGGACGTCCAGAGGATTTTAGAATCTCCATCAGAAATGTTAAGGTTTCGGCCGGTGCAGGTTTTATAGTGGCCCTGACAGGAGATATCATGACCATGCCCGGACTTCCGAAAGCCCCAGCAGCTGAGAAAATAGATGTAGACAACAAAGGCAGAATAGCAGGATTGTTTTAATTAAGAATTAAGAATGAAAAATTAAGAATGAAGGAGGAACTTTGCAAATGTAAATTTCTTCATTCACTAACCTCTGACAAAGGAGTATCAAAATGCTGGATAAATCATGTACTGAATTTATTGAATTGCTTGCTTCTAAAAACCCTGTTCCCGGAGGCGGCGGAGCCAGTGCATATGCCGGATCTTTAGGGATGGCTCTGGGCAGCATGGTAGGAAATCTGACTCTGGGCAAAAAGAAATATGATTCTGTTCAGGAGGATATAAAAATACTTTTGAAAAAGTCTGAAGACATTATTCATACATTAAATGAATTGGTAGAAAAGGATGCGAAGGCATTTTATCCCTTATCACAGGCTTATTCTCTTCCATCCGGTACCGAAGTCGAAAAAAAAGCTAAGGATGAAGCTCTGCAGAATGCTTTGGTAGAGGCTACGCTGGTTCCGCTGAAAATAGCACAGGTATGTAAAGAAGCCATTGATTTACATGAAGAATATGCTCTGAAAGGTAGCCGCATTGCTATAAGCGATGTAGGTGCCGGGGTTATCTTGTGTAAAGCTGCGCTTCAAGGTGCAAAATTGAATGTATTGATCAATACGGCCATTATGAAAGATGAAAAGTTGAAGGAAAAAATTTTAACGCAACTGGAAGAATTGGAACAAGCGGGATTAACCAAAGCAGAGCAAATTTATTCTGAAATAGAACAAGCATTAAGGAGGACTTAAAATGCCCCAAATACTTTATGGAAAACCCGTTGCAGAAAAAATGAAAATACAAATGAAAGCTGATGTTCAGCAATTTAAGAATAAAGGGATATCCCCTACAATGGCCATTATCCGGGTAGGCAGCAGAGAAGATGATATTGCTTATGAACAGTCTATTATAAAAAACTGTGAAGCCATAGGAATTCGGGCAGTTGTTTATGAAACAAAACAGGATATACCCATGGAAGATTTCGTTAAACTTGTAAGAATGGTAAATGAAGACGAGGAAATCCATGGCATACTTATTTTCAGACCGCTTCCGGATCAGTTAAATATGGAGATTATACAAGATCTGATAGATCCCAAAAAAGATATCGACTGTATGAATTCTGTTAATTTACAAAAAGTGTTCGAAGGATCGGGAGACGGATTTTTACCATGTACACCCGAAGCAGTAGTTGAAATATTAAAGCATTATGATATTCCGCTAAAAGGAGCCAAAGCAGTCATTATTAACAGAAGCTTGGTTTTGGGAAAACCACTTGCAATGATGCTTATTGGAGAAAATGCTACGGTAGAAATATGCCACTCAAAAACAACTCAGTTATCTAAAGAAACATCGGCGGCAGATATCGTCATTACAGGAGCAGGAAAAGCAAAAATATTTGGAAAAGAATATTTCAACAGTCAATCGGTAATTATCGATGTGGGGATCAATTACCTTGGTTCTGAAATGTGCGGGGATGTTGATTATGATGCAGTGAAAGAAATGGTATCCGGGATCACACCTGTTCCCAGGGGTGTCGGTACCGTCACCAGCACCATACTTCTGAGGCACGTATTGGATGCGGTTGGAAAAAATGCATAAAGTTAATTTTTACGGGTTTAAGCTAAAGAGAGGGAATAAATGGAATCTAATTTTTTAACACCGGGGGAAATTACGAAAAGTGTTGTAGAAACAGGGATAAAGAAAGCAAAGATCTCTTTCAGGGATCAATTGATATTAGGTGTATTGGCAGGTGCTTTTATTGCGTTTGCGGCCGAGGCTTCTAATATGGCAGCCTTTAATCTGTTTGCAAACAGTGAAACATATGGCTTAGGGAAAGTTTTAGCCGGATCCATATTTGGGGCAGGCCTGATGCTGGTTCTGATAGCGGGAGGAGAACTTTTTACGGGTAATTCTCTCATTATCATAAGTGTGCTGGAAAAAAGAGTAAGACTGAGAAGTATGCTTTCAAACTGGGTGTTTGTATATACAGGAAATTTTCTCGGTTCGATATTTATTGCTTTTATGATGGTTGAATCGGGACTTTTAAGCAGCGGTGGCAATATGTTAGGCGCAGTGACCATCAAGATAGCAGCTTATAAAGTGGGGCTTCCTTTTATGTCTGCTGTTTTCCTTGGAATCATGTGCAACTGGCTTGTGTGTCTGGCCGTCTGGATTGCTTATAGCTCCAATGATATAACCGGAAAAATACTCGGCATATTTTTTCCCATATGGCTTTTTGTCACATCCGGGTTTGAGCATAGCGTTGCAAACATGTATTATATTCCGGCAGGAATACTGGCAAAAGCTGATTCCGCAATGGTAAAAGCAGCGAATTTACCTGCTGAAACATTAGCGGGGTTGAATTGGCAGACATTTATATTAAATAATCTTGTGCCTGTTACATTGGGAAATATCATAGGAGGAGGTTTTTTCGTTGCAGTTGTGTATTGGTTTGTGTATTTAAAAGGTAGCCGTAAGACTTCAGTTTAAGAAAAATAATTTCAGGAGAATTAAATTATGAGTGAGAGGACAAATACCGTTAAATCAATTGTAAAAGCCTTTGATATTTTGGAACTGTTAGATAAGAGACGGGAATTGGGAATCACAGAAATCAGTGAAGAATTAAAAATGGATAAAAGCACGGTTCATCGTATTATCAGCACTTTAAAAGAAAAAAATTATGTGGTTCAAAATATATCCAATAATAAATACTCCAATAGCTTTAAATTGTTTGAAATGGGAAACAATGCCATAGAAAGGCTGGGGTTAAGACGGCTTGCGCAGCCTTATCTGGAGCAGGTTGCAAGGATTACAAATGAAACTGTTAATATTGCCGTTATGTATGATAGAGATATCATATATATTGATAAAATTGAAAGCCCGGCAACCATAAAGGTAGATCTGAGCATAGGGAAAAAACTTCCGGCATATTGTACCGGTCTTGGTAAAGCCATGCTTGCCTTTATGCCGGAGGAAAAAGTAATTAAAATAATGGAAGGTGTAGAGTTTGTCAAACATACGGACAAAACGGTTTCCGATATAAAAGAATTATTCAGACAGTTAATTAAAATCAGGGAAAAGGGGTATTCACTGGATGATGAAGAATATGTAGAGGGACTTAAGTGCATAGCGGCTCCGGTTTTCAATTTCTACGGAGAAGTGATTGCTGCAATCAGTATTGCTGTTCCAAAATACAGATATGACGAAGGTGAGAAAAATATCGGCTACGGCAGTCTGATTAAGGCAACAGCTGCAAATCTGTCCAAAGAATTTGGTTACAGCCATAATTAATTTTTATACAAGGAGGTATATATAATGGCAAAAATAACGACACAAAAGTTACAGGAAATGAAAGAGCAGGGCATAAAAATAAGCATGACAACGGCTTATGATTATCCCACAGCCTACATGGTTGATAAAGCTGGAATTGAGATTATTCTGGTCGGTGATTCTCTTTCCATGACGGTTTTAGGAAACGACTCCACTGTTCCATGTACCATGGAGGATATGATACACCACATCAAACCTGTGGTTAAAGGTGCACCCAATCCCATGATCGTTGGAGATATGCCTTTTGGCTCATATAATGTATCCAAAGAACAGGCCATCGCCAATGCAAACCGCCTGATGAAAGAAGGCGGCTGTGATATCATTAAGCTTGAAGGCGGAAAAGAAATGGCTGATACGGTTAAAGGGATTGTCGATGCAGGGATACCTGTAATGGGGCATATAGGCCTTACGCCGCAGACCGTATCCAAACTGGGAGGCTTCAAAGTGCAGGGAAAGGGCGAAGAAGCAGCTAAGGCCGTTCTTGAAGATGCACTGTTATTACAGGAAGCAGGTGCAAGCAGTCTGATACTTGAAGCTATTCCGGAACAACTTGGAAAACTCATTACTTCTAAAGTTTCCATTCCGACTATTGGAATCGGCGGCGGGCGGTATTGTGACGGTCAGGTATTGGTTTTCCATGATATGTTCGGATTGTTTGAAAAGTTCATACCTAAATTTGTGAAACAATATCTAAATTTAGCACCTGAGATTATTAAAGGATTAGAGGCTTTTAAAGAAGATATCCGAACAGAGAAATTTCCTGAAGAAAAGCATGTATTTGGCGGTATTAAGGAAGAAGAGCTGAAAAGGCTGTATTAAATAAAGAGAAGATAATTGGAGGAAGAATAAATGAAAATTGCTGTATTAGGGGCAGGCGCAATGGGTAGCCTATACGGCGGGCTGCTTGCAGAAGCCGGCAATGAAGTTTGGCTCATCGATGTATTCAAAGAGCATGTGAATGCAATCAATAAAGACGGTCTTCAGATAGAGGGAGTCAGCGGCGATCGGGTTATCAAAAATATCAGAGCTACGGCAGATTCAGAAGAAGCGGGGATTGCCCAGCTGATACTGGTATTTGTTAAATCGACGATTACAGATATTGCAGTGTCTCAGAATAAAGCCCTGATAGATGAAGATACTATCGTTTTGACGCTTCAAAACGGATTGGGGAACATCGAAAAGATCCAAACTACTGTTAACAAAGAAAACATCATTGCCGGCACTACAGCACATGGTTCCACAATGCTCGGTCCCGGAAAAATCAAGCATGCCGGAAAAGGAAAAACCATAATAGGAGAACTGGACGGGACAGAATCTCAGAGAATACAATCGATTCTAAAAACCTTTGAACAAGCCGGAATAGAGTCTGAAATTTCCAATAATATCATGGGACTGATATGGGATAAATTATTGGTCAATGTTGGAATAAATGCACTGACAGCTATTACAGAGCTGAAAAACGGGCAATTGATCGAATTTCCGGAAACGGAATGGATCTTAGAAGAATCTGTAAGAGAAGCTATTAAGGTGGCTGAAGCAAAAGGGATCAAAATACCTTCTGAAGATGCGGTGATGCATACCAAAGAAGTCTGCAAAGCCACGGCTGCCAACCGATCATCCATGCTTCAGGATGTAATGAATCATCGCAGAACCGAAATAGAAATGATCAATGGTGCCATTGTCAGAGAGAGTGAACAATATGGAATAGATTCGCCTGTAAATAAGGTACTAACAAAATTGATTTTAATTAAGGAAAAAACCTGTAAATAAGCTAATACCTTTATATTAGGCGTAAGAGAATTATTAGAAAATATCCGGAATCAGAATATTTTTAGCAAAAATAATTAGAGGGGATGTATACACAATACTGTAAAAAAAAGGAAATGATGTATAATATATATAAAACGCCACAACACCTTTATTTGGGTGGATACTTACAAATAATATGATTCCTCAACAGATTGCTGATTTGTTTTTAAATATTTCCGATAATCCGATAATAATATTGCTACTTATTAATATATTATTATTATTTGTCGGTACCTTTCTGGATACTGTAGCAGCTATCATTATACTCGTACCAATACTATTTCCGATTGTGTCACAGATTGGTGTAGATCCATTGCATTTTGGATTGATCATTTGTGTCAATCTTGCTATAGGTATGGTTACGCCGCCTTTTGGTGTATGCTTGTTTGTAGCCTGCGGAATAGGAAATATAAAATTAGAACAAATTACAAAAAGCATTTTGCCTTTTATTATTATCCTGATTGTTGACATAATCTTGATTACTTATATACCTGCCATATCTACGTTTTTACCGAATTTATTAATGTAAAACAAAGAATTTTTAAACCTCTGTAAAAAAAATTTTACAGAGGTTTATTTATACATTTTTTTCAGTAAAAATAAAAGGCCGTTTCCGATCTGTTGAATTACACAGTAATACATGATTTATATTTTTTTATTTAATAATCATATCATAGTTCCTTTATTTAAAGCTTTAATATTAGTAGGGATCACGGCTTTTTTGTTTTTAAAAAGCTTCTCTAATACTTGTTTAACAGAATCCAGATTTACGACATTTGTTTTATCGATTATTGCACCTAACATTATCATATTAGCTGCTTTGTCGTTTCCCAGCTCCAATGCTATATCGTTTGCGGATATATAATAATCTTTAATATCCTTCCTTGAAATCTTTTTATTTACTAAGGAACTGTTTACAAAAATATTCCCATTCTTAAGAACATTATCTTCAAACTTCTTCAATGAAGGCAAATTCATTGCAACAACAGAAGTCGCCTTTGTTATAACCGGGGAACTGATCGGTTTATCGGAAATGACAACATTGCAATTTGCCGTACCTCCACGCATTTCAGGGCCGTAAGACGGAAGCCATGTGACTTCTTTTCCTTCTATCATTCCGGCATAAGCCAGCATCATGCCCATAGACATGACACCCTGTCCTCCAAAACCTGAAATAATAAATTTGTGAGTTGCCATATTATCTGTCCTCCTTCGGAGACTTTAGATTTCCTAACGGATAATAGGGGATCATGTTTTTCCGGAGCCAATCCAAAGAATCGGCAGGATTCATGCCCCAATTGGTAGGACAAGTAGATAAGACCTCTACAAAAGTAAATCCTAATCCGGACAACTGAATTTCAAAGGCTTTTTTTATGGCCTTTTTTGCTTTTCTGATATTGGCAGGTTTATCTACAGAAACGCGTTCCACATAAACGGCGCCGTCTATAGTGGCAAGCATTTCTGATACCCTTAACGGAAAACCACAGTGATTGGGGTCTCTGCCGTTCGGAGCAGTAGTCGCAATTTGACCGGCTAATGTTGTTGGTGCCATTTGACCCCCTGTCATACCGTAAATGGCGTTATTTATAAATATGGTAGTGATTTTTTCACCTCTATGAGCGGCATGAACAATTTCTGCAGTACCGATGGAAGCTAAATCACCATCTCCCTGGTAAGTAAATACAACACCATCCGGCTGAGCTCTTTTAATGCCTGTTGCTACTGCAGGAGCACGGCCATGAGCCGCTTCACACATATCAATGGCAAAATATTTGTGTGCAAGGATACTGCATCCGACCGGGGAAACGCCTATGACTCTGTCCAATACATCTAATTCCTCCAAAGATTCTGCAACCAGTCTGTGGGTTATGCCATGGGTGCAGCCCGGGCAATAATGCTGTTCGGTATCTGTTAATCCCTTACTTTTTTTAAATATAACAGCCATTATTCAGCACCTCCTAAAATTTCTTTTGTTTTTTCAACAATTGCTTCAGGAGAAGGAATATTTCCGCCTGACCTTCCGTAAAATTCTACAGGGACTCTGCCTTTCACTGCAATTTTAACATCATCTACCATTTGTCCCAGACTCATTTCTATACTCATGACGCATTTTGTTTTCGAACTCAGTGTATCGAAAACTTCAAAAGGGAAAGGCCATAGCGTAATAGGCCTTATGAGACCGGCTTTTATATTGAGTGAAGATAGTTCTTCAATGACGGCTTTTACAATCCTGGACACAGTTCCGTATGCGACGAAAACGATTTCTGCATCTTCGAGATGAAAAGCTTCATATTGAACCTCATTCTTTCTGATCACATCATATTTTGCTTTCAGCTTCAGATTTACTTCTTCCAGATCGTCCGGCTCCAGAGCCAGTGATTTGATTGTATTATGGGACCGTTGCCCTCTGGTTCCTGTCAAAGCCCAGATTTTTGGAGGCAGCTCTCTTTTTTTAGGAGCTCTAAGTTCTACCGGTTCCATCATTTGCCCTATCATACCGTCTCCTAAAATCATAACCGGATTTCTGTAATAATCTGCTGTTTCAAAAGCATTGGCCGTCAATTCAACTGCTTCCTGTATGGAAGCAGGAGCATATACGATCACCTGATAATCACCGTTCCCGCCGCCGCGGGTGCTTTGATAATAATCTGCCTGACCAGGCTGAATGCCTCCGATTCCGGGACCTGCTCTGGAAACATTGATGATAACACAAGGCAGTTCTGCCGAAGCAAGAAAAGAAATACCTTCCTGCTTCAAAGCAATTCCCGGAGATGAAGAAGACGTCATGACTCTGGCGCCGGCGCAAGCGGCACCATATACCATATTGATAGCGGCGATTTCACTTTCAGCCTGTAGAAAGCAACCTCCTGCTTTGGGCAGCTCTCTTGACATATATTCCGGCAGCTCGTTCTGTGGGGTAATGGGATAGCCAAAAAAATACCTACAGCCGCCTTTTATTGCAGCAGCAGCAAATGCTTCATTTCCTTTCATTAAAGTTTTTGCCAAATAAATCACTCCCTTATTTCATGCTTTATAGATGATAGATTATGGATTATAGTTTATGGATTATAGATGGTTTTCCATAGTAGTCCAAATAGTAGCTGTTCATTTTTCATTATCAATTGTTCATTTGTCAATCCGATAAACTGTAATAACAACGTCCGGGCATATGGTTGCGCAATTTGCACACCCTGTACATTTTTCTTCATCTGTTACATACGCCGGGTGAAAACCCTTTGAATTTATTTCATCTTTCAGGCCCAGAATATTTAACGGACACGCTGAGATACATAATTCACAGCCTTTGCAGCGTTCCTCGTCAAAAATAACCTTTCCCTTTGCCATAAATAAACCTCCCATTATAATTAAGAATTAAGAATTATGAATGAACGTTAAGATTTTTCCTTACAAAAATCTCTTTCTTAAGTCTTTATCTTACTTAAATCTATGCGTATTCCTTCACATCTTCTTCTCCCTGTAAAACACGAAGAGTGCCTTCGGTCAAAGCCTGCATTTCGTTTTCGCCAGGATACACGATTACCTTACTGATAAAAGCAACATGTTCTGTTATCCAGCCGGTAAAGCGTGAATCAAAAGCAATACCGCCTGTTAAAATAACTGCATCAACAGCACCTTTTAAGACTGCAGCACAGCTCCCTATTTCCTTAGCAATCTGATATGCCATAGCTTTATAAATGAGGGCAGCATCTTTATTGCCGTTTTCAATCATTTTACCGATCTCTTTTGCATCGTTTGTACCTAAATGTGCAACTAAACCGCCGTTTCCCACCAGCTTTTTCATAATATCAGGAACAGAATAATCCCCATATATAAACATTTTAAGAAGCTTTTCGGCAGGAATTTCGCCGGCTCTTTCAGGAGTAAAGGGGCCGTCTCCTTCCAAAGCATTATTGACATCTACGACTCTGCCTTTTTTGTGTGCTCCTACTGAAATACCGCCTCCCAAGTGGGCAATAATTAAATTTAATTCTTCATATTTTTTTGATAATTCTTTAGATACGCATCTCGCAACGGCTTTTTGATTGAGAGCATGAAAAATGCTGGTCCTTTTTATTTCCGGAATACCGGTTATCCGGGCGATATCTTCCATTTCATCCACAACAACAGGGTCCACGATATAGGAAGGTTTTTGGATTTCATCACCAATTTTTTTAGCAATGATGCCTCCCAGATTTGAAGCATGCTGTCCTTGGACCCCAATGGTCAGGTCATGGATCATTCTTTCATTGATGCGATAAGTTCCTCCTTTTAGAGGTTTCAGCAGCCCGCCTCGTCCGACCACAGCATCTAAGCAGGACAAATCAATATTATTATCTCTTAAAGCTTCTTTTATCAGGCTTGTTCTGAATGAAAGCTGTTCAGCGATAGAGCTGTATTGACTTAATACCTCGGCGCCATGCCTTATGGTTGTTTGCATGATATTATTCGAATTTGAAAATACAGCAATTTTAGTTGAAGTGGATCCGGGGTTGATAACGAGTATTTTGTAAGTATTTTCCATACACAAATCTCCTTATAAGAAGTTTAATTATATATAACGCAAAAGACGTGCCATAAAAAAAAGAAACACCAATATGTTGGAATTCCTTAAATGATGGAAAGTATTTTATAACAAAGAATAAGTTTTGCAATGCTTTGCATGCAAAACTTTGCAAACACTTTCAAGAACCATGCAATATCCTGCATGGTTCTTGTATAAACTGGATAAATCATTTAAATTTAATGTAGCATGTTTTTCAACAATCTTTATACTCAAATTTCTAAATGATATTTTTCTATCTTATAATACAGATTTCTGATGGATAAGCCCAATTGTTGAGCTGTTTTTGTTTTGTTGAAGTTATTTTTTTCCAAAGCTTCAAGTATGTATTTCTTTTCAACAACAGCCAGAATATCCGGTAACTTTTTTATTTTATTTGCTTCTTCCGAGGTGTATATATCGACATTTTCGGGCAAAGCGGTTTTTTCCGATTTGCTGATGGGGAGATGCCTTTTTTCAATGATGTCTTCATCGATGGTCATTTCAATCATGGCACGACCGATAAAGTTTTCCAGTTCCCGGATATTTCCTTTCAATTCCATATCTGACATGATGTTTAAAGCTTCATCCGACAGATCTTTTACAAATCTCCCGTATTCTATATTGAACTTCTGTATTATGTTTTTTGCCAATAGAGGAATATCCTTTTTTCGATATTTCAGGGGCGGTATAAATATAGGGATAACATTCAGTCTATAATATAAATCTTCCCTGAATAAACCGGTTTTTACCTGTTTTTCAAGATCTTCGTTGGTTGCCGCAATGACTCTTACATCGATTTTAACAGCCTCTCCTCCGCCTACTCTGATGATCTCTTTTTCCTGCAGGACTCTCAAGAGCTTTGCCTGAGTATTCAGGCTCATTTTACCGATTTCATCTAAAAATATCGTACCGCCATTGGCCTGTTCAAACAACCCGATTCTGCCGCCCTTCTTAGCTCCTGTAAACGCCCCCTCTTCATATCCGAACAATTCACTCTCTAAAAGAGCTTCAGGAATAGCGGCGCAGTTAATTCGAATCAGTTTTTTATATTTCTTATCACTTTCATTATGTATGGCATGGGCAAATAGCTCTTTTCCGGTTCCGCTCTCCCCAATCAATAAAACAGTTGCCGGAGTTACGGCTGCTTTTTTTGCTTTTTCTTTGGCAAGTTTTATTTGACTGTCTTCTCCAATGATATCTTTAAACGTATATTTTCCTGTGATTTTTCGAATCATTTCTTTAGCTGCATTTAATTCCTGTGTCAGTCTTTGTATTTCTGTTACATCGTGTATGACAGCGACACTTCCTTTTAAGGTATTATTGACAATAATGGGGGCGGCATTGACAATAATATCCTTATTAAAGGGTGCTAATTTCAGCCGGGCGTTTTTAACCGGTTTTTTTGTTTTTAAGACTTTTAAATGGATACTTTCCCCTTCCGAAATATCCACCGTGACATTCTTACCTATGATTTCTTCTTTTTTAAGGCCCGAAAGCCGTGTGTAGGCATGATTGACCAAAATATTGATTCCTTTTTCATTAGCAACGGATATGGCATCCTGGGTGGATTCAATAATGGATTCCAGCATGATCTGAACTTCTTTCAATTTTGTGATTTCCTCACTGAGTTCGTCGATTTCAGATATGTCTCGAAAAACAGAAACAACACCTTTTATTTGGCCGTTATCATCAAGGATTGGCATATGGTTTGCAATTACCGTAATATGATCCAATGTCATTTTATTATGTATTTCAGCCTGACCGGTTTTTAAAACATCAGGGATTTTTGATCCGGGGAGGATATCATTGATATAAAGTCCTTTAATTATTCTGCTGCCTGTTTTCATCAATTTTTTTGCAGAATTATTAAAAATTAATATTTTTTCATTTTCGTCAACGACAACAAGAGCGTCGTTAATAGATTCCAATACATTTTCAAAGATATAATTATTCATACTTATCTACCTCTTAGCTTATGGTCTATAAATAAAAGTCTTAATAATAATTATAAATGAAAAGTCACAAAATAGTAAAAGAGTTAGAAAAAATGTTTTATAAAGCTTTAAAATCTTTTAAAAAATTTAAGAAAAAACAATTTGAAAGCGATTCTTTTAAAAATTTTTAAGGAAGAAGGATTTTACATAGCTGTAAAACATGATATAATAAGGGCGTATTAAAATCCAAAACAATATTTCACAATACGAAACATTATAAATAAATCTGATAAAGGAGGAATGCTGATGAGAAAAAGAATACTTCGAAAATTCCAGGAGTTGAAAATTTAAAGTATTAAACAGAAGCCCTGACAAGTTGATTCAGGGATAGCGCGTATAATAAGAAATTTTTGAAAGGAAAAAAACACGCCTATAAATGAAGTTCTTAATTTTTTAAAGGGAGAAATCCTTTTAGTGAGTTGATACTATTTCGGATTTAAGGTGTAGGAGAAGAACAATGAAATATGATAATGTGATTCAAAAAGTAAACGAAAAAGAACTGGTGGACTTTACTCAAAAAATTTTAAGGATCAACAGCGTTTATGATCCAAATAAAGAGGGACACACCGAGGAAAAAGTTGCTTATTTTATTGCAGATTACCTGAAAGAGTTGGGTATTGAAGTACATATCGAGGAAGCTGCCCCCGGAAGACCTAATGTAATCGGAATAATAGAAGGCAAAGAAAAGGGAAAGACCTTATTGTTTGAGGGACATACGGATGTGGTAACAGCAGGAGATTTAGATGAGTGGCATTATGATCCCTTTGAAGCGGTTATCGAAAAAGGGAAGATTTATGCAAGGGGAGCATGTGATACGAAAGGGAATGTTGCAGCCGCTATTTTTGCAGTTAAAGCTATTTTAGAATCAAAAGCTGAGTTTATGGGTAGAATAATATTGTGCATTCCGGTTGACGAAGAAGGAATGATGATTGGTATAAAATCATTTATAAAAAATGGTTGGGCGGACCATGTGGATGCTGCAGTTATTTGTGAACCTGAGGAGAATCAGTTGTGTATCAATCAGAAAGGTGCAATGCGTGTCATTATAAGAACCTTTGGGAAAATGGCACATGGGGCTATGCCGCTTTCGGGAATCAATCCCAACTGGCGTATGGCAAAAATCATATGCGAACTTGAAAAGCTGGAGACAGCTGAAAAAGATCGGCTCGGGAAGCATCATTATCTGGGGTATCCCAGTATAACACCTACTATCCTTATGGCACCTTCCAAAGGAGAAGCCCAGATCAATGTAATTCCAAAAGAGTGTTATACGACCTTGGACATCAGGACGGTTCCGGGACAGAATCATAATACTTTAAAAGAACAGATCCAGGGTATATTGGATAAGCTGGGAAAAGAAGATAAAGACTTTAAAGCAGAAATGGAAGTAATAGAAGAGCGTCCTTGGACAGAGACAGCACCCGAAGAACCTGTAGTACGTTCCATGGCGGAAGCTTATACTGAGATAACAGGAAAAGAGCCTGTATATAACGGGGTTCCTGGGGCTACCGACGGAACATTTCTACATTCTTTAAGGGGTATTCCGGTTATTACCACGGGAGCCGGAGACAGACTGATACCGCATCAGGCCGATGAATATGTAGAAATCGATGAGCTTATAGAAACAACAAAATTATATGCCTTGACAGCGATGCTTTATCTCAATGAGAAATAAGCATTTGCCAACAACTGAAGACAGACATAACTTCAGAAAAAGCCCCGATACCTTTCTGAAGCCAGATACTTTGTATATAGGTGATTTAGGTAAAGGCTTATTTATAAGTCAATAATATTACGGGAAGGAGGGCCGGAGCTTACAATCTAAACACTTAATTTAAAAAGGAGGAAATTCTTATGAAAATGTCCGAAAAGGAAAAAAATCGTCAGCTGAATAAAGAGGCATTAATGACATTAGGGTTATATGTCATATTTTTCATTTGGTGGTATGCTTTCGGTTATGGACTAAGCGGCGGAGACCCCGGCAATTTTACTTATATTATGGGATTGCCAAGCTGGTTTTTCTTTAGCTGCGTTTTAGGCTGGATTTTAGTTTCCATTGCTGTACTTTTCATGGTTAAAAAATTCTTTGTAGAAATAGACCTGGAAGAAGATGAAAAAGCCTGATGGAAGCGCAGCTAAAAGATGTTACTTAATATAAGAAAAAACAAGGATAAATTGTAAGGAGGAAACCTTTATGGGAAATAGTATGATTTTAATTCCTATGATTATATACCTTGTGGTTATGCTGGGAATTGCTGTATATACAAGCAAGATTGCTCAAGGGGCAAAAGGTGGATTTATTGAAGAGTACTTTATTGGCGGACGTTCAATGGGTGGCTTTGTACTGGCAATGACAATAATTGCGACTTATTCCAGTGCCAGCAGTTTTGTAGGAGGCCCGGGCGTTGCTTTTTCAAAAGGACTTGGATGGGTATTCTTAGCAATGATACAAGTTCCAACGGCATTTTTAACACTTGGTGTATTGGGTAAAAAATTTGCGATCATATCAAGAAAGATCGATGCTGTAACAGTCACAGACTTTTTAAGAGCACGATATAAATCAGATGTTGTTGTTATTCTGTCATCTGTTGCAATACTGGCTTTTTTTGCTGCCACCATGGTAGCGCAATTTATCGGAGGAGCCCGATTATTTCAGGCAGTTACAGGCTATTCCTATGTCATGGGTCTTGCAATCTTTGGCATTGTGGTTGTAATTTATACTACAGTCGGCGGATTCAGGGCAGTAGCTTTAACAGATGCAATCCAGGGAATCGTGATGATTTTTGCAACGATATTTCTGTTGTTTGCTGTTATTAAAGCCGGCGGCGGAATGGAAAAAGTTATTGATACAATAATGGTTTCTAATCCAGGAGCGCTGGAACCTACAGCGGGAGGCACCATAAGCAAGCCTTATATTCTGTCCTTCTGGATACTGGTAGGACTTGGTGTGCTGGGTCTGCCGCAGACGACAGTAAGAGGTATGGGCTTTAAAGATTCAAAATCTTTGCATAATGCCATGATCATCGGTACATTTGTAGTAGGATTTTTGATGTTAGGCATGCACTTGGTCGGAGTTTTTGGTGCATCTGTTCTTACAGAGGGTATTGAAAGCAGTGATTTAGTGGTTCCAACATTGACTATTCAGGTCTTACATCCTGTTCTGGCAGGGATTTTCATAGCAGGCCCGTTGGCTGCAATTATGTCTACAGTAGACTCCATGCTTATATTGGCTTCTGCAGCTATTGTTAAAGATTTATTTATGCATTATTCCAAATCTGAAATGACAGAGAAAAAACTCTCTAAACTCAGTTTTATTACTACAGCTGTTTTAGGAATAATTGTCTTTGTATTTTCAATCAAGCCACCTGATTTGATTGTATGGATCAACTTATTTGCATTTGGTGGACTGGAAGCAGCTTTTCTGTGTCCGACGATTTTCGGTCTATATTGGAAAAAGGCAAATGCGACAGGTGCTGTTCTGTCATTTATCGGTGGCGTAGGCGCATATTTTTATTACACCATTTCCGGGGTAAAATATATAGGAATGAATCAGATCGTTCCGACAATTGCAATCGCTATCATTTTATTTGTCATAGGAAGCTATATAGGGAAAAAACCGGATCAAGAAACTTTAGAATTATTCTATGGTAAAGAGTAAAATTCATTAAATAAAGAACGGTGCAATATCCTTAATAGATACCATATAATATAATGGAAAAAAGCCCTATCAAAGGGCTTTTTTCTTATATACAATAAATCATCCATTAGCAATAAATCAGTATTTTCCAAAATTATCCCAATCTGTTTCTTCCAACAGGATATCCGGCGACTGATCTGTTTCATCTTCTTCATCTTCTTCTTCAAAAGCCTCGGAAGCTGTCAGTAGTTCAACACTTTCATCATTTAAGACGGCAGTTTCAGAAGATCCTTTCAGATTAAATTTACCGACCATTTCTTTGAGCAATTCTGCCTGCCCCGACAATTCTTCGGTGGCTGCAGCACTTTCTTCTGCAGTAGAAGTATTTGTCTGGGTGACATCGGACACTTGTTGGATTCCGCCTTGGATTTCTTCGATCCCCGCAGTTTGTTCAATTGAAGACTGTGCGATTTGATACACCAATTCAGCAGCCTTTGTTACCCCCTCAATGATTTCATTTAAGGCATCTGCCGTGGCATTAGCTGTTTCAGTTCCTGATTGGGCTTTTGATATGGATCCTTCAATGAGCTCCGTAGTTTCCTTGGCGGCCTGGGCGCTTCTGGCGGCAAGATTCCGAACTTCCTCTGCAACCACTGCAAAGCCTTTGCCGTGTTCACCGGCTCTTGCAGCTTCAACAGCAGCATTCAAAGCGAGAATGTTGGTCTGGAATGCAATTTCGTCGATGACTTTTATAATATTAGAAATGTTGGAGGATGCTGTATTAATTTCCTTCATTGACGTAAGCATTTCCTGCATATGTAAATTTCCTTTATTGGCATTTTCTTTAACCGTTCCCGTAAGTTGATTTGCATTATCCGCATAATCGGCATTTTGCTTAGTTTTCTGGGCAATTTCCTTAATAGATACTGTAAGCTGTTCAATAGCACCGGCTTGTTCGGTTGCTCCCTGAGATAATTCCTGACTGCTGTCGGAAAGTTGATGCGCACCGGTTGCCACTTGTTCAGCGGAACGGTTTATCTCTTTGAGAACTTCATTAAATGAATTGATAATCAAGTTCAGGGCCGTTTTAATAGGAGAAAAGTCTCCCATGTAATCACCGGTAATTCCAACATTTAAATCCGAATTGGCGATTTTGGTGAGAACGTCGGATATTTCTGTTACATATATTTTAATGGCATTAATACTGATACCTAAGTTTTCTTTGATTTTATCGAAGTTTTCTCCTAATTGTTTTGTATCCTCATCCGTTTCAGATGGTTCAAGAGCAAGGTTTAAATTACCTTGCGCCAAGAGCTCCAGATTTGTTATCAATGAGCTTACTTCTTTTTCCTGGAATTTAATCTGTTTGTCGGAAACACGCTGGGCTTTTTTAATCTCTGTCAAATCCGTAATGATTTCAAGAGATCCTATTATATCTCCTTCATTGCTTCTTAGCGGAATGCCGTCATAAGAAATATCCAAATCATGGCTTCCCGGATGAGCATCTGTTTCACTGGATGCAATTCTGTCTTCATTCATTGCAATGTCTGCAGCACACTTTGAAGTATTACAATCTGATGTTTTCATGCAGTCGAAGCACTTTTTGCCAATCAGCTCATCAGCAGGGAGACCGGTTAAATCAGCACCGGCTGTATTCATATACTGGATTTCAAAGTTCTTGTCAATAATCATGACAGGAGCCTGCACCGCATTAATGTGCCCCACTAAAGTATCGATTATTTTATTGATTGAACCAACGATATCGCTGTAAGCACCTTCATATTGATTAATTTCTCCGCGAATATCAAGCCTGCCTTTTACGGAGTTATCGACCAGGGTTTCTGTTTCATTAATCAAACCTTTAAGAGAGGCAGCAACCTTATTGATGCTTTCAGCGAGTTCATCCTTTTCGCTTGCTTTAGCAACGTGAACATTAAGATTTCCGGAGGAGATTTGGTTAACAGCGGAAATGCGTTCTTTTATATTGTCTGCCATATTTTGCATAGCATTTAGAAGAATACCGATTTCATCCTTGCTTTTAACGGTTATATTAGAAGACATATCCCATTTAGAAATGTTATTGACAAAACTAACAGCTTTATTCAGTGGTGATATAATGCTTCGCATAATGAAAAGGGCGATAAGGAAAATGAAAAAAGTACCTGCTATAATCAAAATTATATTGATCATGACAATAGATTTACTGGTTTTTTCAAAATTTGTCTTTTGGACTTCGGCTTTTGCGACCATTTCATCTGCTACCGTATTCAAGTATCTTTTATAAGGCCCCATATACTCCTTTAAGTCGTTCAAATAATTTGCAATATGTGCTTGAGACAGTTTGTTGTCAGGGTCTGTAGAAAGTACTTCTAAATGCGGAAGAATAGAAAATTCATAAGCTGCAACAATTTTATAATATTCTGAAAGGGCATCATGTAAAAGGGTTTTGTGCGCTTTTGATGCATTTTTAGTTAAATTTTCTATGTTGTTTTTTGTGTTTTCTTTTTCCGTAGTAAATTCTTTCTGCATATTCTCAATATCCCCGTAAATGTAGCTGTCGGCAATAATAGAATATAGCTTTTCTCCTGACGTGGATACTTGAATAGCCAATTGAGCACGATTGTATTCTGTATTCAGTTCATTTTGATAATAATCTAATTTTTGTAGATTCATATATGTAATAAGACCAATTACGATGATGATTGAAACTGAAAAAATTAAATTAATTAAAAGTTTTGTTTTGATTGAAAAGTTCTGCAATTAAATTACACCCCGCTTTTGAAAAATCATAATTTATAATTTAAAATTATATACCATTTTTTGCAATAATAGTAGCAAAGAGTAGAAAAAATTGAAATTATTTGTCAAATCGTTCCTAATAATAATTCTTGAACATATAATAGCTTTTGAGGTGATATGCATGTGTGGAATTGCTGGATGGATAAATATTGAAAGAAACATCAGGCAGCAAGGGGAAGTAGTAGGAGAAATGATAGGGACTTTGACCAGAAGAGGACCGGATTCATCCGGACTTTGTTCTTTTGACCATGCTATATTAGGGCACAGACGCTTGATTGTAGTAGATCCCCGAGGTGGTATCCAACCTATGTCAAAAAAGTCAGGGGAAAAAAATTATACCATTGTTTATAACGGAGAGCTTTATAATACGGAAGATATTAGAAAAATATTAATAAAAAAAGGATACCGGTTCAGGTCCTATTCCGATACGGAGGTACTTCTTACGGCATATATGGAATGGGGGAAGAATTGTTTAAAATATGTAAATGGTATTTTTTCTTTTGCTGTCTGGGAAGATACGGAGAAAACACTATTTCTTGCAAGGGACCCCTTAGGGGTTAAGCCATTGTTTTATTCCTTTAAAAAAGGTTCCTTGATTTTCGGATCAGAAATAAAGGCCTTGTTAAAGCATCCGTTTATAGATCCCATAATAGACGACAAAGGATTGTTGGAAATATTCGGTTTAGGGCCGGCAAGGTCATTAGGAAATGGTGTTTTTCGAGATATCGAAGAAATACCACCGGCACATTATCTTATATTTGATAAAAGTGGACTGCAGTTTACGGAATATTGGGATTTGTCGGCAAATGAACATATGGAAGATTTTCAATCTACTTTGGAACATACAAGATTTCTACTGACAGATGCCATAGAGCGCCAGCTTGTAAGTGATGTGCCGGTGTGTACCTTTTTATCAGGAGGACTGGATTCCAGTATTATTTCTGCTGTTGCGGCAAAGGCTTTTCAAAAAACCGACAGAGTTACTTTAAAGACTTTTTCTATTGATTATACGGATAATGAGAAATATTATACCCACAATGATTTACAGCCGGATCTGGACAGCATGTGGATAAAAGTGATTTCGGACCATATCGGCAGTAACCATAAAAATTTTATCCTGAGTAATAAAGAAGTGGCAGATAAGCTTAAAGATGCCGTGTTAGCCGGTGACTTGCCGGGAATGGCAGATATTGATTCTTCACTGCTGCTTTTCTGCCATGAAGTAAGAAAACATGCTACGGTAGCATTATCAGGTGAATGTGCAGATGAAATCTTTGGTGGATACCCATGGTTCAGAGACGAAAATCCGGATCAGGAATTTTTTCCATGGGCAAAATCCATTGAACATAGAAAAAAATTTTTACACCCGGAATTTAAAAACCTTCCTCTGGAAGAGTATGTAATGCAACAATACCGGGATACCATCGGCCGTGTGCCAAAGATAAAGGGAGAATCATCTGAAGACAGTAAAATGAGAGAGATGTTTTACCTGAATATCAAATGGTTCATGATAACGCTTTTAAACAGAAAAGACCGTATGAGTATGGCTAATAGTTTGGAAGTGAGAGTCCCTTTTGCAGATCATAGGATCGTTGAGTATGCCTACAACATTCCAAAAGATATGAAATTTTACGGAGATCGGGAAAAAGGACTTTTAAGAGAGGCCTTTAAAGGCCTTTTGCCTGATGAAATACTGCATAGAAAAAAAAGTCCCTATCCTAAAACCTATCATCCCGTCTATACGGAATACATCTGCAATGAACTAAAGAATATTCTTTCGGATAAAGAATCGCCGGTGCTTCAGGTTATTGATACCAATACTGCATGGGAGATGATACAATCAAAAGGAAAGAGCTTCTTGAAGCCGTGGTATGGGCAGCTGATGATGGGTCCTCAGGTCATGGCGTATCTTATACAGCTAAATCATTGGATGAAAGAATACAAAGTAAAAGTTTGTATTTGATATCCGGTTCGTTATATTATATAATAAAACCAAATTAGACAAAAATAGAAAAATATTGAGGGATGGCATGAATACTTTAAATGCATTTCTCTTTACCGAAGATGTTTTCAGGTTTGCAGCAGGCATTGCAGTGGTTACTTTAGCCATATTTATTATTTGGCTGCTTCTTCGAGAAATGAGATTATGGTATTGGAAAATTAACAACTTGATGAAAATGCTCAAAAAAATTGAAAAACGCATCAATCATTTAGAAACACTTGTGGATGAATTGTCTCAAGAAGTGGCGTCTATAGACCGCCATTCCATTAAGATGTCTGATTACTTCAACTACACGGAGTTAAGGCATGAAGAAGAGAACGCAATTCATGAACAGGAAACAGAAGAAGAAATAGCCAGAAGGATCAAGGAGTGATTCTTTCCGGAGGTAAAAAACAGGCATTAAATACTTGAGACAAAAGCTCTATGTGAGGTGATAAATGTGTACTGTACCAAATGCGGACAAAACATAGATGAGAATGATGTTTACTGCCCTTATTGCCGCAGTAAATTAAATGAAGAATTCATTCAAAATGACAATGCAAATGATTCGGAAGCTTCGGAATGCTCAGATGGGGTTATGCGCCTGTTTGAAGTGGAGCGTAAAAGCAGCCCCGAAACACAGAATGTGGACCAGGAATATGAAAAATACAAAAACAGTATTTTAAAGAATCAATCAAAGGACTATATTCTTGATTTTGACGATGATGAAGAGGACGATGGCGGATTTAAAGGCATCGGAGGCAAACTGGTCATTATATTGATTGTCATTGCATTTGTTACGGCTACAGCCCTTGCTGCAAAATATTTCTTCTTTGATGATGATTTGATTGGTCGGCAACAAGAAGAAGGTGTTGTGGATGAGGGGAATAATGAGGTACCTGATGATCCGGGTACCCAGGTCCCATCTGACTCGGAAAATGGAGAACAGAAATCTCTTTCCTCCAGAGAACAGGCATTTTCAGACATTGAAGACCTCAATTATAATATTGATGAAATACGAAATAATGAAAACTTAAAATATAATGAAACCATAAAATATAAAAATGCCGATATTAAAAATTCTACACATATATCGGATGAGATCTGGAAGGAAATAGAAGGAAAGCCGTATCCATATCAGACGGCTATTATTAAATCGCTTGTTCAGTTCAATTCCAAATGGATCGATTATGTGAACAATAATGATAAAACTGTCTTATCCCTTGTTGAAAAAGACAGCAGAGCCTACAAAAACGTCGTTAACTTTGACAGAGAGGGAACTTTAGAAGAATTTCTTCTGTTTGAAATCGGAGAAATCCGTAAAGGGGACGAGGGGTATTACGTTTGGACCCATGAAAAAATAAAGGTGGTAGAACAAGGAAATTCAGAGATAAGAGAGTATTATTGGATTTACAAATTAGTCGAGGGAGAATACGATTTCTTTATATCGGATTATTTTAAAGAAGAATAAATAAAAAACCTCTTAATTGATATTCAATATCGTTAAGAGGTCTATTTTTTTGCTTATTTTTTAATCGCCGTCAAGGAGATTGCCCAGTCCGCCCAAAAGACTGCCTTCGCCTTTTGATCTGCCGCCGGTGATACGTGCAGATGTAATGACTCTGTCGGCCATTCTGCTGAAAGGAAGAGATTGAAGCCAGACTTTGCCGGGACCGGTTACCGTTGCATAGAACAATCCTTCGCCCCCGAAAAAGGCGCTTTTGATATTTCCTACATACTGGATATCATAATCGACGGTCTTTGAAAGTGCTACGAGGCAACCGGTGTCTACTCTTAGAGTTTCACCTGCTTTTAAATCCCTTTCTATGATGGTACCGCCTGCATGCAGAAATGTCATTCCGTCTCCTTCCAGTTTTTGCATGATGAAACCTTCCCCTCCGAAGAATCCGGTTCCAAGTTTCTTCTGAAATGCAATATCAACAGATACGCCTTTAGCAGCACAGAGAAAAGCATCTTTTTGACAAATAATTTTTCCCTGGAGTTCGGACAGATCCATAGGTATTATTTTTCCCGGGTATGGCGCTGCAAAAGAAACATGCAATTTTCCGGAGCGGGTATTGGTAAACAGTGTCATAAATAAGCTTTCTCCGGTCAGCACCCTTTTTCCTGCTCCTAAGAATTTTCCCATCATGCCTTTGCCTGTATCTTTTCCGGAACCGTCTCCGAAAATCGTTTCCATTTGAATACCGTCTTCCATATACATCATAGCACCTGCTTCTGCCAAAACACTCTCGCCGGGATCAAGCTCTACTTCAACCAATTGCATATCATCCCCATAGAGCTTAAAATCAATTTCATGTGAATTTGCCAATTAAAACCCTCCTTTATTTCTTGATTCATTTCAAACTAATTATATTGTTTAATTTCGCTGATCATTCGGGAGAAATAAAAATAAAAACAATATAAATATTCATTTATTCTACACAGACGGATAAACTCCTGCTTATATTTTGAAAGTTATACAATTTAATCATTTTATCCATGAATATATTAACTTTAGTCTTTACAATCAAACATTAATGATGTTACAATTATTGCATAAATATACAATAATACATACTAAAAAATATATAACACACATTATTTATGAAAGGATGAATGTAGCGATCTGAAGATGTTATAAAGGAGCGTATATATTTTTTTATTACAGAAAAGTATTGAACAAAAGGCATTTATACAGGAGGTAATTTATAACAAATCCTAACCTCCTTTTAAAAAAAGATTTTATCTTAGATTTTGTCTGAGATTGAATCTTTTTTTTCTGGCAAACAAAAGCTTTAAAAATCAATTCAATTTATTGGTAAAATGTTGAATGGTAGGGTATAATAATGCTAACATGGACTTTAAAGAGGTGGTTAAATGAAAAAATCAAAGCTGTTTTTATGGCTTGCAGTTACTATAATTCCAATCGCTATCGCTTTTTTTGGAACTTTTTTGAACTTTATAACCGACTATTTATGGTTTAAAGAAATAGGGTATACTCAGGTATATCTGACAAAACTTCTGACACAACTTAAAATAGCAATTCCTGTTTTTATTGTGTTGACAGTTTTCCTATATATCTATCTAAGGACCATTAAAAAAGACTATTACAAAAAAGTAAATGTTTCAAATGCAAATCTTAATGAAAAAAGAATCAACCAGATCGCCCTGGGGGCATCGGCTGTGATTTCTTTGTTTGTAACATTTATACTATCTTCCAATCTTTGGTTTGATATATTGAGATTTTTCAACAGTACGGAGTTTAATACAAAAGATCCTTTTTTTACTCAGGATATATCCTTTTACATTTTCAAGCTTCCCTTTATATCTCAAATATACAGCCTGCTGATTATGTTTATTGTACTTCTGGTAATCATGACAGTGGTATTTTATCTGTTCCTTATGAGTGTCAGAAGACCCAGATTAAGGGAAGTAACTGATGAAGAAGAAGGATATGGCAATGTTTTTCAACGAGGCTTTGACCGTGAAAACGGGATGGAGCTTTTGCGGATTGCTATTCGTCAATTGACGGTATTAGGCTTCTTGTTTTTTGTTATTCTGGGAGTTGGATATTATTTAAAGCAATATGATTTATTGTTTTCTCCCAGAGGCGTTGCTTATGGTGCAAGCTACACCGACGTACATGTTACTTTGTGGGTGTATCGTATTATGCTGGTACTTTCAATCTTATCGGCTTTTTTATTTGTGATAGGGCTGAGATCAAAAAAATTCAGGCTTGCATTGGCAGGTCCGGTTTTGATGATAACAGTATCTATTATCGGAAATATAGCTGCTATTGCGGTTCAGAACCTGGTGGTGTCTCCTGATGAAATTGCAAAGGAGAGCCAGTATCTGAGATATAATATAGATTACACAAAAATGGCGTATGGTTTAAATGAGATTACGGAAAAAGAATTTCCTGTAGGAAGAAATCTCTCAAATGAAGATATCGATGAAAATGTGCAGACCATTGAAAATATCCGTATCAATGATTATGGTCCCACGACCAAGTTTTATAATCAGAGGCAGGGTATACGGCAGTATTATACGTTTCATGATGTGGATATAGACAGGTATATGGTCAACGGAAAGCATACCCAAACTTTTATGGGTGTTCGGGAAATTGATGAATCCCAGTTGGCACAATCCTGGATCAATCAGCATTTGAAATATACACACGGATATGGGGTTGCATTATCACCGGTAAATGCCGTTACTGCTGTAGGACAGCCTGAGCTGTTGATACAAAACCTTCCCCCTCGTTCGGCTGTGGAGGAAATAGAGATCACCAGACCGGAAATATATTTTGGTGAATTGACCAATAATTATGTTATTACCAATACGGATGAAGCTGAATTCGATTACCCCAGCGGTGATGACAATGTAGAAACTTTTTATGAAGGAACTGCGGGTATAAAATTGAACGGCATCAACCGACTGTTATTTTCCATACGGGAAAGAAGCATGAAAATGCTTGTGGCAAGCAACCTAAACAGTGATTCTAAAATATTAATCTATCGAAACATCAATGACCGCGTCAGAAAGATCGCACCATTCCTTCGATTTGATACAGATCCGTATATTGTAACAAGTGAAGGAAAGCTTTACTGGATCATAGATGCTTATACTGCAAGTGCCAACTATCCTTATGCGGAACCGTATATAGAGAATGGCGTTAACTATATCCGAAATTCTGTGAAAGTCGTTATAGATGCTTATAATGGGGATATTACCTTTTACCTGATGGATGAAACAGATCCTGTGGCCAGGACTTTAGGCAAGATATTTCCTGATCTGTTTACATCCATATCAGATATGTCGGATGAACTAAGGGCGCATATCAGGTATCCACAGACCTTGTTCAATATTCAGGCACAGGTTTATCGGGAGTATCATGTGGACAATACCACTGTTTTTTATCAGGGTGAGGACAAATGGGACATTGCCAACCAGATTTATGGCAGCGAAATGGTTTCTATGGATTCCATCTATACCATTATGAAACTGCCTGACGGAAATCGGGAAGAATTCATTCTATCGATTCCTTATACACCCAGAAGTAAACCTAATATGGCAGCATTGCTGGTTGCACAGAACGACGGAGAAAATTACGGAAATATCATCGTCTATAAGCTGCCAAAACAAGTATCCGTATATGGGCCGATGCAGATCGAGTCCAAGATTGATCAGGACACGGAAATTTCCAAAGAGTTTTCTTTATGGGCATCACAGGGTTCTTCCTATATCAGAGGAAACGTATTATCGATTCCTATTGAAAATTCATTGATTTATGTAGAGCCTATTTATTTGCAGGCAAGTAATGAAAACAGCCTTCCGGAAGTAAAAAGAGTTATTGTGGTCTATGGTGACAGGATCGCCTACAGGCCAACACTTAAAGAAGCCCTTGAAGAATTGTTCGGCGAAACGGAAGTACCGGAGCCTGACAGGCCCATAGATGAAGATGCTCAGACTCCGGACGGACAGCCGGGAGCAGTGATGGATATCAATGATTTGATCAGACTTTCCAATGAGGCTTTCCAAAGAGCACAAGAGGCACAGAAGAACGGGGACTGGGCTAATTACGGCAGATATCTCAATGAGCTTCAAAGCTATTTGGAACAATTACAATCCTTAAGTCAGGGGCAATAGTTTAGGAAAATAGATAGACCAAAAAAATAATAAACCGCTTAGCGGTTTATTATTTTTTGTGAAGCACACCCAACTTTTTATAAATATAATACGGGTGATATTCATATATCCTTTATCAAATTGCTTTCTGACTGATTAATTATCAAACAGTTGAGATAAAAAATACCACATATATCGTTATCATAGAAGACCATACTAATAAGACAGGAGAAAATAACAAAGCAATAGAAGAACTCATATTATAGTATTAACTGCAGAAATAGAAGGGAGAATGAGAAATGCACGAAGACGGTATAAAACCTTTTACATATTTCTATGAAAACTCAAAACTATTTTTAAAATTCATTAAAGCACATTATAAAAAGGACGAGAAAATGTTGGAACGCATATACATGGATACTTTAGAGCTGTATCAGCAGTATATGGATACCTATATGAGTAAAAAAACCAGAATGGAAAAAATAAAAGAAATCAGCTATGAATTGCTGGATATTCTGTCTATGAGAGAACAAAGCGATGAGCTGAAGATAAAAGGAAGCAGCTTTATTAAAGGGTTGAAAATAAAAGAAAAAATCATTGGTTCTCAGTACATAGAATTATGGGTAAAAGGTAAAAAAATGTGGCTGTACATTTTTGAAAACAGTAAAAATAAAGAAATCATATTACCTTATTATATAGAGTCGCCATATTTGATCGATTCAGAGCAGGCGTTTTATGCACTAAAAGAAAAGGTTTTTTCCGAAATTAAAAAAACCGAACATTAGAAAGTACTAATGGTTTAATGTACGGAATAATAAATTATAATTTTTTTTGTGCTTTTTTGAGGCAAAGTATTAACAATGCTTTTTCAAAATGATATAATCACTTCGTAATAAAACAACAATTCAAATGTTCGTATCAGAGCTGGATTATTAATTTATTATAAAATTTATCATTGAAGGCGGAAAGGAGAAAAAATGATGTCATTTGAAGAAGTACTATACACAATTCAACCTGATCAGAATAAAATGCCTCAAATTGCGGAAATCCTGAAAAATCATCCGGAAGTAAAATTTGTATCTTTAAATGGAGTGGATCTTGGAGGAAATAATACAGATGAGAGGATTCCCATCGGATGTTTTCTTGAAGAGTTTGATAACTTTATAAGCAAAGGGATTCAAACAGACGGTTCCAGCGTTGTGCTTCCAAAAATTGCAGAGCTTAATGATGCAAAAGTGGATTTGATTCCGGACACTTCGGTGAATTGGTATGTGGATTATAATTATAATCACTTTGATGAAGAAACGGGATTACCGGTTGGGACACTTAGAATCCCTTCATATTTGATACATAATGGCAAGAACCCTGTGGGTTCCAGAATTCTTTTGAAAAACACCATTGATATATTCACGGCCGGTCTTATGAGTCTGATAAAAGATAATCCTTATGTTCTGGAATATATGGATATAGATTCTTGTGATACGGTGGATGAAATTGTACTAACAGCTGCGACAGAGCTGGAATTCTGGGTCAAGACACCTGACGATGTTGCAGATGTGGAACAGCTTTCAACTTCCCAAGTCCTCAAAGAGCAGTATTGGAAGAGAACCATAGGCCCGGTAAGAACGGCACTGGAGCAATCTATTCTGGTCCTTGAAAAATATGGATTATGCGTGGAAATGGGGCATAAAGAAGTTGGCGGGGTAAAGGCCAAACTCGGCAATTCAGGAGGTTTTGACCATGTTATGGAGCAGCTTGAAATCGACTGGAAATACAGTTCTGCCATGCAAGCGGCAGATAATGTGATACATGTAAAGGATGTTATCAGAGATATATTTGATTTGCACGGCTTAGAAGTGACTTTTATGGCTAAACCTGTAGAGGGTGTTGCCGGCAATGGGCAGCACACCCATATGGGCGTTTCGGCTAAAATGAAAAATGGGGAATACAAAAATTTATTCTCTCCTGCTGATTTAGAAAAGGATTTTTTGAATCCTGTGGGATTCGGCGCTCTTTTGGGAATTCTTAAGAATTATGAAGTTGTCAATCCCTTTGTTTCATCCAGCAACGATGCCCTTAATCGTTTGAAGCCCGGTTTTGAAGCGCCTGTCTGTATAGTAGGTTCTATCGGACATTCTCCGGAAGTACCTTCCCGAAACAGAACAGTTCTGATAGGTCTGGTAAGAGACAGCGATAACCCTCTTGCCACAAGATTCGAATTAAGAGCGCCTAATCCTAAAAGCAATACTTTTCTGGTTCTGGCGACTTCTTATCTTGCGATGCTTGATGGTATCAAAGCAGCTTTAAAGGCGGGGAAGACTCCAAAAGAGTTAGAGGAAGAACTATCGAAAAAACCTGAAGAAGCCGGGTTCTATTTTGAAAAAGGCCGCGCTTACAGAAGTGAAAAAAATGTTTTTGATGAGTATTCGGAGGAAGAAAGACACAGATTATTTGGAAAACCGCCGACAACGGTATGGGAAAATATTTCAGGATTCAGAGAATATCCGGAAAAAGTAAAAGTGCTTACTCAGAATAATGTGATAAATGAAAAAGTAATAGAATCTTATGAAGAGGCCATTATGATGCAATGGGCAACGGAATTATACAACAGAATCATTCCAAATAATATGGATATTGTAAGAGAATGTGTTAAACTTCATAAGACAGATGATGAGAGAACGGATTTGGATGTGGTACATTGGGAGAAAATAAAAGAGTTGAGACTTTTCCTGATGAAAGACAGTCTGTCAAGAAAATCCCTTTTTACAAGAATAAAAGAAGCTTTAGATGCAAAGGATTATAATACGGCTTCGGAGTTACAAATCACCATGAAAGCAAAAATGGCGGAGTTGGTCGAAACCTTTTCGGAGTATCGGAAAAACCTGTTTTAAATATTGCAAATATAAAATAAATATGTTATATTACTGTACAATAGTAATGAAGGGAAAAAGTATATAATGCCTTTTCTTCAGAGAGCTTGGCACAGGTGAAAGCTTAGCGTAAAGGGTTATTGAATCCGTCCCGGAACTGCAGACGTTTAAAAGTTTTGCCGGCAGTGGCCGTTATACACTTATGAGGTGGATTGTTTTATTACAATCAACTAGGGTGGCATCGCGGAAGTAACCTTTCGTCCCTATTAGGGCGGAAGGTTTTTTGTATTAATAAAATGAAATATTTCGAGTATAAAGGAGCTGATACAATGTTAGATATCAAACGAATAAGATCTGAATATGAAAAAGTCAAAGGCGCTGTTGAAAAAAGAGGGCAAGGAGATTTCAACATTGGCCGGGTGATTAAGATTGATGAAGAAAGAAGAGGGCTGCTTTCAAAAGTAGAGCAAATGAAAAACAAACAAAATATCGTTTCAAAAGAGATTCCAAAATTAAAAAAAGAGAGAAAAGATACTTCCGGAGTATTATCAGAAATGAAAGAACTCTCAATGACTATTAAAGATTTGGATGAACAGGTGAGAGAATATGAGTCGGAGCTAAAGGACATGCTGTTAAGCATACCCAATACACCCAATGAAACAGTTCCTGTAGGAGCAACTGATCAGGATAATTTGGAGATTAGAAAATGGGGAGAACCTAAAAAATTTGAATTTGAGCATAAGGCGCATTGGGATATCGGAACCGACCTTGATATTCTGGACTTTGAAAGGGCAGCTAAAATATCCGGCGCCAGATTTTCCGTATATAAAGGATTGGGGGCGCGAATGGAAAGAGCTTTGATCAATTTTATGCTGGATCTTCATACATCACAGCACGATTATACGGAAGTACTGCCGCCGTTTATGGTAAATCGGGATGCAATGACAGGAACCGGACAGCTGCCAAAATTTGAAGATGATATGTTTCATATACCGGCAAAGGACTTTTTCTTAGTACCGACCGCGGAAGTGCCTTTAACGAATCTTCTAATGGATGAGATAATTGATGAAGAAAAGCTCCCTGTCTATTTTACTGCTTATACACCCTGTTTCAGAAAAGAAGCAGGTTCTGCAGGAAGAGATACAAGGGGACTGATCCGGCAGCACCAGTTTAATAAAGTGGAGTTGGTTAAATTTACAAAACCTGAGGAATCTTATGATGAGTTGGAAAAGCTTCTTGCTGCTGCGGAAAAAGTATTACAGCTTTTGGAACTGCCTTATCGTGTGGTCAAGCTGTGCAGCGGAGATTTAGGTTTCAGTTCAGCCATGACTTATGATATAGAAGTCTGGATGCCCAGTTATGACCGCTATCTGGAAATATCTTCATGCAGCAATTTTGAAGATTATCAGTCCCGGAGATCCAATATCCGATTTAGGCCTGCAGATAAGGGGAAAGTTGAGTTTGTACATACTCTTAACGGGTCGGGCCTTGCGGTAGGAAGGACTTTTTCGGCTATTTTAGAGAATTATCAGCAGGCAGACGGTTCGGTGATCATTCCTTCTGCTCTCAGGCCTTATATGGGTGGGCTGGAGAAAATAGAAAAAGAAAAATGTTGAAGTTGAAACTCAGCCTGTTCTATTGTCAAGTTACTTTGTAAATGAATAAGCCTGTATAAATATAAATCCTTTCCCAAACTCGATACGGATGATTATTTATACAGGCTTATTCAAAAGGAGAGTATGTCTTTTTCAATAATCTTAACAGCATGAAGGGGCTGTTGTTTTTTTTCTGAAACAAGGTACCTTTTATAATAGGAACTATTCGGATAAAAAATAATGATTCAGATCTTTATGTTTTTTAATTTGTTTTATTTGTGCTAAAAATATCCATGTTGAACTGAGTAAAAATTCAGAAAATTATGTGTGTTGTGAAAAATATAAAACATTTTATAAAACAAATCAATAAATAAGAGGTTGATATGATGAGTGAAACAATTAAAGGAGGGATTATACATGTCAGAAAAAGCCAAAAAAGAAAAGAACGTTAGCTTTGGCGGTGCACTATTTGTTCTTTTATTCTTATGTGTTGCAATGTTTATGCAAGTTTTTGTACTGCACCAGGATTGGGTAACGCATATTACATTAATTCTGGCCATTGTAGTTGCCGGTGTTGTAGCTATGATGTCCGGATACACCTGGGAAGATATCCAGGAAGGTATTCTTTATGGTTGTAATATTGCAATGATTCCCATGTTAATACTTATGATGGTAGGGGTCCTTATTGCTTCCTGGATTCCTGCAGGGGTTATTCCGACGCTTATTTATTACGGACTTCAGATATTATCACCAAATGTATTCTTAGTAACAGTGTGCTTTATCTGTGCGGTTGCTTCTTTAGCAACAGGTAGTTCATGGACTACAGGGGCTACTTTTGGCGTTGCATTTATGGGAATTGGTTTAGGATTAGGCATACCACCGGCAATGACTGCAGGTGCTGTTGTATCAGGATCTATCTTTGGCGACAAAATGTCTCCGTTATCAGACTCAACAAATTTGGCTGCAGGTGTTGGAGAAGCGGACTTATTTGATCATATCAAAAGCATGATTTATACTACCGGACCTGCCATATTAATTTCTTTGGGAATATATGCCGTAATCGGCATGAAGTTCAGTGGAGGCGCTGTGGATACGGAACAAATTAACAGTATTTTGACAGGCATTAAGGATAACTATTTTGTTTCTCCTATTGCTTTGATTCCACCCATTATTGTTGTTATACTGGCGGTCAAAAAAGTATCCGGTCTTGCCGTAATGGTTCTTGCATCTTTGATAGGCGCTATATTTGCCATGGTTTTCCAGGGTATCGGCCTTGGAGACATGCTGAATATTTTACAGAATGGATTCACCTCTTCAACAGGCGTTGCAGATGTTGACTCCCTGTTAAGCAGAGGCGGTCTTCAAGGTATGATGTGGACCATTTCCTTAGGGTTTATAGCATTGAGTCTCGGTGGCGTTTTGGAAAAAACCGGTATGCTTGCAGCACTTCTTAATAAGATAGCAGCGATTGTAAACAATGTAAGAGGGTTGATCATTACTCATGTCCTTTCTGCTGTTGTAGTAAACCTTTTTTCAGCAAGCCAGTATATGGCAATTATCATTCCCGGACGAATGCTTGTACCGGCATACAAGAGACTTAATATTTTACCTCAGGTATGTTCAAGGACTTGTGAGGATTCGGCGACTGTAACATCACCATTGGTTCCATGGGGGCTTTGTGGGGTTTACTTCACAGGTGTATTAGGTGTTGGTACAGTAGAATACTTGCCTTATACTTATCTGGCATTCCTGGCACCGATCATTGCTATTATTTATGGCGTAACCAATAAATTTATCTGGAGAGAAGGGGAAAAACCTTCAGTCAAAACCTATCATGATAACGAAACCGTAACAACCGGTGAGTAACACATCAAAGAGATATCGGTGCTTGCGTATATCATAGTGTAAAAAATTCAAAGCCCCTTGCATAAGTTTTGTTGATCGAGGGGCTTTGAGATTCCTTCTATCTAAAAAGATTTGAGATTATGGGATTAAGTACTGTTTTTAGAAATTACAGATTAGAACATTATTGAAACGACGAAAGGTTAGGTAGTTATGAGTATGAGTGGAGTTATGAGTATAAGTAAAGAAGAATGCATCAACAGAGACAGAGTAATTCATTTATTATCAGACCTTATACAAATATATAGTCCCTATTTTCAGGAAGATGAAATTATGGATTACGCCTATAATTGGCTCTCGGAACATGAATTGCTTCCGGATATGCATCATTACCATGAAGATAAAATAACCGGTTTCAGAGGGAAGAATGTGGTTGGCCGGTTAAAAGGAAACAAAAAGGGGACCAAGGTCTTGCTGAATGCACATTTGGATACGGTCAACATATGTAAAGGCTGGAACAGAGATCCGCTGAAGCCAAACATAGAGGATGACAACAAGCTATATGGGTTAGGAGCTTTGGACATGAAATCCGGCGCTGCTGCAATGATGATTGCACTGGATACTTTTATGAAGCTTCATCCTGAATTCAGCGGAGAAATCCTATATTCTTTTGTTTCGGTTGAAGAAGGTCCTTTTGGATTAGGTGCACAAGCCCTGATGCATGATGGTCTGTGTAGCGATGCAGATGTAGCTTTGATCCCCGAACCAAGCAGCGGTTTTTCTGGCAATGCATTTCCCTGTCTTTGCTTAGGTGCAAGAGGAGGGATAAATTATACGGTTCGTTTTACCGGTAAAGCGGCTCATGCGGCCAATCCGGAAGAAGGTATCAGTGCTCTCGTAGATGCTTCAAAAGTTATGGTCAGCTTAAAGCAATTGGAAACGATGAAGGATGAAAAATTAGGAAAAGGATCCATATGTATTATCGAAGCAAAAGGCGGCGGGCAGGCATGCAGTGTTGCAGATGAAGCCTCTTTTACCATATTCCGTCACGTGGTACGGGGAGAAGATGAGAATTATCTCAAAGAGGAAATCCAAAAAGCCATCCAAAATGCAAGTATACAGTCCGGTACGGAAATAGAATTCAGAGAGGGCCCGTTTGATGGCAGCGGAGGATTTGATCCTTATACGGTTGAAGAAGATCATCCTTTTACCGTCGCTTTAAATAAGTGCATCAAAAAAGTAACAGAAGAGACGGCAAAGGTTTCTTACTTTTCCAGTATCGGAGATTTTAATACAGTAGCATCCAGATTGCAGATACCTACATTCGTTTTCGGTCCTGCAGGAGAAAACTATCACACCCATGATGAATTCGTATACATCGATAGTGTTGTAAAAACAGCAGAGGTTATATATGAATACTTAAAAGAGCTGCTGCTGAAATAGATGATATGTTTATGGATCTGATCTTCTCAAGACTCCTGCTATTTTTGCAGTCGGCATAGGATATTGGTATTATAGCGAGAAATGTTATATAATGAAATACAGAGATTTTAGACAAATTTATGTCTTGTTTCTGATGTTAAATTAACAAAAAGAAGGGAAGGTTCATATGAGCGGCATAGACCTGTTGCTATATAATGGAAGTATTTACACTATGGATTCCAGGAACACAGTAAAGAACTGGGTTATCATAAAAGATGGAACAATCGTCGAAACAGGATGCGGAGAAGGATATGAACAGTATGTTCAGGATGCTGTAGAATCCATTGACTTGAAAGGCCGTACAGTTTTTCCCGGGTTTTTTGATAATCACGTGCATTTGGCGCAAACCGGTCTTAATTTAATGAGTTTGGATTTAAATCATGCAGAAAACCTGAATCAATTGTTTGAGATTATTTCCGAAGCAGCTTCCAAAACAGGAAAAGGGGAAATCATAAGAGGAATTGGCTTCGATGAAATGAAGACACCTGAAAAAAGAATGCCCAATCGCCGGGAACTGGATAAATGTTCACCCAACAATCCTGTATGGATAAACCGTGTAGAGTATCATGTCAGCTCAGTAAACACCATGCTTCTAAGCATGTTGAATATTCCTTTTAATTTAGAAGGTATTTTAAGAGATGAGAAAGGTCTTCCGGATGGACGTTTGATCGGAAGAGCTAATTTATTTGTAAGAAAATATATTATTGAAAATATACCCAATCAAATAAAGAAAGAAGCCATCAATAAGGCAATTGAGCACGCAATCTGCAAAGGAATTACAACGGTTAATTCCATGGAAGGCGGCAATTTTTTTAATGAATCAGGTATGAATTGTATTTTGGAGAATAACAGTATCTTTCCTATAGATGTTAAATTGTTTTATCAAACTACAGATATAAGAAAGGCCATTGAAAAAGGCATTGGATGTATTGGCGGTGATTTATTTTTGGACGGATCATTTGGGTCCAGAACCGCAGCGCTTTTAAAGCCCTATGAAGACGAAATTCTTACCAATGGCGTTCTTTACTACACACAGGAAGAGATAGAAGATTTTGTTTTAAACGCTCATGAACAGGGGCTGCAGATTGCTTTGCATGCTATTGGGGAAATAGCCATCGATCAGGCACTAAATGCTTATGAAAAGGCTCAGAAGCTGTGTTCCAGAAAAGACTGCAGGCATAGGATCGAGCATTTCGAGCTGGCTACAGATTCACAAATCAAACGTGCCGGAGAGTTGAACATTATACCCTCCATGCAGCCTGCATTTGAATATATGTGGGGGGGACCGGGGAAAATGTATGAAACACGCCTCGGTGACAGATACAAAAGAACCAACAGGTTTAGTAAGCTCATCCGGGAAGGATTGTGCATAGCCGGCGGATCAGACAGTGACGTAACTGAAATGAATCCGGTATTGGGGATCCATTCAGCCGTTAATCATCCTGTTGAAGAGAACGGAACAAATGTCCTGGAGGCTATTAAAATGTTCACCTGTAATGGTGCATTTGCAGGTTTCGAAGAGGATTCAAAAGGGAGTATCGAAAAAGGAAAAAAAGGGGATTTTGCAATACTGGATCAAGATCCTTTTAAAGTCCAAAAAGAAAAACTCAAAGAAATAAAAGTAGTGGGTACCATTAAAGAAGGTAACATACTGTTGATCCGTTAATAAAATTTATCCATAATGATTTTTCATAATCGTACGTTTTCAGGAAATGAAATAGAGGTGTATATTTTGGAGAAGCTTGAGGTTTTTTCACTGGGAACACTGGATATTAAATTAAATAATCGGTCTATAAATGAATATATGAGCGGTAAAGCTTTTGGCCTTTTATGCTATCTTGCCATGAATTCGGATAAAGTTCTGAACAGGGAAAAATTGGTGGAACTTTTCTGGGGAAACAGCGATTCAGAAGCAGCCAAATACAATTTGAGATATACACTATGGACATTGAGGCGGATTTTCAAGAATGAAAAAGCTCAAGACATTATTATCAATGTAAAAAACGGCTGTAAAATCAGCGAAGCATATAAAATCATAACAGATGTCAGTTTATTGGATAATTTATTGACCAATATAGAGAAAGATGAAAAATACTACAGGAATATTACTTTGGAGAAGATACACTCTATCTACAAAGGAGAATTTCTTGAAGGATTCTATTTAAAAAACTGTCCTGAATTTAATGACTGGGTCTTTTATGAAAGGGAAGCTTGTCAGAGAAAATATATTTCGTTACTATCGGGATTTTCCATATATTTGAAACAAAATAACCTGCCGGAAAAATGTATTGATGTTTATGAAGAAATGATACGGATGAACCCTTTACAGGAAGATTTGTATTTGAACCTTATCCGGCTCTATATCCAACTGGGAGATCGGAATGCTGCTCTTACACATTATGAAAAATGCTGTAAAGTATTGAGAGAAGAATTAAATATAGGGCCAATGCAAGAACTTCAGAAGGTTTATCAACAAATCAAAAACGGTTCCGGAAAGATTCCCAATAATGTCTATAATTATGTTAAAAAAACAGATACGCAATTTTCAATACTGGAACACAAAAGATATCAGCAATACATAAACGAAGAAACTCAGAAAAAAGATTCTGTTTTGGTTGCTTCCTTAGAAAAGAATTTAAAAGAGGTGGATTATTATTGGATGTCCGAATTAATTGAGTATTTTTCTTTGAAAGCCGGTAATGAAGTCTGGTATAAAATTCCCGACTATTGTTTACAGGACTTATCTTTTATTAACAGCCATCTGATAGAAAAGGCGGATTGTTGTAATAAAAACATTTCTACGCATCCATTTACTGTTCCGGATATTCGCCTGTATCAATCAATGGAAAAGCTGCTGCATTATTTCACAAAAGAAAAAAGAGTCATTATTGGTATAGAAAAGCCTGAATGGATTGATAACAAATCCTTTCAATGGCTTCAGTATTATATCGGAAAAGGCCGATGCCGCAATATGGAAATTATCATTCAGGAAAGCAGCGATGAAAGAATAAGAAATTTAAAAAATACAGGAAATTTCAGGACATGATCTGTTATAATACAACTATCAGTTGCGATTATTAGGGGGCATGTCTTATTCTGTTAAAAGATATTACATCCATTATAGAAGACAATATTAGCAGCGGTATGACATTAAAGGATGCTGCTGAATTATTTCGTGAAAAACAGCTGGAATGCATTATTGTAAATAATTGTAAGAATCAATTTATGGGAGTCCTGACGAAAGAGGACCTGATTGATTGTTATTATAAAGGTATTCCTTTAGATGAACAAATAGAAAATCAAGTAAAGGATTGTATCATTCTCAGCGAAAATGAAGAGGTCAGCACTGTTTTTAATTTATACAATTGCAAGGTAATCGGCATAAAGGACAGTTCGGGAAAAATAAAGGGTATTTTGACGCAGTCGCTGATCCTAAATGCATTCATCAGTTTTATTTCTTCCGATTTATATAATGAAGAGGATGTTAAACGAAAAAAAGAAATTCAGAAAAGCTTCAATAAAAACCAACTTGATTTGGAAAAGGTCTTTAATGATTTAAAATACCTAAAGGATTTGGAGCACGAGCTAAATGAAATCATAGAATTCTCGGCAGATAGTATTTATGTTACAGACGGCCAGGGTAATGCACTGAGAGTTAATAAAGCTTTTGAGAAAATCACCGGAATCAAAAAGGAACAAGTCCTGGGTAAAAACGGGCTGGATCTTGAAAAAGAGAAAATATTCGATCCGTCTGTCACCCCTATTGTAATGAAAGAAAAAAGAGAAGTTACCATCATTCAAAGAATCAATAACAGCAGGCAGGCCATTGTAACGGGAGTGCCGGTATTTGATGAAAACGGAGAGATATTTCGTATTGTGCTGAATGCTAAAAGTGTAGAGGATTCGGAGATTTTAAGAAAGTATTTCAGCCAAAAGGAAGAGTATTCTTATAAAGCCGACCAAGATAAAAAAATGGATCAGGATAAATTGATTTTTTCCAGTTCACACTTTAAGGAACTTGTTCAACTAATACAGAAAATTGCACTTGTAGACTCTACCGTCCTGCTTACAGGTGAGTCAGGAGTAGGAAAAAGCTTCTTAGCCCAGTATATCCATAATAACAGTTCAAGAGCCAAAGAAAAAATAATGGAAATCAATTGCGGTGCTATTCCGGAATCTCTCTTGGAGTCCGAGCTTTTTGGCTATGAAGGAGGTGCTTTTACCGGTGCCAACAGCCGCGGGAAACCGGGGCTTATTGAAATGGCCAATAAAGGAAGCCTATTTCTGGACGAAATAGGTTCCATGCCTTTGAATCTACAGGTTAAATTGCTTCAGGTTATTCAGAACCGCCAGATTATTCGTGTAGGCGGGACTGAGCCTATCAAAGTGGATATTCGTATTATTGCTGCTTCCAATAAAGATATCAAGTTGCTTGTTAAACGGGGGAAATTCAGAGAAGACCTTTATTATCGATTAAACGTCATTCCAATCCATATAGAACCGATCCGGAAAAGAAAAGAGGATATCATTCCTTTAACAAGACATTTTCTTGATAAATACAATACTAAATATAAAAAGAAAATAGAATTTTCCACGGATGCTTATGAAGAAATGGTTGCTCATAACTGGCCGGGAAACATAAGAGAGATAGAAAATTTTACCGAAAGAATGGTTGTGACAAATAATAGCGGGACCATCGGTAAAAAACAGATAGAAAATAATTTTATAGAAAAAGAAGCATTAAACGTGCAGCCTGTCAGCATAAGCCGGATCATGCCACTAAAAGAAGCTTTTTATGAAGCAGAACGTATATTAACGATTATGGCCTACAAAAATAACCCAAACAGCTATAAAATGGCAAAACTATTAGGAATAAGCCAATCAACCGCACACAGAAAAATACAGGAACACATCTATAAGAACAATTCATCAATGGGTTAAGCAACCCGTTGATGAATTAAGAGAATAATCATGAGATATTGAAGGTATATTGTTAAAGGCTCTGAAGCATTAACCCATTTTTGGGTTAATGCTTCAGAGCCTTTCATATCAAATGACGGAATTGCAACTGTTCGGCAGTTTGGTATCAGTTTTGCAATAAACTAAAATGGTATATGGCGGAATTGTATTTACTAAAAACCATTTAAAAAGGAGGAATTATTTTGTTTAACAAACTTGCAAATGCAATGTCAGCGTTTGTTAGAAAGTTTTTACCGGATGCGTTTGTAATTGCAATCGGCTTAACCTTACTGACAATGATTTTAGGCATTGTCGTTGAAGGTAAAAGCATTGTAGAAATGGTTGATTTCTGGGGAGGCGGATTTTGGGCATTCTTAAGCTTCTCCATGCAGATGGCTTTGGTATTGGTCACCGGTATCGTATTGGCAGATATACCGATTATTCACAAGATACTCGATAAAATAGCCTCTTTACCAAAGACACCGGCTCAGGCTTATATCATGACTTTTCTCGTATCTGCGGCAGCTTACTACATTAATTGGGGGCTGGCTGTGGTAGTAGGCGCTATTTTTGCCCGGGCTGTTCATAAGCGGATGAAAAATATTGATTTTCCATTGTTGATCGCAGCTGCTTATGTAGCTACTGCAACTTTTCCGGGAGGCTTATCCAGTTCAATACCTCTTTTGATTGCAACACCGGGACATTTTTTAGAAGAGACCATTGGATTAGTGCCGACAAGTGAAACCATTTTCCATTCTTCAAATATCATTATACTTGCAGGAATCATCATTACGACTGTTGCAGCGATTAAATTAATGTCGCCAAAAGAGGTGACAGTCATTGACAGTGCCGAGCCAACTGAAGAAAAAGCAATACAAAATGAGACAATCTCTACGCCGGCACAAAAAATAGAAAACAGTTTTATATTAGCTTTATTAATAGGATTAGCCGGTCTCTTTTATGTCATTAAGTATTTTGCTGACGGCGGAGGGTTGAATCTTAATATTATCAATATGGCTTTTCTATGCCTGGGCATCATTCTCCACGGTTCACCTATAAAAGTTGCCAATGCATTTAAAGAGGCAGGGTTCGTTGTAACACCCATCATGCTCCAGTTTCCGTTTTATGCAGGGATCATGGGAATGTTATCAGGATCAGGGCTTGCAGCTACTTTAGCCAGCGGATTTGTTGCTTTTGCATCGGCAAAAACCTTTCCAATCTTTACTTATTGGTCGGCAGGATTGGTCAATATATTGGCACCTTCAGCCGGAGGCCAGTGGGGAATACAGGGACCGCTCCAGATTGCAGCCGGATTAGAACTTGGTGTTAAGCCTTCTGCTGTAGCCATGGCAGTTGCCTGGGGAGACGCTTGGACCAATACTATTCAACCTTTCTGGGCACTTCCTATCTTATCTTTGGCAGGGTTAAAGATCAGAGATATTATGGGGTATTGCATTGTAATTGGATTATCCATCGGCGTTATAACAAGTATACTCATGTACTTTGTATATTAGATAACGAAATATTTAACGCAGACTTCCGGTGGAGTATCATGCTCCATCTGAAGTCTTTATAAACATGTAGAACAGAGAATATTTTTTTTCTATAAAGATTTCAATATGGGGAGATGGTGAATTGGCAATCGAGAATGTATTTGGAAAAATAAAAGAAGTGGATGAGGCAATGACACATATCAACGACCACACAGTATTGATGTATGGTGGGTTTGGAGGTGTTGGGACATCCCCTCTCTTAATAAATGAAATAGTTAAAAAAAATGTAAAAGACCTGACGCTTATAGGAAATGATTCAGGGTTCCCGCAAATAGGAATTGGCAGAGTGATATGTAATGGGCAGGCTAAAAAAATGATTACAACGCATATTGGTTCAAATCCTGTTGCAGGACAGCTTATGACAGAAGGAAAATTAGAAATTGAATTCAGTCCTCAAGGCACTTTGGCGGAAAGGGTCCGTGCAGGCGGCACAGGGCTTGGCGGTGTATTAATCAATGTTGGTTTGGGGACGGTTATTGAAAAAGGAAAAGAAACAATAAAAGTAGACGGAAAAACATATTTACTGGAAAAACCTCTGAGAGCAGACGTCGGGATTATTTACGCTAAAGCTGCAGATCCTTTCGGAAACCTGATTTATGATAAAACAGCGAGGAATTTTAATCCTTTGGTGGCAATGGCATCCGATGTTACCATTGTACATGCGGAAGAAATCGTACCTCTTGGAGAATTAGACCCGGAAGAGATCATAACACCAGGTGTATATGTAGATATTATTGTTACAGGAGAAGGAGGTAAATGGAAATGGGTTTGGGAGCAAGAGAATTAATGGCAAAACGTGCTGCAGAAGAAATATCCAATGGAAACATTGTAAATTTGGGAATCGGAATACCCACTTTGGTTTCTGATTTCATAAGCAGTGGTATTCATGTTTTTCTTCATTCTGAAAACGGATTGTTAGGGATAGGACCTAAACCAAAATATGGAAAAGAGGATGAAAATCTCATTAATGCAGGAGGATTTCCATGTACGGCTGTACAGGGTGCATCTTATTTTGACAGTGCAGAATCCTTTGCAATTATTAGAAGCGGTAAATTGGATATTACCATATTAGGTGCACTGGAAGTAGATGAAAAAGGAAATCTTGCCAACTGGATCGTTCCAGGAAAACGTGTTCCCGGGATGGGTGGAGGAATGGATCTGGCTGAGAATGCTAAAAAAGTAGTGATTGTGACTACCCATACCAATAAAGACGGAAGCTCTAAAATCAAAAAGAAATGTTCTCTGCCGCTTACGGCAAAAGAATGTGTTTCATTGATTATTACCGAATTAGCGGTTATGGAAGTTACTAAAGAGGGATTGGTATTAAAAGAATTATTTGAAGGTACGACAGTTCATGAAGTGATATCGAAAACAGAAGCCGGTTTAATAGTCAGCGATACTTTAAGAATGATCAGATATGAATGAAGGTGATTTTTTGAATAGAGAAGCAGTTATAGCATCTGCCGTAAGAACTCCCATAGGCAAATATGGCGGAATGCTTTCAATATATAAAGATTATGAAATAGGCGCTATGGTAATACAAGAAGCCGTAAAACGAAGCGGAATCAATCCAAAAGAAATTCAGGATGTATATTTCGGCAATTTATTAGGACTGCCCGGCAACGTTGCAAAAGTTGCAGCAATGAAAGCCGGTCTGCCTGAGAATATTTCCGCAGTCTCCATTGACAGGCAATGTGCATCAGGACTTGAAGCCATATGCATTGCATCTGCCATGATACAAAGCGGTGCCGGAGACCTTTACATTGCAGGGGGAACTGAAAGCATGACAAACAGGCCCTTTTATCTTGAAAAAGCAAAAAAGATTTATTCAATGACACCCCCCAAGTTTTTAAATGCAATGCTCGCACCTCCCGAAAGCGAAGATCCTTCCATGGGAGAAACTGCAGAAAATGTTCTGAAACATTATAAAATTTCAAGAGAAGAAATGGATAAATTTGCTTTAAGGAGCCATAAATTAGCTTTAAAAGCAATAGAAGACGGAAGATTTGAACAACAGATCCTGCCTGTTAAGATAAGAAAGGGAAAAGAAGAAACCATTACAAAGACAGACGAATGCCCCAGACGGGAGACAAATTTAGAAAAGCTGTCCAAACTTCCGGCGCTGTTCAGACAAAATGGAAGCGTTACTGCGGGAAACAGTTGTCCCATGAATGACGGCGCATCGGCAGCGGTTATTATGAGCAGAGAAAAAGCGGAAAAAGAAGGCTGCTCATATATGGGAGTTGTAAGAGGTTTTGCATCTGTCGGAGTAGATCATAAAGTAATGGGGCTTGGTCCTATTTATGCTGTCAGAAGACTTCTGGAAAAAACAAAGATGCGTATTGAAGATATAGATCTTTTCGAATTGAACGAAGCCTTTGCATCACAATCCATTGCCTGTATAAGAGAATTGAATCTGGACATAGAAAAAGTCAATATAAATGGAGGCGCCATAGCGATAGGGCATCCTCTTGGTGCTACAGGTACCATCCTTACGACAAAACTTCTTTATGCCATGAAACAAAAAAATGCCAGATTTGGCATCGTCACCATGTGTGTAGGCGGAGGGCAGGGTTCTGCTCTGCTTATAGAGAATGTAGCATAAGTGTAAAAAGAGGTTCGATTATAGCTGCAGGGACAGCCCTTGCGGCTGTCCGAATCAAGTAAAATATATTGTGGCGGGAGGTGTTATTTTGGATGTAAAAAAAGCAATAGATGAAAAAATCGAACAAATGCGGGAAGAAATCATAGAATTTACCAGTAATCTGATAAAGTTTCCGTCTGAACAGGGAAAAGAAAAAAATGCCCAGTTGTTCTTTGCCGATTCCCTTAAAAAACTGGGCTGTCAGGTGGATATCTTTAATCCGGATGCAGAAACCTTGAGAAAATATGAAGACCTAATGATTACAAGAGAAGATTTCTGTAAAAGCCCTGATGTGGTTGGTTTATTAAAAGGAACAGGCGGCGGGAAATCCATTATCCTTAATTCTCATATGGATGTGGTGCCGGCGGGAGACCAGGATTGGAAAGAAAGCCCCTGGAGCGGTAAAATAGAAAATGGCAAAATATTTGGAAGAGGTACGTCGGATATGAAGGGCGGCGCCGCTGCAAATTTTTATGCCCTTAAGGCCATTATAGAGGCCGGAATAAAATTAAAAGGCGATGTTATCGTCGAAAGTGTTGTGGATGAAGAAACCGGGGGAGCAGGAACCGCCGCAGCTTTGCTCAGAGGATATACTGCAGAGGCGGCAATTATTTCCGAACCCACCGACATGAAAGTTTACCCTGCCTGCATGGGGTCTATGTGGTTCAGGATAAAGGTAAAAGGAAAAGCAGCCCATGGCGCTACAGCTTATATGGGAGTAAATGCCATTGAAAAGGCACAAATTATTTATAATGCACTAAAAAAGCTGGAAGGAGTCAGAAAAGAAACAAAAAATCATAGTCTATACAGCCATTTGGAAATTCCGTTCTGTATCAACATTGGAAAGTTTTCCGGAGGCAATTGGCCGTCCAGTGTACCTGATGAGGCTGTTATGGAGGGAAGAATGGGTGTATCTCCTGATGAAAGCATCAGTGAAGCAAGAAAAGAGCTTGAAGATGCGGTTCGGGATGCGGCCGCTTCGGATTCCTGGATCAGTAAAAACCCTCCGAAGATTGAATGGTTCGGTTCATGCTGGGTAGGAGGTGCCGTCAGCAAAGACCATCCAATTGTTCAAAATATTGTCCGGAATCATTTTGATGTTTTGAGACGGGAGCCTGTTGTCTCCGGGGCCCCATGGGCCACTGATGCAGGTGTTTTAATCCGGTACGGCAATATTCCTACTGTAATATATGGTCCGGGTATAGGCAGTACGGCACATCAGGCCAATGAATATATTCTTATTGAAGATGTTATCAAGGCAACGAAAGTAATTTCAAATAGTATATTGGACTGGTGTTTATACCAGAATTAAATATCAAATTTTGTTATATTTTATAAAAAGCTGAAGTTCAAACAACAATAACAAGAACTTTGGCTTTTTTTTATTTTATTTCCCCTTGGAATTTGAACATTTATGAAGATAATATACAGCATAAGCCCTTAATTGGAAGCATATGTAAGTATATGATCTATAAAAAGCTCTAATCCATTATATCAACATGTCATGTACGATGGATAAGGCTCCTCATATTTTTAATTAAGACACAATTATGGTAAAATTAGATGATCATGTAATTTAACATTTGTATAAGAAATATTTGCCCCTCTCAAGAATTCTAATAATATGAATAGAAAAAGGGGCTTTTTTATTTATTGAACTCAGACAAAAATGAGTTATTTGTTTTTAATTATACTTTCTGTAGAAAGGATTATAAAAAGATGATAAAGATAGAAAATGTGGTAAAAAAATATCCCGGAATGGAAAGGCCTGCAGTTGAAAATTTATCAATGGAAATTGGTGAAGGGGAGATATGTGTTTTTGTCGGGCCGTCGGGTTGTGGCAAAACCACAACATTAAAAATGATCAACAGGATCATAGAGCCGACCTCAGGTGCCATTTATGTAAATGATGTCAATGTTTTAAAACAAAATCCGGATAAACTTCGGCAGAATATCGGATATGTTATTCAACAGATCGGGTTGTTCCCGCATATGACGGTACATGAAAATATTTCCATTGTTCCTAAGCTTCTTGATTGGAAAGAGGACAGAATCAAAAAAAGAGTAGACGAATTACTGGAAATCGTAGGACTTGATCCGGAAGAAAACCGTTCAAAATATCCTAAAGCCTTATCCGGTGGACAAAGGCAAAGGGTAGGTGTTGCAAGGGCATTAGCGGTCAATCCGCCGATCATGCTGATGGACGAGCCTTTTGGAGCAGTGGATCCTGTAACTCGAAGCCAGCTGCAGAATGAGTTTCTGAGATTACAGAAGAAAATAAAAAAGACCATTTGTTTTGTTACCCATGATATAGATGAAGCCATAAAAATGGGAGATAAAATAGCCATTATGGAGCAGGGAAATCTGATACAATACGATTCACCGGAAAACCTGTTATTTAATCCTAACAACGAATTTGTAGAGGATTTTGTAGGTTCTGACCGTTCACTTAAAGTGCTTAATCTATTACGGATCGATACGGTTTTGAAAAAAGACGTTAAAACAGTAGCGACCAATAACGATATCAGCGCATTACATCAATTTTTTGAAAACAACAGAAAGAAACGCGCCATTATCGTAGATGAAACCAACAAAGTAGTGGGATATGTTGCACGAAATGACGTTCCCAAAGGCTCCAGTTCAAAAGGCTGGAACAGCATTATAAAACCTATTCCTGCTACACTTCCTTTGCAGGCAACTTTAAGAGACGCTTTGGCACAGATGCTCCAATATGATCTTGGTGCAGTTCCTGTCGTTGAAGAAGATAATTCTCTTCTTGGAGTAGTTGATTTGGATGAAATTCGTTCACATATAGGAGAAGCCTATCACGAATTTGGACAGGATGAAGCGGGGTGATGATATGGGTATTATAGATTTTTTCTTGAATATTGCCGAATACTTCATTAAGCATATTGATAAGATTTCTACATACACCATCGAGCATTTTATACTGATTATCATTGCAATCATTCTTTCACTGCTTATCTGGCTGACAGTCGGTATTGCCATTCGGAATAATCTTGGGCTTGCAAAAGGTGTGCTTGGCATAGGAAGCTTTATTATGTCAGTGCCAAGTATTGCGCTATATGGCATACTTGTCAGTGTCCCCGGATTTGGCCTGAATAGAAGGAGTGCAGTATTTGGATTAATTCTTTATGCCATGCTGCCCATTGTCAGAAACGTATATGTCTCTTTAAATCAGGTAGATGAAAATATCATGGAGGCTGCAAAAGGTATGGGTTTGTCACCTCGGCAAGTATTATTCAAAGTACAGTTACCCCTTGCGGTTCCGGTTATATTAGCAGGAATAAGGGTTGCGCTGGTAATGATGGTTGGAATTGCCACCCTTGCTGTTTACATTGGAGAAAGAAATTTAGGAAGTCTGATCCAACAGGGGATTGTCCGTACTCATGACGATATGATTATCGTTGGCGCCATACTTGTTTCGGTGATGGCTTTCCTTGTGGATTATATAATGGGGAAGATACAGAAAGCGATTGTTTCTCCCGGATTGATCACAGATGATAGTACGTCTAAGAAAGAGGTGGCATAAATGGATATCCATGAAGCCATTGAGGTTTTGAATGAGCAGGGATGGAAACTCCTTGCACAACACTTAAAATTAGTAGGTATTTCCCTTTCCCTATCGATAATTATTGCTTTAGTTCTGGGAATTGCTGTAACAAGACATCCTTTTAACAGATGGATGCCGCAGGTTGTATCATTTTTAAATGCGGCTCAGGGTGTTCCCAGTCTTGCGGTCGTAGCCATATTTCTTCCAATAATGGGAGTAGGTGTTCTTCCTGCAATCGTTGCATTGACTTTATACGGGCTGTTGCCCATAGCAAGGAATACCATAGCCGGTATAGAAGGCATAGACCCGGATATATTGGAAGCAGCAAGAGGGATGGGCATGCCGTCACGGGATGTTTTTTGGAAGGTAGAATTTCCTTTGGCGTTGCCTGTTATCATTGCAGGTATTCAGACATCTGCAGTCCTGATAGTGGGGACTGCAATCATTGCGGACCTTATTGGAGCGGGAGGGCTTGGAAGATTGATTTTTACAGGAATCAACCATTACAAACCCCTTATCACCCTGATAGGCTCTTTAATGGCCGCAGGCATTGCAATTATATTAGATCAGGGAATAGGATTTATCCAGCGCAGATTGACTTCTGCGTATAGAGATTAAAGAAATGGGGAGGAAAGAATTATGAAGAGTTGGAAAAAATTCAGAAAAACAATAAGTATTGTACTGGTCTTTGCTTTACTCTTTGCATTTGCCGGATGCGGAAGCCCGGCGGAAGAAGCGGAAGGTGCAGGAGAAGGAGAAGAAATCACAGAAGGTCCGACAATCAGGATTGCTTCAAAAGCTTGGACGGAGCAACTGATTCTTGGAAGCATGCTGCTTCAATTACTGGAAGCCAACGGCTATCCGGTTGAGGACAGAACAGGATTGGGAGAAACACCGGTCATAACACCGGCGCTGCATGCAGGAGAAGTCGATATTTATTGGGAATACACCGGAACAACTTTGATGACACTCATGGGCCACGAACAGGTAGCAGAACCTGATGAAGCCTATAATTTGGTAAAAGAATGGGACAAGAATGAAAACGATATTGTGTGGTTGGATTATGCACCGGCTAATAATACTTATACCTTGATGATGCGTGGTGAACATGCACAGGAACTGGGCATAGAGTCTATTTCAGATTTAGCTGCCTATATTAATGAAAAACCGGATGCCATTACTCTGGCAACAGATGTGGAATTTCTTGAAAGAGTTGACGGTATTCCGGGACTCGAAGAGATGTATGGTTTCGAATTTAACAGAGACAAAGTTATAACCATGGCAATAGGATTAACATACGGTGCTTTGCGAGACGAAAAAGTAGATGTGGCCATGGGATTTGGAACAGATGGAAGAATACCTGCTTTTGGATTTATCAATCTTGAGGATGATAAAGGCTTCTTCCCGGTCTATAACCCGGCGCCATTGGTAAGGCAGGAGATTTTGGATGCTTATCCGGATTTGGCAGAATTAATAAACCAACTTCCGCCGCTGCTGGATAATGAGACACTTGCAAACTTGAATAAAACAGTAGATGTTGACCAGAATGAACCGGAAGATGTAGCAAGACAATTCCTGATTGATAATGGATTAATTGAAGAATAGAGATTTAAATATCCAAATAAAAATTTAAGAAGCCTCCTTTTTTCTTTATATTTTATATGAATTGGTAAAAAATATCATTAGTATTGTATAATGAGTAAAGAAAGAAAAAAGGAGGTATTCTTATGAATAAAAAAATTATTGCAACCAATAAAGCTCCGGCTGCCATAGGCCCGTATTCACAAGGCGCACAGAAAGGAAACCTGCTGTTTGTTTCCGGCCAGCTGCCCATTGACCCGTCGACAGGTACCATGCCTGAAGGCATAGAAGCGCAGACAAGACAATCCTTGGAAAATGTCAAATCCATCATTGAAGCAGCAGGCGGCACGCTAAGCGATGTTTTAAAATGCACGGTATTTTTAAAAGACATGAATGAATTTGCCGAAATGAACAAAATTTATGCTGAGTATTTTACCGACGAATATCCGGCCCGCGCTGCCGTGGAAGTTGCAAGGCTGCCAAAAGATGCAAATGTGGAAATAGAAGCCATTGTGATGATCGAATAAAATAAGAGAAGATTGTACGGACAGGGCTTGCCCCTGTCCACATCTTGTTTCTTGCATCTTTTGCCGGTTGACACAAAAACGATTTCACTGTAATATATATAGTGCGATATGCTCCCGTAGCTCAGGGGATAGAGCGTCGGTTTCCTAAACCGTGCGTCGGACGTTCGAATCGTCTCGGGAGTACCAAAGAATATAGGTGTTGCAACGGTTTGCAGCATCTATTTTTATACAAAAAACTGTATAGTTATGATTTGGGGACTATTTGGGGACTATTGGGTAAAAAAAGAGCAGGTTTTTACGCCTGCTTTGATATGCTTTCTTTATTCTTGTTGAAGAGATTTTCAAGCTTTTGAGCCGCTTCTTCATCTGGCTTTTTTAAAAAGTGAGAATATATATTTGTGGTAGTAGTCGGTTTAGTATGTCCTAGTCTTTTGGCTATTGTCTGAACATCTACACCTTGACTAATTAATATTGATGCATTTGTATGTCGTAAGCCATGAAACTTTAGTTCCGGTAAATTATTTTTTTCTCTAAACTTCCTAAACCAATTTGAAGGTGTTGTAGGATATATAGGCTTTCCGTTCCATTGTGTAAAAACAAAATATCTTGATTCAGCATTTTCATGTTCTTTATTTTCTTCCCATAAAGTGTCCAGTTTAAGTCTTTTTTCATTCTGCCATTTTTTATATTCTTTTAATACTTCCATAACCATAGGAGGCATTGAGATTATTCGCTTACTTCCTTCGTTCTTAGGAGGTTTTTGAAATGTACCCTTGCCGGGGATATACTGAGAAGCTTGCCTTATTCTAATTAAGTTATTTTCAAAATTTATATCGTTCCATTCAAGTCCAGACAGTTCCCCTAAACGACATCCAGTAAACATAGTTAAATAGATCATGGCTTTGTATTTTATATGCTCTTTATCAAGTAAATAAAGGATCTTCTCGACTGTGCTTTCATCATAGTGTGCTGCTTCTGTAGTCTCTACTTTTGGAGGTTTTACTCTTTCAGCAGGATTGGAAGGGATAAGCTGCCATTGCACAGCACAAGTTAAAATAGAGCTTATAAGCCTATGGTGATGTAGGATTGTCCTGTTGCAAAGTGTTTCCGTTCTTTGCTTTGGAATAAAAGCCTCGTTAAGCTTTATATTCAGTGCTTTACTTATTGATTCAGCATTCCTTGTTGGATTGCCAGATAAAATACTATCAACTGTTCTTTTATTAATTCCTGCTTTTTCCGCTAATTCTATTCGTGATATTTTCTTAGTTTCAATTATCTTTTTTAATTCTGATTTTGCAATATAAGATACATCTTCACGCAATCCTGATTCAGATAAGTTGTTATAAAATTTGATTAAATGTGAAGGTTGAAGCTTATTAAGTTTAATATGTCCAATGGCCGGAAGTATTCTATTAAGTAATCCCTCGTATCGAAATAACGTCTTAGGAGCCAATTGTTTTTCTGCATAATCAGTACGCCATCTTTTTACAAAGTCAGCAAAGGTTATTTTACTGCTATCCAAATATAAGCCTTTTGAAACCTCTTCCTCAAACAGTACAGCGATTCTTTGAAGTTCTTTTTCTGCCTGTTTAGGGGTTAAATTAGGATCGAGTTTGACAGTCTTAGGATACCTTATTTTTTTACCATGCATATCATAGCCATCAGATACAACGATTTTATAAGTATTATCGCCTCGCTTTTCAATACTTGCCATTAAGTACACTTCCTTTCGTGCAGTATATTATAAACTGCCATGAATAACCGTTTTTGTCTTGTTTAGATATCCTTTCTTTACCTGACATATTATTTAACCTTCTTTCTTTTAGGTATTCCGTTTTTTTCGTTATATTGCTTCTGCCAATTTATAAACTGTTCAAGCCCATTTGGATTATTTAAATACTCATCACGTTTAAGAGATGCTTCATAATTCCATTTATCAAAATCATCCTGATCATATTCTTTACCATTTATTTTACGGCCATAATCTTTCCATGAAAATCTTTTTTTATATTCTTTATAAAACTCTTTGTATACTGGATTAGATTTAATTACTTTTTGATGTTTTCTTGTTGCCCCAATTTCACGGCATGTCTTTTTTTGAGGATTTGGTTCAGGCGCAATTCTTAAACAGGTTTTAATATCTTTACGACCTTCTGGAATAAAATATTTTTCGCAGCAATGGCATTGTTTTATAATAATCTTTTTTCTAATTGAATTAATCAATTCAAGGTACAAAATTTCAGTCAATGAAGTAAACCAATAATGTTCAGAAAAATCGAGAGACAAATCAGAATCACCATAACAAACAATTGATAACCTTAAATTAATATTTAGGTTTTCTTCTAAATTAGAGTTTTGTTTTTGGTATTCTGAGAATTTCTTATAGATGTTTTTAGAAGATTGATTATTGCTAAAACAAACATCCATTATTTCTTTAAATATTTTTTGGAGGCCTTGATATTCAGTTAATAGCATAGTTTCTATATAACTTCCAAAATAATCAAAAATAAATCTGTATCGCATAAGAAAAGAATAATAATCGAGTTCAATAAAATTAATAAGTAATTCTCCTGTTCTTAAAGGGTACTGACTTTTAAAAGGAAAGGTAAGCCACATTGTCTTATAATCTTTTGAAATGCTAATTAATGATGTTCGCTGTAATTTATCTATTGCATTACTTTTTGTCAGCTCATTACCGGAATCAATCATTTCTTTACTTAAAGGAAAAGAATTCAAGGGACCATAAATAATATCGTTCATATTTTTTATCTCCTTTTCAGAAAATAAATAAGCTCAGAAAATAATTTAATTATTATTCATTTTCTATTTAATTATATTGTGTCATAATCGAATTAAGAAGTCAACAACAAAAGCAATAATCTTAATAAGAAAGGAGAATCAAAGTGAAAATTACCAATATAGATATTCGAAAAAAGGCTGAAAGTTCTGAGGTAAAGCTTTGGCAAATAGCAGAAAAGTTAGGCATAAATGATGGAAATTTTTCAAGAAAGCTTAGAAAAGAACTTTCTAAAAGTGAAAAGCAGAAAATATTTAACATTATTGAACAAATAAAGGTTGACAACGGGAGGAGTTAAAAGAATGGATAATAGAGGGAAAACATTACTAACAATCGATAAAACAGTTGAAAAACTGAGAACGGAACATGGTATGGACACTTCAACTTACGCAATTCGTGGAGGCGTACAACGAAAGGAAGTACCACACATAAAACTTGGTGGAAAGTATTTCATTATTTTCGAGGACTTATTAAAGGTTTTTGAAATGAAATCGGAAAACAGTATAAAGCAATCTGAACCCGAACAACCGGAATTCGGAAAATTACGCAAAATATATTAGGCGGTGAGGGGTAATGGGTTTTGATGATTTCGTAAGAAAACATGGCAGCCGGGAAGTTTATCTAATATCTACATTCAAGGATTTTCCTATAAAAGGAGACTGGAGAAGCCTTAAAATCTTTATCAATTCACATAGATTTGAGGAAAACGCTAATTCAGAACTTGAAGATTTACGTGATAGATTTTGGATAGAAAGCGGTTAAGCAGGTGATAGGGATGCCGGATATAGGATACATAAAGCTATATAGATCAATAACTATAAATGACATTTATTCTTTGCCTCCATTATATTGGAGGATATTTGAAAGACTTATCATAGAAGCAAATCACCAAGATATTGAAATACCGTATAAAAAAAATGGTATTACTACTAAAAAAACAATAAAACGAGGAGAAAAATTAACTTCTATAAGGCAAATATCTAAATGGGTTGGATGGTATGAAAGAGGAATATTTAAAGAACCTAACCCAAAATTAGTAAAGGAAGTATTGGATTATCTCGTAAAAGAAAACATGATTTTTATATACGATAAAGGTAACAGAATGGAAACGCACTACAAGATAGTAAATTACGAGGTTTACCAAGATAAAGAAGATATGAAAGTAACAGAACAGAAACGACTTGCACCATCAAACAATAATGATAAGAATGATAAAAAAAATAAATATCCTTCATCCGAAAAATTTTCTTCGGACACCGTCGAGTATAAATTATCCTTATTACTCCGTGATGGTATATTAAAAAACTATCCTAAAACAAAAGTACCTGATGATGATAGTTTACATAAATGGGCGGTACATATTGACAGAATGATACGCCTTGACAACAGAACTCCGGAAGAAATTGAAAAGGTTATTGAGTTTTCTTTAAAAGATAACTTCTGGCAGCAGAACATATTATCAACGGAGAAGCTTAGAAAGCAATTTAACACTCTTGCGATTAAGGCAGCTTCTACGGGAATAAAACAAGATCAGTCAGATAAATATGCTGATGTAATAGTTTAGGTGGTGGAATTATGAATGTTTATGAATTTGCAAGAAGATACTTAGAACCATATACGATAAAAGGGAATGAAATTATACCTAAACACTGCCCCTATTGTCAAGGAGGGCAGCACAGAGATAAAGAGACATTCGCTTTAAACATAGATAAACAGACATTTAACTGTAAGCGTGGAACATGTGGTAAGACAGGGACCTTTTATCAGTTATGTAAAGACTTTGGAGAGGAAGCGGATAAAGTGAGTTATTACGGAACAATCGGAAGTACAAAGCAATATAAAAAGCCTGAGACAAAAATTAAGACAATTACCAATCGAGCAGAAGCATACCTACAGAAAAGAAAAATCAGTAAGGCAACAATAGAAGCTTTTCAAATAGGTTGTGACGATAAAGACAATATTATATTTCCGTTCTTCAACGATAAAGGCGAACTTGAATTTATAAAATTCAGACCTTCCCACAAAGTTGGGAAAGGAGAACGTAAAGCATGGCGTGAAGCTGATACAAAACCGATTCTGTTCGGAATGAATCTCTGTAACCCTGAGTATCCCTTATGTATCTTTGAGGGTGAGATAGATTCTATGAGCGGACATGAAGCAGGAATTCATAATTGCGTTAGCGTACCTTCCGGTACAGAAGATATGACCTGGATAGATACATGTTTTGACTGGCTAAAGCAATTCAATACTATTTACCTCTTTGGAGACAATGACGAACCGGGAAGAGAAATGACAGGTAAGCTAAAGACTAAGCTTTCCAACCATAGACTTTACATAGTTGAACATAAGTATAAAGACGCTAACGAACTACTCTATAGAGAAGGCGAAGAAGCCGTAAGAAAAGCCTATGAAGAGGCAAAAGAAGTACCTGTATACGGATTGATCGACCTTTCAGATGTCAAGGCATTAGATATTAAAAAAATTCCAAGTGTTAAAAGTGGAATCAAAGAACTTGATGCTAAATTAGGCGGTTTTTTGATGGGCGATCTAAGCATATGGACCGGTAAAAGAGGAGAAGGCAAAAGTACTTTTTTAGGACAGATCATGCTTGAATCCATTAATAACGGTTATAAAGTATGTGTTTATTCAGGAGAACTCCGGGCTGAGCGTTTTCAGTATTGGGTGAACCTTCAGGCTGCAGGAAAGGAAAATATAAAAAGCTATTATGACATAGATAAAGGCAGAGAAGTCTTTTATATAGATAAATCCATAGATGAAAAAATCCGAACATGGTACAAGGGTAAGTTTTGGCTCTATGACAATTCAATAGCTGAATCAAGCGAAGAAACAAGTATTTTAAAGATATTTGAGTATGCAGCTAAAAGATACGATTGTAAAGTATTTTTCATAGATAATCTGATGACCGCAAAATATAACGCAGACACTGAAAGCAATTATTACCGAGCCCAGAGTAACTTTGTTGGTCAATTAGTAGAATTTGCGAATAAATATAATGTTCACGTTCACCTTGTAGCGCATCCACGAAAGACAAGTAACAGCCTTGATAATGATGACATATCAGGAACAGCAGACATAACCAACCGAGCAGCAAATGTATTTTCTCTTGAAAAACTGAAAGACGAAGACAGGACAAAACAGGGTTATGACGTACTGTTATCTATTCTGAAAAACAGATGGGAAGGCTATACTGGGAAATTTGGTTTAAATTATTGCCATACTTCCAGAAGGCTATATGCTCCAAGCGTAGGCAATAAACGTATATATGGATGGCAAAAACTTGGAAAACAATTTGATTGGGTAGAGGAAATAGCCGACAAGGATTCATTATTTTAAGGAGTGATTAGATTGAGACTATCGGAAACGGTAACACCTACAACGGAAGTAATAGACGAACTTAAAAAGAGATTTATAACAGTGAATATGCGAATGGATGAAGCTATAAAATCTCTTGATGATAATAGGATCCCAAAAGAAGAAAGAGAAAAACATTTACTTACATTCCAGGTTGAGGTTGTACAGGTATTAGAAACCTATCTGGAAGTAATAAAAGATTGGAAGGTTGAAATCACAGAAGAAGAACTTAAAGGCGGTTATTTCAAGGAGGTGAGAATATGACCGAAAAAGAAATAAAAACAGAACTATTAAAGCTCTCTAAAGAAGAACTTATCAATCAAATGCTGATAAGAAACAGAACGATTGAAAAGCTTTCAAAAGAAATAGATAAATTAGAATCTAAAAATAAAAATTAAAAAAGTAAGGGAGTAAAAACAATGAAAAATGTAAATGAGATTTTAACAATAGAAGATGCTATGGAGTATGTCAGTATATATCCAAAATTAAAAACTGCTTATGAAACGTTGGCAAGAATTGAGGCATTAGAAAGCGAGGCAGTAAATGAGGATGATGACATCCAAAGAGAATGTTTGTTGCAGAGGATCAGAGTTGCAAATAATTGTTTTAGAAAAAATATACTTGAATTTATGACAGAACATGATCAAGAAACTTTAAAAAAGTATGACGATCTTTCTAATCGTTATGAGGCAATAGTAACTAAACTGCAAGATGCTCTTAAAAAAGAACGAGAAGAAAATGGACAAATATTAACAGGTCTAACACTTGCTATAATAGATAATCCCAATGAAACAATACAGAGCATGCTCAATATGCTAAAACGAAATATCGATATAGAAAATCCGGGTGATGGTTGGAAATATTCTCTTGAATTTGGATTAATAGCACGTCTTAAGATGGCGTATAAGATTATATTTGGAATGCGGTAAAGTGAAGGGAGTTAACTATGAAACTGACTAAGGAAGAAATGGAAACCATTATTCGCTTTGATGAATCAAGTCAGACAGCAACAGTATATACATGTAGCCGGGCATGGAAAACAAAGTTTAGAAAATTAGCAGAACAGAACAAGGCTTTTAAATTAATAGATCAAGATGCTGAATCAGTTACTTTTGAATTTCCGAAAAGTCTAATTACGATAAGAAGTAGAAAAGTTAAAAGAGAACTGACGGAGGAAGAAAGACAAAAATTAAGCGAGAGAATGAAGCAGAATATCGCAAATAATCCGTCAAACTAATGTCGCTAACTGTAAATCTCAAAATAGAATACAAAGGTAATAGTAAGACATTATAAGAGGTCTAAATTTTTAAAATAACAATAAGGAAACCATGAATAAACATTCTTGTAAATAAAAAAGCCTTATTGCTAAGGAGGTATACCATGAAAGGTAAAAAAACTACAGAAGAAAAGAAAGAAGAAGTAAAGGCATTACTATATATAAATCCCTATATCTCACAAAGAGAAATATCAAGGCAGACAAATATACCTTTGACTACTGTACATGAGATACAGAAAACTATTGTGAATACTGATGAATTTGAACAAGTGCGAACACAAAAAAAGCAAGAGTTCATAGATAAAGCTTGGAATGTAGTCCAGAAAGCCCTTGTATTGACTGAAAAAAGGTTTGATAAGGCATTAGAGAATGAAGCAGAATTTGACCTTCTCTTAGACAAAATAAACGATTCTGAAATGACGCTTAAAGAAAAGTCTGCCCTCCTCAGTAAACTCAAAGCCATTGAAATGACTAATATCAGAGACATAGCTATTACTTTAGGCACGATCTACGACAAGCAAGCTTTAGCTTCTGGCGAACCGATTACAATATCAGAGACTACAGAACCCACTCCGGTATTAATAGAAGAATTAGAAGCAAAGATGAAACAACTTAAACAGTTAATATCAAAACAGTAACTGTTCCCTAAATGTATTTCTTGGGAACAGTTGAAAAAGAATGAGTATTTGCAACGCTTTCAAGATTCGTAAAAACCGATTCCCTTTTGATATGCATCATTTATGCATTACATACACTATTTATACAGTGTTTATGCACGTCACGACAGCCCTATTATTAACGATAAAACTAATAGGGGGAGGGTACACCCCTATAGCCATAAAACAATGGGGGTGGGTATGTGTATATATATCCCACACATACCCCGAACATAACAAAATGCCATTAAAAAAACAAGAAAGGAAGAGAAGAATGAGTATTAATAAACAAATATTAGAAGAGGTTGAAAAGAAAATTAAAGAGATTAAGGAAAATCCAAATTTAGACAAGCTACCAATAGCTACAATAGTATCTATAGACAGTCAAGCAGTATCTGCGTTACATTCTCTTGATTTATACAGAGATTAAAGTAAAGGGGCTATAAAATTATTTTATTTCTTTGTTGAAAGCGTCAATTTGCTTGTAAACGCTTTTGAAAATATTTATAGCATTTTGTTCTATTAAATTTGAATTACTTGAATTTTCCTTATAATCAAGTTTATTTGTAACAGCAGCCGCTAAAGTAGCAGCCACAATATCTGAGTTATTAATTTTTTCCATACAACACCCCTATAATAGCCCCTTTACTTTTTACAATATTTTACATCATATGGTAGGAAAAGGGAAGGGAAAAGGAGGTACATATGAACGTACTAACGATAAAAAACAATTTAACGTTAGACAGCATAGAAGTAGCAGAAATGATGATGATTCAACATAAAGAAATTTTAAGAAAACTCGAAGGTGGCAAAGACAGGAAGGGTTACATTGAAATTTTGACTGAGCACCAAATGGCGCCGAGCAAATATTTCATTGAAAGTTCATACACGAACTACAGATATTTCAGAACAATTGAACAGAAATTTACAAAGCAAATCGTTTAAAAGTTTCTCTAAACAAAATAAAACAAACCATAACCGAGGTGAGAATATTTGAAGAATATACTATTATTGTCTGTAGAAGATGAAGAAAATAACATTTGCATTAATACATATAAAGATGCTGCTGTCCTTACATTAACAGCATATCTAAAGGAGAAAGGATATAATGTAAAAATAATTGATGAAGATATCAAAGACATAGACTATACAGACATAAAGAAGTTTAAGCCTGATGTAATAGGAATACATGGGTATATAAAATCCTTGTTTGATAAAGCATTACCAGAGATTAAAAAGAACAATCCTGATACATATATTTGTATGGGATTAGGACAACCTGATTTAAACATTAAAGAAGTATTAAAGAAGTATCCTATAATTGACTTTGCTGTATATAATGAAGCAGAATTAACCTGGTGCAATCTTTTAAAATGCTTAGAAAAAAATGAAAGCCTTGAGAAAGTCAAAGGGCTTATTTATAGAAAAAATGATACCTTCATTGTTACTGAACCTGAAGAATTAATAGATATAAACACATTGCCATATATAGCCCTTAATCCAGACCACAAAAAAAGAATGTTAAATATACAAACTTCAAGAGGTTGCACAAATCATTGTTCATTTTGTACTATGCGGTCACTACAAAGAAAATACCGGATGAAGGATGTTAAAAGAACCGTTGATGAAATAGAATACTTTGTCAGAGAACACAAAAAAACAAAAGTTCACTTTTCGGATTACAGTTTTGAAGATCCTAATAAAAACAGATTAAAAGCCTTGTTACAGGAAATAATCAATAGAGACCTTAATGTCATGCTTTCAGGTAATTTTAGACCAAACTTTATTAAGAAGATAGACCATGAGTTATTAGACTTATTATTAAAAGCAGGATTCACAAGGGCTTTTATAGGAATTGAAGCAGCCAATGAACAAGATTTAATACTTTATAATAAGCAATCTACCGTTCAAGATGCCCATAGAATAATAAATACTTTTAAATGGTCAGGCATCAATACAGAAATTGGATTTATAAATTTTAATCCCTACTCTACATTAGACAGCTTAAGACAAAATGTTGATTTTCTTGATTGGTACGGATATGCAAACTTTTTCAATATTAAATCTACACTGGGAATGTTTAAAGAGACTCCAATATATAACTCTATCGAAAAAGATTTAATGACTACAGATGATTTGGGGAAAATAACCTTTAAATTTAAGAATCCTGAGGTTGCTAAAATACACGAATTTATAAATTATTATTTTAACTACCTAAGAAATGAAAAAATTATCCAAGACTATGAAAAAGAGTTTAATGATATAAAAAATATTTATGAGTTTAGTTTTAAGCTAAAAAGAAAAGGGGATATTGATCCTTCTTTATGTGCTTTAGACTATTATTATCAAATTAAACATATGTCTGATGCTATGAGTCATTATATAGCAAGTTGGTTTAAAAAACTTTTAGATTTAGCTGATAAAGGGTTTAATTTAGAAGAAGCAAAATTAATGTCAGTTAATATATTAAGCCCTGACTTTATCCGGGAAACCACAGAAATAATGAGAGATAAAAGAAAACGGTTTGATAAGACATTTCATTTAGATGAGGAAGGTCGGATTTAATATCCGGCTTTAATTTTACTAGGGATACTTCCTTTTATTTTGCAGATACTAAAAGATAATAATATAAAAGGAGGTGATTTAATGTTCTCCTTTATAATAATTATTATTAAATAATTCAACCAAAGAACTTACGGGATAATTATTTGTTTCGTAAGTCATATAGAATAAAATTATAAAATATTAGCTGTTAGGGCTTTTTTTATTTTTATCTAAAATCCATCCTGAAATATCCTATCAATCATATTCCTTAAAACCATGACAAACTTTTTTAGTTATTTGAATCGTGAGAGTTGTATTAAAAAGGCAACCTTTAAAAACTTGGTTGTCACATCCAAGTATATCTGAACTTTAGAAGCGAATTTTCGCTGATGAAATCTCATGGCTGATAATTCAGCCGCCAAACCTAAGACGGAAATAGCCTTAAAAGTTTTCTAACCCAATAAGCTAATAGTAAAACAGAAAATAAAATGTCTTTATAAGGGTTTAGTATGCCTAAGATATTTAAAAATCATTTTTCACGTATTTATGTGTAGTTTTTTTGGATAGAGATGGAGAAGGGTTTACCCCTGTTTTGATATTTCTTCTTCAAAATATTACAAATTAATACTGTATGTGCTATAATTATTTTTGTAATATTCGGGAGGGCGAGATATGAATATTTATATAGACGAGTCTGGCAGCATGACACATAATATAAACAAAGATGAATTTTTTATAATTACTTTGTTACTCGTTGAAAATCAAAATATACTTAAAAATATATATAATAGATTTATTAGAAAATATTATGATGATTTAAAAAATATTTCATGTGAAAACAAAATGTTTGATAAAAATGAAAAATTTCTTGAATTAAAAGGTTCAAGTTTTAATCCGGATATGAAAAGGAAGTTTATAAATTATTTTTGCAAAAATAATCACTTTAAATTTTTGTATATAAAAGTTGATAATTCAAAAGCTTATAGTAACTTTTACAAAAATAAAGCAAGGGCTTTTAACTATATCGTAAAGTTAGCATTAGAACATTTGAATAATCGTGGAGTATTAACCGATAGATGTTGGTCTATTTGTGTAGATAATAGAAATATAAAAACCGGTACAAAGCATCAATTAAAAGAGTTTTTATCAACTGAATTAATTACTGGTAAAGATATTGTTGATGAAATACATGTGGAATATTTCGATTCATGTAATAATAAGCTTATTCAATTGGCTGATGTGTTTTCAAATTTATTATATTCTAACATTAAAACTGAAGGTAATTATAACGAAGAGATAGAATTTTTACAAGATAATGGATATTTAATTGGGTTTTTTAAATTTCCTCTATAGTACATATATTTATTTTTTTCAAATATAATAATATTGTAGCGTTAACAGTAAGTCCTAAACTGTGCCTTAGTCTAGGTAAACACTATGTGTTAGTGTCGCATTTAGGCAATTAACGCTCAAAATATTTATCCACATATATTGACAACACAATACATATGTTGTATGATTAATATACGTTAACAGTAAGTCCTAAAGAAATGCCATTATCTAGGTAAGTGATATGTGTTATCACCATTCTTGGGCAATTAACGTAACATATGAATTACGAAGACCTTTGATTAATTTCAGAGGTCTTTTTTTTATAAAGGATTTTCCCCTTTCATGGAGAATTATGGAAATAAAAAATAAAAGGGGATGGTAATATTTTAAAAGATGATTTAAATATAATTCATAATGGTCTTAATGCTATTAACCAACGAATTGAGAAAGAGCGAAAAGAGCAATATGCAGCACTGGAGAAGAAATTCAAAGAGGAAGAGGATTATAAACAAAAACTATTAGAAGGTGTTCAAGAAACAGCAAGAAATACCGCAGGCTTAATTGAAATAGCTGCACTCATTAAAAATAATAACGAAAAACAAGAAGAGATAATAGAAATAATAGTTGATATTTTAAATATGTCTAAGGCTATTAGTAAAGAGGAAATAAAAAGCATTTGGAGAAAGATATTTGATAAAGCAAGCGATACAATAAAAGACGCTGAAACATTTCAGAAAATAATAAGTATAGGCAAGCCTGTTTATGAATTTGCAATTCAGAATGCTGAAAAGGTTAACCAAGTAATAGACAAAACAAAAGATTGTTTTTAGAGCTTAAAGGCTCTTTTTTTATTAAAAATATTTCCAAAACATTCTTGACATACGTATATAAATATTATAATATATACGTATACAAATACATAATCATATAATATAAAATGGAGGTGGTTACATTTGGGTCACAGAGTCCCATTTACGACAACTATTGATGGCGAGCTATTAAAAAAACTTAGAATTGTAGCGATTGAAGAAGGTAGAAAAGTAAATGACATCTTAGAGGAAATCATCAATGAGTATATCAATAAGAAAAAATGAAAAGGAATCCGGACACCTGGACAGTGAAAGCGGATTCCTAACACGAAACAAGCCTGTAAAGGGCTCGCTTTGCATTGCTATTATAGCATACAAGGTACTGCCCTTCAAGGCTTGGGAAAACAAATTATTTATATGGAGGGTATTGAAATGAAAAAGGATAATTTATTTGATGTTACTAATAAAGTATGCACTGTAGAGTCGGACCTTGAAAAAATAAAAGTATTACTAAGGGAATTAGAGTTAGGGCATTTCAATGTCAACATTGAGAAAGGCATGAATGGAATTAAAGACATTGATAACCCATTAGTAAAATTAGCATGGGAACATAACAACCACCGCTTATTATTCGAGATCATGGAAGATTACGTATATTCTATTTATGGCCGGATTAATGGATTAAGAAAAGAATTAGAGGGGGAATTAAAATCATGTTAGTAAATATTGATGAAAGAGTGTTAAGTAAAGTTATTGAGGAAATTTATCATAATTATGTTGAGAGTTCTGAATATGTTCTCGGACAACAACATCCGGAAGCAGTAAAGTCATTAAGAGATATTCTCGAATATATGCAGGAAAACACTTCTAATGCAGTTTGCGTTGAAATTGAGGATATGATAGGCAGTGTAGCTACAGCATATGAAAAAATGGGTTTTCTTAATGGTTTTAAATATGCTGCAAGTATAATGAGCGATCAGGAGAAAGAACAAACAAAGGAGGACAAAGCATGTTAGTTAATGAAAAGGTGTTGGAAGAGGAACTGGAAGTAATATTCAATATTATTACACACAAATAAGATTATGGGGGTAACGGAATGTTATCCCCATCTTTGGTTAGACATCAATATATAGATCACAATATCGATTCTGAGGTCAGAAACACTGTACAGTTCTTTATTTTCTGAATGAAACTCGGTTAAGCCATAGTTACCCCTTACCTTGATATATAAAAAATTAATTAGTTAGATTAGAGGGTACTTTTACCGAGGAAATTTTCCCTTGAGTGAGAAAATTGGATTGAGTAACTTTCGGACCAATGTAAGACCGAAAGTACGTTCAGTAAATTAACCGAATAGATTTGTACTCCATAAATTTAAACACAGGATTGCGTTTCAAACGTAACCCTTTTAAACTTAAAGAAAAAATGAAATTTATGGAGGTATGAAAAATGAATAACACAAAGGAAGTAAACGAAAGAATATTAAAAATTACAGAAGAACTAAAAATGATAATGTTAAAAACCACAGAATTAGAAAGCCAAGAAAAAACTCAACAAAAAGAAAGGATTAAAAAATTAGAAAAACAACTACAGCCGCAACCACAGCCATGTCAATTATTAACACTTTATGAAGTATGCGACATTCTAAGGGTTAAAAGATGGACAATCTATAAGTTAGTTGAAAGCGGAAAGCTTAAAGGCTACAAGATGGGCAAAGAGTATAGATTCAAGAAAGAAGATGTAGATGCCTATTTTGAAAGTAATCTGATTAAGTATTAACCAATGCTAAATATGAGGGTGTTATTTAGAGGCTTAGAATACCTAAGTCTCTTTTGTTTTGAGTAACATGTAAAATCATGGTATAGTATAGCTATAAACAAGATAATATAAATGTTTGGAGTGGTTTTATGCTATCTCTTGAAGAATATATTGCTAAAAGAAAAAAAGAAGACAAGATAGATGAATTTAATATTAAAGAAAAACCTGAGAATATGAGAGTATGTGTGAACTATGTTTTCGAGTATTTTAATAATTATATAAATATTTCAGAGGCTGAAAAAAGAACAGTATTGGAAAATGAAGCAATAGATAAATACCGGAAACAACTAAGAGACTATGATGAAGAAGTAAGAGAATGGCTTGTAAGCATATATTCTGAATATAATAAAAAAATAAAATTATCAATTACTAGTATATTAAAAAAGGATTATTTTTTTTATCTTTATAATTCAGATAAAGAGTTCCGGAGTTTATCGTATGATTGTTATTCCAAATTAATTAAGAAACATCCATATTTAAAAGAACAAACAGAAATGTTGTTTTTGTTTATAAAAGATTATCAAAGAATTAAAAGTTCGTTCCTGGAATACGAAAAAATTTATGTCTCTGAGGAAATAAATCAATGGATTGAAGAAACGTGGGAAAGATATCAAATTAATATTGTAAGGTTCGCACATGATTGGATTCATTATTTTTATGATAACGATGATTTGTGGCCTGCAAACCATAAGAAAAAAAGCTTTGATGAATATATAGACTATGATTACGATTATAAACAAAAGAATAATTTATTTAATATTGATTCTCTATATAGAAGAATGCCTAAAAAGCCATATACTAAGGGAAGAAAACAAGAGTTTGAAATATTGTTTATGTATTATTGGCTACATTCTGTAGAAGGTGATAATGATTACTGGCAAGAATATTTAGAAAAGACCTTGCCGAGTTTGCAAAGCAAATAATGTATGAGATAGAAAGAGGCTTGAAATAAAGTCTTTTTTATTTTGCTAAATTACTACAATAATTTACCATATTTTGTTATAATGAGAAAATAGGGATATTACTTATAACAGAGGGGATTTATCATGTTTATAAGAGGGAAAAGCTTATTTATTTTTCTTTTGATTATTGTTTTCTCAACAACTAATGTGTTTGCGGCCAATATTAGCGATGTTGACGATACAATCTATCAAGATGCAGTTCATTATTTAATTGATAATGGAATTATGTCTGGTTATCCTGACGGTGATTTTAAACCTAATAATGATATAACAAGAGCTGAAATGGCAGCAACTATAGTGAGAGCAATAGGAATAAATTTTGTAGATATTGAAGAAAAAAGCAATTTCAATGATATGACTGGGCATTGGGCGGACAAGTATGTATCTGTTGCATTTAAAAAGAATATTATTACCGGCTATACTGATGGCACATTTAGACCAGATTCCAAAGTAACATTCCCGGAAGCTATTACATTAGTAGTTAAAATGGCAGGGCTTTCAAGTGAAGTTAGCACAACTAAAAGTTGGCCGACAAACTATATAAATTATGCCCATGAAAAAGGTATTTTAAAAAACGTAGAAGTTACCTTAACAGAAACAGCAACAAGAGGCGATGTAGCCATTCTGTTATATAATGCCTTTAATATTTTAAATAGTTATGACAATATAGGTGTTACCAAAGCGACTGTAAATACCTTCGTAAGTAACGGTATTAATACTGAGGATATAAAATCAGAAAATGATTTTGCTAATAACCTTGATTACTGTATTGGTGTTGAAACAACTCTTAGTTATCCAAACTTAAATGAGAGCACTAACATACCAATTAATTATAGGGTTTATTATAGTAATAATATAGTTTATCAAGTCGCTCGGACAGTAGTATTGGACAAGGATACTACTACCACTACCTTTTATTATCATTTGCCGATAGATGAATTTACCAATAATGAAGATGGACAATATCGAATAGACATTATCTCAAACCAGAATTTAATAAAAAGCAAAACAATAAATTTATATACCGATTACAGTTACGAAACAGGAATTATTGAAGATATTGAAGTTAAATCATTAAAATTCTTTTCAAGCAATGGTGACTTTGTTGAAGAAAACCTAAGAATTTATACAAATGAGATTCCGCGTACCTATCAAACAAAATGTATTTGGTGGGAATTAGAAATATCATATCCTGATTTAGATAGAACCATTGAATTTCCAATACATTTTAAGTATATAAAGAAAAGTAATGGTTTTGCATATGGAGATCATACTGTGGACTATTCATTATATTTAGATAAAAATTCGGATAAGTTTATTGGAGGCATATATTCAGAAAAATTCATAGAATGGCCTACCGGTACATATAAAGTTCAAGTGTATTCCTATGATAAATTAATTGCTGAAGAAGATTTCAAGATAGTAGAAGATTAGGTACATAAAAGAGATGCGTCTTAATGAAAAATGAAATGATTGGTGAAAGTATGATAAGAAAAGAAATATTATACGAACTCTTTATGGCTGGGCTTGCTATTATAGCTGTTACTTTATCAATATTAGATATAACAGGATATATTAATGTCAGCACAAACCGAAAGTTTTATTGGGCAGATATCGTTGTCCTAATAATCTTTGCAGCAGATTACTTCATAAGATTATTTTTAACCAACAACAAGAAGAGATTCATCAAAGAGAATATATTCGATCTTATAGCAATAATACCGCTTAATTCAGTGTTCAGGGCATTTCGTGTAGTAAGATTATTTAGATTACTACGTTTTTTTAGAGTCATTGACTTATTTAATAAGTTTACAAAGAATAGTGAAAGGTTCTTAAAGACTAATAATTTTATTTACACTCTATATTTGTGTATTGGAACGATAGGGCTTGGCTCTGTAGCAATATACTTTATCGAAAAAGGGAAAACAATTAATAGCTTCGGTGACGCCTTATGGTAGAGCTTTGTTACTACTACTACTGTAGGATATGGTGATATTTCTCCTTCTACGGGATTAGGAAGAATTGTTGCGGTTATTCTTATGTTAGTAGGCATAGGTTTTATCGGTATGTTAACCGGTACTATAGCGACCTATTTTATTAAAGATAAGACAAAAGCTAGCTGTAAAGCTGATGTAAGTAAAGTTATTGATTTATCAGATTTGGATGACAGTAAGTTTGAAGAAGTTATAAATTTTATTAACTATATTTCTAATAAGTAAGATAAAAAGGGGTCAAGAAATGAAAAAGTGTTTTAGCATTAACAATGTGAATATTATTAAGCCAATTTATGAAGTAAATGAGTATATTCTACTAAAGCAGGATCGGGAAGATAAAACCAAAACATGGGTTTATATCAAGGAAAATCAAAATGAATATTATGGCAATAAGTACTTGTTTTTTTACGCTTTACTACTAGCAGTTCCAAAAGTACATTTTGACATAGGATATAGGGAAAAGGAGAAGGAAGAAAGTATAGATTCATATTATTTATATAAGGATACATTAAATAATATTATAAAAACTCCAATGTTTAACATTTATTTTGATGAAAATATAATTAATTATTCTAGCGACAGTATTAATGATGTAATTATCAATAAGATAAAAAATGCACTTGATATAGTTGTTAAACATGCACAGAATCATAATACAACGGGTATAAATAGATGGCACATTGCTTTTGATAATTATAAAAATGCTTATAGAAGCCTCTCAATAGAAGTAAGCATACAAAACTTAATAACAGCACTAGAAGCCTTATTGTTAAAATATAGTGGCGAGTTAAGCTTTAGAACTTCGTTATATTCAAGCCTTATTTTTGAAACTGATGTCAGAAAAAGAAAAGCTGTTTTTGATTTGGTTCACGAAATGTACGAAATAAGAAGTAAATCAGTACATGGAAGTATTTCTGCTACCTACAAGAAGCTTAAAGAAATTGAATATACGAAATATTATAGACTTAAGGAGATTGTATCTGAAATATTAATAAAAACTTACGGTATGGAGGAAACTAAAATATTTGATTCTTTAAACAATATGGTCTATACTTGTGTAAAATTTGAAGATTATTTAAAAATATAAATTAACATTTAAGAATTATTTGTTGGGGACTATTTGGGGACTAAAGCTTCAAAAACAGTCCCCAAAATAATAAAAAATACAATAAGAATCAATAAGCACTACATTAAAAATCGTTGAAATTCAAAGGATATCGCAACGTTTCGATAATATACAACAAGCATTAATTCGTATTCCTAAACCGTGCGTCGGACGTTCGAATCGTCTCGGGAGTACCATAATAATAGAACCACCTCATTTGAGGTGTTTGTAGCAATTACCATAAGTTGTCCGTTTGGACAACTTATGGTTCCACAAAAATCAATCCACGTTTCCAATCTAGTAAACGTGGATTTTACTTTAAGCTAAATTTGAATTATTGACTCCATACTTCAGATATCCTATCCTTGATTTTTTTTTCATAAATGTTAATCAACTTTTTATTTTGATTTATAATATTCAACTCTTCAAAAAATAGTTTTGCTATTTCATTTTGTATATTTATTGGCACTATAGGTATTTGTATTTCTGAGATAAATGATTTTGTCAAATTTCTTTGCCTAGCTCCCATTCTTTGTTTCATATATATCTCTCTGTTATGTGATAAGAATAGATATAAGAATACCATATTGATATTTTCATTTGGCTTAATTCCACATATTGCTTGATTAAATGCGGCATCTCTGTCTAGTAACGACATTTTAAACGCTGCAGTATCATACATACCTATTAATAACGACCCTTTTTCAAATAATTTTGCACTCGACTCTTTTAGCCCTAACTTTGAAATATAATCATTAGGGTCACTTGTGTATAATTCATTTAACTCACCTGATGTATACCACGGTATATATTGCCTGTTCCAATACGCAGGGTTGTTTTTTAGGGGAGTTCCTCCTGATTGGAGCTCACATACTTCTCCCAATTTTCCCATTTCCCAACTAGGATCTATTTTTATAGTCGGCTTATAATTCTCCAATATCTGCTTTGCCCCATCAATAATCTTTTGATACCCTTGAATTTCCTTTACAATTTCTTCTTGAATGTTTAAAGGTGGGAGAGGGATTTTATAGCTTTTGATTTCTGCTGGAGATATATTTCCTTGTGCTCCGCCACCTGCATTAGCCTGGCAATAATTATAAAATCTTTCATCGAACAATAAATACATCAAGTATTCAGGTTTTATTCTATCTATTTTTGCTTTAATATTTGCTACACGCTGATTAAGCAGTAAATTATCAGAACCTGAAACAGACACTTTTCCAACAGTCGCACCTGTCATAGCAAGTAAAATATCTTTTTCTTTTATTAGGTATTTTTCTAAGGATTTATCATACGGAAAATATTGAACATTGGCTATATCTAGCACTGATTTATTATTTAAGTTCCCTATTTTTATAACAGGCAATGAATTCGCAATCATTTCTGAAAGAAGAGATTCACTTTTAAAAGCATATCCTGTTATAATTTCACAAATTGCGCCCAATTCAACCATAGGGTAACTACAACTTATAGCTACAGTTTCCTTATATCTTTCCCCAACCAAAATATAATCCTGCTCGGAAATATCTTTTTTAGGTGCTATTGTTACGATGGCGTTATCCGATACATCAAGTCCAGTTTGATAATCCTTTACAATTTGAATTATCTCGGGAATATCGCTGTCATTTAATTTTCTTCGTTGTGCGCCTAAATCATAACCATCATTATTAATTTTTACAAATAGGATATCATCTTTTTGTTTTGCTAAAGTCTTATCTAATAACAAAATACTCGTTTTAACTCCACTGTATGGGTTAAACACACCTGCGGGCAGTGAAATTACTGCGTAAAGCAAATCATCTTCAACTAGATATTTTCTTAATGATTTATAAGCATTACCTGATTGAAATACGATACCTTCAGGCACAATAATCCCTGCTTTTCCTGTAGGATTAAGATGTTCAGCTATGTAATCTACAAAGAGCACTTCTGAACGTTTTGCATCAATTCGATATCTTTTATGAGGATTGATACCGCCCTTTGGTGTCATAAATGGAGGATTTGCTAGGATAACATCATAAGTCTCATCCCACTTGTCAACACTAGAAAGCGTATCATATTCGCTAATTTGAGGTTTAGTAAAGTTATGAAGGTACATATTTACTCTTGATAACCTAACCATATCAGGGGAGATATCATACCCTGCAAAGCTTTCTGTCATTCGTTTTCTTTCATCTGCAGATAATGTAATGTACTCATCTTTATCCTTATTATTGTTCAAAATATGCTTATATGAGCTAATTAGGAATCCTGCTGTTCCACATGCTGGATCTAATATGCTGTCTGTTTTCTGTGGATCAACAATTTCAACAATCATATCAATAATATGTCTTGGGGTCCTGAACTGCCCTGCATCACCTTGACTTCCCATAATTGAGAGAAGAAGTTCAAAGGCATTGCCTAAATCCTCACTATGATCATAGTTAAAGTCATTGATTTCCTTTAAAAACATATTTAAGGTTTCAGCGTCACGATAGGGCACATAGGCACCTCTGAAGATATCTCGAAAAAGCTGAGGTGAATGAGGGTTCATGCTCATTTTATCTATGCCTTCTCCATAAAGATTTGCTCTTTGTTGTCCGCTGTACTCGGATTGCATTATGTTTGACCATGCATACTTTTCATAGTCTTCTTTGAAAAACTGTCTGCTTCCGCCAAACTCTACGCCTTCTAAATCCATGTCATCCATAAATTTATATATTAAAGCTATTGTTATTTGTTCAACTTGTGCTTTTGGGTCAGGAACTTTTCCTACTAAAATATCTCTTAAAGTGTTTATCTTCCTTTTTACGTCGAAGTTTAACATTCTGCTCCCCCTATGCTATAAACTTTGATACATTAACGTTGTCATTGATATAATCAACGATTTGAGTCATATTATCAACACCCAGAGTCTTTAGATCAGACATTGTATATGTACTCACTTCTGTACCTAATAACTGATATTTTTGGTCTTCAATGATTCTTCTAACATCCTTATCCATGATATAGGTTTCAAAGAATCTTCTTATTTCATAATATTTGTCAGACGGAATCGGCTTAGTTAATACAAAGCTTTCAAATTCATCTTCTATTAATTCACGTTTTGACTTAAAAGCAGGTATCGCACCAAAAACTTTATCAAGAATTTCTTTGACAGTGACACGCCTGTCTACACCAATAGAGCGTTTTAGTTTTTCCCATGTATAGTACTCAGATGGTTTGTTTAAGATTTCTTTTTCTATATAATGCTGTACAGCCACATAGTTGCCTTGATCATACTGTTCTTTTGCTTTTCTATCTTGCCTTACAGTACTTTCAAACTTATCAAAGAACATTCGGTCAATTTTCATCCCTTCCAGGCCAACAGCTTTTTCCTCCATAAATTTTAGAGGATCAGGATCGTAGTTTTCATACCAAGTTCCTCCTGGCGGTGGCTGAGTAGGATCTGTTCCTTTACTCTGTGGCTTAGGTAATGCAATGACTTCATCATAATTAAATTTCTCTTCAAAATACTCACAGTTACCAAAGAAGTCAAAGAGCTTAAAAGTATCTTTATCGACTTTATGTTCTCTAATTTCATTGACTACCTTTTCTTTATAAGTAAACTCATATTTTCTTGTACCTCTTCCTTTAATCTGAATAAAATCAGTTGGCGAGAAGATAGGTCTTAGTAATACTATATTAAGTAAATCCTCACAGTCGTATCCTGTTGTCATCATGCCAACAGTAACACAAACTCTTGTTTTTGAAGATTTATAGTTCTCTAAAAATTTGGTGGTACCGCTTAAGTTGTTATTCTGGAAGTTGGTAGTATAGGTTTGAGCATTCATGACATCCGATGTAATCTGCATGGCAAAATCGGAATAGTACTTGTCTGGAAACAGTTTATCGGCGAATTCATTTAATATCTGAGTAATTTTAGCTGCATGTTTTCTGCTTACACAAAAGATAATACTTTTACCTATTTCACCAGATAAGGGATCTCGTTTGGCATTTTCCATAAAGGTTTTCACAAATATACGGTTTGTTTCTTCAGAGAAGAACTTCTTCTCAAAGTCCTTTGCATAATAAATTTCTTCTTCGTCTTCATTATCATCGACTTGATTTATGACTGCGTATCCCTCATCTGCAAGAAGCTGAGTCGTAATATCCGTTCTAGCATCTACAACGGTAGGGTTTACAAGGTATCCATCTCGTACCCCGTCCAGCAGGGAATATCTATAAGTAGGTTCTCCACTTTCACAGCCAAAAGTTTTATATGAATCCAAGAGCTGTCTTTTTTCCCATGCTCTAGGGTCATTAGATTTTAATTTTTCAATATTTACATTTTTAATATAATCTTTTGGTGTTGCCGTTAGGCCCAGTTTATATCCTAAGAAATACTCAAATACTGCCCTACTATTACCATTAATCGACCTATGACTTTCATCCACAATAAGAAGAGAAAAGTCAGTTGGCTTAAAGTACTTCTTATACTTATTGTTAAACATTAAGGTCTGCACAGTTGAAACTACAACTTCTGCTTTTCTCCAGTCATCGGTGTTTTCTTTAAATATTACAGTGTGATAGTCAGGGGATAGGTAGTTAACAAAGTTCTTTCTTGCTTGATTTTCCAGTTCAATTCTATCCACTAAAAACAATACCCTATGGGCATTACCGCTCTTTAAAAACAATCTTATAACAGCAGCCGAAGTTAGTGTTTTGCCTGTTCCTGTTGCCATTTCAAATAAGAAACGTTGGTTACCGCTCATTACAGACTTTTGTAAGGCTTTTATTGCATTAATTTGATATGGTCTTAAGAACCTTAAACCGCTGTCTTTAATAAATTTCAACCTTGTTTCAGGGTTTATATATTCAGGAGCTTCCGCATATTTTGAATTCTTGATGACAGCTATGTAATCATCTTTAACATCTTCTCTAAAAAGTCTAGCAGGCTCTGCATTGAAAGCCTTGCTTTCTTTTATACTTTCGCATGATGGAAAGCGGGTTATAATTTGGGGGTTCCCTTTATATATGTTCCAGAAGTAATGTTGGTTTCCATTAGATAATATGACGTACTTGATGTATAGAGATTTTGCATATTCCCTTGCTTGTTCCTTACCAACCAAAGGATCTTTATCTTCTGATTTAGCTTCAAGTACGATAAAAGGATGTCCGTTTTCATCGAGCAATAAAAAATCAATAAAGCCATTTTTAACTTTATCGAAATTCTCTCCCATATTCTCTACTTGTTTTTGGGATAGCTTAACATTTGGTTCAACCTGAATATTAGCAGGTTTACCATCCTCATCAAAGAATCGCCATCCTGCTTCTTTAAGAAGTTCATTAATCTTAATCCTTGCTTTAGCTTCCTTTGCCCTCATCGCTGTTCCCCCTATATTTCAACATCTTTATATAATATACATTTCATTCCTCAATTCACGGTTCAATAAGAGGGGTATAATATACATCCTAAAAAACTTAATAAATATTGTTTTAGGTATAATATAACACACATAATCCTTAAAAATATACGTATATAGCAAATTCATTTAGAGATAAAGTTATTTATAGTAAAGTGTTATACCTTTTATTCAAGGCCTGATGCTTTTATAATTTTTAAGTTCGTATCGATTTTATAAAGATTTTTACTTACTAATAAATTAATAACAATTTCATATTGTAAATCTTTGTTTCGGCTAAACTTATTTATATAATCTTTTGCATCTTTAATAGAAATATCTTGTTTGTCATTTTTAAAGAATTCACCCTTAAAAGAGATTGCTATATCATTACTATTTAAATTATTATTAATAAAATACTTTGAGTCCATATTCGACACTATAAGAAAACACTCAGAAATGTCCTTTGATAAACGTTCTCTAATAACAGGTATTTTTATATTCTTAAAATTATAATACTCACGGTCTTGATTGTCATTATTGTAATGTCTGTAAAATTTATTATGGTGTTTCCAATGGTTTATTGCAATTAGTATTAGATTAGGATAATCTTTTTCATCAAAGTTTTCATCTATTGCAGTTTCTATATTTGGAGAAATAATTTTAATGCTTGATAACATGTCATTAATAATATATCTTTCTTCCATTTGGTAAAGTTGTTTTCCAATATTTTCAAAGTTAGATTCCTCACTAAAATAGGATAAATCTGTAAAATACTTTTTTGGTGTATTAAAAAGTATCTTAATAGGCACAGTAACCATACTTGTTGTTTGATCTGATTTGCTGATGAGTATAGACTTAGCTATATTATTAAAATATCCTTTTGCAACAGATTCCTTAAAAGAATCAATTCTTATTTCAAGTAATGGACTTTCGATAAGTTGTTGGTTTTTAAAGAACATTAATTCACTAAGAAACTCATTTAAAGCAGTTTTTGTTTCTGAAACTATTTCATTACTAGTAACATTCTTCTTTCTAAAAGTGATATGTTTAAGTAAATCAGCAAATTTTTCACTAGAAACTGCTGATATTAAGTTGTTTAAATCGCTCAAAATTATATCTAAGTCTTGGTATTTGTAATTACTGTATGAGTTAAAAGAATATTCTGTAAGAAATACATAATTACTTATAATTATTAATAACGCATATGCCATAGTGGTATAAAAATCAGAATCATGGTGGTCTTCATAAAAAGAATAATTAAGATTATATTTATGCCCTTCAATCATTTGATAGATAATATCGTTAATTGTTTGGGGTATAACTTCGTGTCCAACATAGTGTGCCGAAGTATCATCAGGTTGCTTATAATTTATTAAGTAATTTATAATTTCATACTCTTGTTTAAAAATACAAAATGACAATAGATGTACACTCAAGTATTTAATATTTGTAAGAAACATTATACCTTTGGCTTTATTTATTTGAGTATCTATAAATAGATCAATTTCATCTTCATAGGAAGGATATTCAGTTATTAGAAATTTCTTAAAATCAAAGCATTTTTGAACTAATACGTTGTAATTGGATAAGCAATTTGTTTTACTCATTAGCTTGTCCATATTTGAGAACAACTTACTATTATCATTATTATCTAGAAGCCTTCTATAAGCTTCTCTATCTAAATCAATAAGCTTTGAATTAAGAGACCAAAAACCTTCAAAATATGACGATGTGTGTATTCCATCGTGTAAATCCCTAACAAAGCCCATAATTACGTCAGTGTTACCAGCAGATATTAATATTCGAAGATTTTGGCACAAATATTTATTAGAGTAGTCCCAATATTCAAGGCACATAAGTTCGGGTTCTCTATATGCATTGAAATACCATCCATAACAAAATTTGTACATATATGTGAATTTGCTCATGCGGTCTTTAAATATCTTTGCATTAAAATTATTTAGAGTAAAACTAAGAGGATTTTTGAAGTGTTGTCGAATTACAAAATCTTCAACCATTCTGTTTATAAAATAGCAAATTGAGTATGACAGTTCATTGTTATTGTTTTGCAAAGCAATATCATTCAGTTCTAGGAGATTATTTATAAAAGCAATGAAAATATCATCAAAAATAGTTGAAGTGTATTTAATAGTAGTATTAATAATTACAGTATCTTTTGTAAACACAAAATCATTATTTTCTAGTGCATTTTCATAATCGATTTGAGTCATAATAATAGACATTTTTTTAGAAAGATACTTTAATTCTTCTTCAACAACATTAATATTGTTGTTTTTAATTTCAGTTCGCATAATGTGGCATAGACCTGTTATGTCAGTAATAAGACAATCCTTATTATATTTTACAAACTTAAGAGTGTGAGTGTATTTGTCAATTCTTTTTCTAAAATCTTTAACAATAAGATTCGAACTGGTTATGTATATAGTAAAAAATTTTAAATAGCGAAATAATACTATGATTATATAAATAAAGATTATAACTGATAATACTAAAATAATGTTATTATGCAAAATATTTTTATTTACAGCCGAATCTTTAAGTAATAATTTCAAAAAAATTAAAATTGGAACAAATAAAAGAATTCTAGTAACTCGTTTATTTTCGGTGGTATTAGTAAAAATACCTGTCAGGATCTCGGAGTTATACCTATTAGAAAATCGAGTTATTATATCTAGTGACACGGGAAGAAGAATGGTAATTGACACTCCAGTAATTGTAATAATATCAGTTATTATTGTATTATTTAAAGGATTATTTGACAGGAAATCTAATATGTACTCAAACGAACTTAATACAGCAATTAAAGCCACATATATTACCATCCAGATTATATCTGAACTCATTTTTTTCAAAAGATTCATATATACCTCGTTTCTAGATATTAAATTACTATATAATTTATAAGTAAAAAAGTAAGTTTGGATGTAAATTTTCATAAAGCAAAGTGAGAACTCTCTTATACCGTTATTAAATTATCCTTATAAAAAATGACTTCTATTCGGACATTTTGAATTATTAATAAAAGGAGCTTATTAAATCTCATAAAAAGACAAAAACCAGCCAACATAAAATAATGTTAAGCTGGTTAATAATCTAAATATTCCCCCTTGTATATATTCTTATCTCTAGTCCTTACCCTTATATAATTATATGACAAATTATCTATTCAAGCAATAATTTGTAATAATATTGTATTTTTTAGAAAAAAATATTTGAAAAATAGCATATTAGTCGAGGAGAAATTTATCATTAGCACAAAACTATACACCCTAAACCTCATAGGCTTAAAGACAGAATTAATAGAAAGCCAGACTAGTTATATATCAAGACTAGCAGAAGCTCACTTAGTTAGTGTTGGCTCTCTGCTAGGAAAAGTAGTAGCTCCTGTGATTGGAAAAGAGTATTTAAATCATGGCAGCAGATTTTATGACCATGCCATAGAACTTAATGCACTTGGTAATCAAGCAGAAGAGTTTTCTAAGGCTATCTCTATGCAGGTATAGATAATATCAAAGACCTTACCCTTATATCTTGGCAAAATGCATTACCATCAAGAAATTTACTGAGTTCAACTAAGAAATGGTGTTCTAAGTGTCTTAAAGACTGGCGAAATAGCAATCAGGTTGTTTATGAACCATTAATCTGGTGTTTTAAGGCTGTTAAAATATGTCCAGTTCATAAAGTTAGCCTTCAAACAGAATGCCCCAATTGTACTAAGACCATACCGATTTTATCTCGAACATCTAGGAATGGCTTTTGTTCTTATTGTGGTAACTGGCTGGGTACTAATGCGAATTCAGACGATAAAAAAAGTATAGAACAAGTTCAGTGGGAGCTTTTTGTCGTAAATAGTATTGGAAGTATACTTAAAATTATAAATGAATCAAAAGCCAATATTTCATATAATAATATCTTTACATTTATAGAATCATTAATAGAAAATGCTGGTGGAGTTTGTGCTTTCTCAAGATACTATGATATCCCAAAGTCAACAGTAAGTTCATGGCGTACAGGCGGATGCTCCAAGGGGAGAAAACCATCGGCGTAGGTTTGAAGTTCTTTTCGTAAGCCTGCAACAAATTTTCTTACTGATCTTTCACTGGCATCAAATTCATCAGGGTAGAGCTCCTTTAAACGGTCATATACTCTTTTAGCAGTATGCTGCTGTTTGTATGGGGCTCTTTTATCATCGGTAAGCTACTTCAATACTATGTTCCTGTGCGGAGATAACTTCCCTTGCCGTTTCTTTGTAGGGCGGATTTCATGGTTGAAATCTTCCTTCTGGGCATACTTCTTTACTGTCGAAAAGTCGTGGCCTGTAATTTCTGATATTCTTCTTAAACTCTTGCCTTCAAATTTCCGCATATTTTTGATACGATATACTTGCTCCATTGTCAGCATCCTTTCTAATACCCCCTTTAGCATAGACAACTAAAAGGGTATTATTTTTTGAGGGTGCTTGCAATGGAGTTTTTCCATTTTATGCGTGGTTTTTTAAGTTCCGCTGTGCTCGGTTTTCATTGTACCAAAAACAACCTTTATAGAGAAAAAAAGTCAGTATTGATAAAATATACATATTTAGATATATATCAAGAAATTCAAACTGACATTGGATGGATCAAATCGGGATATTTAAAAGATATAAATTAACTTCTAATCTCTTTCTTCTGCTTGTTCAACTGGGTTTGATGTAGAGAAAACAAAATTCTATTTGATTTAACATCTAATATGTAACCTATATCCTAATTCTTAACTTCAACAATTCTAACACATATTCAGGTGATATTATTAAAAAATAGGGATCATATTCTCCAATTTGAGGAGGAGTAATAATAATATGGTGAATATTAACGCATATAAAATACAGAGCAAGCTTCCCATTAT
>JAENZQ010000077.1 GCA_016841185.1 Anaerovorax odorimutans
ATTATTAATCCAACTGTTATTCATTCCTGCCTGGATGCCATCTTCAGTTATGATTACTTCCAAATCACCAAATTCTTCAATAGCCAGTGAATCAAAAGCTTTGGAAAAATCTGCTTGATCCATGCCACCCAAATCCATCTCTTCATTGCTGTTTAGGTAATCGTTAACATAAATCTGCCAGTTTGATGCAGCCAGTTTATCCATCCATTGAGGCTTCATAATTTCGCAGTATTCGTCACCAGTCAATTCTGCCCCTTGCAGCAACATAGATAACGATGATTCTTCATCAGCTAAAGAAGCTAGCGTGTTATTCATTATTTGAGAAATATCTTCAGATGTAGGCATAAGACCTTTTATCTTTGCTGCAGCTACTTGTGTTTTCAATTTTACAAAATCTTGGAATACATCTTCCTGAGTTTTCTTACCCTCCATATAATACACCATATAATTCCATTCATTCAGATTGATAGGTTCACCATTAACCGTGGCCAGATATATACTATTGTTATGAGGTATAAATGTTTCGTTTAATTTATATCCCAGTTGATAATACTTGTTTTCGACTGGTATATTATCCGATTGTTGATTAGTAATCGGACTATTCTCTGTGCTTAATGAACACCCTGAAAATAAAAAAACTGCTATAAAACAAATCACCAATTTTCGCTGCATAAATTCGACTCCTTTCTTTAATTTGGTAATATCGACTTCTTCTTAAACTCTTTATCGAATTTTTGCCGATTTTTTGAAAGATTTTCCTGCTCCGTTCGCACCCTGTTTTATCTTATCAAACTATCCGAAATTCTAACAATGCGGCGGCAACCAGTATGAGAATATGGATTTAATAACAGAGCATCTCCCCAGAAAAAGCTCTCTGAAAGATGCTCTATTTTATATCTATGGATATTTGAAGACATGGACTATTTCTATTATTTAATAATTGTCATATGCGGATCAGCATTAGATAGTTCTGCTTCTATTAAATTTATAAAATAATTTGCTTTATACACTTGCATCGGTTTAATTTTATCCAACACCGGAAAAATGCGGCCATCTTCATGGTTTTCTTTTTGCTGATAATATATTGGAACAACATATTCTTGCGAGTTGGCTGTAACTACCAATAAATCCATTGGGGGAAGTCCCCATCTTATATGCTTAAAATCAGTGAAATTCACTACTAAATCTTCCTTTTCCAACAACTCAATTATTTGATCAGGTTTAGAACTTAATTCAACTCCGCTTTGGGGTATAGTTAATCCTAAACCGACAAATTGCCAGGCTCCATTTAAGAAAGCTATTGAACCAACATTAATAACTTCTCCTTCCGATGTCAGTATAGGAAATTCCCATTCATAACTGCCTTTTATAAAATCTCTCAAACAGCTATCTGCATTCATGTTTTTAAACTTTTCTGGATCTATTGGATAGACTTTATATGGGGTACCTGCAATAGCGGGAAGCTGCTCCTCCGAAACATTCCAGTCGGGATTCTCTAGGAACTCCTGGTTTATAAATATCATTCCTGATTTTATTGCACTTTCCACCACTTCTCGTTCATTATTCTGTAAAAACTCCTGGTTTACAATTTGTTCTGCACTGGATGGCAGTACTCTTATCGTTACCACCCCTACTACTAGTATTATTATTAATAAAATCAATTTTTTCATTATATTCATCTCCCTCCTATGCCCAAAACGCAGAATTAGCCCAATCCCATGAATTAACTAAATAATTATAAGCCCTTAGATGGTATAATCCATCATATGGATCTACATAGTAGCAATAATTAATAAAGTTTTCTGTTTTATAACCTCTAATAGTAATTGCATGTTGAGAGCCATAATAATCACCTAGGGCAGCTGCAATTGGGCAATCATTGTTTATTTGGTATTTAACTGCAGTCCAGCTCAAAGGATTGTATTGTACACTACCATTTATGTCCGTAATATATTGGACTCCACCTTCAATCCAGTCTATGTTTCCATTCACTTGTCCACCATAATAATAAAATATTGCTCCCTCACAGTTATAATAATCTTGTTCGGTTGAGTAGTTTTCAAAATATCCACAAATTTGAGAAGCGCAAGCACACCAACATGAAAAATTACTCTGGTATTCGTCAACCGACAGTGGGTTTGCTAAAACATTATTGCCTGATGCAAAGATAATTAAGAGGCTAAGAGCAATGGTCACAAATAATTTCTTCTTTTTTATCATAGTATTTCACTCCTTGTAATTGTATATATATAATATTTTGCTTTTTATGATA
>JAENZQ010000044.1 GCA_016841185.1 Anaerovorax odorimutans
TATCCGTATTGCCAAGAACCCATGGGACAGGACTTTTTACCAGAGGACAGACTCAGGTCCTGACTGTTGCAACTTTAGGGGCCATCGGAGATGCTCAGGTATTAGACGGGCTTGGTGAAGAAGAAGAAAAAAGATATATGCATCATTACAATTTCCCACCGTACAGCGTGGGAGAAGCTCGATTTATGAGAGGCCCCGGAAGGCGGGAAATAGGACATGGTGCACTTGCTGAAAGGGCGTTGGTACCTGTATTGCCGGATGAAAATGAATTTCCATATACGCTGAGGTTGGTATCCGAAGTTTTAAGTTCGAATGGGAGCACCTCACAGGCTTCTGTCTGTGGAAGCACTTTAGCCCTTATGGATGCCGGCGTACCCATTAAAGCACCGGTGGCCGGTATTGCCATGGGACTTATCAAAGAAGGTGATAAAGTAACAATCCTCAGTGATATACAGGGAATGGAAGACTTTCTTGGGGATATGGATTTTAAGGTTGCCGGAACCGCCAAGGGTATTACAGCCATACAGATGGATATAAAGATTCATGGGATCAACAAGGAAATATTAAAAACTGCTCTGAAACAGGCTCTGGAAGGCAGAATGTATATTATGGACAAGATGCTTGCTTTAATAGACAAGCCAAAATCTGAATTGTCACCTTATGCACCACGAATACTGAATATAAAAATCGATCCTGATAAAATCCGTGAGGTTATTGGGCCGGGAGGAAAAACCATTAATCGCATCATTGACGAGACCGGTGTAAAGATCGATATTGAAGATGACGGAAGAGTGTTTATAACGGCGAAGGATATGATATCAGGAAATAAAGCCATAGATGAAATACAAAATATAATTAAAGTTCCTGAACCGGGTGAAACTTATATGGGAAAAGTAACCAGAATAATGAACTTTGGAGCATTCGTTGAAATACTTCCGGGTAAAGAAGGACTTCTGCATATTTCTAAGATTGCACATGAAAAAATAGGAAAAGTTGAGGATGTTCTCAAAGTCGGTGATGAAGTTATGGTCAAATTGGTTGAGATAGACAATCAGGGCAGAATCAACCTTTCAAGAAAAGATTTATTAAAGAAAGAAAATGAAAAAGAATCAAAAAAAGAAAACCGTGAAAGAAGAGATGAAAAGCCAAGAAAATCAAATTCAGATTACACTAAAAAAGACGATATTATTGCTGAAAAGGAAGTTACTAAAAATGAGAAGGAAAAGAAAAAAAGATTCTTTTTCTAAAATAAATCATACCTTCAAAGACAGCTCAAATGAGCTGTCTTTTTTATCTCCTCTATATATCAGGTATTGGGTATAGTACTTGATTTTTCACCATATATATATAGGGGTGGTATAATGAAGAGGTCATTTACGTTAATGTTTTTTATTTGCATCATACTGATTGCAGTTTTATTTTCAGCAAGAGAATATGATCATACAAAATATATATCAACAACCGGTAAAGTGATTAGAAACGGAAACGCATCAAGTAAGATAATTGCTTTTGCATGCAATGTGGATTGGGGCAGTGAGATACTTCCGAGCATGTTTCAGATATTTAATGATAATAATATTAAGATCACTTTTTTTGTAACCGGTAATTGGGCAGAAAAAAATCCTCATTTGTTACGAGAAATGTATTTAAGAGGCCATGAAATCGGGAATCACGGATATGGGCATAAATTATGCAGCAAAATTGAGAAAGAAGAGATAAGAGAAGAAATAAAGAATACTGAAGAAGTTGTAAAAAACCTTACGGGATCAGATACAACCCTCTTCGCTCCACCCTCCGGCGACTATGATGAACGAACTGTTTCAATCTGTGAAGAAATGGGGTATAAAATCATCCTATGGTCAATTGATACCATAGATTGGAAGCCGGATTCTACAGCTGACAAAATCAAAAACAGGGTTATGGAAAAGCCTTTAAACGGCGCCATTGTTTTGATGCATCCAAAATCAGAAACAGTAAAAGCTCTGCCGGAAATCATAAATTTTATTCGCTCTCAGGGTGTGGAAATTGTTCCGGTGGGCAGATTAATAGAGAAGCAATAGTTGCAATAAGATATGCGTTTTTATATAATATCCATATTGCTAAAAAGATTTGGAGGACGATGAATGATTATTAAAAGAAATCTCAGCAGCGGAATAGAATTGATTATGGAAAAAGTCCCCTATGTACGTTCCGTATCTATAGGAATATGGGTCCAGGCAGGTTCGGTAAATGAAGATGATAAGAACAACGGAATCTCCCATTTTATTGAACATATGTTATTCAAAGGTACCGAAAAAAGAACGGCAAAGGATATTGCGGGAGATATCGATAAAATAGGCGGGCAAATCAATGCTTTTACCGGTAAAGAAAGTACCTGTTATTATGTTAAGGTATTGGATACTCATATTGAGGATGGGGTAGAAATACTTATGGACATGCTTATGAATTCAAAATTTGATGAAAATGAAATACTTAAGGAAAAAGCTGTTGTACATGAAGAAATCAATATGTATGAGGATTCTCCCGAAGATACGGTGCATGATTTATTGTCAGAAATTGTTTTTGACGGATATCCTCTTTCCAGACCGATTATAGGAAACAGGGAGACCATTAAATCTTTTGATCGAGACATGATCATGTCATATATGAATGAAAACTATTCCCTCGACAATATTATTATTTCTGCGGCAGGCAATATTGAAGAAGCACAGTTGGTGAATATACTTGAAAAGAATATATTGCCATTCATAAAGAAAGAAAGGACAAACCCCGATAAGCTACCGGTTTATCAGCCTAAAATAAAGGTTAAAAGAAAAGACATTGAACAGGCTCATCTTTGTATGGGAATAAAAGGCATTCCTTTGGATGATAAAAGATATTACCCTTTGTCTATTTTAAGCAATATATTGGGAGGCAGTATGAGCTCAAGACTTTTTCAAAAAATCAGAGAAGAAAAAGGATTGGCTTATTCGGTATATTCTTATACCACTTCATATGTGACGGATGGTATATTTGCAGTTTATGCAGGTGTCAGCCCCCGGCAATTGCCAGAAGCTTCACGTTTGATGATAGAAGAGATCAACCTTCTCAGAGAAAAAGGTGTTACCGCGGAAGAATTGACTACAGCGAAAGAGCAGTTGAAAGGGAATTATATATTGAATCTGGAAAGCATCAGCGGAAGGATGGCTTCAATTGGGAAGTCACAACTGCTTTTAAACAAAGTTTATACACCGGATCAGATTATTGGTTTTATTAATAATGTGACAATGGAAGATATGAATGAAATTATTAAATTGGTGACAGATATAAATGCTTATTCTGCTGCAGTGGTTAGCAGAGAGGAAGTGGATATGCGTAAACTGATGAAGGTATAAGCTGTAAGGTCTCAGATCTCAATTTTACGGAGGGAGGCTAACCTTTAACCTCTAATTTAATCTAAAATCCATAAACCATAAACTATAATCTATTAACAGGGGTGAGATAAAATGAATACAAAAGTTAAAATTAAAGCAGAAAGGGTTCCATTGCCGAAATATGAAACGCAAGGTTCCGCAGGCATGGATCTGAGAGCGGCTGTAGATGAAACTATTGTGATAAAGCCCGGCGAAAGAGCATTGGTTCCTACGGGTATACATATTGAACTTCCTGAAGGATTGGAGGCTCAAGTAAGGGCACGAAGCGGACTTGCTGTTAAACATGGTATTGGGCTGGTTAACGGGGTAGGAACCATAGACAGCGATTACAGAGGAGAGATCAAAGTCCCTTTGATCAACTGGGGAAGCTCAGACTTTTCCATACAGTACGGAGATAGGATCGCCCAAATGATCATATGTAAATATGAGCGCATCCGCTGGGAATCGGTTGACGAGCTTTTAGATACGGAGAGAGGAGAAGGCGGATTCGGACATACAGGACATAAATAACTTATGCCAGATAAAAGATAATAAATGAGAGATAAAAGTTAAGGAAAGGTTTTGCCGAGGCAAACCTTTTTTGTATAACAATTGAAGAATGGAAGGATTTTGTAATTTTTTAGAGAATTATATATAAAATGTTATTGGGGTAATTGATTTGAAATTTAATGTGCACATAATCAGGCAAGTTTATTCGATTTGTACATTGCCGTACACGGAACAGAACCAAGCAAAAGCCAGATTGATTTTATTAAGGAGGTAGCGCCCAAATTGCTCATAACATTACCGGGCATTATATAGCTTACTGACATCAACAAAGATAAGTTATAGGATAACAATATTAATAAATAGATTGTTCACGGAGTTTGCGGAGGGTAAATTTATGAAGATAAATATAAGAAAAGCTTTAGATGAGGACATAGATATATTTGTCGCATTTGCGGCGAAATTGAGTATGTTCAATAGAAGTAATCACAGTATTGAGTGTAAATATGATCATTATGAATTGGTTTTAGAAGCCATAAAGCAAAAAGCTGAAATTACATTTAATAACAGAAATGAGGATACTTTAATTCTAATTGCAGAAATAGATGATTTGCCTGTAGGATATGCATTAGGAAAAATATTTGAAGAAGAGTATACCGCAGATAATGGAACAGGGAAGATTGGATTAATTGATGAGGTATTTGTTGATTATGGAGCAAGAGGCTTAGGAATTGGAAAAACCCTTATCAGAGAAGTTGCCTGTTGGGTGCAAGAAAGGGGGACAAACAGAATAAAATTACACGTCTATTCCTGGAACGTCAATGCGAAGAGACTATATGAAAAATGCGGATTTAAGGAATATGCAGTATCTTTTGAAAAATTCATTTAATCACAATCATCAAGAAAGTAGAAAGTGTTTTTCTTTGGATAATAACTCATAGTTAATATCAGAATGAAATGATTGAGGATTTGCAACAATAGAATGAACACTCTCAGTAAAAGCCACATAACATATATAAGATATACTTTTCTATCAGGAGTGTAATTGAAATGTATTATAATTATATTGGCCAAACACCTCAAATGGCCGCAGCAAATATAAAGGGCGGGCCGCTTGCACCGGATTTAAAGGGTGAGGTCACTTTCAGAGAAGTAAACGGAGGCACCTTGGTATATGCAAATATCAGCGGTCTTCCTGAGTATAAACCGGCTTATAATGGAGAGGAACCTATCGGACCTCACGGGTTTCACATTCATGAAAATGGAAATTGCAGTGTAGGCGATTCCGAAAATCCTTTCCAGGCTGCCGGCGGGCATTGGAATCCTGCTAATCAGCCTCATGGGAATCATGCCGGAGATTTCCCGGTTCTGTTTTCAAATAACGGCAGGGCAATTATGTCATTTTTCACTAATAAGTTTAAGCCGCAGGATGCAGTGGGAAAGGCAGTCATCATACATCAAAATCCGGATGATTATAGAACGCAGCCTGCCGGAGATGCAGGCAAAAGGCTGGCTTGCGGTTTGATCAGAAAGTATTACAATGGCAGCTGAAAATATAATAGGTGACAGGTCAACAGGCCATAATTCAGGTGGGTTTTGCAGATTTAAAGGCAAAATCCTTCTTTATTATTGCATTATTATTTGTTATCTTCGATAATATTTTTATAACTTATTATTATACCTGGGTATCAATTATATTTCCTACATTTGATGAACTTGAATATTTTAATTGGAATGATTCACCTGTACCTACTGATATCCCTGTAATATACTTCCACTCAGGTTTTTTTACTTCAATATTTCTAAGCATTGTGGTCAGGTTTTTTATGTTTTCACTAATTGAATTATTGGAGAATTTTTCAAATCCGCCCTTGTAGACATAAACTTTCTTTTTATGTGACTTGGGTATGTATTTTACTTTTCCTTCGACAGGCTTGATATTTTTTAAATCAAACTTAATATTTTTTTGATCCAGATAGATATGAGATATTCCGTTAATTGTCATATTATATTCCTTTCTTTTTCAATTGAATAACATATAATTTTGTATTTAAATATAATATCGTCAATTTTTCCCATTTATTTAGTTGTGATTTCAATTTTTCAAATTAATAAGTGGAAAAGATACTTCCAAAGTATTTGCTGTTTTGTTTAAAAAATTACTGCAATTTTGATATTATGTTACAATCAAATAAAAAATAAATATTTTTTGACCATGCTTTTATCTTATAGTTCTCAATAAGGAGGGAAAGTATATGATACAGCCGCATTTGCAATGCAGCAGTGATGATGTTGCAAAAATGGTTATACTGCCCGGAGACCCGGGGAGAGTGGACAGGGTTTCAAAGTATCTGGATGGATATCAGGAAATCGCATATAATCGGGAGTTTAAAAGTATAAAAGGAAAATATAAAGGTATGGATGTGACCGTTGTTTCAACAGGGATTGGTGGTGCATCTGCCTGTATTGCCCTTGAGGAACTGATTGCCTGTGGTGGAGAATATTTCATAAGAATCGGCAGTCTTGGGGCATATCGGCAAAATATTGCAATAGGAGATTTAGTTATCGCAGAAGGTGCCGTAAGAGAAGATGGGGCATCACGGATGTATATCGGAAAAAGCTATCCGGCAGTCCCCGACATGGAAATAACAGGAAATCTGATAAAAAAAGCCTCGGAATTAAACTATCCATACCATACAGGGATCGTAAGAAGCCATGATTCATTTTATATCGATGATGAAGAGGATGTTATAGGGTATTGGAGCAATAAGGGCGTCCTCGGGGGAGATATGGAAACAGCCGCATTGATGACAATAGGAAGATTGAGAAGCGTGAAGGTGGGTTCGGTATTGAATAATGTCGTATTATACAAAGATGATGTCAAAGATGGGATAAACAGTTATGTAGAACTCAATAATATGTCTGAAGAAGGGGAGAAAAGAGAAATTATTTTGGCTCTTGAAGCATTATTCGAGATAAATAAAAAGCTATGATGATAATAATTTTATAAGTAATGAAATGTGATGGGATCACTTAAATAAATATACTGTTATTTTATTAAAATCATGGGTATATTTGTATTATAAAAAGTATATTTAGGAAAATACTAATTAGCGTGTTAAGGAAAGAAGATATTTAATTCGGATTTTCTTAAATAAGGAAAGAGTATAGGAGGAACTATGGTATTTGATATTAATAAAAAGGTAACTTGGACGGGCAAAATTGACTGGGAATTAAAAAAATTTCACGGAGACGAATACTCTACCCACAGAGGCTCATCCTATAATTCATATCTTGTAAAAGATAAAAAGACGGTATTGATCGATACGGTGTGGCAGCCTTTTGCAAAAGAATTTGTTGCGAATCTTAAAGAAATAATCGACTTGAAGAAAATAGATTATATTATTTCAAATCATTCGGAGATCGATCACAGCGGCGCTTTGCCGGAATTGATGAGGGAAATTCCCGAGACGCCGATCCATTGTACAAAAAATGGGGCAAAGATTATAAAAGGACATTATCATAAAGACTGGAATTTTGTTGAAGTTAAAACAGGAGATACATTGGATTTAGGTGAGAATAAGATTATTTTTGTCGAGGCACCTATGCTTCATTGGCCGGATAGTATGATGAGCTATCTGACAGGGGAAAATATTTTATTCAGTAATGATGCTTTTGGACAGCATTATGCTTCCGAACATATGTATAATGATAAAGTGGATGAATCGGAGCTGTATCAGGAGGCGCTGAAATATTATGCCAATATCTTAACACCCTTCAGTCCTTTCGTAATCAAAAAAATTGAAGAGTTTTCAAGCCTTGATTTACCTGTTTCTATGATATGCCCAAGCCATGGCATTATCTGGAGAGAAGACCCGCTTCAGATTGTTAATAAATATATGGAATGGGCAAAAAATTACCAGGAAAACCAGGTAACCATTGTTTATGACACCATGTGGAATGCGACAAGGACGATGGCAGAAGCCATTGCGAAAGGAATAAAAGAAAAAGATAAAGAGGTTACAGTAAAAGTATTCAATTGTGCAGACAGAGACAAAAATGATATCATTGCGGAAATATTCAAATCCAAGATGCTCATTATGGGATCTTCCACCATAAACAGAGGTATTTTGTCTGCTGCGGCATCCATTCTTGAAATGGTTAAAGGCCTCGGATTCAAAGATAAAAAAGCAGCAGCATTCGGCAGCTATGGATGGAGCGGCGAATCCCCAAAGATAATAAAAGAAGAATTAAAAAAAGCCGGTTTCGAAGTTATCGATGAAGGACTGAAGCAGTTGTGGGCTCCTGACAGAGAAGATATCGAAAAGTGTAAAGCTTATGGTAATGGAATTGCTGATATAATAAGGCAGAAGGTCTGAGGAAGATGTTTTAATGTACCCCATTTAACAGCATATGCAAATATGCTCAGGCTGTTGAAAATCTCCGAATTTCTGCGTTGCTGCTTTCAAGCGAACATGCTCACTTACCTGAAGTAAACTCCGCTGCTCGCTCTCAGCGCGCCTTGAACTCCGAATTTTTCAAAAGCCTGGAGATTGTAGGCTTTTTCAACAATCTCAGCATATGCAAATATGCTGTTTTTTAACTTTTTTCTAAACCCAGCGCCTGTATAATAAATATTTCATATCGGTATAGCAAGCATTTTTTAATTATTCAGCAAGACTAATTACTAAAATATAGAAAATTATGATACAATCAATAAGATGTCGGTTATGTGCAGATGAGGAGGGATATATAATGAACACAAATTTAATGCAAGGGTTTTCTTTTATACTTCCAACAAGGATCGATTATGGAGTCGGGCAGTTAAAAAAACTGACTGAGGAATTAAAAGAACTGGGTGTGAAAAAGCCTTTGATCATAACGGATAAAGGAATAGTAAAAATGGGCTTAGTTGAGAAAATTACTTCGGTATTAGAGGATAATCATTATGAATATATCATATTCGACGAAGTTGAGGCAAATCCAAAAGATTATAATGTTGAAAAGGCTGCTGAAAAAGCTTTGAAGAGCCATACGGACGGTGTGATCGCTTTTGGAGGAGGAAGTCCTATAGATACTGCAAAAAATGCATTGGCGGTTATCGGCTATGGCGGTAAAGCGCTGGATTATATGGGCAGAGATAAAGTGAAAGGACCTGTTCAGCCTTTTATCACCATTCCTACAACTTCCGGGACCGGTAGTGAAGTCACTTTTTCATCGGTTATTACCGACTCCTCAAGAAACTTTAAAATGACCATGAAAAGTCTGCATATCGCTCCCAAAATAGCCATCATAGATCCGGAGCTGACCCTTTCACTTCCTCCGGAAATAACAGCGTCTACCGGCGTAGATGCTCTTACCCATGCGATTGAAGCATATTCTGCCAAAGTATCGGAACCAATAGCAGATGCGTGTGCATTATATGCCATAGAACTTATATCGACAAATATTCGGGAAGCTTTCAGAAACGGTTCAAATATACAGGCAAGGGCTGCTATGCTGATGGGCAGTACGCTTGCAGGAATTGCATTCAGTCATTCGGATGTGGCATCCGTCCACTGTATGGCTGAAGCGCTGGGTGGTATATATGATGCACCCCATGGTGTGTGCAACTCTATTCTTTTGCCCCATGTTATGGCATTCAGCCTCCAGGATGCCACAGACCGGTATGCAAGAATAGCAAGAGCAATGGGTTCAAAGGAGGCGTGTGACAGTAAAGCGGCGCAAGAAGCAGTTGAAAAGGTCCGGAAAATCGTATCGGATTTGAAGCTTCCAAAGCTTGCACAGCTTGGAGTGAAAGAAGAGGACCTTGAGAGGCTGGCGGAAATGTCCGTCGAAAATCTTTCCACAAGCAGCAATCCCCGTTTCATGGGGAAGCAGGAATACCTGGAAGTTTTCAGAAAGGCATTATAGCAGCCAAATTATGGTAATCCCATTGATAAAATACAACATTTCCATCATTGAAGTCAAGAAAACATAAGTGTTAAAAAAATATATTGATTTCAGGATATTATTTTTATTTATACTTATTGACATTGGGCAAAGCTCGTGCTAAAATGTTAGGCAAGACTAACAAACATGATAATTATTATCAGTTGCCCAGGTAATGCATTACATAATTCTTTTTTGAAAGGAGCAAGAGGTATGCCTTTAACAATGCTTTCTATCGGTAAGGAAGCAAAAATCAATGTTTGTAGAGTTGCGGATACAACAAGAAAATATCTTGAGGGACTTGGAATCATTCCAGGAGTATCCATTTCAGTAATTTCTGAAATAAGCGGAAATCTGATTATTTCTATTAAAGGATCAAGAATAGCAATAAGTCAGGGTATTGCACAGCAATTAATGGTAGATGAATAAAATAAGGAGGCGAAAAAAATTGGAAAAAAAACTAAAAGATTTAAAACCGGGGGATAAAGCTAAAATAATCAAAGTAACTGGAGAAGGTGCTTTGAAAAGAAGGTTGGTCGATATGGGTATAACACATGGTGCAGAAGTTTTGATTCGAAAAGTAGCGCCCTTAGGTGATCCCATAGAAGTCAATATCCGAGGATATGAGCTTTCTTTTCGAAAATCTGAAGCAGATAGCATTATTGTTGAATAGCAAATAGTACGGAAGGTGATTATTTTTTTTAATCTGTCTTGAGAATGATTATCATTATCGATATCAATAAGGAGGTATTAGAATGCAATATACATTTGCATTGGTTGGAAATCCGAATTCAGGTAAAACAACGCTGTTTAATGAGATTACAGGCAGCACCCAACATGTGGGAAACTGGCCTGGCGTTACGGTAGAAAAGAAAGAGGGAAAAGTAAAAAAACATAAAGAGAATATAAAAATTATTGATTTGCCGGGAATTTATTCTCTATCCCCATATAGCCTCGAAGAAGTACTGGCAAGAGATTACATCGTGGATCAGAAGCCGGATGTGATCATCAATATTGTTGAAGGGACAAATATCGAGAGAAATCTCTATCTGACTACTCAGCTCATGGAGTTCGGCGTACCGGTTATTGTTGCTTTGAATATGATGGATGCAGTTAAAACAAGAGGCGAAGAAATTGATATTCTGCAGCTGGAAAAAAGTTTGAATTTACCGGTTGTTCCCACCATTGCCACTAAAGGTAAAGGCGTTAACGAATTGATTGAGAAGGCGCTTGTTCTGGCTCAAACAGCATCAGCGAAAACAGAAGAGGCCCCGGTAAAAAAATTTGATGAGCTCATAGAGAAATCGATTACTCAATTAGAAAATTTAGTAACAAAGGAATTGACTCTTGATTATAATCCTCGTTGGGTTGCCGTTAAACTTCTTGAGGATGACATGGATATAAAGGAAAAAGCGGATATATCGGTTAATCTGAATAATGAAGTGATTATGTGCCGAGAAAGGATTCAAAAGGGATACAATAATGATGATGTGGAGACAGTAATTGCAGATAACCGATATAAATTTATTTCAAATGTTATCAGCAAATCGGTAAAAAAGAAAAGCAGCAGAACACTTTCTACGTCTGATAAAATCGATAAAATCGTTACCAATCGTATATTGGCACTGCCGATATTCCTTGCAATTATGTGGGTCGTTTATTATGTATCCATTTCTACTTTAGGAGATTATACAATCGGATGGGTCGAATGGCTGATAGGAGATGTCATCGGCGGAACGATTTCGGAATGGCTCGTAGGGGCAGGTGCGGCAGATTGGCTGCATGGCCTTGTCATAGACGGCATAATCGGCGGCATTGGCGGCGTTATGGTTTTCGTTCCGCAGCTTATGATCCTGTTCTTCTTTATTTCGCTGTTGGAAGACAGCGGCTATATGGCAAGAGTTGCTTTTATTATGGACAGGATTTTCAGGAAGTTTGGCTTGTCGGGAAAATCTTTTATACCGATGCTGATCGGAACAGGCTGTTCGGTTCCGGGTATTATGGCCACCAGAACCATAGAAAACGAAAAAGACAGGCGCATGACGATTATTCTTACTCCGTTTATCCCATGCGGTGCCAAATGGCCGGTTTTTGCCATGTTTATTGCAGCGTTTTTTGCAGATAAAGCCTGGATCGCGCCGGCAATCTATATAATTGGGATAGGCATAGCGATATTATCAGGGTTATTATTAAAAAGCACAGTACTTAAAGGAGAGGCAGCGCCTTTCGTAATGGAACTGCCGGAGTACAGACTGCCCAAGTTAAAGGGCACTCTGATTCATATGTGGGACAGGGGCAAAGCCTTTATGATCAAAGCGGGGACCATTATCTTTATTGCATCAGGTGTTATCTGGCTGTTACAGTCTTTTGATGCTTCATTCTCAATGGTTGAGGCTGAAAACAGCATGTTGGCTTCTATCGGCAGGGTAATTGCGCCGATATTCTCCCCTCTTGGCTTCGGCGAATGGCGGGCAGCAGTTGCCACAGTAACAGGTTTGCTTGCCAAGGAAGTGGTGGTGGCAACACTGGGTATACTCCATGGAATTGGTGAAGTTGCAGAAGATGATCCTTCGCTGATATCCAGTATCACTCAAAGTTTTAGTACACTAAGTGCATTTTCATTTATGATTTTTACCTTAATTGCAGCCCCGTGTTTTGCAGCCATTGGTGCCATGAAAAGAGAATTCAATTCATGGAAGTGGACATTCTTGACACTTGGATATCAGACCGGGTTGGCCTGGATCCTGGGGACTCTGGTTTTTCAGATCGGGAGCATTATTGGACTGGGGTAGGCTGGTATAAAGTTTCTATTTACAAGGTGTGCAGAGGATATAGCCTGCCACCTTGTATTAAAAAGATAAAACGAAAGGAGGTCCGTTTTCATGATCAATTATATTATCGGTGCTTTGATCATTGGCATGATGCTCTTCGCACTGTCCAAGATTATCAAAAAAGCAAAAGAAGGAACCGGTATATGTGGCTGCAGCTGTTCTTCATGCAGTTCAAATTGCAGTCAAAAGCCGGAAACTCAACCGGATCGATAGGTGGAAAGTTATGGAGACCGTACTTGAAGAATTCAAAACACTATTTAATAACAACAGTTATAAGCTGACGGGGCAACGGCGGGAAGTACTCGAGCTGTTGGTTGAAAATAGAAGCCTCACAATGAGCGCTGAAGAGATTTATCACATGCTTCGGAAGAGAAAATCTAAAATAGGCCTGGCAACGATCTACAGAGCATTATCGGTGCTTGACAAGCTCAAATTGGTAGAAAAAGTATATTATGACGGATGTATGAGATATAGATACATAGGTTCAGAGAAAGAACAGGCATATGCGCACTTTGTATGCGAAGCATGCGGATGTGTTTTGAATTTACAGCCGGAATTTCTGACTTTGCTGAAAGAAAAAGCAAGGAATGAGAAAGGGTTTGTTGTGACCTTTCATAAAATAAAATTAATGGGGTTATGTAATAATTGTTATCATAAAGAAATTAAACTGCAAAGAAAAGAAAACAGATAATTTATAAATAGAAGCACTTCCCGGAAAGTCTCTCATGAAAGATGAGATTGCATGAAAATTTCTACCTTTATACTTATACCGGATGGTTATATTTAGGAATGAAATCAAATATATTATTTGTATAGAACTTAGGAGGGAAGTGTATGAGGTTAAGCAGTCTGGGAGAAAAGGAGATCGTTAATCTGAGTGATGGCGGAAGGTTCGGCCTTTTAGCTGACTCTGAGCTGTTGATCGACGAAAAGTACGGAAAAATCAAAGCCGTTTTATTGCCGGATTATAGATATCAGAAAAGTTTTTTTTCCGGTAAGAATTATATGCAGATACCCTGGTCGTCAATCAAAAAAATAGGAAGTGATATTATCATTTTTGAAAGCACGGAGGAAGCGGAATAAAAGAAGATATTAAAAAGATGATTTCCATTTTAATATAAATCTATAATCGCAGAATAGCTGAACGGTCATTTTTAAGCTGTTCGGCAGGTTCTGATTATTTAAAAATTATTTATAATAGATGCTATTTTCTGCTAAAGGAGAAAAGCATTTTTTTTGTATAAAAACTTGCTGTTTGTTAAAAGCTATCATAAGAAAGGTTAAGGAGGATATTAGAATGCAAAACCAACAACTTCAACAAGCTGTACAGTCTGTACAACAGGCTCAGCAAACTGTACAACAAGCCCAAAACAATAATAATCCACAACAGATTCAGCAAGCTCAGCAACAACTGCAGCAGGCGCAACAGCAATTGCAACAGTTTAGTCAGCAAGCTAATCAACAGCAGCAGCAGCAAATTCAACAGGCACAACAGCAACTACAACAAGCTCAGCAAGCTCTGCAACAAACTGGTCAGCAGCAGTTTGGACAGCAGGCTTCTCAGCAGCAATTTGGCCAACAGGGAAACCAACAGCAACTGCAGCAGGCACAGCAATCATTGCAGCAGGCTCAGCAATCATTGCAACAGGCCCAACAACAATCTAATAGATTTCAGTAAACACCTGACGGACCCATTTCAATGGGTCCGTCAGGCTGTTGAAAATCTCCGAATTTCTGCGTTGCTGCTTTCAAGCGAACATGCTCACTTACCTGAAGGCTTTTATGGCTTAAATGGCTTATATGTTGCCCAATTTAATCCTAATAGATAGCGAAAAAGAATATTTATGCAACAGTATTTAATTGTCTACAATCTAACGGACCCATTGAAATGGGTCCGATTAAATAGTATTTATTGAGGGATATTAGGCAAAGTAGTTGTTTCTCCCCTGTGATTTTTCAAGATATATTCTTTTTCATTTTTTTCTTGAATATAATAATCAGGCATCAAAGGGATTTTGCCTATATTTGTAGCAATTACATACATGGGTTGAGCCAAACCGGAGGTGTGTCCCCTGATGGTGTCCCGGATCAATTCGGCTCCTTTTTCAACAGGAGTACGGAAATGATCTATTCCCGGTGCCGGTTCTAAATAGAAAACATAGTAAGGTCTAATTCTTATATTCAAAAGTGTTTGATGGAGTTCCTGAAATGATTTTTCATCATCGTTGATCCCTTTCATTAAAACGGCCTGATTTCCTACATTAACACCACTTGTAAGTAAATCCCAAACCGCCCGGGCTGTCAGTTCCGTTATCTCTTTGGCATGATTACACTGAGTATTGAGCCAGATAGGTACTTTATGATAACCTCCTAACACTCTTTTTAAGCCTGATGTTACTCTTTGGGGCAATACGACGGGTAAGCGGCTTCCGAATCTTATCATTTCTATATGAGGATTTTCACGTAACTTTTGTATTATATATTCTATTTTATCATCTGTCAGAAGTAATGGATCACCACCTGTGACCAAAACTTCCCGTATTTCCTTATGCTCCCTTATCCAATCGAGACCCTCATCTACATTGAAATGAAGATCCAGTGTTTCATCAACTACAAGTTCTTTTCTAAAACAGTGCCGGCAATAAATACCACATTTATTGACCACAGTGAAAGCAATTCTGTCACGATACTGTCGGGCAATTGTATCAGGCCTGTCTTCTTTTCCGGAACGGTTTTCTTTAAAAATCAGATAATTTTCTATACCGTATCGGTTTTCTTTTTCATATTTAGAAGGCACCACTTGTTTTCTGATGGGGTCATTTGGGTCTTCACGATCCATTAAAGAAGCGAAGTAAGGTGTTGTTCCCCATTTGGCCGTGGTATTACGTATAGCATCCCTCTCTTCATCTGTGACGTTTATATATTTCTCCAGTTCCTCTAAAGTATCTACTTGATTTTTCATCTGCTCCTGCCACTCTTCGATTTCCAAATTCTCTCTGTCGAACTTAAAGGCAGTTTGCTTCGGTTTCACATTATGAATATTCATTTCATTGGTTTTAAAAGGGTATTGCTGTTGATTTTTCATTCATAGGCCTCCTTTTCATAAAAATCTTTAAATTTAGTATGCTTTAGTCTGCTTAGAAAAATCGTACTTTTCACACATTATTTAAAGGAGAATAAGGAATTTTTTATCTTTGTATTTTTTGGTACATAGAGCAGAAAAAATAGGATCGCCAAATGATTATTGATTAAGTTAGTGTATAATGATATAAGTAGCAATATCAAGTATACTTAAAAAAGCACGGGCAAAAGAGGTGAAAATGTCATGAAAATCATAGATCAGGGATGTTATTTTACGACTGTTAACAGAATACGAAAAGAAGAACTTTCCTCTAAAACATTTTTTTTAAAAACGGACTTTGAAGCAACTGTCGACCTGGTTGTGGATATCAAGAGTTTTAAAATAAAAGAAGCCAAGTGGGAAATCAATAGGGCAGAAGACAGCAGTAAATTAGGAAAAGGTACTTTGCAGGAGTTGGCAGGTAAAGAGGCATACTTTAATGGCGGGCGAAGTGTCAGAAAAGTTATAGGAACAGGTGATGACGAAACCCTTAAAGGATTGTTTTTAGAGTGTATTCGAGGGTTTATTCAGGCGGAAACTTATATATTTAAAGAAAGAGGATATAAAAACAAGCAAGCATATTATGATTATTGGAAAACGGAACAGATTGATTCCTGCAGGTATTTCAGCCATTTAGACAGAGAAGTATGTACATGGTTTGAATATGTTGGTGATTATATAAGGAAAAACAATCTGTTTAACAGAAACAAACAATACACTATTATAGAAGATGGGGCGGGTATGATCCAAGCAACAGGCAACTTGATTGACAGCTATCATGAAATGAATGCTGAATTTTCTTTTTCAAAAAAAAGCAAAATTATAGAGAAATGCTATATTAAGATGCCGAGAGTACCTGGACCTGTATGCTCTGAAATATCAGAAAAAGCACCAGAACTGGTCGGAATCCATTTGGATTCTGTTGTTAAAAAAAATATTGCAGAAATAATAGGCGGTTCTGAAGGGTGTTTTCATTTAGTTAACATTGTATACGATATGATTCGGGCGGCTCAAAAAATTATTTAAATAATTTTTTTATTCTCAAGTGAAATATAAATAATAAGAATGTTCTATCTTTATTTTGGTTAAAATATGACCAAACGTTTATTGATGGAGGGAAAAAATGATAAACAAAGATAGAATAGAAAACAATTTGACGGATAACAAAAAGAACGACGATAATCAAGACAAGGAAGTGACGCCAAAGGATAATGTAAATAGCTTTGGTATGCCATTAAGCCCCTTCAGTTTTGATACAGATATACAGTATGTTTCTATCATTGGCCATATTGAAGGGCATAATTTGCTTCCTTCACAGAACAAAACTACTAAATATGAACATATTATTCCGCAATTGATAGCAGTTGAAGAAAATCCTAAAATTAAAGGTTTACTGACCATTCTTAATACTGTTGGAGGAGATGTGGAGGCGGGGCTTGCTATCTCAGAGCTTATTGCAACGATTTCAAAACCTACCGTATCAATTGTACTGGGAGGCGGGCACAGCATCGGCGTACCTCTTGCAACTTCCAGCGATTATTCATTCATTGCCGAAACGGCAACCATGACGTTGCACCCAATTCGCTATAACGGACTTGTGATTGGTGCAGAGCAGACTTATAAGTACTTTCGCAAAATGCAGGATAGAATCATAAACTTTATCGTACGAACTACAGAACTTGACAAAAAAATTGTTGTGGATTTAATGAATGAAACAGATGAAATTGCCAATGATGTAGGAACGATTCTTATTGGGAAGGAAGCTGTAGAAATTGGATTGATTAATGAAATAGGAGGCTTAACTCAGGCATTGTCAAAATTAAGAAGTTTAATAAAAGAGCGGGAAGGAACTGAGAACCAATAAATCAATAGATGATTTTGATTATTTTTTTAAAGCTAAAACAGTGTTTTAGCTTTCAGGCTGTTGAAAATCTCCGAATTTCTGCGTTGCTGCTTTCAATCGAACATGCTCACTTACCTGAAGTAAGCTCCGCTGCTCGCTCTCAGCGCGCCTTGAACTTCGAATTTTTCAAAAGCCTGGAGATTATAGACTTTTTCAACAATCTCAAAGCTAAAACAGTGTTTTAGCTTTTTTTGAATTGACGTATTAAACGGTATCCGTATATGGGCGATTCTTTTAGTTGTTAATGATAGAATATAATGCTTCACTGTGTTATAATCTATATGATCAAAAGGTGAGGAGGAATTGTTTTGACATTTTTGAAGGCCATCATTTTAGGTATTGTTCAGGGGCTTACGGAATTTCTTCCTGTAAGCAGCTCAGGTCATTTGGCTTTTATACAAAACTTAATGAAAATAGATGAAGAAAGCATTCTTTTTTTTGCTGCAATGCTGCATTTGGGTACGCTGATTTCTATTTTACTGGTTTATTATAAGGATGTTTATTTTCTAATAAAAGAGTTTTTTTTGGTATTGTATGAATTGATAACAGGAAAAGGTCTGGATTTAAAAAAGAGCCATTATCGTAAGCTGGGTCTTCTTATTATTACGGCTTGCATACCAACCGGCATAATAGGTTTGGCTTTTTCTGATTTTTTTGAATCTCTGTTTCATTCGGTCTTTTCGGTGGGCGTCGGATTGCTGATTACAGGCACGTTGCTATGGGCTTCGGAAAAGATTGCAAAAGGCAAAAAGAATATTACAACGACCCAATACAGTGATGCTTTTATTATAGGAATTTTTCAGGCTATTGCTATAGCTCCTGGTATTTCAAGATCAGGGGCAACTATTGTGGGAAGCCTTTTCAGAGGGTTGAATAAAAAAATGACGGTGAAATTTTCATTTTTGATTTCTATACCTGCAGTTTTAGGGGCAAGTGTCATTGAGTTTCTTGACGCATTGGAAACAGGAATGAACGGTATTTCTACGGTAATGGTTTTATCGGGAATTGTTGCAGCTACCATTTCAGGGTATGCAGCAATTAAAATCATGATTCGTTTGGTAACCAATAGAAAATTGATTTATTTTTCTGTATATACATGGATCTTAGGAACCGGAATTATTATATATTCCATTATTTAAGGGGTGTCTTTTAAAATGGCTGTTAAATCAAAAAAGAATAACGAAAAGGGAAATAAAACCAAGGCTTCAAAGGAAAAGGCATTTGCCAAAAGGAAAACAACAAATAAAGAAGAGGTTAAGAGTCAAAGTAAATTGAGAAATGAAGTAGCGGCACTTTTGATCATAGCCTTGGGAATTTTTTTATTCATCTCTCTTCAGACAGAGGCTGCAGGAAGTGTAGGCGAATTTTTTGAAGAATGGCTGAAGGGGTGCTTTTCAAGGTCAGCTTTTATTCTGCCCTATTACTTGATTGTTTACGGACTGCTGTTGCTTATTGGTAAGGTTGGTTTTTTAGGAAAAAGATCTGCTGTTTTTCTTTTAATTTTCTTTATTGGTTTGATCATGTTAAATTCTATTCGTTTTTATGATAATATTGCAGATTATGTCCTTAACATGGATACCATGAGTAGTATGTATCAGGAGGGGATGGCGTCTGCAGGCGGCGGTGTTTTAGGCGGCGTATTAAGTATCATTTTTATTAAATGGTTTGGTGTTCCCGGTACATATATTTTTTCAGTGACTCTGATTATCATAAGTCTGATACTGTTAAC
>JAENZQ010000007.1 GCA_016841185.1 Anaerovorax odorimutans
TTTAAATGTTCTGCTATTTCTTTTTGCTTGTCACCGTATTCGTCATACAGATTCGTATCAATATATTCTATTCCTATCCCGTAGGATGTATCTTTGATTGCAACGATCTGATTCCTATATGAATACAGTTTGCTTTGAACATCATGAATCTCGTAATACTCAATATCCGCATCCAAAGACTCAATGAGCGCTTTGCACATATTATCTATCGATTTTGCGATGCGCCTTTCATTAATCTTGTCCTTTTTTTCGGAATGCAAAGTAGAAAGTATCCAACTTGCAACAGCTGAAAAAACAATACTGAAAATAACAAGCCCTATTTCAAAACAAATATTTGTTGAACAAATCCCCAATACCCCTAAAAAAATCGCACCCACCAGACATACAACAGCAATGATTTTTCTCTCGTCTATTGATTCAGTTTTCCTGTACAATATGTTTAAAGTAATCCTTAATTAGATTTTTGTTTATAATGGTGTCAGAGGCTTCATGCCAAAGCTTCTCACCTCTTGAGATTTTCCAGGGGGTCTCATTATGAGTCATTTCAGAAAGTTCCATCCCATTAAATCTTCCGTATTCTTCATATATTGCGTCCAAATATGTTTTATCTGCTTCTGATATCCTGCCAATGTCACCTTCTCCAAGGGAGTTATTGTATCTGATTTCATTATAAAGTTCCCGGCATACGGGGCCATGTACCCAAGCCTCAAATTCATCACCGAATAACGGCTCTTCTTTCAATCCTAAATGCCATCCCTGAGCAAAATAACATAATTTTTGAATCTTGGTATTATCGATCATCCCTTCTTTCCGAACAAAATATTGGGCAACATCAAAAATACTTAACATATTAGTTTCCTCTTTCCCTTTTAAAAATATTACCTTATCCATACAACATTTCTCCTTAAACAATTACTTATTACATAATATGTAATTGTCTTCTTAAGTGAGAAATATAATATACTATAGACAAGATTCTTATATTCACCCTTTGTATTTCATTATAACCATTTTTTTACATTTAATCAATATCTCGTTATAATGTTTATCAATATATAACTCATTTAGTATATTTTTATGTATTTCAAAAAGTAAAAATGACTAAGTACCCGTCCTACTTAGCCTTTTACTTTTCTCTTTTTTTTAAAACGTAAGTAAGTAACTTATGGTCGGGACGACAGGATTTGAACCTGCGACCTACTGATCCCGAACCAGTCGCGCTACCAAACTGCGCTACGTCCCGAAAAATTTAAACCATCCGTACCTTAAGCTACGCATTTCAGTATAATACATTTTAATGGCTGGTGTCAATATATTCTCCATCATAAATCCATTAAGATATTTTTAGAGAAACAATCTCCGATGAAACAGATTGGCGCTGCAGATCAATCAAAGCAAAGGAAGGTGGATTCCCTCCCTTTGGCATGGTCGGGCTTCCGGGATTTAAAAATAATATGCCTTTATTACGAATATTGACGGGTATATGGGTATGCCCGAATAATACGGCATCACAAGATAAGGAAACCGTTTTATAATAAAGCTGCAAAAGATTGGATTTGACTTTTTCCATATGACCGTGGGTTAATAAGATTTTATGTCCCTCGATCTCAATCACCTTGTAGGACTTTTCGCTGAATTCGCCGTCGGTATTCCCTTTAACACAAACCATTTTTGAATTAACCAATTCTTTAATTCGCAGGGCATCTCTGTGATAATCCCCCAAATGTATAATCATATCTATATTTTTAAATTTCTGATACTGATCGACTACATCTTTTATCCGTCCGTGTGTATCACTAACTACCATAATTCTCATTTTTTTCACCCAATTAGACCATTTATGGTTTTATGTAGAAACAATATTTCTCAACTTATTATTTCTTATCCGTTATCTTTAATTATTATCTCATCTTCTCCAGCTCTTCCCTCAGTTTCTTCAGGGCATTTGCTCTATGGCTTATTTTATTCTTTACGTCGCTTTCCAACTCACCAAAGGTTTTATCATAGCCATCCACGATAAACAGAGGATCATAACCAAATCCGTTATTTCCTTTCTCTTCATAACCGATTTTCCCCATACACTCTCCTCTTACGGATATTTTTCTCCCGTCAGTAAAACATAAGGAAATAACAGATACAAACTTAGCTGATCGATTTTTAATCCCTTCCATCATAGTTAATAATTTTTTATTATTATCCTTATCCGTTGCATTTTCTCCTGAAAACCGTGCTGAATACACGCCCGGCTGCCCTCCAAGATCATCCACAGAAAGGCCTGAATCGTCGGCAATAGCATTTCTGCCGCTGAGTTTCATGATCGTCTCGGCTTTTTTCATGGAATTCTCTTCGAATGTATCTCCGTCTTCAACAATTTCCACATTTCCCAGCCCTGCTTCATGGACAGATATCACATCCATTCCGAGAGGGATTAATATTTCCTTTATCTCTTTAAGCTTGTGTTGATTTTGAGTTGCAGCTATAAACATTTTGCCTCTCCTGTTCATGATTTTTTCTCTATGAAATCAATATCTCCGATGATTTCCTCCTGTTTTTTAAAGAGCAGTTTACAACCTTTTTCAGCGAGAAAAAGCATATCCTGAAGCTCCCTGCCGTTAAACGGTGAAGTTTCTCCGGTCCCCTGAATTTCGATAAATTCTCCTTTATCCGTCATCACAATATTCATATCAACCTGGGCTCTGGAATCTTCCTCATAGCACAAATCCAGCATAATATCATCATCGACGATTCCAATACTGATGGCAGAAACAAAATTCTTTATGGGGTTGTTGTTGAGCTGCCCTTTTTCATGCATTCTTTTAAGGGCCTCGATCAAAGCGATATATGCCCCTGTAATAGAAGCCGTCCTCGTTCCGCCGTCCGCTTGTATCACATCGCAGTCAATCCATACGGTTCTTTCTCCAAGAATATTTAGATCCACCACAGATCGAAGTGCACGTCCGATAAGTCTTTGTATCTCCTGTGTCCTTCCGTCTATTTTTCCTCTGCTGGAATCTCTTATTTTTCTCACTTCAGTAGAACGGGGCAGCATACCATATTCGGCCGTCACCCACCCGGTTCCGGACCCTTTTAAAAATGGAGGCACTTTTTCTTCCACCGATGCCGTGCATATTACCTTTGTATTTCCCATTTCTATAAGAACAGAACCTTCCGCATGCATCAAATAATTGTTTGTGATCCTGACTTCTCTTATATCATCAAACTTTCGTCCGTCGTTTCTGAGTTTTTCCATTCCAATCCTCCTATCATTTATCATTCCTATTTAAGTTTTTTCTAAAGCACATTAAATTATTTTTAAAAGCACCAAACTATATAACAATTATTTTACCACAATTACCATTTGTTTTCATTAATAATACCGGTCAGATATTAAATCCATCCGGTAGACAAAAAAAGAATTTTGCCATATAAGCAAAATTTAAAAAATCACCTGAATAATTTAGAAATCCTTCAGTATTGATTTGGATAGCTGGGAACGTCAAAGATATCTATTCCGTTTGCCGTTTTGAGAGATTCTCCATTTACAAATATCCTTACTCCTGTTAAATTCTTATAATGCTCTTTCATGGTTAGCGCTATGCATTGAACTGCTCTTTCAAAAAGGTTTTCATCCTCTTTTAATGAAAGGATTTCTTCTGATAGATATACTTCTGCAATGGAATCCGTTATCTCAACCCCTATTACCTTTGTATTTAGCGGAATTCTGCTTTGCAGACCGCTTTCGGAAGGCGGTTCTATCATCAGACTATCCAGAACATCTAATATGTTGGTGTTGCTGACATCATCAATAACCTCTATAGGTTTTGTTACCGGAACAAACATGGGATTCATTGAATCGGTATTTTCGTAATATACCAACACCGTATCCGGCGCAGGCTTTTGGCCTAAATAATTAATATTCTCTCTTTTAAGGGCCTCTCCTGTAAAGGTCCCATAAGGTAAGCTTGAAATTACTTCACCTTCAATAAAAATCTGAACTCTATCAACAGTGGGAAACTCTGTAAGTGTATATACCACGGATTGTAGTAAGACTTCTTCCTCTTTTTTATCTTTTATATTAAGAAACTCTTTTGACAGATCTACTTTGCATAATCCCTCCCGGATGGTCATCCCGAGAATTTGAGTATTAGAAGGTATAACAGGATATAATCCTACTTTCATCATATCATCACGATTTGCCTGAGTATCAATCATTGCTTTTAATGTTTCTTTTGCAATTCCTTTCCCTTCTGGCCACGGTATCTTTCTCATGACTGGTATCAATAACCCATTTTCATCCTTATAATACAAAATAGTGTCTCTCAGTTCAGGATCTGCAACTTGCTGTCCGGAAGTATCTATTACATCTATAGAGGCTTCTTCATTATCAGTACCCAGCCATCCTTTCAACATGGCTATGGGATTGCTGCACGCAGACAGGATCATGACCATCATCAATAGCAAAATCAATGCTGTTTTTTTCTTTATGTTCAATATTATCATCACCTCCATTTTCACACTTAATAATATATATTAAGAAAATGGACCAACTATGCCATGAATTAGGAAAAGAGAAAAGAGAAAAGTAATAAAGGAATAGAAAAAAGGAAAAGAATTTGCCGGAAGCAAATTCTTTCTTGATACTTATCTTATTACGATTGATACATCTTTCTATTTCAGCAGATAGCTATCCACATAGCTTTTTATGCCGTTGAAGAGCGCTTGCGCGCATTGTTGCCTGTAGTAGTCCTGAACCAATAAACTTCTTTCATAATCATTGGTCATGAATCCCAATTCCGCAAGTGCGGAAGGCATATTGGCCTCTCTTGTTACCACAATCTTGGGTCGGTTCTGGAGTCCTTTGTCCGGAGCCGGCAGCCCCTTGGCCATTTCTCTTTGAATGGTTTTAGCAAATTGTGTTTTTGAAGCCGAGTTCCCGTCATATACCGTTAACACGCCTTGAACCGATGTATTGGACGGAAGTGCATTATGATGGACACTCAGGAATAAATCCGCCTGCAGTGCATTGGCCAACGATGCTCTCTCGTACAATCCGGGATAAGAATCATCGCTGCGTGTCATGGCTACTTTAAAACCTGCTTCCTCAAGCAAATCCTTTAGTTTCAGAGAGGTATCCAGATTTAAATTCTTTTCTGCCACTCCACCGTAGTAAGCACCTGAATCCTTGCCTCCATGTCCGGGGTCAAGTACGATCAACACATTTCCATAAACCGGATTGGTGATAGTGCTTTCTTTTCCGGTAAACTGTACCGCTACTTCTCTTGAAGTTGTATTTCCTGTGATCACCTGGGCAGTTGTCTCACTGTCATATTTTATGGTTAGAATATAAGAACCTCTTTCAGAATCTCCATCGATTTCAATATATTTGATAATACTATCATAATAATCAAGCTTAACATCATCTAATAAACTGATCTGATCCTTATCCACTTTTATGGTCATTATCTTATTGACCTCATCATTTGTGATATTAGAACGGCTTTCCCGATCCAATTCCAATGTTAAAACAGAGCTGACCAATGTCGGGTATTCATACTTCAATTGATTCATAGGATCAGTAGTGGTATAAGCAATGATGTCGTTATTGATGGCATCTATATACATGTTCTCGCTAAAACTGATTCCCGGCTGAAGATCAAAAACAACTCTTGTTACTTTATCATATTCGGGATAATCCGAATCATACTGCGAATACCTTACTTGCTCTACAACATCGTTATGTATATCTATCCCTTCATCCCCTCGGACATTCAGAACCGAATCAAAGATATCAACAGCAACCCTGTCTCCCAGATCAATCACATTAAATATGGGCGTTTCTTCCGTTTCAATAACCACTGCTTCCGAATCTCTTTCAAAACTGATATTTTCAATTTTGTTATTAAAGGTTAAATATAATGTATCCGTCTCTTTATCATAATGCGTATTGTGTCGGCTATGCATTTCCAGCTCAACTGTTACTCTTACAACCTCACGTGGAGAAGTCTCATAGAGAGATGCCCTATACCCTAAGATACCGTTTTTGTTCACCTCATCAGATAAATAATTTCTGGATCCTAAATCTGTATTTGGAATATCCACTACCAATTGGTCCGTCATGCCCAATTTCACCGCCGGCAGATACATGGAATTGTAATTTATTTTACCGTCCGCTTTAACGGCAATAGCCGGAATCCCGTTATAAGTGGTATATTCTACGTCGGTGATAGTCCTGTGGGGATAATCTATCACGGCTGTATAAGTATCTGAAATCCATTCTATCTCCATACCAAGCTGCTCTGAAATGAACCTGAAAGGCACAACAGTTCTGGCATTTCCTTTATAGCTTACGAGCTTAGCAGGCACTCCATCAGGAAGCTGCACTTTTTTTCCGTCTACTATTGCTTCACTGCTGTCAATGGTTAAAATAATTTCTTTGCCGTCTTTATATATGACCGCCTGCCTGTCTTCCTGGTTCCAATCTACATCTGCATCCAAGGTATCCACAATAAACCTTATGGGTACCAGTGTTCTTCCGTTTAAGATAAAAGCCGGTACATCTGTTGACAGAATATCATCTTTACCAAACATTAAACTTACAACCGGAACTGTTTCCGTGAAATAAGCATCTTTTGATAAATCATATACATCAACAGCAGCTGTTGCATCCATCCCATGATCCCCTTCAGCAAATACCGTTCCGGTAATAGCAAGAACCACAAGAAGCATTATACTTATGTACTTTTTCATTCATTCTCCTCCTACCCGATGTCGACAAAATCCACTATAAAAATATCATTTTTTTTTAAAAGAAGCAATTGATTTAGAAAAATGTAATTTAATTGTAAAATGTATAGATAAAAACTTAAATAACTTTATACAGTTCGTCACTGACAGGCGGTTGGATTTCCACTTCTGATCCGTCCTTCAACATATATCTTCTCTTTTCCGTAATGATACCGATTTGGGAAGCCTGTATCTGCTCCTTTTGTAAAGCATACAAAAGCTCCTCCGCATTTTCTTTGGAAATAACAATCATCATACACCCGCTGGAAATGAGCTTGAGACAATCCAGTCCAAATGTCTGGCAAATTTTAAGGGTTTCCGGCATGATGGGAATATTATCATATTCGATTCGGGCACCTGTTCCGGTCCTTTCGCAAATCTCCCAAACCGCTCCCAAAACGCCGCCTTCAGTCACATCATGCATTTCTAAGGCCCCTGCCTTACCGGCTATGATGCCTTCTTTCACCACACTTAAATGATTCAGCATTTCTTTCGCCCGTTTCAGCTCATCATCCGAAAGACATTTTTCCAGCTTTTCCGAAAAATCCGTTGCAATAATCCCGGTACCTTCCAATCCGGCATATTTTGTCAAAATGATTGCATCCCCCGGTTTAACACGGGTCTTGTTGAGCACTTTTTTCTTCGGGCTTTTCCCTATGGCTGTAGATACGATCACCGTTTTATTGACAGCATTGGTGATTTCCGTATGACCCCCGATAATTTCTACATTGAGTTTTTCCGCTTCTTCTGAAGCCTGCTTCATTATTTCCTCAATCTGCTCCTCTGTAGTTCCTTCCGGTACCATGATGGTCAGCATAATCCCTAAAGGTTCCACTCCTGAAGAAGCAATATCATTACACGAAATATGAACGGACAAACGTCCGACTTCATTGGCTGCTCCTGTAATAGGGTCAGTGGAAAGGACACAGGCCTCTTCTCCAAAATCAACTACTGCACAGTCTTCACCTATTGCAGGTCTTACCAGAACCTCTTCTCTTCTAAGTTTTATATGCTTGAAAACAATTTTTTCTAATAATTTGCTGTCCAATTTTCCAGCTTTCATTTCTCACCATAACCCTTCTTTTTTCGTAACGAAAGGGACGGTTCTTTTTGTTACGAAACCGATAATTGAAACAAAAAGAACCGTCCCTTTTGTTTTGTCCCTTTTGTTTTTTCCTTCTTTCTTTATTAATTGTAATAACTGCCTTCGATACTTGTCAAATAATTTCACAATATTTCTTTTTCCATTCCTCCGGACTGAATCTTTTATGAGAAGAAATAATAAATTCAATCTCTATATTCTCAGGCAGAATATTATGAAGAATAAGTACTTCCGCATTGTACCCCTCTCTTAAATCCATTCTTTTCTCGAGATTATCCTTAAAACTCAATGAAGTCTCCCAATAATCCTTCAAAAGCTTTTTTCCTTTTTTATTCAAATATACATTTGCACCGTTAAATGCATCGATTTCCCTTAGAAAAAACGGCGCATATGTTTCATTTGCAAGATTCTCATTTGCCACCCAACATCTTTCCGGTTCTATTTTGATACCCAGAACAACACTATTGGAGTAGAAAGCAAAAGACTTTTTATAATTTAAGCTCCCGAAAATCGCTTTTTTCCGCACCACCCATCGGGGAATTTTCTCAGTCTTTTCCTGTTCTATAAAGCTGTGAAATCCTTTGTATTTCGTATTATAAGTGACCTTATCATCATAATTGATACCTGTCTTAAGGGTTTCTTTTAAATCATACATACTTATAATATGATATATTCTCTGAGTTTCAGTATAATCTTTAAAAATCAAAGCAATCCTCCTGATAAGTTTTTCTTTTTAGGATGTTTATTTCAGAATATTTATATACATTTTGAAAAGTATACAAAAGAAGCTGCATAAAATATTATTTATTATTTTTTTTATTTTGTCCATACTAATAACGGGAGGAAATAGAATGGAATTTTGTAAATTTGATGATTGTATTTTTTATGAGAATGGAAAATGTACTTTGCAGCAAATGCTTTTTTCATATTCACCGCATAAATCCTGTATTTATTACAGACCAAGTGAAAGTCATATACAAGAAAGCCCGGAGACATTTATTTATTAGCACGCTTTTTCACGCTTTTTCCCGGCTGCTGAAAAAAGCAAATAGGTTTGATGTACTCAGAAATTTAATTCTTTGATTTTTCTGTAAAGGGTAGATTCGCTTATTCCTAAATTCTGTGCTGTTCTGTTCTTGCCTTCAACAGAATATCCGGTTTTTTGAAGACTTTCAAGAATTACTCTCCTCTGAAAGTCATCTGTCATTTCCTTTAGAGTTTGCCCGTCCGTCACAGAAAACCTTTTTGTGTTCCTCACTCTTTCAGGCAGATTTTTAAAAAGAATCAAATCAGAACCTTCCATATTGACTGCATACTCTACAACATTCTCTAATTCTCTCACATTCCCGGGCCATTCGTACTTTAAAAGCAAACTCAAAGCGTCCTTATGAAAGTGCCTGATCCTTTTATTTAATTTTTTGTTGAATTTATTCAATGCGTACTCCAAAAGAATCGAGATATCTTCCTGACGGCTGCGAAGTGGCGGGATATGAATAGGTATCACATTTAATCTGAAAAACAGATCTTCCCGGAACTCATTGCTTAATATCATTTCTTCAAGATTCTTATTGGTAGCTGCTACGATTCTCACATCGACAGGAATAAACCTTGTGCCACCAAGCCGCTGGATTTGTCTGTTCTGAATAACATGAAGCAGTTTTACCTGAAGGTGCAGGGGCATGTCCCCGATTTCATCCAAAAAAATGGTTCCCTTATCCGCCATCTCAAATTTTCCCGGCTTACTCTTTTCAGCACCTGTAAAAGCACCCTTGTCATATCCAAAGAGCTCGCTTTCCAATAACGTCTCAGGGATCGCTCCACAGTTGACAGTTATAAATGAATTTTCTTTTCTTGGACTGGCAAAATGTATAGAACGGGCAAAAATCTCTTTTCCTGTTCCGCTTTCTCCGGTTATAAGCACTGTAGAATTGCTGCTTGAAACCTGTAATGCCCGTTTTTTTGCTTCAGTGATCTCTTTACTGCTTCCGATAATGTCATCAAAGCAAGTAGCTTTATTTTGATGCGTCATATGATAAATACGTGTCCTGACCTCTGAAATATCCTGAAATGATATGACGGCCCCCATAACATTATTTCTTCCCGATGCTTCATTTTTTATATCGACTATAGGCATGATGGTGCACAAAAAATGCTTTGCCGTTTTATTTTTTTCTTCATATATTTCTTCTTTGTCTTTTACGGGTATTCCGGTCCGGATCACTTTTTTAGTTTCTTCATCACACCAGATTGTGGAGAGTCTTGCTCCTGAAATATCACTTTCATATTTGCCCAACAGCTGTTTGGCCATATGGTTACAGGACATAATCTCCAACTCTTTATTAACGGAAATAATACCATCATGAATAGATTCGATGGTTGCAGCCAGTTCATTACTGTTTTTAGTTTCGGCTAATTTGCTTGCAATGAGATACGCCATGCGATTCAAAAATAAAAATAAGTTATTTTTATTTTCAATGATTTTTCCTTTCTGTTTTTCAGTAAAAGCCACCAGCCCAATCAAACCGATTACTTTTCCTTCATATTTAATGGGACAGCACAGTTCTGCAAGCTCACCTTCCAAAGCATTATATTCCTTATCCTCGGCAGGTTCAAGATTGATATATTCTTCCCCTGTCTTTAATAATCTGGAATAAATAAAACCGGAATTCAAATCACCATTTTCCTCAAAAGTTCCGATTTTATTTTTATAGCGGCCGGTTCCTCCGATGATTCTCATCCGGTTATCGATAATTTCCGTTTCAATTCCTAAAGCTTCGGTGATGGCTTCCGCAACCTGCACAACAGTGGTCTGGATAACAGATAAACTATACATAATGTATTTCCTTTCGTATATAGATAAAGATTTATGGTCTCTGATATATGATGTTTAATCTATGATCTATGTATATAATTTAAATCCTCCTACTGTCTATATTGCTGATAACAAATAATTGATTCTATTTTCCATTCTACTCTCCCGGATTTTGATTTGTCAATATTGATAAAAATTTTGCAAATTTGACAAATTCAAATCTTTTATTATATGCCGCTGAAACTAAAATCCCTTAAAATCAGTGATTTTTGGGTTTGGCATAACTTTTGCTGAAATAAATAATACCCTCTCTTGAAAGGAGATTAAAAAAGATGATTAACAGAGAAAAGCTCCGAAAGCAATATAAAAAGGAAATGGATTATTTTGAAAAAAACAATCCAAAGTCCCGAGACCTTTATTTTAAGGCGAAAAAAAGTCTCCTCCAAGGTGTTCCTATGAATTGGATGGTTAAGTGGGCAGGGAGTTACCCTATTTCCGTCATGGAAGCAAAAGGGGCTCATTTTATCGATGCTGACGGTCATGATATCATTGATTTTTGTCTGGGTGATACCGGCTCTATGACCGGCCATGCCCCTGACCCATCTGTGAAAGCTATTATTGACCGTGTAAAAAAAGGAGTCACTTTCATGCTTCCGACAGAAGATGCAATTTCTGTAGGTGAGGAACTGCAAAGAAGATTCGGGCTTCCTTATTGGCAGTTTACAACTTCCGCAACAGATGCCAACAGATTTTCTTTAAGACTGGCCAGAATGATTACCAAAAGGCCTAAAATACTGGTCTATAACTGGTGCTATCACGGAAGCGTTGATGAAACTTTTGCAACCATAGATGCCAATGGTAATGTGGGGCCAAGAGAAGGCAACATCGGCCCGCAGGTTGATCCTTCCCAGACTACAAAAGTGGTGGAATGGAATGATATTGATGCTTTGGAAGCTGCATTGAAAGAAGAAGACGTAGCCGCAGTTCTTGCCGAACCTGTCATGACAAATATAGGTATCGTCCATCCGGAACCCGGATACCATGATGCCTTAAGAAAATTAACCAAAAAATACGGCACTATTTTGATCATCGACGAGACACATACCATTTGCACAGGCCCGGGCGGGTATACTGCTGCCAAAGGATTAAAACCTGATATGCTGACAATAGGAAAAGCAATCGCCAGCGGTATTCCTTCAGCTGTTTACGGAATGAGCGAGGATCTGGCTGAAAAGGCAATTGATTCCATTGACCTTGAACATTGTGATGTCGGTGGGATCGGCGGTACCTTAGCCGGTAATGCACTTACCATGGCAGCCATGCGGGCAACTTTAGACAATGTCCTGACGCAGGAATTCTTTAACCGAAATATTCCTCTTGCCTCCAGATTCAATGAAGGTGTACAAAATGTCATCAAAGAATTTGACTTGCCGTGGAATTCTACTCAATTGGGCTGTAGAACGGAATACTGGTTCAGAAAGAAACCTGCTGAAAATGGAGCTCAGGCAGCAGCTGCATGTGATTTTGAGCTTGAACAGTATATGCATCTGGCAACCCTTAATAGAGGCATTCTGATGACACCATTCCATAACATGGCCTTGATTGCTGCCCAAACCACGGTTGAAGATATCGATAAGCATACCGAAGCTTTCAGAGAAATGGTACAGAATATTTTAGATTGATTTCCAATGTCTTTGAAACAAGATATAATTAAATTACTCGTAAAAAGATTCATGAGCAGAAAAAATAACAAAAGGAAAAAAAGAAACATATGATGTCTCAAAAGTGAACATCTTTTTTAAGGGAGTGATGAGATGAGTGCGTTTATAGATAAAGTGGTTTTGATTACAGGTGGAAGCAGTGGTATAGGAAAAGCAACTGCCGAAAAGTTCGCTCAGGAGGGTGCAGCCGTTTTCATTTGCGGCAGAAACGGCGAAAAATTATTAAAAACTGAAAATGAATTTTATAATAAAGGCCTGCTGCTGCAAACAATTCCGGGGGATATTTCAAAAATTTGTCAATGCAAAAAAATCATAGATCAGGTGGTTGGGATTAGAAAAAAAATTGATATTCTGGTTAATTGTGCAGGTGTTTACATAGAGGGAAAATCGGATGCCATGACGGAAGAAATGTGGGATACCGTTATAAATACAAACCTGAAAGGTACATTCTTCATGACGAGATATGCAATACCCTTCCTGGAACAAAGCAAGGGATGTATTGTAAATGTCTCTTCTGATTCAGGGCTTGTGGGCAACACAGAAGCTGCTGTCTATTGCGCTTCGAAAGGCGGCGTTACGTTATTGACCAAAGCCCTCGCTGTAGAACTGCTGAAAAGAAATATCCGGGTCAATGCAGTCTGTCCCGGTGAAGTAGACACCCCCATGTTAGATAAATATATTGAGGAAAGGGGTATAAATAAAAAAGATTATCTCGCTCAAACTCTCGAACATTATCCTGCAGGAACCGGCCGATTCATAAAACCGGAAGAAGTAGCAGATGCTATTGTCTTTCTCGCATCCCCTAAAAATAAAGCTATAAATGGAGCTTGCTTTTCTATTGACTTTGGTTTGACCTCAGGGTATTGAATATAAAGAGATTAAAATTCTTTTATATTAGAAAAAAATGCTTAGTGAATAATGAAATTTTAGATGAAAAACGAGTGCAGAGATTTTGCCAGCAGGCAAAATCTCCTTTCATTACCGGAATCCGTTTTTCCTGATTGGAGCCGGATAGGTAGATATTTTTTAGATATTAGATTTGAACAAATTAGTCTTTCAGCTCTAATTTAAATGAATCGATTTTTCCGTCTACATTAATCCTGACATCTATTATATCTTCCGGCCCTTCGATAATATCAATGTCTCCACCTGTTTGCGCACCTCGCATGGTTATGATCAGAGGTTCATTCTTGCTGCTTTCAAAAATTTCTTCAATGCTTTTTCCTGATGAAGTATCGCCTACGCTGTAGGTGATATACTCCGCATCTGCCAAATCCTCCGACTTTCCTTTATACTTAAGTGTAATAACAAATACTTTGTCTGCTTTTTGCAGACTTTTTCCATCTTCAACAGATTCTTTAATAACTGCTCCCATCAGGTATTCGACCATCCATTCATTTCCCTCACCGATATATAACCGCTGAATGATTTCTTGTTCCGAATTATTCATGCATCCTGAAATCAATATGACCCCGATAATAAAAATTATTATTATTCCCTTTTTCATTTATGTTCTCCTTGATTGAAGCGGAATTGAGAGCATAAATATTATATCATATTTTTTGGTAATTTATGGTATAATATTTATTGCTTAATCATCCGTTACGTTACGCCCCAAGGATATTGAACTTATAAATCAATGGAGGTATGGACATGCCTGAAACCACCGCAATAGTATACTTTTCCGGGACCGGTAATACCGAAGCAGTTGCCGGCTTTATAGAAAATTCAATAAAAAGATACTTCAATGTAGAGGCTTTTAAAATAGAGGACATTACAAAAAGAAAAGTAGATTTCGATTTTAAAAAGTTTCATATGATTGGAATCGGCTATCCCATATACGGCTTCAATGCTCCCAGAATTGTTTTTGATTTCATTGAACATCTTCCCGTCTCTAAAATGATAAACGCTTTTGTTTTCTCAACCTGTGCAGGGCCTTTGTATTTTAATGATATTGCTTCATACAAAGTTAAAAGGTTGCTTGAAAGCAAAGGTTTTAATGTATTTTACGAGCGACAATTCTATATGCCTGCCAATATTGCATTGAAGTACAATGACGAAGTTTCAAAACAGTTATGCAATGCTGCTGCAGACAAATCGAAAATAATGGCGGAGGAAATAAGTAATAAGCTTGTCAGGAGCAGAAGAGATAAGATAGGCCCTATGCTTATATCATGGCTTTATGCAATAGAAAAAAGAGCATGGAAAATGATTCCGAAAGATTTTTTAGTCCTCGAAACATGCACAAAATGCAAGAAGTGCATTCAAGCATGCCCCTTAGATAATATTTCACTGTCACAGAATAAAATATCATTCGGCGATAACTGTTTAGCATGCTACAGATGCGTCTACTCATGTCCAGCCAGAGCGATTACTGCCAAAAAATATAAATTCGCCATATTCAAAGACGGGTATGATATTAAGCAGATCATTAATAATGACAATTTAAAAGGAAATTTCATCACTGAAAAAACCCGAGGCTATTATAAAATATTCAGAAATTACCTGTTTAAAGAATAAAAACCTTTTTTTATTTAAGGTTTATTCTTTGGTCATATTATTGTTAGTAGTTCTAAATCTCCAATTAAGGCAGATCGTGACCGCAACTATCACAAATGTCCCTCCATATATAATAACAGTTTTTCCAAACATTATATGTCCGTTCCCATGATCAGGAAACATCACATATTTTCCAATCATGAATACAACAATAATGGAAAGAAAGGCCACCAAAACACTAATAATTAAAAATTGGCGATTTCGGGTAAGCGCCTGTTGGTTCAATATATTTTTCTGTTGCCGTTCCAGCATAGATGTTTTTATCATCAAATCGTCAGTTGCACTTGGCTTCAAAAGATAATCTGTATTTGTGTCAAATATTTCAGCTAATTTAACGATCTTATCCAACTCCGGAGTTGCTTGATTTGATTCCCATTTTGATATTGATTGCCTGGTAACGCCTAATTGTTCCGAAAGTTCTTCTTGTGAAAGTCCATTTGTCTTTCTTAGTTTCTGAATTTTTTCTGATAAATCCATCTTGATAACCTCCTATTGATTTGTTTTGTTTTTAGTGTAAAACAAAAATCAGAAGCATGTCTATCAACTAATCATGGAAATATGTCAACTATGGGTTGCGATTAGATGCAATTATCAAATAAAAATCATTTAGATAGGCAAATAATTAATTTAAGACAAGGGACAAGCGAAACGTGCCTCGTCCTGTTAATTATTTTTTTTAGCTTGCATGAGTGAAAATTTATCTGCAATCTTTCCAACAATTCTTTTCAGAATACCAAGGTTTGTATCATAATAGTATTGAGAATCGAACCATCCCTGTTTCTTATAATACTGATAATCCTTAACAAATTCTTTGCTGGGATTATTTTTATGAAAAGTCCTGATTAATCTAAACATGAACAAACGCTTGAATGAAGGCACTGGGGGTTTTTCAGCAGTCAGCACTTTGGAGAAAGTTCGTGCCCTTTTATTTAGCTCTGCATTAATCTTTTCTGTTTTCCGTTTCATTACTTCATTAACAGGCAATGTGAAACAAGCTCCTTTACAAACATCAAAACCCCAAAAACTTCCTAAAGAATTCAAATATTTTAATATGCTCTTACCTCCATATGCCCCCTCTACAATTATTGGAATCCAGGCTCTATGAAAGAAACAAGGCCTATGAAAAACGTATGCCAAACGGTCAAAAAAAATTTTTGTAATAGAAGAAACCTGCAGTGAGTAGTTCGGAGAAGCAATAATAATACCATCCGCCTCTTTCATTTTATTAAAGAGAATAGAAATATCATCTTTAAGGGGACAGTATTCCTCTCCTTTTTTGAGACAAGCTTCACAGCCTGTGCAGGTATTTATATTGTAATCTTTCAAATAGACATATTCTATATCAGCATTAACAAACTTATTAATATTTTCTCCAAACATTTTTGCAACTTTTTGTGTTCTTCCGGACTTTCTCGGACTCCCTATAATAGCTGTTATTTTCTTCATGACTGTTTACCCTCCATTACTTCAAGTTATCTTATATGTTCATTTATTGTAATTATATACAAGTTACTACAAAAAGCCAAAAGTTATACAAGAAACCAGCAGGACTAATGTCTAAAAAACTCTTTTTGAATACCCAATTTCATCTGTCACCCCCAAAAATATATAGGTAATAATAAAAAACAATTTAAAAAACCTACTAAATATTTAGCAGGTCTTTTTCAGTATCATTAATTTCCCAACAACCCTCATTAGGGATATATTATACATCATAATATCAAATATTTATTCTTTGCCTATTTTTCCGATCCTCTCCAGCTCGTCTGCCACATAATCAAGTCCGTACTTCTCCAATATCCTGCGGGTCGGGTAAGCAGTTTCTTTATCCCAATCATGGATCGTATAATACTCATCCAGCATTTTATTATACTTGTCCATATCAAGTTTCCAGCCATCCATCTTTCCTTTTCTCATGGGTTCTGTCTGGTCACGTAAAGTTGGCATATCGTCTTTTCTGGAAAAATCAGTGAATCGTGCATTAATAGCCTTTTCAAGGTTTAATTGCCTCATAGCAATATCCCTGAGATCTTGCGCCGATAATTCAATACCTGTGGCATACGTCAACAATTCTGCAATATCCGGTATATCTATATAGTCGAGATTGTTATAAATCGTATTTTGATGGCATATTCCGGTACAATTATTGATCCTGTGCAATATTTCATACAGGTATGTGATCTCTGCTTTACCTTCATATGTCAGTGGATCATCTACATTCCGAACGCCTAATATCTTATAGGCTTTCTCGTTGTCTACCGAAAGCATTTGTTCAAACCCACAAGTCCCGGTGGTGTGTCCTCCGCCTCTTGTTGACACGATTGCCCCTAAAGCCCAGGCATTAGAACCGCGAAGGCATTCATATAAGTCCTGTCCCTTTATATGTATTGCATAGTATGAACTATTACGCCCAATAATATCAGAAGCGCGTTTGCATCCTTCAGCCAAAATATTTCCAAACCCTTCACGATAAGAAATTTTTCTGATCATTTCCAGAATAACCGGTTCGTCTCCCCATTCAAGGGCCATGCCGTCAGTATCTTCTTTTGTGAGAATTCCTCTTTGATAACATTCCATTGCCCAGGCAATAGCACCACCTGCCAGGTTGAAATCCACACCCAGCTCATTACAGTATGCGCTGACTTTTACCATAAAAGTAGGCTCCTTACAACCGCAGCGTGCAACAATGGTACCAAAAGGTTCCCAATGATTTCCTTCTGTTACAAGGCCTTTATACGGCCCGTCCGTAATCTCCATATGGCGCCCGCAACCGATGGGGCATCCGGGAAAATTTTGTTTTGCAACCGTATATTTATCCACTATCGGAGCCGGGTCCATAGAAACATCAGTATCTTCAGGAAATACGCTTTCCTGGCAATTTTTATAAGGAATTGCACCCATATCCTGTTTTTTTTGAAAAATCCCTAAAGTACTATATTTTGAAAATTTATCAGTATTTGAGGCATTTAAAATCCGGTTTCTTAGTTCCATTGCCTTTTTCATAAACTTATCGCCATTGGCCACTTTAATGGGTGATTTTCCTTTACAAACAAGTGCTTTCAAGTTTTTCGAACCCATAACAGCTCCGGTCCCGCACCTCCCGAAACCCCTGTTGCGATCTTGGATGACACTTGCTCCCCTGACCAGATTCTCTCCTGCAGGTCCGATGGAAACAATATGTAATTTGTTATCATTTAATTCTTCTCGAATGGCATCTAACGTATCCCATGTGGTTTTTCCCCATAATGCTGTTGCATCTTTTATTTCTACCTTTTCATCTGTTATCCACAGATAACAGGGAAAATGCGATCGTCCTTCTACGATGACAGCATCATATCCTGCATGTTTCAGTTCCATTGCAACATAACTGTCACTGGACCCTGTTGCCCAACCGCCTGTCATGGGACCAATGGTGCTGATATTCATTTTACATGCCCCTGGCGCCACTGTTCCAATAAGAACTCCTGCTGAAAATATGATTTTGTTTGCAGGATCAAACGGAGTCACCCATTCCTTGATTTCATCATATACTATTTTAGCGGCATACCCGCTTGAAGTCAGCCACTCCTTAAAATATTTTGTGTTATCCTCAACTTTTATTTCTTTGCTTGTGAGGTTAATTCTTAGTGTTTTGCCTGTAAACCCATAATTTTCTTTACTCATTTTCATATCCCTCACTTTTCTGCTGTGATCTTAAAGTTGCTCTGAATGCATTGATGATGGTCCTTAAATCGTCACTTTTACGGCAATATTGCACACATAAAGGGTCTCCTTCAATATCGATACAACCGTCGCAAACAATCCTGTCGCCGCAGTTATCATGATGGATCCGAACTTTATAACCGGGCTTATCTTCCCTTTCAATAATTTCGATAGCGGATACTAAGTGGTTGAATTCACCTGTATGCTTATAGGAGCATGCTATTTCGCAAGTCAGACAGCCCCCGCATAGATTCATATTATAATCCATATTCCCTCCAAATAGACTTCAACAAAAATATTAATCCAAAGACTTATAATATTTATTAACTAACTCCGGTACATGTTCCAAGTGATTTAAGAGATTTTTTTTGGTAATTGATACGATTTCATCTTTGTCCCTTTTTATCAGACAGTCTATATATTTTCTGTGCTCTATTCTGATTTCCTCTGAATAATCTTTCTTACCGGCCAATAAAATTCTGTAGAGTGATAGATTCGTCCATAGATTTTCTATCATTTCACATAACTTAGGCATTTGAGAAATTTTGTACATTTCCATATGAAATTTTTCATTTAGATAGTATAGTTTTTTACCGTTAACCGGTGTTCCATCCAGCCTTTTTTCGATCTCATTCTGTATTGAGCTAATTGTTTCTATATCTTCCTGAGTCACATTCTCAATAACCATTTCCAAAGCAAACGTCTCAAGCTGCATTCTGATAATATATATCTCTTCGATCTCTTTAATGGTCAATTTTCTGACATAAGCACCTGTGTAAGATTTAAAATGAACTAACCCTGTCTTTTCCAAAGATTTTAAAGCTTCCCTGACAGGTGTACGGCTGACATTAAAAGACTTAGCGATATCATCCGGGTTTATTCGTTGGTTGAGTTCTAATTCACCGTCAACAATCAGGTTTAAAACCATATCATAAACCTTATCCGAGAGTGTTTTATGATTGCTATCCAATATCACATTTTCATATTTGGAAAATAATTCATTATTCATTTCACACCCCCTCTCTGGAAATAATATATTGTATACAATATATTATATATTATGTATAATATCATATTAGCATATATTTTATATATATACAATACGCACCTAAACAGATTTCACAAAAAAAAAGATACCTTTAACTTTTATGTTAACGATACCTGTTAAATTTCACGTTTTTCTAATTAGACCTTGCCAAAAACGAATATCACCCTTAAGTAGCCCTCATTTTCATCTTATATCTTTTACCTGCTATTTTTTTTGGGATTTCCCCTTTTTCAGCCATTCATTGAACTCCTTTTCTGTGATAATGGGAATGCCCAATTCTTTTGCTTTTTTATTTTTCGATGAATTGGATTGATAATCATTATTTATGAGATAATCTGTTTTTGAAGTAACAGAATCCGTCACTTTTCCGCCTCTGTCCTCAATAAATTTTTTTAATTCATTTCTGTTTGCATATTGCTCCAGTGAACCTGTAATGACAAAAGTCATATTACTTAATGTTCTTTCAACGTTTGAAATATCGGTTTTCTCAAATTCAATTTCTGCCAATAAATTTTGTATGGCCTTCCGATTCTTATCTTTTTTAAAAAAATCAACATAGGCCTCTGCCATGATTTCTCCGATTCCGTTAATTTCAATAAGTTCATCATAGGATGCGCCTGCAATGCGCTCCCAGCTATTATCAAAGTGTCTGCATATTGATTTTGCGTTTGATATACCGATATTGGGGATTCCCAAGCTGTACAGAAACCGGACTACACTTGTTCTTCTGGATTTATGAATTGAAGTAATTAGATTCATAAAAGATTTCTCTCCAAAACCTTCCATTTCGATTATTTCTTCTTTATATTTTTCTATACGGAATATATCGACAAACTCTTTTATAAATCCCTTTGCAATAAACTTTTCCAGAGTCGCCTCCGATAACCCGTCAATATTCATTGCATTTCTTCCGACAAAATGTGTGAATAATTTGATTTGCTTTGCAATACAATCATCGTTCAGGCAACGCAAAGTCCTTACGCCTTTTTCCTGCCTTATTTCAGTTCTTCCCCCGCAAACAGGGCACGTATCCGGTATTTTAACCGTACCGCTTTTAGTAATATTTCCTGATACTTGAGGGATGATCATATTTGCTTTATATACTTCAATGGTATCGCCGACACCCAGCCGCAGCCCTTCCATGATACTTATATTATGGACGCTGGCCCTGCTTACGGTGGTCCCTTCAAGCTCTACAGGTTCAAATACCGCAATGGGATTAATGAATCCTGTTCTGGAAGCGCTCCATTCCACCTTCAACAGCTTAGTCTCCTTTATCTCATCCCGCCACTTAAAAGCAATAGAGTCTCTCGGGAACTTTGACGTTTCTCCCAACGATTCGCCGTATGCAATATCATCATATGTCAAAACCAACCCATCTGAGGGAAAATCGTTTTCAATGACATGGGCTTCAAACCATGTTACGGTTTCTTCCATATTAGAAGAATACACTATTTTGAATTCCACCACATCGAATCCCTGACTCTTAAGCCAATTCATCTGATTTATCCTTGAGTTATCAAAATCTTCCCCTTCCGCATTCACGATGGAAAATGCAAAGAAATGCACATTTCTTTCAGCCGTTACTTTGTTATTCAACTGTCTTACCGACCCGCTGCAGAGATTCCTTGGATTCTTATACTTCGCTGCCACATCCTCTATTGCATTGTTGATTTTTTTAAAATCGGAGTAACGGATAACCGCCTCGCCTCTCAACGTCAGATTTCTCTTATGTGCAATATTTAAAGGTATATTGGTAAACACCCTGGCATTGTTTGTAATAATCTCCCCAATTTCACCGTTTCCTCTTGTAACAGCCTTTTGCAGTTTACCATCCAAATAAGTCATAACAATGGTCAGTCCGTCCAATTTCCAGGACAAAATACCGGTTTTATCTCCGATCCATTCCTTTAGATCCGCCACATCTTTCGTCTTATCCAATGAAAGCATCGGCCTTTCATGAGCCTGCTTCGGCAAATCTGTTAATAATTCATACCCAACATGGATGGATGGGCTGTTGGAAAGAACGGTCCCGGTTTCCTTTTCCAGTCTGAGTAATTCATCATACAATTCGTCATATTCTTTATTGGACATGATTTCTCTGTTTTCCTGATAATAGGTCTTGGCTGCCTGATTCAAAATTTTTATTTTTTCTCTCATTAGTTGAATCTTATTTTCACTCATGATTTCCTCCAACAACTCTCATCTCTCATCATGGAATCAGTTTATTGTTTATGTGTCGTGGATATTTTCACCTTGCGGGTATCTCAAAAATGTTTCAGTAAAAATATGTTATCTTTTATCTTTCTTGATTCTTTGTCCCTTTATTCAATTTTCTCCAGCGGGGCAATATCCAGTGCCAGATTTTTAATACCGGCGTTTTCAAAGGCAATGGTCGCCGTCTTGCTGCTGTCTTTGGCATTCACCGATATGATGATACCCTGTCCGAATTTTTTATGACGGACCTTATCTCCGGTCTTAAAGCCGGATTTATTATCCTGAATCTTACTGTTCTCTCCAGACTTTAAATATTTCATTTGTTCAAAAGGGGAAAAACTATCATTTCTAAAGGAAACAGCAGGTATTTTCTCATTAATGGTATCTTCAAAAAGATCTTCTTCTATTTCTTTTATGAACGTGGATATTGGAGCAGATTCAGGCCGCCCGTAAAGCATACGCTGCTCCGAATGTGTCAGATACAACTTTTCTCTTGCCCTTGTAATTCCGACATAACATAATCTCCTTTCCTCTTCCAGACCGTCTATGGATTCAAAAGACCGCCTTCCGGGAAAAAGTCCTTCCTCCATGCCAGGCATGAAAACCACCGGGAATTCAAGACCTTTTGCACTGTGCAGCGTCATCAGGAGTACGGCATCTTCTGTTGCATCATAATTATCAATATCGGTCATTAATGATATCTTCTCAAGAAATTGAAATAAACTCCCCTCTTCACTCTCATGTTCAAAATCATAGATAACTGATTTGAACTCCTGTAAATTCTCTATTCGTGTCGTTGATTCCACCGTTTCCTGATTTTCAAGTTCTCTTAAATACCCGGTATCTTTTAAAAGCCCCTCATATATTTCTGATACGTTCATATGATCTTTCTCTTCCTGATACTTTACAATCACAGAAGCAAAATTGTTTAATCCTTTTCCTGCTTTTGCAGACATTCCCCCAATAATTTCCTCATCCTTTACAACATCAAAAAGGCTTTCATTTCTAACCTGAGCTATTTTTTCAAGCTTTTCTATCGTTTTTTGACCAATACCTCTTTTGGGTTCATTGATGACACGTTTGATACTGACCTCATCGACGGGATTTTGTACCAGTCTTAGATAGGCCACCATATCTTTTACTTCTTTTCTGTCATAGAATCTCAACCCTCCAAAGATCCTGTAAGGTATTTCATATAAACTCAAAGCTTCTTCAAGGGCTCTTGATTGAGCGTGTGTCCTGTATAAAACAGCAAAATCCGAGAATTTCTCATTTATCCCTTTAAGCCGGTGAATTTCATTTGCAATAAAATGCGCCTCATCTTTTTCGGTATATGCTCTATAATATCTTATCTTGTCCCCTTTGTCCTTGTCGGTCCAAAGCTTTTTTGCCTTTCTGCCGAAATTGTTTTTGATCACATTATGGGCTGCTTCCAAAATTGTGGAAGTGGATCTGTAATTCTGTTCCAGTTTTATAATTTTCGCATTTGGAAAATCTTTTTCGAAATCCAATATGTTCCGTATATCCGCACCTCTCCACTGATAGATACACTGATCGTCATCTCCCACCACGCATATATTATGATGCTCCTCTGCAAGGAGCTTTACGAATCGATATTGTACATAGTTGGTATCCTGATATTCATCCACCATTATGTACCTGAATTTATTCCGATATTGATTCAAAATTTCCTTGTTTTTTTCAAATAATTCCACTGTCTTCAGGAGCAGATCATCGAAATCCAAAGCATTATTTTTTTTCAAGGTATTTTCATAGTATTCATAAACCTTTGCTATCTTATACTCTTTACTTCCAATAGCATAAGGCTCTTCATAAGCTTTTGGAGATATGCCTTTATTTTTACAGTCTCCTATTATTTTTTGAATATATGGAACGGAAAATACCTTCTCATCGAGATTTTCTCTTTTCAAACACTCCTTTATAACGGTTTTTTGATCTTGTGCATCATATATGGTAAAGTCTCGTGAATAATCCAGGCTCTCGATGTTCTGCCTCAAAATTCTCATACACGCAGAATGAAAAGTCATGATCCACATATTCAAATTTTTCCCTATAAGTGCCTCCACTCTTTGACGCATCTCCGCAGCCGCCTTGTTTGTAAAGGTAACCGCTAAAATGTTATAAGGAGAAACGCCTTTTTCCTCTATTAAATAAGCAATCCTGCTGGTCATGGTTTTAGTCTTGCCGCTTCCGGCTCCGGCAAGTATCAGCAAGGGACCTTCCGTTGCCAGAACTGCTTCTTTTTGCATTTCATTAAGGTTATTTTTCATTTCATCTCTCATCAATAAATTATCATTGCCCATTTTATTTACCACACTTTCCTGATGTCTTTTTTGCCTATTATTATTGTACTAAAAGCCGTACCACCATCGCAAGAATCATAATGGTCAGAAGGATCTTGATCCATTTCTCTCCTTTTGACACAGCAAAAATACTGCCCAAGTAAGCCCCAATGCCATTACCTGCTGCTAAACAAAACCCCAATAAAAAATCTACTTTTCCGTTAAGGATAAATACCAGTAAGGAAGATATGGTATAAGCACCTACAATAAATACCTTTGCAGCATTTATCCGAACAAGATCATAGTCCGTAAGAAAGGACATGGCAGCGATAATAATAAAACCTACACCTGCTTGAATGATCCCGCCGTATAAACCGATGAAAAAAAATATGATCTGCCCTGGTATTTTGTATTTAAGCCCGGTTTCTCCCTCAGAATCCTGAAGTTTTTTTTGAGGCTTTAGCAAAATCTGAAAAAGAATTAAAACCATTATAATTGCCAGAATTTTATTAAAAACCTGATCAGAAATATTGACTGCTATGTTTGCCCCTATGACAGAACCTGCTATAGCTGGAATAGCTAAAGTCAGATTCATTTTTAGATCAAAACAATCCTTACGCTTAAAACTGTATACAGCTGAGATGTTCTGAATCAGCAGTGCAATCCTGTTGGTTCCGTTAGCTACTGCCGAAGGTATACCAAAAAAAATCATCATAGAAACGGTAATAACCGATCCGCCGCCTCCTATGGTATTTATAAAACCTGCCCCTATGCCTAACAGGTTCAATAATAGTATCTCATAAATCTCCATAAATGCCTCTTCTCCGGCCATTAAAATTCAGCCTATCAGCTGTTCAGGCCTTTTATGAATATAACGCCTAAAACCATCAGAATCATCCCAAAAACTCTTGTGAAACTCAGAGGAACCTGTTCGATACCAAACACACCATAATATTCCAAGCAGACAGAAAGAATTACCTGAGATGCAATGGCTATAGAAAGAGCTGTTGCCGGGCCAAGTATCCTCACCGAAAAAGCAGAGCCTACTACAATTATAAGACCCAAAACGCCTGCTAACAAATAATATTTCGGAACTGCCGTAACCTTGCTAATATCTCCCTTTCCCAAAAAAGCTACTGTTAAGAGCATAATTGAGACCGTTGTTAAAATACTGATTAAACTTGCTTCTAAGGCACCTGCCTGTTTCCCGATATTAGAAATAAATATCGGTTGTAAGCATAAGCATGCACCGACCAAAACTGCAATAAAAATGGAAAAAATACTACTCATTTTTTTTATCTCCTATGCTGCTAAGTCTCGACGAATAATCCAGGACCCTTCTTTCATATGCCTCATCCATATAATCTGAAGAAAACAGAAAGTCTGCCGTGGATTGGTTCATTGCAATGGGTATATCGTACAAAACAGCAATCCTGAGCAGCGCTTTTACATCCGGATCATGAGGCTGGGCGGATAAAGGGTCCCAGAAAAACACCATAAAGTCGATATCTCCCTCGGCAATTCGGGCACCTATCTGTTGATCGCCGCCGAGAGGCCCGCTTAGAAATGCTTTTATTTTTAATCCCGTTTCTTTTGATAGGAGTTTAGAAGTTGTTCCGGTTCCATATAGGCAGTGTTTTTCGAGATGTTCTCTATTTTGAGCTGCCCATGTTAAAAGATCCTGTTTTCTATGATCGTGTGCTATAAGTGCAATATTCTTCCTTTTTTTCATCTCAACTTTCTTCATTTCAAACACCCCATGTCCTCCCTAAACTTAAACTGATAACGCAGTATTCCTTCAATGGTCCAATTTTGTCTATTATACTATAAAGCAAAAAAAATATCGCGCATATTGAATACAAAAAAACTGATCTAATATTCTGAATTTTATAATAACTTTATTGACATTTATTGTAGTATTCTGTTATAATACAGTTGAGCAAAATATTTTGCAAGGCTAAAAAAAAACAGCAGAAAGAGGTGATTCCCCCTAAAGATTGAGTGTAATACAATTGAAAGAGGGTGGTTCCACCAAAAACAATAAGCATTGAAAGTTATTAGAGCCAATCCAGTAAAAATTAATGGATTGGCTCGGGTTTTTTTTGCCTTTAACTCATATTATTCTTTACTTGAAATTAGTTTCTTCCTAAGCATTACAAATAAAATAATCAGTATATACACCATTAAAATAATGAGTGTCACCCAATACAATAAGGAGTTATTCCGTACATAGCCGATGACAGGGATGTTTAAAACCAGCAGAAGCGGAAAAGCCACAAATAAGGCTACTGCTGAGCCCAAAACGAGATTCTCCGCAACTCTGGTATTAAAATAAGGATCTGTTTCTTTCAATAACGCAAGGGCCGTAGATACTGTTCCCGTCATCATACCATAAAGAGATATGGTATATTCCAGAGTATACTTTTTGTATACCTTCTTGCAAATAAAAATCGAATAACCCATTGTCAATATACCTCCAAAAAAACTAAGCAATAAGATAGGTACAAAATACTCTTTAACTGCAAAAAAGGAAATTGCCGAGATAGCTGCTGCTACAAGAAAATCAAAAGATCCTCCGGATATTCGCTGCAGTAAATAGTCATTGGGAAACAATTCGATCTGTACTTTTCTTTTTTTAAGGAAATCAAACAGATATCTGAAAAAAATGGCGTAAATGATCCCAAAGAGAAAATTAAATCCCCATAAAATCTGAGCAATAGTCGCACCAAAAGAGCCCAATGGCAATAATAAGGTGTTTAGGCCGGAAATGGTCATATAGGTTATAAAATAGATTGCACCGATAATGGCTAATTGAATGGTTATCTTATCCATGGATTGGCTAAGAGGAACATCGCCTGCTTCGGATAATTCTGTGATATGATTAATCTTTCTTTTTTTCAGGTCATTCTTAATAGTAAAATGTCTTTTTCTGATCAAATAGTTCAGCATCAAAATCCCTCCGATGCTACCCCATATGTATCCCAGTGTGGCAAGAGCAAGGCCTACATTCCCCATATATTCAAACCCCATTTTCTCCCACTGGCTTCCGATAGAATAGGCGAATCCTGGCCCCTGTCCATAAGCTAAAGGGAGGAGCAGGCCGATGCCGGGAAACAATTCATGGTATAAAAAAAGCATCAGTATTATGGCAATAACAAATCCGATAATTGCCTGAAACAAATAAGTTGAAACAATGAACAACCCGGTACTGATGACTTCTTTCGTTTTATTCTTTTGTCTTTCCTTAAGAGCCATGGCAATAAACCCTATCGATAACATGTGGTAGACAATTCCCTCTAAATTTTGAGATTGAGTTTTAAAAACGTCTAAAACCTGCGGCCCTGCCAGCAATCCTATGAAACCGGCAATAATCGATGTAGGAATAATGTATTTATCAAATACTTTTATCTTCGTTTTAAGAATAGATGCCGCAGCAAGGCAAACAGATATATACATGAAATCCATTATAAATCCCCATTGTTCGCTCATCATTCAGTCCTTTCTCATCATATTCAGATCAACCAAAATTACTTTTAATCATATTAAGAGATAATGCCCACTTATAGGCAGAAGAATACCCATCCAGAAATACGGCCCTGTAGAGTTTTTTCCCATTATAGAACTCCAGCATATCATTGGATTGAACATTAATGCCGTCAATGTCGGAAATATGTATCGTTAAAGGGCTCTGTAAAGAATCAAACAAAAAAACATTTCCCCGGATTTTAATACTGCCTTCTCCTTCTCTGGTAAAAGGTTTCAATCTGCTGCTTGAAAACACTCTGACACTCTCTGCCTGAATTACAGCGTCTTTTCTGAGATAATCCTTTAAAACCCCGATTTGCCATTGATTCCACTCCTTTATGTCTGAAAAATACTTAAACCGGGACTGGAGAAATCCGAATTCATCATATTCCCATGTTGCTTCACAGGACATACATTTAAAAATATTTCCTTTGGAACGCAAAGAATCTATGTCCTTACAAACGGGACAAATAAATAAACCCAATTCAAGTTTTTCTGCCAGGTTTTTCCCTTTATATCGGATCATTTTATTACTTTGGAATTTATATTCGTCATGCATGATCCCCCGGCTTATAACTTTATAAATATCTTCATAACTCATATTCTGTAAAGAATCTTTTTTTATCAATACTCTACTGGATAGAAAGACCTTGCCTTTTCTGGAATTTAAAGCCCATCTGGGTTGAGAAAGATACCCTCCTTTGATGGTTACTCCAATAACATCTATATTCAACAATTTAATAAGCTTTGACGTAGAAAAAACCAATTCACCGGTCCTTCCGTCCCAGTTCCTTCTGCCTTCCGGGAAAAGCCCGACAGCCCCTCCATCATGAATAATTCTCTGTATATCTTTTATGGCATGATAGTCGTTTCTGAACTTGGTTTTTGGCAAGGCACCATAACGCCTGAGAAAAAAGCCTTTTACAGGATGGATAAATTGTCGGTCGGAAGCAACAAAATGAAGTGGGTATTTTGTATAAGCCGCTATAATAAACGGATCATAGTTGGTAATATGATTGGAAATCATAAGGCAAGGGGGTTCATAATCTTTGCAAAAATGATTTGAATCGTCTATATTAAACCTTGCGCTCAGATACTTTCTTATCAGCAATTTAAGGAGCCTATAATCCAAAATTTCTACTTTCTGTTTCATTGAAAGCCTCCTTATGTCCGCTTCAGGACAAAACTTCTCTGAGCATGGCTATTTCATCCCCGTGGCCTTTTGTATCAAGAGGAGTTTCAAGTATAAAGGGCAGGTGCTTTAATTGGGGATGAATCACAAATCTTATGATTGCATCCAATCCAATGCTTCCTTTACCAATTTCCGCATGTCTGTCCTTTTTACTATTAAAAGGATACTTGCTGTCATTTAGGTGGACTGCCTTGATTCTTGAAATTCCTATAACATTTTCAAAGGCTTCTAAAACGCACTCCAAATCATTGACAATATCATAACCGGCACTGAAAAGATGACACGTATCCAAGCATACTCCCATTTTTTCAGATAATTCAACTCTGTCTATTATATCTCTTAATTCCTCAAAAGTATGTCCTATTTCGCTGCCCTTGCCGGACATTGTTTCAAGTAAAACTATTGTATCCATATCCTCAGTAAGGATATCGTTGATGATCCAGGCAATTTGACAGATTCCTTGTTTCCGGTCTTGTCCTGAATGGCTTCCGGGATGAAAATTATATAAATTACAGGGCATTTTTCTCATCCTGTTCATATCATCCTTAAAAACCATTTTCGCAAATTCCCTGGATTTGGGGTTTGCCGAAGCCATATTCAATGTATATGGAGAATGTACCAACACATTCCCAAAGTTATTCTCTTTTAAAAGCACTCCCAACGCATCCAAGTCCGGCTGGTTCAGTGATCTTGCAGCACCGCCTCTGGGATTTCTGGAAAAAAACTGAAAAGTATTGGCTTTGATAGCTATTGCGGTTTCTCCCATCCTCCTATATCCTTTTGAAGAAGACAAATGACATCCAAGCAGATACTGATATTTTTTTTCAGTCATAAAAACAACTTCTTCCAATGAATTCTTTTATGATGGAATTATTCAATATGGCGTTTTCATTTTCAATGGACAAAAAATAGCTTAGAAATTTTAACAAGCGTTTTGCTTCAACATACTCTTCTTCATCTTCTTTGATTTCATTTAATAAGGGTTCTGCATATTTTTTCAAAACCGCCAATTCATAGACCAAAGCAGAGTTAAACATAGCATCCGAATGTTCCTGAAATGGGAATATGTTTCTTTCCTCTCCTCTTCTGACAGATGTCCAAAGCTGCAATGTTGTTTTGGCAGAATGTCCTCGGAATTGACTGTCACGGACGATTCGCCTTAATAATCTTGTATCAGTAGTGGGAATACGATTATGATTATCAATATTCAACTGGGTCAAAGCACTGACATAGATCCTGAACTTATCATGATCCGGAATTTTTTCCGTTAATTTATCGTTCAAGCCATGAATACCTTCTATAATAATAGGTTGATTTGACGAAATCTTTAGAATCCGCTTTCCAAATTCTTTTTTCCCTTCGATAAAATTGAAAACGGGAAGATCAACTTCCTTTCCTGCTATTAAATCTTTCAGATGTTGGTTAAATAAATCTAAGTCAAGAGCCTTTAAAGATTCATAATCATATTCACCGTTTTCATCTACAGGTGTTTGTTCCCTTTCTACAAAATAGTCATCTGTAGAAAAAGCAATGGGATCCAAACCATTAACTTTTAATTGTATAGACAGCCTTTGGGCAAAAGTCGTCTTTCCGGATGAAGACGGTCCGGCAATCAGAATAATTCTTTTCGTATCCTTATTAATCCGGTCTGCAATTTGGGCGATCTTTTTCTCATGTAATGCTTCAGCTATTCTTATAACTTCCTCATATGTCCCTGTTTCTATCCTTTCATTTAAATCGGATACATAAGAAAGCTTCATCAGGTCGCCCCAATCTTCAGCTTCTTTGAATATTCCGGCAAGCTTATTCTGTTCAAAATAATCCGGCAAGCAGCTTGGATTATCGGTTTGAGGAAATCTGAGTATGACACCCGGTTTGTAGAATTTAAGATCAAATATTTTAACATACCCTGTACTGGGAACCATATAGCCATAAAAATAATTCTTGAGCCATCCGCAAGTGTATATTTTTATATAATCTTTTTGTCTAAACTTCAGGAGTTTTACTTTGGAATCCATTCCCTGATCTTTAAAAATAGTCATTGCCTCGCTGCATTTCATCTCTTCTTTGTCAAAAGGGATATCCTGATCAATGATTTCTTTCATTCGTGCTTTAATATCCTCTACATCTTTTTCATTTATTTCCCTTGAATATTTTATTTCGCAATACAGGCCTTTACTTAAAGAATGTTCAATGGTCACAGAACAATTTCCTAAAATCTCTCTGGCAGCTTTAATAAAAATAAAACTTAAACTTCTTTGATAAATCCTGTTACCGTCCAAATTGGATAAATCAATGAACTCTATCCGGCAATCTTCTGATAATGTATAAGTCAGCTCCCGGATGTTGTTGTTCACCTTTGCCGCAACAATAATTGATGCAGATTCAGTATTTACCAACGGTAATAATTCCTTAATATGCACTCCTATCTTGACATTCTTTTTCATGCAATGACTCTTCCATTTTATTTCAACTTTGATCATATTATTGTTCATCTCCAATCACTCCTAAATACTCTTCTATAAATTTATTATAACAGAATGTCCTTCCCATATATACATAAACTGCCACTTCATAAAATAAAAAGAATGCTTTTCCTTGTTTGAAAAAGCATCTTTACAGGGTAAAGAAAACCTAGCTGAAATGACCCGGTTTTGATATAGCACTCAAGGCGTCTCCAGCTTCATCAACATAAATATTTTTTCTCGCGATATCTGCCATGGCAAGCATTCCAACAAGTTTATTATTTTCCACCACCGGCAGTCTTCTGATTTGATTTTTTGCCATAAGATTTGCTGCTTCATGGGCATTGGTGTTAGAATCTGCATATACAAGATTGCTGCTCATGACATCACGGGCAGTAGCCTTCTGGACTCCTGAAGAAACTGCTCTTAAAACAATATCTCTGTCTGTTACAATTCCAACAGCTTCGCCATTATCATTGCATACAGGTATAGAACCTACATCATGTTGTTTCATATATTGTGCGATTTCCTCAAGAGATGTATCCGGTTTTGCATAAAGGACATTACTGGTCATTAAATCTTTTACTTTCATTAGATTTCCTCCTAAAAAATTCTTTCCTCTTTTAGGATGTACATTTTTAGGAAAAATTATTAATCATTATTTTTTCTATTGCTGAGGATTTTTTAATTCAAAATCAATCTCATGGTTGGGAATGTTCACACCGGTAACCTTTATGGTCACTTGATCTCCCAAAGAAAAAGCCCGCTTTGTTCTTTCACCGACAAGCTGATACTTTTCTTTATTATATATATAGTAATCATCATCAATACTGCTGATCCTTACCAATCCTTCAATAGTATTTTCAAGCTCAACAAATACACCAAATGAGGTAACCCCGCTGATAATACCTGTAAATACTTCTCCTATATGCTCCGACATATATTCGGCTTTCTTAAGGTCTTCCACTTCCCTTTCGATGTTCTCGGAATTCTTTTCCGCTTCCGAGGATTTTCTGGCAGCCTCTTCCACCATATTATCCAGCTGTCTTATTCTTTTTTCAGACAAATGTCCGTTTTCGATGGTCTCTTTAATAATGCGATGAATCATTAAGTCAGGATATCTTCTTATAGGTGATGTAAAATGACAGTAAAATTCTGCTGCCAGTCCAAAATGCCCCAGACACTGAGGAGAGTAAAAAGCTTTTTTCAAAGAGCGCAGCATGACGGTACTAATCACATTTTCTTCCCTTTTTCCTTTTATTTTTTTTGTGATTTCCTGAAGCATTTTAGGCCGGATCGTGTCCGGATTCCCTTTTAACGCATAGCCGAAATTATATATAAACTTCTTAAATTCATTGATTTTTTCTATTTCCGGCTCCTCATGTACCCTATATATAAAAGGCATATCCATCCAGTGAAAATGCTCTGCTATGGTTTCGTTGGCCTTTAACATGAATTCTTCAATAATTCTATTGGCAATTCTTCTTTCGGCAGTCTCGACCTTTATAGGAATTCCTTGTTCATTTAAATGAATATAGGCCTCATCAAAATCAAAGTCTATACTGCCTCTCTCATCCCTGCTTTTATTAAGGATTTCCGCAAGTTCCTTCATGAGTAATAAATCATTATAAATATGCTGATACCTGTTGATCAACTCTTCATCCTCATTTTCCAGAATATCGGATACTTCTGTATAAATCATTCGCTCTTTTGTATTGATAATACTATTGAATATATTATGGGATAAGACTTTCCCTGAAGCGTCGATTTCCATTTCTACAGAAAGTGTCAGCCTATCTGCCTTAGGATTAAGACTGCAAACGCCATTGGAAAGATTCTCAGGAAGCATCGGTAATACTTTATTAATCAGATAAACACTGCACCCTCTTTTTAATGCTTCCTTGTCCAAATAACCTTTTTCTTTTACATAATAGCTGACATCGGCAATATGTACACCTAAAAGGTAATGCCCATTGCTCATTTTCTCTACAGAAACAGCATCATCCAAGTCCTTGGCATCTGCCCCGTCTATGGTAATAATACTTTTTTTACGATAATCCTTACGCTTTATAATCTCCTCCTGCGGTATCTCTACGGGAATATTGTCCGCCTCTGTACGGACTTTCTGCGGAAAAGTTTCCGAAAGCTTATACTGCCGAATGATAGCAGCAATATCTGTACCTGCTTCATCTTCTTTTCCCAGAATCTCAATTATTTTCCCTTCAGGACTTCTCCTTTTCTCAGGCCATACTACTATTTTTGCTACAACCTTGTCACCTGTTACGGCTCCTTTGATATTTTCCTGCGGGATAAATATATCCGTCCCCAGTTTGGTATCATTAGGAATAACAAATCCAAAACGATTACCTCCCTCAAAGGTGCCCACTACTTCGTAATTTTCTCTTTTAATGATTTTTATAATTTCTCCTTCTCTGTTCTTTTCGCCCTCTTTATCATACAGCAACCTTACAGCAACTTTATCTCCGTTCATTGCCCCATTCATTTCACCTGAAGAAATATAAACATCATCTTTATCATCACTTTCCGGCAGTACAAAGCCGAAGCCTTTTCTGTTCATTCTCAGTACGCCTACCACCAGATTAATCCTGCTTGGCAGCACATATTTATTCTTTTTAGTCTTAAATATAATACCTTCTTGCTCCAATCTGTCCAATTCTGCAAGAAACTTACCCACTTGAGTTCTTTCTATATCCAGATGACTGATAATAGCTTCGTCTGTCATAGGGCTATAATTCTTATTACTAAGTACTTCTATAATTTTTTTGTCAATATCCATTTTCCCCTCCGTTAAATTTATTGTACAGCATTATTCTTTCCTTTTTTTGTAATTATATCATAAAGAGTTAAAGAAAAAATAGAAGAAGCACTTCGCAGACAGCGAAGTGCTTTCTCTGTTTTTCCTTATCCGATTACTTCTATTTCTTTGATAATATTTTGTCCCTGATCATTGGTCACATAAGTAACACGGACATTTTTACCATCAAGGGTATCGTCCGGCATGGTAACATCCTCGCTAATTCTTATGGCATAGGGCGTATCGTTTACCATAACTTCAAAACTATTATTGTCTATCCATCCGGTAAAGGTACCTTCTATTGTCTGCTCCTGGTTTTCGTCTTCTGTTTCGTTACCCTCTTCGATGGCTCCCTCTCCTTCTTCTTCAATAGGGGTTTGGTCCGGATTATTATTGTCGGCATCATTGTCTGCGCCGGCACACCCTAATGAAATCAATGAGATAATAAGTAAAAGAACAAAAAGCATAGATAATCTTTTCATAATATACTCTCTCCTTTCATATTTTATTATTTCATATTATTAAATTTTTAAACAAAAATTTAAGAAATAATTTCCATAAACAGAGGGCGAAACGGAAGGGACGGTTCTTTTTGTTTCACTTTTGTTGAGGTAAGCAAAAAGAACCGTCCCTTCCGTTTCGGTTCCTTTTGTTTCATTGAATTATTTTGCACCTTAAACCTTGAATTTCTCCCCCATTTTTATCTTCCAAGATAAGTACAAAATAACTCCTCAAATACTAAAACTTGAATAAATCCTATAGAAGTCCGCCGTTTATGAACAAAGGACCAAATACCACGGCCACGATAGTCATTAGCTTAATCAGTATATTGATGGAAGGACCTGATGTATCCTTGAAAGGGTCACCTACGGTATCTCCTACCACAGCAGCTTTATGTGCTTCACTGCCTTTACCGCCATGATTGCCTTCTTCAATATATTTCTTGGCATTGTCCCAGGCACCGCCTGCATTGGCCATCATAATCGCAACCAAGACACCGGCTACAAGCGCTCCTGCAAGCAAACCTCCCAAAGCCTCGGGCCCCAGAATGAATCCTATTAATATTGGGGCAACAACCGCCATGATTCCGGGAACCAACATTTCTTTTAATGCTGATGCCGTACTGATATCAACACACTTAGCATACTCGGGTTTTCCCGTACCTTCCATAATTCCGGGAATTTCTCTGAACTGTCTTCTAACTTCTTCAATCATTTGATTGGCAGCACGTCCCACAGCATCCATTGTAAGGGCTGAGAACAGGAATGGAAGCATCCCGCCTATAAAAAGTCCTGCAACCACTTTAGGGTTCAGAATATCAATAGAAGTAAGACCAACAACCTGTGAATACGAAGCAAACAACGCAAGAGCCGTTAAAGCAGCTGATCCGATAGCAAACCCTTTTCCTATTGCTGCAGTTGTGTTTCCTACTGCATCCAGTTTGTCTGTGATTTGTCTGACTTCCTTTGGAAGTTCGGACATTTCTGCAATACCTCCGGCATTATCGGCTATAGGCCCATATGCATCTACAGCAACTGTGATCCCTGCTGTCGACAGCATTCCCACAGCAGCCAGAGCAATACCATATAAGCCTTCCAGTTTAAAAGCAACAAGGATGCCTACGGCAATTAAGAGTATCGGCCATGCTGTTGACAGCATTCCTACACCAAATCCGCTGATAATCGTTGTTGCCGGACCCGTTTCAGACTGCTGTGCAATTTTTTTAACAAATTTATAATCCCCGGAAGTATATATTTCTGTGATCTTTCCGATAAGAATTCCCACTATTAATCCTGCTGCAACCGCATAGAAAGGATTCAAATTTCCAAAAAATGTCCTGCTCATTACAAAAGCAGCCACTAAGACCACCAATCCGCTGACATATGTACCCTTATTCAAAGCATTTGCAGGATTAGAATTCTCATCACCCTTAACAAATAAAGTTCCGATTATGGAAGCAATGATGCCTGAAGCTGCAAGTAAAAGAGCAAAAATGGATCCGTTTAATGGATCAATTTCCGGAAGCATTACGGCAAGTGTGATTGCAGAAACAATTGAACCAACATAGGATTCAAACAAATCTGCTCCCATTCCGGCAACATCTCCAACATTATCTCCCACATTATCGGCTATAACCGCGGGATTTCTTGGGTCATCTTCAGGGATACCGGCTTCAACCTTGCCCACCAGATCTGCACCTACGTCTGCTGCCTTTGTATAAATACCGCCGCCAACTCGTCCAAAAAGAGCAATGGAAGAAGCACCCAAACTAAATCCTGTAATAATACCGATTTTATCTAATCCAAGAACCGCAAAAAGCCCGCCGATTCCAAGAAGACCAAGTCCAACAACTGACATCCCCATAACAGCTCCGCCCTTGAAGGAAACACTTAAAGCTTTGTTCATGCCGCCTTCTCTGGCTGCATTGGCTGTTCGAACATTTGCTTTTGTGGCAACCCTCATTCCGAAAAATCCTGCAAGTGCAGAAAAGCAAGCGCCTATAAGGAATGTTCCTGCTGTTCCCCAGCCAATTCCAAAACCAAGTACAACAAACAAAATTGCTGCAAATATAACAAGAGCTTTATATTCTCTTGTAAGAAAAGCCATTGCACCTTCACGAATATAGGATGATATTTCTTTCATTCTGTCAGTGCCTTCATCGACTTTGCCTATATAGCCGGCAAGAAGAAAGGCAAAGACAAGTGCTACAATTCCTGCAATAGGCGCAAGTATCTCATAACCCATTTTTATACTGCCTCCTTATTTTATGTTTAGATTGATTTTAATGATATTTGAAAGGTAAATTCATGTTAAGCACAGTACGTTTAGTTATTTATTCTATTGTTACCAGTAATAATGAACAAACAATGAATATAATTGCACCGACAGTTGTAATCTTGCTTAAAAGTGCCTCATATCCTCTTCCTTTTTTCTTTCCAAACAGCTGTTCGGCACCGCCGCCGATAGAACCGGACAATCCGGCACTTTTTCCTGACTGCATTAAAATACTTGCAATCAAAATCAACGATGCTATCACCTGGAAAATCATCAGAAATATTCTCATCAATACACCTCCCCGGAACAATAATATAATGAATGATTTGATTTTTATGATATTATTATCACACTTAATATATACAAATATCGCTTAAAAATCAGCAGAAAAATTATATCATATGCACTATTTAAAATCAATGTATATATTTATCCGATGTTTGATAATTCGCTTGTACCCGAAAGGGTAAAAACTCCATTTGATACAAGAACTTGTTTATAATGACTCAAATATATCTAAAAAGCTTATTGCTCTTTATGCTCGCAATAAGCTTTTTAATATTGTGCCTTAAAACCAATGATTTATGCAAGTCTTATACATATTTTCCCATATGCCTATTTATTGAATTTTTCTTTTATCTTTCCATACTTTCTCAATGCGACTATGGCATTTACTGCCTGCTCCGGAGTCGGATATGCAGGGATCCCATGCTTTCTTAATTTCATGATGGCTTCATTACACTCTTCGCCTCCCTGAGCCTCCATAATAAATGGTTTTCCAAGGTATTTATATGTATCATAAATATCTATATAGATATTCGTGACAGCAGATACATCTGTCACAGACGTCGGGCAAATCGAACCATATATCGCATCAACCTTCGGGTCACGAACTGCTTGGGTAATGGCTCCTTTATAGTTTTTGGGACTTGCTGTTCCGGAAATATCAACAGGATTTAAAGGCGAACCAAACATTGGCATATAGGCCCTTATTCTGTCTACTAATTGTGGCGAGATATCTTTAAGTTCTCGCATCGGCATGTTCATTCTTTCAAAATGGTCACATGATAATAATCCGGATCCTCCACCATTAGTGATCATAACAACATTATCGCTTTTTAATGGCGGCTGCAATCCCAAAGCTAATGAAACATCTAAAAATTCCTGCCAAGTTGTTGCCCGAATAACTCCAGCTTTTTCAAATATTTCGTCATAATGTGCATCGTTTGTACCCTCATTCTCTGATGCAGTATGTGCAAAGGCTGCCTTAACACCTATTTGTGATCCACCAACTTTGATGGCAACTACCGGTTTTTTAGGAACTACACTTTGACAGGCCTGCATAAAAGCTTCCGGGCAATCCAGTCCTTCTATATAAGTAGAAATACAATGCGTATTCTTATCTTCAGCACCATAGGCAATAAACTCTGAAAAATCCACATCCGCTTTATTTCCTAAGCCTACAAAAAAACTCATGCCAAAGTTCAGCATTTGGGAAGTTCCGAGGGCGGCAAGAAGGTTAGCCCCTGACTGAGAAATCATAGCCACAGGACCTTCAACGGGAAGATATGGAATGAATCCACAGTTGAAATTGAGATAAGGACTTCCCATCCCCACAAGATTGGGCCCTATCAACGGAAGTTTATTGTCACGGCAATATTGTGTCAACTCATCTTGTAGAACACCCCTCCCAATTTCTTTAAAAGCGCTGGTTGCGATAACTGCAATCTTTGCCTTTTTTGTCACTGCATGCTCCAGTATCATTTTTACCAAATGGGCCGGAACAGCAACAAACACCAAGTCTACCGGTCCGGGTATTTCGGTTATGGTTTTATAGGCTTTCAGCCCATGAACTTTCTCTGCTCTTGGGTTTACAGGGTATATGGTGCCTTTATAGCCCCATTTATTTAATCCCTCAATGACCTTATATCCGACTTTTCCGTCATACCGGGACGCTCCTACTACTGCAATAGATGCGGGATTCAAGGCATACTTCAGATTATCTATAACATACTTACGGGGAACATTTATTTTCATTCCATCCCCTCCTTACTAAATAAACATCTTTCCGGTTCTTGCCCTACTGTACGATCTTCAAGAAAGTCGTCTGTGAAAACACATTCTTCCCAAAATCCGTTTTTTTCGTCCAAGCGGCAGACCCAACGTCTGTACATCCTTGTTATATCTGCTTCTTTTATATCTTCTATTTAAGCATAACTTGAAATATTTTCTTTTAATGCATTGATATCTGATATTTCATTATAGGCACATACTAAAATATCATAAAAAGAATCAGAAAATTCAAGAACAACATTATAATCGGCAATCTGGGATAATTCATCAGCGATCTGGGCTTTGCGATAACATGGAATATTTTGAAATGTTCGAATAACAAACATATGATTGGTTAAATTCAATTTCATGAAATTCAAGAAGAATACAGGAACTAAGATACGCTTTTCTTCTACTATCTCTTTTATTCCTATCTTCATATCGTTAGGATCCAATCCTGAGATTCTTGACAATACCTCAAAATCAAAATATTCTTCAACAGGCCGCTTAGCATTAAGTGCCTGGAACAATTTCAAATCTTTCAAATCCATTAGATTCTGCATTTTGGCAAGTTTTTCTAATTGATTTCCGCCCCAATAGTCCTGTCTGTATGTATCCGGCCTTGCATCCCACATATTGATATGTGATTCACGGATGTCACGTCGAATAGGACATATATGAGCAAACTCAACCTCCGGATTATTCTTCCAAGGTTCTATAACACTTGATATAAGATTATCCAGAACCCTCATATGGTTTCCATTAAAAAAGTCAAAATCCCCTTTTGCTTCGAATCCCGTACATATGTCGTCCTTATTCTGATACCACTCTGATAATTTTGACTTTTCTTCTTTGGTTGTTCCTTCTTTTAGCTTTACAAACCAATAGTAAAGGCCCCAACCATAAACCTGAGTTGCCGGATTCATAACAAACATAATCAAATGCTCATCATATAGTCTGTGCATGCGTTTAACGATATCATCCTTTGATAGTCCGGTGGCTTTTGTCAAATAATCCATATTAAATACTTCAGGATGTATTTGATATGAAGATTTTGCCACATTATATGCACTCATCTTTGAATCGTCCAAACCCACAATGCCTGGTTCAAGAAATCCTACCCCTCTTGGATCAAAAAAGTAATCACGCTTCCATTCCTGTTGGCTATCGGTTCCAAGAATGTATTCTGCCTGCTTTTTTTCATTATTTTCTTTCACTAATTTACCTCCTTCTTATAGTTTAATTACTGAAAAGAAAGTCTCCTTTTATCATTCACCTCCTTATTAAGTTTTCTCTTCACACACATACTAAAAGCAATTGATATGCCATAATAAGAAAATTTAAGTAAATAAATAACAACCTTGAAAAAAGGTTGTTTTCCATTATCCTAACTAAAACGGCCTGAAAAATGATGTAAAATTATATTACAAATGATAATTAATGTTACGATATACCCCTATCTTTAAGTTTTCTATATAGTGTCGGTCTGGATATTCCTAATTGAATGGCTGCCTTAGTGATATTTCCTTTGCATTCGTCCAAAACCCTGCTGATAATTTGTCTCTCTGCTTCATCCAGTGAGCAATCCTTATCATAATAATTATATTTACCGGGTGAGATCATATAATCCGAAAGATGCTCCGGCAAAATTGTATCGCCGGATAAAAAAGCAAGAATCCGTTCCACAGTATTTTCTAATTCTCTAACATTTCCAGGCCATTGATAATCCATAAGAATGTTGAGTGCTTTTTTATCCAATATGCATTTTGAAGAGTCCCGGGCATATTTATTTATAAAGTACTCCATTAGTAAAGGAATATCTTTTTTTCTTTGGCTGAGAGATGGTATATGAATCTGTATAACGTTCAGTCTCCAGAATAGGTCTTCTCTAAAATTGCCCTTTTTGATTTCATGAATTAAATCTTTATTGGTAGCAGCAATAACTCTTACATCTACGGGAATAATTTCATTACCCCCTATCCGGGTTATTTCTCTTTCCTGGAGTACCCTCAGGAGTCTGATCTGTAAATTAGCAGGCATCTCTCCTATTTCATCAAGAAAAATTGTTCCGCCCTTAGCATTTTCAAATTTTCCCGGATTACCATTTTTATTGGCACCTGTAAAAGCACCTGCTTCATATCCGAAAAATTCGCTTTCAATTAAATCTTTAGGAATTGCACCACAGTTTACAGGTATAAAAGGCCCATTAGAACGGGTGCTGGCATTATGGATTGCCTGTGCGAAAAGTTCTTTGCCGGTACCGCTTTCACCGATAATCAGTATATTGTAATCATTTTTGGATGCAACTTCTGCCTGATTTTTGACTTTAACTATCTCTTCGCTCTTACCAATAATGTTTGAAAAGTTAAATTTTGCTGTATTCTTACTTTTTCTTATGCCCTCTTTTTCAAAAATATTAATACAGCCATTCACCTTATCTTTATCCATAATAGGAATTACTTTTTTTATTTTATAATGCATTTTCTTGTTTTTAGTATCGATCAATGTTTTATTAACGGATAATTCTTTTCCTGTTTTCAATACGTCTAATATGACAGGATAAAAACCTAACACGTCTTTTACTTTTTCTCCTATTAACTTATCCGTATCTTCTCTGAGTATTTCTTTTGCAGTCTGATTAATATCAGTAATTATACCATCACGGTCTACTGCTACTATTGCATCTGAAACAGAATCAAAAATAGTTTTATAATATTCGTTTACAATACGTACTTTTTCGTTCATCTTCAGCATTCGCAACTGGTTCTCAACAGCCATCTCGACAGCCATTAGTATCCCTACAAGCTGAGGGTTTTGTATTGGAGTAGTAGCCGCAATTCCTAATATTGCTACAATCTCATCCTCAATATTTCGAATTGGAACCGCTGCACATGCCCTTTTTTTCAATTCATAACAATATTTTTCATCAGCCATGAAAGGCACAGGTTTTCCTTCTATCATAACCATGGAAACAGCTGTCGTTCCAACTGCTCTCTCACTCCAAGCAACGCCTTCTCTAAAATTATACATTCGTGCAAAATCCTTCAGGACAATGTCTTCGCCTGATACATATAGAATATTCCCTTCATTATCAGTTAAAAAAACAATACAACCGAGGTCTTTTATGATTTTATCGATATTATCTATATAGGGTGAAATGAAACCAATCAGCTTTTTATATCGATCAAGCTTCTTTTTCAACTCGCGAGGGGCCAATATAATATGAGATTTTCCTTCTCCATAAGCATCTATCTTTAATTCTTTACTTCTTTTCCACGAATCAATGATCTTTTCATTTAAATTTGTTGGCTTTTCCCCGAACTTTACAAATCTGTACCATTTTTTTATAATCATATTCTCATCAATGGAAATTGCAGGTAATAAACAATCTTCCAAAATAAACCACCCCTATTTTAAAAATAGAATTTGTATGAGTTGATATTCATTTTAGCTCAACTGTTGATCTTTGAATTTTAGCATATCATACGAATACTGTTGAAATGAGTTAATGCAGTGCCTTTAAAATAATACTAATAATAATAATAGAAGGTCTATCATTTGGCTGTGGGCATGAAATATGAATTGCAAATTAAGATTCGATTTTAAATCCTGACTACTGGCATATTCTATTAATTTATCATGTATCGTAAATCAATTATAGAATAAATTATACATATTATCAATGAAAAAGCCGAAAGAAAACTTTCGGCTTTAGGTCTATCTTAAATTGTAAAAAGCACTTGGCCCCGCATATTCTCCTGTATAGTCCAGCAGTTCTTCAATCCGTATCAACTGATTATATTTTGCCACCCGGTCTGTTCTGGATGGTGCACCGGTTTTTATTTGCCCTGCATTTGTCGCAACGACCAGATCAGAAATGGTAACATCTTCAGTCTCTCCTGAACGATGTGAAACAACAGCCGTGTATCCGGCTCGTTTAGCCATTTCGATTGCATCTAAAGTCTCTGTAAGGGTACCGATCTGATTCACCTTTATGAGGATAGAATTGGCAACACCCATTTCGATACCTTTTGACAGCCTCTTAGTATTGGTTACGAAAAGATCATCCCCAACTAATTGAACCTTTTTCCCAAGTCTTTCGGTTAATAGTTTCCATCCATCCCAATCGTCCTCTGCAAGACCGTCTTCAATGGATATAACAGGATACTTCTCTGTCAGCATCTCATAATACTCCACCATCTCTTCGGAAGTCTTTTCAGCACCTTCGAACCTGTATTTATGAGAAACCGTATCGTAAAGTTCTGTTGCAGCGACATCCAGAGCAAGCTTCACATCACTGCCGGGAGTATAACCTGTTTTTTTAATGGCTTCAATAATAGACTGTATGGCTTCTTCATTGGATGATAAATCAGGTGCAAACCCCCCTTCATCCCCTACTGCCGTATTAAGTCCCTTTTCTTTTAATACTTTTTTGAGATTGTGAAAGATTTCTGAACTAACACGGACAGCATCCCGAAAATTTTCAGCTCCAATGGGCATGATCATAAATTCCTGTATATCAACATTGTTATCGGCGTGTTTTCCGCCATTCAGTATGTTCATCATTGGCGTAGGTAAAATTTTTCCATTTACGCCCCCTATATATTGGAACAAGGGAAGCCTTAAAGATTCAGCCGCAGCATGTGCTACTGCCATGGAAACACCAAGAATTGCATTGGCACCCAGTTTACCTTTATTATCGGTACCGTCCAATTCAAGCATAATGGTATCGATGGCTGTCTGATCCAGAGCATTCATTCCCACAATCTCCGGAGCTATAATTTCATTTACATTATCTACCGCAATCAATACGCCTTTTCCTAAATATCTTCCCTCGTCCTCATCCCGTAATTCTACCGCTTCAAATGCTCCTGTAGATGCACCGGATGGTACGGCGGTTCTTCCCATACTTCCATCTTCAAGATAAACTTCAACTTCAATTGTCGGATTGCCTCGGGAATCCAGTATTTCCCTTGCATAAACTTCTTCTATGTAAGTAGACATTTTTTACCTCCTTAAAAATTTACGATTTCTATAAAATCTTTCGGCTTAAGACTTGCTCCTCCTACCAGAGCGCCGTCAATATCTTCCTGATTCATGATGTCTGATGCATTCTCCGGCTTGACACTTCCACCGTATTGTATTCTTATTTTTTCAGAAATCTCATCATTAAACATCTCTTTAATAATTTCTCTTATCAGAGCAATGGTTTCATTTGCTTGCTCAGGCGTCGCAGTTTTTCCGGTTCCAATGGCCCAAATAGGCTCATATGCAATAATCAACTGCGATACCTGTTCCGCATCCAAACCTTTTAAGTCCGCATTTACCTGTCGCCTCACGACTTCTTCGGTTTTAGACCCTTCCCTTTCTTCAAGAGACTCTCCTACACACAAAATCGGAACAATATCATTTTTAAAAGCGGAATGCAATTTTTTATTTATTGTTTCATCTGTCTCACCAAAATACTGTCTACGTTCCGAATGTCCGATAATACAGTAATCGATTCCGATTTCTTTTAACATAGCTGCTGATATTTCTCCTGTAAAAGGGCCTTTATCTTCATAGTGCATATTCTGAGCTCCGATCTTTATACTTGATCCTTTTAAAGCCTCTTTCACGGCCCAAAGTTGAGTAAAGGGAACACATAAAGCGACTTCAACATCTGTGTTTCCCATTAATCCTTTGAATTGATTTATAAAATCTACAGCTTCTGAAGCTGTTTTATGCATTTTCCAGTTTCCTGCAATAATTGGTTTTCTCATTCTGTTCTCTCCTTAATACTTATTCCTTATCATCCAAAGCAGCAACACCCGGAAGCTCAATACCTTCCAAAAACTCCAGAGAAGCCCCTCCTCCGGTAGAGATATGTGTCATCTTATCGGCAAATCCCATTTGTTCTACTGCAGCAGCGCTGTCTCCGCCTCCAATAATCGTTACTGCAGTGCTTTCTGCCAATGCTTTTGCAATGGCTTCTGTCCCCTTGGCAAAATTCGTCATTTCAAATACGCCCATTGGACCATTCCAGATAATCGTTTTGGATTGCAAGATTTCTTCTCTGAACATATCAATGGTTTGGCTACCGATGTCAAGGCCCATGAGGTCAGAGGGAATCTTATCCTTTTGGACACACTTGAATTTCGTTTCATTTTTAAATTCTTCAGCTACTACTACATCCTCCGGAAGCAGTAATTTTACATTTTTGGCTTTTGCCTCATCATACAGGGACTTTGCCAGTTGGATTTTATCTTCTTCGAGTATGGACTTTCCAACTTCATATCCTTTTGCTTTTAAAAAAGTATATGCCATGCCTCCGCCTATGATCAGCGTATCCACTTTATTTAATAAATTCCGGATAACGCCGATTTTATCGCTCACCTTGGCACCACCGAGAATGGCTGTAAAAGGTCTTTCAGGATTCTCCAATGCACTTCCTATAATATCCAGTTCCTTTTTTATAAGATACCCGGATACGGAAGGAAGAAACTCTGCAATTCCGGCTGTAGAAGCATGAGCACGATGGGCAGACCCGAAAGCATCATTTACGAATATTTCTCCCAAAGAAGAAAGCTCTTTTGAAAAATCAGGATCATTTTCTGTTTCTTCCTTACGGAAACGCATATTTTCCAGAAGTACTATTTCACCCTTTTTCATTTCCTTAACATTTTTTTTCGTCTTATCACTTACAACCAAATCATCTTCGGAAAAAAGAACTTCACTTCCCAAGAGCAGGCTTAAATGCTTTGATACCGGTTCTAAACTGTACTTTTTATCCGGATTTCCTTTTGGCCTTCCTAAATGAGACATCAGAACAATCTTGGCCTGATGCTTCTGCAGATATCTGATAGTAGGAAGTGCACTTCTTATGCGCCTGTCATCGGTAATATTTCCTTGTTCATCCATTGGCACATTAAAATCACACCTGACCAATACTATTTTTCCGTCTATAGATATATCCTCTATACTTTTCTTCATCATCAATACCACCCCCTAATGATCTATTGGATTTAAGATTACTTATCTATGATTTAAAAGGTTGAAGGAGGGTTTTGCTTTATATATAAAACAAAACCTTTTTTAATGCTTAATTTGTTCTAAAATTGTCAATTATCAATTGATTAAATGCCTTTTTCTATGATATAGGAAATTAAATCGGCAACTCTAAAAGAATATGCCCATTCATTATCATACCAGGACATAATTTTTGCCATATTTCCGTCCATTACCATTGTAGAAAGCCCATCCACAATGGAAGATCGTGTATCTTGCTTATAATCTACTGATACCAATGGTTCTTCACTATAACCCAGAATACCTTTCAGCTCATTGTCTGCAGCAGCTTTCAGTGCTGCATTGATCTCTTCTGCTGTAGCACTTTTTCCTAATTCACACACCAGATCGACGACAGACACTGTAGGAGAAGGTACCCTCATTGCCAATCCATTTAATTTTCCCTTCAGCTGTGGAAGAACCAAGGCAACTGCTTTTGCTGCACCGGTGGTTGTAGGAATAATGGATTGTGCTGCGGCCCTTGCTCTTCGCAGGTCCTTATGGGGAAGGTCCAGTATTTTCTGATCATTTGTATAAGAATGAACAGTTGTCATAAGCCCTCTTTTAATACCAAATTTTTCATCTATAACTTTTGCAAATGGTGCAAGACAATTGGTTGTACAGGAAGCATTTGAAATAATATGGTGTGTCTCAGGGTCATATTTTTCTTCATTAACACCCAGAACAATCGTAATATCTTCTTCTTTGGCCGGAGCAGAAATGATTACTTTTTTTGCTCCTGCCTTAATATGTTTCTCTGCATCCGCCTTTTTAGTAAATAAACCTGTTGATTCAAGAACAACTTCCACACCCATTTCGCTCCAAGGAAGATTCTCAGGATTTCTCTCAGACAGGATCTTTATTTCCTTTCCATTTACTACAATTGCACCTTCCTTTGATTCAACTGTCCCATCGAATTTTCCAAAGACACTGTCATATTTAAGCAAATGTGCCAATGTATTCGGATCTGTCAGATCATTAATTGCAACAACTTCAAAATTTGTTTTCTGAAGAGCCGCTTTAAAAGCATTTCTCCCTATTCTTCCAAAACCGTTAATTCCAACTTTCACACTCATAGATAATTCCTCCTTAAATTATAATTTATTTTGATTTTAATTAGATTGCTTGGTTTTAAAAAAATCACTATATCACTAACCGTTAAGAATCGCTTTTGCCAAATCCTCATCTATGACTAAAACCAGATTAGAATTCAATTTGCTGACAGCCTGTATTGCCGATGCTTTTTCAACTCCGGATGCAACACAGATAATATGTTTAAGCTTGTTATACTGTTCCAGCGTAATTCCTACGGTATTTACCACATCCACTATTTTTCCCTTCTCATCAAAATAATATCCAAAAGCTTCTGCAACGGCGCCTTTTTCATTAAGAATCATCTTTTGAGAATCGTTAAGATGACGTTTTTCAGCCATGACATCGGCTCTTCCGACACCAAATATAAGGGTATCGATTTTTTTTATGTATTCCATAGTACCTTTTATTTCAGGATATTCTCTCAATGATTCCAGTAATTCTTTAGATAAATTCTCTGCAAGGTGGAGAAGTTGGTACGAACAGTTGAGTCTTTCAGCCAAAGTTGCAGCAATATTATTCGCCTGAATTTCCACATCAACACCAAGTCCGCCCCTTGCAGGTATAATGGTAATATTTCTATTCTTAAAATTAAATCTCGGCATCTCCTTGACTGTGGCTGCCATTGTGGTTCCGCCAGTAATTCCAATATTCATATTATCAGAAATAATAGACTTGAGATATTCTGCCGCTTTCTTCCCGGTTTCCTGCATGATAATCATTTTGTTATTGGTCTCACGAAAAGATATGATCACCTTTTTTATAGACAGTACACCTGCCAATTTTTTCTCCAAATCATCCAAAGCCCTTAACTTATTTATCCAGGGTGCAGCCTCCTCCAATAACTTTTTACCTTTATCTGTAATACACATTCCTTGATTGTTTGTATGTACTAATAGTTTATCCTGCAAAAACCCGGCTTCGTTTCGTACTATTTTCTCTCCTAATCCAAGTAAGACAGATATATTTCTACGTCCAATGGGCCCATGCGATGAAATGGTTTTGAGTATTTCATATCTTCTGAAAAAAATCGTCATCATTTCCGGAACAATAATACTCTGTATCCTAAGAGCCTCACACAAGATCGTTTCCATTTCCATCCTCCCGGGACCTAATAGGTCCAATGCTTCATGATTTGGTCCCTATAATTATATCACATTAATTTCCAAAATCAACTAAAAATATTGTTATGATTTTTAGAATATAATATTCTTATTTATTAAAAAAAGCTTTATCTGAAACCAGATAAAGCTTTTAATATCTCCGTCGTTTTGAAGAAGATGCAATGTTCATTTCTTCTCTGTATTTAGCAATAGTTCTTCTTGAAATCTCTATTTGCTTTTCATTAAGCATCTTGGTTATTTGCTGATCACTGAGAGGCTTTTTAGGATCTTCCTCATCTACCAATTCTTTTATCATGGTTTTTATACTTTCAGATGCTACTCCCTGACCATGAGCATAGGAAACACCGCTTGAAAAGAAATATTTTATTTCATATATCCCTCCCGGGCACTGAAGGTATTTTCCGTTGATCGCCCTGCTGACCGTAGATTCATGGATTCCTACTTCCTCGGCAACTTGTTTAAGTGTCATGGGGACAAGATATTTCTTTCCATATTCAAAAAAATCATGTTGATAATCTACGATGGTCTTTACTACATTATAAATGGTTTGTCTTCGTTGCTCAATGCTCTTTATCAGCCATAAAGCAGAATTCAGCTTTCCTGTCAGGTATTTGGATATTTGTGATTCCTTTTCGGAATCCATCAGCATTCTTCGATAGTATGAATTAATGTAAAGCCTGGGAGCTGTTGTATCATTGACAATGATAATATACCTGTTTCCTACTTTTTCCAATGTTACATCAGGAACAATATATTTTATATCCGTATCAGAGCTGAATTGCCTTCCAGGTTTAGGCTCGAACTTTTTTATAATATCCGCATACCTTTGAACTTCCTCTACAGGTATATTTAATGATTTGGAAATATTATTCAATCTATTATCTGCAATATCATGAAGATGATTCTGTATAATGCTTTCCAGATTTTTGTCCTCAATTTTAGCATTCTTCACCTGAAGCAGCAGGCACTCCTGCAAATTGCGTGCTGCAACTCCCGGCGGTTCAAAACTTTGTATCACAGACAGGGCATCTTCAATAATTTGATTATCTACTTTGAACTTATCTGCTATTTCTTCGACAGACAAAGTCATATAGCCATTTTGATCAAGAGATTCTATAATATATCTTCCGACTTTTTTTAGATATTTATTGCCATCAGAAAATTGTAATTGAAACATCAGATGCTCAGATAGAGTTATATCATTGGATACAAACTGCTCATAGGACATTTCTTTAGACTCATCCCGATACTCTTTCTGCCTGTAACTGATGTCGTCATAGTCTTTGAAATATTCTTTCCAATCCATGTCGTTAGGGTATTCTTCATCATAATGTTTTTCTTCATTCTCAGGCTCTTTTGTGTCTTCCTCCTGCTGCTTTTCAGTATTTTCGGTTTGATTTGCAGTGCTTGTATCTAATAAAGGGTTTACTAATAACTGTTCATCAATGAAGCTCTCTAATTCCTGTGTATTGAATTGGAGTATCTGTATCGCCTGAATCAACTCAGGTGTCATCACAAGTTTTTGAATTTGTTCAATACTCAAGTCAAATCCCAGTCTCATCTACTCACCACCTCCCAATCAAACAATTATAGCCTGCCTTTCAATTATAACATAATTCAACATGATTCAGCAAAACAATTTTGCAAACATGGCATCATTTTTGCATTGTTTAAATGTGTGATATATGCTTCTATTACAAAAGATTTAGAAATGTTCAAGTGAATGTATAAGTGTAAGTGTAAGTGTAAGTATAAGTGTAAGTTGTAGGGCCTTGCGGCTGTCCGACAAATGCAAATATATATTGTAGGGACAGCCCTTGCGGCTGTCCTTATAAGGGGTATAAGTTTAGAGTCAGATAACAGATAACAGTTATGGTCAGAAGCTATGACACAGTCATAGTTTCTACCTTAATTATTCATTATTCATTATTAATTGGCTTCTCTTGCTATCCATTCATCCTTTCCACATATTTTTCCGCCTCTACAGCTGCAACGGCACCGTCGGAAACAGCAGTAACAACTTGCCTCAAGGGTTTTACCCGTATATCGCCTGCTGCAAAAACACCTTCTACATTGGTAGCCATTTTTTCATCTGTCATGATATATCCCGAAGAGTCTGTTTTGATTACATTTCCAAGGAACTTTGTATTAGGTGTATATCCTATGAAAATAAAAACGCCGATAATGCCATCTTTTGGATCTGCATTATATTCGGTTAATTCACCTGATACAGTATCTTTAAAAACTATAGTTTCTACTGCTCCTTCTCCCTTTATTTCTTCTACAACTGAGTTAAACCTGAATTCTATTTTTTCATTTTTAAATGCTTTTTCCTGCAAGGATTTTGCCGCTCTTAACGCATCTCTTCTATGGACAATGGTCACCTTTCTCGCAAACTTCGTAAGAAAAACTGCCTCTTCAACTGCAGCATCACCGCCGCCAACAACAAATACTTCTAAACTTGAAAAAAAACTTCCATCACAGGTGGCACAATATGACACACCTTGTCCAATATGTTCCTTTTCTCCTTCACATCCAATTGTTTTCGGCAAAGCCCCTGCTGCTATAATAAGAGATCTGGCTTTATACTCATTCATGGTTCCTTCTACCATCTTAATATCTTCCTTCACACTTACCTTCAGAACTTCATCTGTTACAAATTCAGCTCCGAATTCCTCTGCCTGCTGTTTCATCCTCTCGGATAGTCCCGGTCCGGTGGCATTTTCCATGGATCCCGGGTAATTATCCACTTCACTGGTAGTAAAGATCAATCCGCCGGCGATTCCTTTTTCTATTATCAATGTCTTCATTTTGGCTCTTGCTGCATAAAGTCCCGCAGATAATCCTGCCGGTCCGGCCCCAAGTATAATCACATCATATATATGGTTTTTCATAATATACTATTCTCCTCCTATATATATTATTATTTACTATAATTATACCAAAAAAACAGTCCGATAATCATCGCAACTGTCTTTTTGATTCACACTATTTAGTCGTATCAATAACAAAATAAGCTATTTTTTCCGCATGGTCCGCAATTCGTTCCATATTGCTGATGGCATCCAAGAAAATGATGCCTGAGCCGGTAGAGCACTGCTTCTTATTTAGCCGTTCAATATGGCTTGCTCTCAAATCTTTTTCAATAGCATCTATTCTGATTTCCCGGGAAATAATTTTACGGGCAAGTTCCACATTGCTTGTTTCAAGTGCTTCAACAGCCTGCCTGCATGATTTCATTACTTTTTGATGCATCATCATGATCTCTTCAACAGCTTGTTCACTGAAAGGAAGATTGTTTTCTATCCTGTAATCGGCAAGTTCTGCAATATTTTCAGCGTGATCCCCGATTCTTTCTATATCACTGATGATCCCTATCATCAAATTCACTTTTTCATGTTGTAGCGACGACAGACTTTGATTGGTCAATTTAACCAAATATTCTTCAATACTTCTTTGCTTGACATTGATTACTTCTTCCATCTTAAAAACCTTATCAATATACTTCTGATTTTTTTCGCTTACCGCATGAATACTCAAATCATAATTTTCCAAAGCCATCTCGGCCATTCCCACAATTTCCTTATTCACCTGTCCCAGAGCAATACTTGGCGTACCGAGCATTCTGACATCAAGATAAGTAACATATTCATCTTTTTCATCTTCATGAATGGGAATAATCTTAGTGGCAAGCTTGACAAGATAATCTGCAAAGGGCAGCAGAATAAGCGTATTACTGATGTTGAACAATGTATGTGCATTTGCCAGCTGTCGGGCAACATTATCCGGCGATATGGTTTTAGCAATATAAATTGCAACATTTCTGAAGAATACAACAAAGATTAAAGTTCCGATTATATTAAACAGCATATGGATAGCAGCAGCTCTTTTTGCAGTCCTGCTGGCACCGATACTCGAAAGCAAAGCCGTAACACAGGTTCCGATATTGGTTCCAAAAATAATAGGCAAAGCAATTTCCAAAGAAATTAATCCCTCAAATGCCATAGCAATTAAAATTCCTGTGGTTGCACTACTGCTTTGAACCAAAGCGGTAAATGCAAACCCGATAAAAATAGCAGCAATGTAAGCCTTCATAGAATTTGGGTCAAATGAAATAACCATATCATGAAAAGCTTCCATCTCTCTTAGCGGCTTTAACGATTCTTTCATAAATTCCATTCCTAAAAATAATACACCGAAACCTATAAATATTTCTGCCATATTCTTAGTTCTCTTATCTTTAGAAAAAATCCATATTGCAACAGATATACCAACTACAGCGGGAGCAATTTTACTTAAATCAAGTGCAACCATCTGGGCTGTAACGGTTGTCCCAATATTAGCACCCATAATCACGCCGGTAGCTTGTATCAATGACATGATTCCTGCATTGACAAATCCAACAACCATAACAGTTGTTGCACTGCTGCTTTGAATGATCATAGTCACAAGCGCGCCCATCATTGTACCGATGATTTTATTAGTGGTGAGGACCTCAATGGCTTTTTTCAGTTTTGCTCCTGCAGATTTCTGTAATCCGTCTGCCATGATGGTCATTCCATATATAAACAGCCCTAATCCTCCTATAATTCCGACTATGATTTCAATCTCCTCCTCCGTATTCAGAATAAACCCTTAAAACCGGTCTGCCTTAATGCCTCATAAAGAATGATGTTTGCCGAATTTGCAAGGTTCAGTGATCTTTCTTCGGTTTCTTTACTCATAGGAATCCTGATATTCCTTTCCGGGTATGTATCCAGCAACCATTTGGGTAATCCGGCTGTTTCTTTCCCAAAAAGAATATAACAGTTATTCTCATAGCATACATCCGTATATAGAGTATCTCCCTTAGTTGTTGAAAAAAACATCTTTGAACCAGTATTTTCCTTCAGGAACTCTTTCAGACTGTTGTGGATTTTCAGGTCCACATACTTCCAATAATCCAGACCTGCCCTCTTAAGGTACTTGTCCTCTAAAGAATAACCCAAAGGTTTAATAAGATGGAGTCGTGTTCCTGTTGCAGCACATGTTCGTGCAATATTTCCCGTATTAGGCGGAATTTCAGGCTCCACCAGTACAATATTAAAAGCCATCTTATCACCTTTTTCATCATCATTACCGAGTTTATATTATAACATCTTTTATACTGATTTTTGTATCTTTTTTAATTATTTTTGTATTTTTTCTGTTTTTTATTTCCTTTTTCTAAAGACAAACGATTATCAGTGTAATATAATATGTTATATTCACGAAAAGGAGGTATTTTTCATTGAAAAAAATCAACATAGGACTATTAGGATTAGGAAATATCGGAACCGGTGTCTATGAAATCATTCAAACAAATGGTCCTAAAATAAACCTTTCAGCAGAAAAAGAACTGCACATAAAAAAAATACTTGTAAACAATTTAAATAAAGAAAGAAAAGTATCCGTATCGCCGGAGGTTTTAACAACATCCATAGACGAATTACTTAAAGATCAGGAAATTGATATTATTGTAGAATTGCTTGGCGGTATTCATCCTGCCTATGAATATATGAAGGAAGCTTTGATTTCTAAAAAACATGTGGTAACAGCAAACAAGGCGGTCATTGCAACTCACGGAAGAGAATTAATGAAGATTGCAATTGATAACAATGTAGCATTAAGATATGAAGCAAGTGTTGGGGGTGGTATTCCAATAATAAATACGCTTTCAAAGCCTTTAAGTATTAATCAGTTTGAAGAGTTAATGGGTATTGTAAACGGAACAACCAATTATATCCTTACTCAAATGACAGATTTTGGATTAGAATATGACGAAGTATTAAAAACAGCGCAAGAGAAAGGTTTTGCAGAAGCAGATCCTTCTTCGGATGTAGAAGGTGAAGACGCTGCATATAAATTATCTATCCTTATTTCTACTGCTTTCGGTTTAGAAGTAAGCCCGGACAACATTCCACGGGAAGGCATCACAAAAATCACTAAAGACGATATTGAATATGCCTCTCAGTTTGGTTATAAAATAAAACTGCTTGCAACCGCAAAAAAAACCGGAAACCATCTGGAATTCCACGTTCATCCCACTCTCATCCCGGATTCTCATCCCCTTGCTTCCGTAAGCAACGAATTTAATGCACTGTTTTTAAAAGGAAATGCGGTAGATGATCTGATGCTGTACGGCAAAGGGGCAGGACCATTGCCAACAGGGAGTGCCGTTATAGGAGATATTGTTGAGATTTCTAAAATAATAGGGACAAATTTTGATCCAACCATTTCTTTTCCTGAAAATATCGATCAGCTTCAACTTTCCGGTGAAGGAACCAGTAAATATTACATTCATTTCAGAGTTGAGGACAAACCTGGTGCCTTGGGTTTTATTTCAACTGCTTTTGGTAACAACGGCATCAGTATAGAAACAGTTATGCAGCGATCAAGGGGCGAAAAATATGTTCCTGTTATATACATCCTTCATAATTGTAAACGTGAGCAGTTAAACAAAACCTTTGAAGAAATCACAAAGGATGAAACCGTAAAAGAGATTCGAAGCATACTGAGAGTCGAAGAATTTTGATTTAAGAAACAAATCTAAGAGTTGTAAGGTCAAAAGGTTGGAAGGATAGAGGGATAGAAAGAGATAAAAGATAACAGATAAAAAATAATAGTTAATGGCAATTTTAGATTAGAAGGATAGAAGGATGATAGTTATTAATTTAAGAGTTATGATTGAAAATTGAAGGTTGAAATTTTGATGACAATCAAAATTTCTGACCATCACTACTCACTAACCTCTTATCGGACAGCCGCAAGGGCTGTCCCTACAAAGATAGCAGAAATCCTAATCCACAATCTATAAACTATAAACTGATTTAAACTAATACATTATGAGGTGCGAAAATGAAAATATACGAAAAATGGCAGGAAATAATATCCAACCAAACAGAAGAATCTTTTTCTTCCTTCTGGGAGGAATACAGTGCAACTGAAAAAAGAATCTATGAAGATATTCTGGAAAATCATCAAAAACCTTTTAATGGTATTTTTATAGATCTTGTAGAGAAATATAATACCACTGAAGTGCTTTTCATGGGATTCTTAGACGGTATTAACTCCAGTTTAACAAATACTCTGAATTTGGATGAAATCCACAAGGATTCTCAAATCGATCTTCAAATTGATTTTGAAAAACTGCTTTTTAACATGCTGGATGCAAAAGCCGATTATTTATTTACATTGCCCCAGTGGGAATCCGTCCTAAGCCCTGAAAAAATCAGCGAAATAACAAAGATCCAGAAGCGGTCCAAAACAATTATAAAAGATAAAAAAATCGGAAGAAATGATCCCTGCCCCTGCGGCAGTGGTAAAAAATATAAAAAATGCTGTCTTAAAAAGGAAGAATAGTACAAATAGTATAAAAGGTTTTGATAATCAAAACCTTTTTACTTTTTCATTATCTTTTATGCATTCTTTGCCCATCTTTTCAACAAAGCTTGATATCTGTTGCTCCTGATGTATTTATGATTTTGTGCTCCATTTTGTTACGGCGGCTTGCAACAATGTGAATCTTTTCATTATCAACAGAAGAATAGACAACCGATGTTTTCTTCTTCGCCTCCATAACAATCCATTTCAAATTTCCGAGCTCCAGATAATATAAGTCTTTCATTTGAAAATGCCTTTTTAAAGTAAAAACTCTGTGATCCGTTTTTATATGTATCTTTCCATTACCGGAAACAATAATTCCCAGATACTCTTTTTCTCCAATCTCCGCCTTTGTATAATGCGGCACTGTTTTCCCGGAAAGGATTTTATGTATGATTGAGAAGCTGTTTGTCACTAACCCTGTATGGGAAACGTTTTGTATACAGTATCGGATTCCTGTCATTTCTTCGGCACTTTTTTGAAGAACTGTCCCGTCTCCTTCATATGAATTGGATTTTCCAATTACTCTTCCGGGGTCAGAAACACGCCCGGATTCATCAAAAATAACATCGTCCAGTTGAAGATATTTTCCGGTTGCTTTTCCCGATCCATAAATCAAAAATGTCTGGACACCTTTTTTTTCATAAGTTTCTTTATTTCTGTTTAATTGATCAAGAAAAGTATTCTGATACTTTAAATTCTGATATGGAATATATCTCATAATCTTATCTTTATCCAAATAGTAAATATATCTTCCAAAATCCAACGAAGGCAGAAGCTCTTCAATGCCATTAAATTCTTCATGGACAAGCTCTCTTACAGATGTATTTTGGCTGATAAAAGTATGAATGATAAGAAACCCTTCCAGCAGAATATTATATAAAAAGGGTCTCAATCCAATTCTCTCAGGAACTTTACCATCAACCCATACATAATAAGCATCTGTTGCACCTGAATTAGGACATCCGATCAATATCAGCTTGGAAACATCGTTTTTGTATTGCCTGCTGCATATATAACTTCGAGATACCAAGCCACCCATACTGTGGGCTATAACATTCACCTTACTGCATCCGGTTTTAATTTTAGCTTTCTCGATTTCTTTAGAAAGATATTTTTGCATATTATAGGCACATGGCTTCTTCCAATTGTAAAAGCAAATGAAAAGATTCTTCCCCTTTTTATACCCAACGGATTCCAGTTTATGTATGAACTCATTGTACACGATACCGGCAGGGCCAAAGTTAAAATCTCCGGTTCCGGGTATGATTTCATCTCCCAATGTCCCCAACAATCCGGGAACAATAATCAACGGCAGATTTGAGCCCATATTGTCTATCACTCCTTATATATTATCTTTTATCTTGTCTTAATCTTCATTCCATATTTTTCCATCCCTTATAATGTGTCCTTCAAGTTCTAAAAGTTTAACTTTTTTTTGAATTCCTCCTGAAAAGCCGGTCAATGATCCGTTACTTCCAACAATACGATGACAGGGTATTATGACAGGGATCTTGTTAGAACCGGCAGCCCCGCCTACACTTCTTGATCCGGCAGGCTTTCCTATCCTGACAGCAATATCTTTGTATGAGGCCGTTCTTCCATAAGGAATCTTTTGAAATTCTTTCCACACGGATTTCTGAAATTCGGATCCGATTAAATGAATATCCGCCTGAAATTCTGTCAATTCTCCTTTAAAATATTCCTTTAATTGATTTATTATATTTATATTGTATTCGCTGCTTTCTTCCACAATGTCAAAATATTTGTACAACCAGATAAATATATCAGGATCCTTTTCAATCCAAATACCACACAATCCTTCTTCCGATGAAGAAATTTTTAACTCTCCAATAGGTGATTGCATGCGGCTAATATATGCCTTTTTCATTCTTTTCTCCTTTCTCATCCATTATTTATTTCAATTTTATCACCCTTTAAGAAAAGACAAAAGAGTTCAATATATTAGACATGAAAAAATATTAGACATGAAAAAAGAAAATTAACTATATTTTATCCATATAATTGAGAAAAAAAAAGCTTTTGAACTTTAGCCGATCATAGTTCAAAAGCTTCCTTAATTGTTATATATTCATTATTTATTGTTCATTTCATTGCTTTATATATCTCTTGCAATTAAGTCGTCATATGTTTCCCTTCTTACAATTACACGGGATTCTCCTTTATTTACCATGACGACAGCCGGCTTCGGCAGTTTGTTGTAATTGCTTGACATAGAATCATTATAAGCTCCGGTACTCATTACTGCAAGAATATCTCCTGATTCAACAGCAGGTACTTTTAGGTCCTCTATCAATATATCTCCTGATTCACAACATTTACCTGCAACGGTCACCGTCTTGTCTCTTTTTTTATCATACTTATTAGCAATCACTGCCTTATATTTTGCATTATAAAGTGACGGTCTGGGATTATCCGGCATTCCTCCGTCTACACTGACATAGGTTCTGACTCCTGGAATCTCTTTCATTGCCCCTACAGAATAAAGCGTAATACCTGCTTCACCGACAATCCATCTCCCCGGTTCTATAATAACCTGAGGAATTGAAAGCACATACCGCTGACAATAGTCAAATATTTTTCCCATCATCGGATCAGTAAAATATCGAATATTTCTTTGTTCATCTTCTTCAGTATAACAAATGCCAAAACCACCGCCCAGATTAACTTCTGAAGTCACAAACCCTAATTTGTCTTTCAAACCTCTAATCAAAAGTAGCAGCACTTCCAAAGCATTTAAATGGGCGTCATTATTCAGCAGCTGTGAGCCTACATGAAAATGAAAGCCTCTCAGGTTAATTCGTTTCATGTTTTGTGATTTAACAACATAGTCATAAAGCATATTATTATGCATCGGAATTCCGAACTTCGAATCCACCTGGCCGGTAGAAATAAATTTGTGGGTATCCGCATCTATACCGGGTGTGATTCTGAATAAGATATCTGCTGTTTTATTGTGTTCTTCAGTGATTTGATTTAACCTGTCAAGCTCATAACCATTATCCACAACAATCCTTCCTACATCATTTGAGACTGCCATTTTCAATTCATCCTGACTCTTATTGTTGCCGTGGAAAATAATATTTTCCATAGGAACACCTGCTTTTAGCGCCGTATACAGTTCTCCGCCGGATACGACATCCAAGCCTAAACCTTCACAAGTGATCAACTTACACATTTCCAAATTTAAAAATGCTTTACTGGCATATACCGCTCTTGTATTATTGTATTTTGACAGGAAATCCTCTTTGATTTCTCTGCATTTATTTTTAATCATAGCTTCGGATACAACATAAAGGGGGGTTCCGTATTGCCCTGCTAATTCCACTGTATCACAACCGTCAAAAATAAAATGATTTTGTCCTAAATTCTGATTCATTTTCCTCCTCTTTCTGCTTAAATTATTCATTGTCCTATACTGTGCACTTAGAATATAGGTACAAGTGTGATCTGTTATCTATTATCTTTTCTGCTATACCGGCAAAGATCTTTCAATTTACAATCGTCGCACTTTGGATTTCTTGCAAAACAAACCCTTCTGCCGTGCCAGATAAGCATATGATGTGTCTGCGTCCATTTTTCTCTTGGCACCACATCCATCAGTTGTTTCTCAGTATCCAATACATTGTTGGAGCCGGCAAGACCGATTCTGTTGGATACTCTGAAAACATGAGTATCTACTGCTATAGCAGGAACATGAAAAGCATTGCTTAAAATCACATTGGCCGTCTTTCTTCCTACGCCCGGAAGCTTTATCAGCTCATCATATGTACCGGGAACCTGACCTTCATATTGTATTTTAAGCATCCTGCACAGATTCACAATATGTTTTGCTTTATTTCTGTATAATCCTATTTTCTTGATTATATTCTGTATTTCTTCTTCCGACAACGTCAGCATTCTGTCCAGATCAGGGTAATCTGAAAAAAGAAGTTCCGTAACTTCATTTACTTTTTTATCTGTTGTCTGGGCAGACAGAACAACTGCAATCAGCAATTGAAAAGGTGTCCTGTAATCCAATTCGCACCCTGCACTAGGATACATCTCCTCCAATTTATCCAATATCAAATTTACTTCTTCCTCAGTTAAACCCATAACAAATAGTCCTTTCTATTCTTAACTATAAAATTTTGAAATCTGCAGAGTGAAGTTTTGCCAAATAGTCGAAATCTACCTAACTGTTATCTTTTATATGTTATCTATTATCCTTTTTGAACTTTTTATTCCTCAAACAGGCTGACATACTCTATATCCTGCGTTATTATTTCAACTCTTCCGTCCCTTTCAATAAATGATATTACATTATTCAGCATTTGATTGGCATGTTTTGTTTGTGTACTCACACAGGCAAACCCTATGGCTGAACGCCCCCACAAATCATGTGCGCCTACTTCGGAAACAGAAATATTAAATTTTGCTTTTATACGTCCTATAATACTTTTTATGATCATACGTTTTTCTTTCAGAGAATTCACCTCAAAAAGAATCAATTCAATTCTACATATTCCTGTTATCAAAACATCACCCTCCCGTAGGATTAATATTCCTCCACTAACTTACTTACACTCATACTTACACTTCTACTTAAACTTATACTTACACTTGCACTTATACTCACACTCATACCCATACTCATACTCATACTTATACTTAAACTTTTATTTATTGTCAATTGTAAATTAGATCAAGCTCTCTGTTCTTTATTTTTATTTTCATAATATATTTTCTATTGACATAATAAAAGTGAATTAGTATCATGGATTAAGAATAAAACCGACCCGCGGGTCGATGGAGGTAGGAATTATGTCTAATAAAGAAAAAAAAGATGAAATAAAAGTGGAAAATTCAATAAAAAAGAAAAAATCAAGCAAGAAAAAAATAATAGGAATCATTGCTATAGTTGTCATTGTTCTGGCCGGAATAAGAATTATTACTCTTAAAGATTCTTCAACACCTCCGCAAATCAGCGATAAAAGCATTAATGTAAAAACAACCAAGGTTATCCGTACAGATCTGGAAGTCACAACACCGCTTTCAGGAAGGATTCAACCTGTTAAGGAAGCCTCAATTGTCCCGTTGATTTCCGGTGAAGTCACAAAAGTGCATGTAAGTCTTGGAACAAAAGTATCAAAGGGTTCACCTCTCTTTGAATTGGATAAAGAACAGATGCAGAATGCATATAATCAGGCGCTTGCCGGTTATAACCAGGCAAATGCAGCATATTCAAATGCAAAATCGGATTTTGAAAGAGTTGAATTGTTATATAATGAAGGCGCCGTCTCCAAACAGCAATACGAACAATCACAGCTTCATTATAACAATTCATTACAAGCATTGACTCAGGCACAATCCTCATTGGACAATGCTGAGGATGCTCTTGATAATTGCATCGTAACCTCACCTATAGACGGCCATGTTACACTTATAAACGTCAATGAAGGTGAGATAGCATCTCAGGCTATGGCCGCTGCGGCTGTAGCAAATCTTGATACAGTAGAAATCGAAACAAGTATCTCGGAAAACCTGATCAATCGAGTGCAGATAGGAGATCCGGTAAAGGTTCTGGTCAAATCGGCTTCCGATGAGGAATTCAACGGCACCATATCCGAACTGTCGCCTGCACCGGCTCAGGGTTCATTGACTTACCCTCTCAAAGTATCCATCAACAATGATGAGGCCATTATAAAATCTGGCATGTTTGCTGAAATTAAAATTGTTTCCGAAAAGAAAGAGAATGTATTGGCGATCCCTTCGGACTCTGTAATGATCAAGGGCGGAGAAACAGTTGTTGCAGTACTGGAAGGAGATCACAATACATTTAAAAAAGTCCTGACGGGCATTGATAGCGGCGAATATGTAGAGATCATCCAGGGTTTAAATGAAGGAGATACGGTTATCACCGATGGACAATATTATTTAGATGAAGGCAGTAAAGTAACTGTAATCAACTAGGAGGATTTTATGAATATATCAAAATTTTCTGTGAAACGCCCTGTCACAACACTGATGTTTATGCTTATTGTCATCGTTTTGGGATTTGTATCTTATACGCAAATTCCTTTGGATCTTTATCCTGACATGGATATTCCTGTTGCCATCACCATGGTACAATATCCAAATACTTCTCCGGAAGAAATAGAAAATCTGGTTACAAAACCCATAGAGTCTCAGATGGCAACTGTTGAAAATCTAAAGGGCATGACATCCATTTCCAGAGAAGGCATGTCATTAATCATTGTAGAATTTGAATATGGCACAGATATGAATTTTGCATCTCTGGAAATGCGCGAAAAGGTAGCATTGATCAGTGATTTTCTGCCTGAAAATGCCGGCGACCCTATGGTCTTTAAATTAAATCCTCAGATGATGCCTATAATGGAAGTGGAGTTTTCTTCCGATAAACCTTTATCAGAGCTTTATTCGCTGGTGGACAAAGAAATCGATTCAAAGCTTGAGAGAATAAACGGAGTGGCTTCTGCAGATATTTTCGGAGGATTGGAAAAGGAAATCTCAATCAGAATCGATCAGGAAAAGCTGAAAGGTTACAATCTTAGCCTGTCACAAATAAGTTCCACCCTTTCAGGAGAAAATATCAATCTTCCAAGCGGAGATGTCAATAAAGGATCAAAAGAGTTGCTGGTCAGAACGATCGGTGAATTTGCATCTTTAAACGATGTAAAAAATATACCTATTATGCTTCCTACAGGAGAAGTCATTCTTTTATCCGATATCGCCTATATACAAGAAGATTATAAAGAACAGGATTCCATAAGCAGAGTCAACGGAATACCTGCTGTTGCCATAAGCATTACAAAACAATCCACGGCAAATACCGTAACAACCGCGGATAATATCATTCAAGTGCTCGATGAAATTAAAACCCAATATCCCGACATCCAGGTCACCATAGGGTTCAATCAGGCCGAATTCATCAATAAATCCGTATCAAATGTTGCTACAAATGCTATTTCCGGAGGCGTCTTAGCAGTTCTGGTCCTGTTTGTTTTCTTGAGAAATATTCGGTCTACTTCCATCATTGCCATTGCCATACCGGTATCTGTTATTGCAACTTTTGCACTGATGTATTTTAACCACATGACCCTGAACATTATTTCATTAGGCGGTTTATCTTTAGGTATCGGGATGCTTGTGGACAATTCAATAGTAGTACTGGAAAATATATACCGTTTACGGGAAGATGGCCTGTCCCGCACCGAAGCTTCCATCAATGGCGCAAGAGAAGTAATGGTAGCTATCTTTGCTTCAACCATGACGACCATTGCCGTATTTTTGCCCATCGTCTTTGTAAAAGGATTTACCGCCATATTGTTTAAAGAGCTTTCATTGACCGTAACTTTCTCATTGCTGGCATCTTTTGTCATCGCTGTTACCGTTGTCCCTATGCTCTGCTCAAAGTTTTTAACAATCAGTAAAGTCAATGAAAATCCAAAATGGAAATATAAATTCAAATTATTACCCTTTTTTACAAAGATTTTAGAAACAATTTCAAAGGAGTATATCGTTCTTCTGGATAAAGCTTTGGGTATGAGAAAACGCATCATCGCTTTTGCCGTCATTCTGTTTGTTGTTTCCCTGAGTCTTATTGGAATCGTAGGCGGTGAGCTTTTCCCAAGCGCAGATGAAGGCAGTTTTACCGTTACTATGGAAACTCCTTTTGGAACTTCTTTAAAAGAAACGGATGAATTGGTATCCGAAATCGAAGGATTCATCTTGAATATTCCTGAAGTAAAAACCTGTACGGTATCCATCGGAGCAACCTCTATGATGTCTATGGAAAATACATCGAATACTACAACGATTCGTGTAAATCTTATTGATATAAAGGAACGAAATCGCAGTACTTCAGAAATCGCCAATGAGGTGAGAGAAGAATTGCAAAATATTGTGGGAGCAGAAACTTCCATTTCCGAATCTTCGCAATCCTCCGGAGGGACAGGTGCCGCCGACCCCATTAGCATACAAATACAAGGCGACAATCTTGAAACATTGAATCAGATTTCAGAAGATTTTAAAGAGATTTTACGCTCTATAGACGGGACTATAGAAGTATCTTCCGATGTAGAAGAAGGTAATCCTGAAGTACGTGTATATCTTGACAGGCAAAAATCAGCTTTTTACGGTGTTACCGCTTATCAGCTTGCCACAACATTGCAATCATCACTGTCCGGAGATACTGCCACCCAGTATAAAGTCAATGGGGATGAAATCGATATCACATTATCCCTCAGCACTTCCACAAATGCTACAATAGAAGATATGAAACAGATATTGATTCAGGCACCAACGGGACAGTATGTATCGGTAGGACAAATTGCAAATTTTGAATATGACAATTCCCCTTCCCAAATTACAAGAGAAGATCAGGTCCGGACCGTGACCGTTACTTCCCAGCTGTTGGGAAGAGACTTGCGTTCTGTTTCCATTGAAATAGCAGAAAAACTGGAAGCCTATCCCATGCCTTTTGGTTATTCGTATGATATGGGCGGGCAGCAGCAGGATATGCAGGAAGCATTTGGAAATCTTTTCCTTGCTCTTTTGTTGTCCATCGTTCTGATTTATATGATCCTTGCTTCTCAGTTTGAATCACTTATCCAGCCTTTCATCATTATGATGTCTGTACCTTTTGCCTTTACTGGTGCATTTTTGGGGCTTTTCATTACCGGAAAACCTCTTTCTCTGCCGGCATATATCGGACTGATTGTACTTGCAGGGATCGTGGTCAATAATGCCATCGTCCTTATAGACTTTATCAACCAGCAGCGGAAGGCAGGAACACTCCGAAAGGAAGCCATTATCAATGCCGGAAGGTTCAGGCTCCGGCCCATACTAATGACCATGTTGACAACCGTACTGGGATTAACACCATTATCCATAGGGATCGGAGAAGGTTCGGAAATCATGTCTCCTATGGGAATATCAGTGATTGGCGGATTAAGCTTTTCTACTTTGATCACTTTGATATTTATCCCTGTTTTATACTCGCTTCTGGATGATTTATCGATGAAAATACAGAAAAAACATAAAATTGCAGGTGAATAAAATGGCATCAAATGACAAGAAGGAATCTATTCTGCAAGCCGCTTTTCACCTGTTTGCATCGAAAGGGTTCCACAAAACTAAAATGATAGACATTGCTGAAGCGGCAGGAATCGGAAAAGGCACCATATATGAGTATTTTTCCGGAAAAGATACCCTCTATATCGAATTTATCAAAGAAAACTTTTTGGGTACCTATAAGTCTGTGGATAATCTATTCACTGAAAACTCAAGTGCTGCAGAAAAACTAAAAAAATTTGTATGTTTTGAAGCAGAAAATATTTCTGCAAACGGTAAAATTTTTGGTCTTTTGGAACATGAGATGAAAAACATTGAACCCTGCCGGAATCAGAATATCCGTAGATTATTTTTTGAAGTGCAATATCTGAGATTTAATATCGTTAAAAAAATTATTGAAGAAGGAATTAAAACAGAAGAATTCAAACAAACGGATCTTAATACAGCTGCTTCAGCTGTATTAGGGTCTTTAACCGCATTTCAGGTTTTCAGCCATAAACTGCATCCTCTATCCGGCAACATAAATGAAGAGATTCATATGGATCAATTCATTGAAATTTTGTTGAACGGTCTGAATAATGAAAATACCTGACATGGAACACTTTACTAAATTATCTGTTTCAATTTTTTGAAATATATGATAAAATTTCATTGATGAAACAGATATTCGATACATATATGAATCGGTCAGCCATTATTTTTTATATATTATTAAAATATTTTGCTATGAATTCACTTACTGAATTACTGTTTTTTAAACAGGCAGAACAGAGAATGGTTTTCTTTCACTTTTGATCAGTTTTGATAGGAAATTGTGATTTATTTCCGTATCAATCATCAAATTGTCTTACAAGCTTCATTTTTCAGAATTTTTTAGTAATATTCCTTAAGTTTCTGATTTAATCTTGAATCACTTTCTCTCTTGAAAACATACACTAAAAGTTTGAATTTTAGCCGAGACAAGCTTTTTCAAGTAAATGGCATAATTATTGCAAAAATAGTCCATGATATATATAAATCACCAGAACCTGTAGGGAGGTGAATGGAAAAAAGGATTCTGGATTATAATATAATGAGTAATATGTCTTTATTTTTTTATTTAAAATTTATGGAGGTGTAGACCAATATGGCAAAAATTTCTCAGCGAGAAGTAGATGGCTTATTTGAATTAACAGATGGAGCCAGAGCCGAATTACAAAGTTCTACTTATTACAACGACGACTTGGCACCTACTAAATTAGCCGAAAGGACTTGGGGAACTTACCATATCGCATCCTTATGGGTAGGTATGTCAGTATGTATCCCCACTTATATGATGGCCTCCGGTCTCATGGCAGCAGGCCTTTCATGGTGGCAGGCTGTATTGAACATTGCTCTTGGTAACCTGATCATACTTGTTCCAATGCAATTGAATTCACATGCAGGAACAAAATATGGTATTCCTTATCCTGTATTTGCACGTCTTGCATTTGGTGTAAAAGGTGCACATATTGCAGCTATCGCAAGAGCAATTATTGGTGCGGGATGGTTCGGTATCCAGACTTGGATCGGCGGCGGTGCACTGAACACAGTAATTGGCGCTGTAAGCTCAGGTTGGGCAAATTGGGCCGGCGGTATCTGGGTATCCTTCTTCATTTTCTGGGCATTGAATGTAATTATTGCATACAAAGGACCTGAAGCCATTAAATTCATGGAATCCTGGGGTGCTCCCATACTTGGAATTTTGTCACTGGCCTTAATGGTTTGGGCGATTACAGCCGTTACCGGTGCAGGATATTCCGTAGGCGATATTCTGGATATGCCTGCTACTTATGATCCTGCTGATTTCTGGACAATCTTCATGGGCGGCCTTACCGGAAACATTGCATTTTGGGCAACCCTTGCGTTAAATATTCCTGACTTCAGCCGATATGCAAAAGATCAGAAATCTCAATTCAACGGTCAGCTGTTGGGTTTGCCGACAACAATGGCAGCATTTGCTTTTGTCGGTGTATTTGTAACCGGAGCAACCGGGCTTGTTTTTGGTGAATTTCTGTGGGACCCTGTAGAAGTGGTTGCTAATATAGGCAGTCCTTTAGCCGCATTCCTGGGTGCGGTTGGTATCGCAATCGCAACTTTGACAACCAACATTGCAGCCAATGTTGTAGCCCCTGCCAACGGTATTTCAAATCTTAATCCGCAAAAAATATCCTTCAGTACCGGCGCATTGATTACCGGTATCGCCGGTGTTGTCATCATGCCATGGAAACTTCTTTCCAGCGCAGGCGCCTATATCTTCGGATGGCTGGGAACTTACGGATTATTCTTGGGACCTCTTGCAGGTATGTACATTGCCGATTATTATATTTTCAGAAAGAAAAAATTAGATGTAATGTCACTGTTCACCAGTGAAAACAGTAAATACTGGTATGATAACGGTATCAACAGCAAAGCTATTATTACCTGGATCGCAGCTTCAATTTTACCGTTGTTAGGTAAATTTATCCCTTCAATCCACTTCTTCTATGACAATGGTTGGATAATCGGCTTCTTAATTGCCCTTGTAATCTATCCGGCACTTATGAAATCCGAAACTTCTTCACTTCTTACTGATGAAGAAGAAGCTGAAATTACCGAAAGATAAACCATTTATTGCAAAGGGGAATTTTTCCCCTTTGCTCTTACATGTTTTGAATAAGTACATTAACTCGTGATACCTTTAATTATTCATTCATAATAATTTATAACAGGTAAAATATAAAATTGAAAATCCACTCATGTTTAGGGTCTATTTAAATAAATAAAAACAAAAAAAAGGAGGCTTCATTATGGACTTAATTATTAAAAACGGTACTATTGTAACGGCATCCGAAACCTACAAGGCGGATATAGCCGTCGAGGACGGAAAAATATCAATGATTGCAGAAAACATTGATCCGCAAAATGCTAAAGTGGTGGATGCATCGGGAAAAATGGTCCTTCCGGGTGCCATTGATGCTCATACTCATCTGGCAATGCCTTTTGGCGGAACCATATCGGCAGACGGCTATGAATCCGGAACGAGAGCTGCTGCCTGCGGAGGCGTTACAACTGTATTTGATTTTGTCCTACAGGCAAAAGGCGAAGGCCTTATTGATGCGGTGAAAAGAAGAAACGCATTATGTGAACCGGAAGCATGCGTTGATTACGCTTTCCACACTGCAATAACAGATTTAAATGATGACATCCTTAAAGAAATGGACGAATCCGTAAAATATGGCGTTCCCAGTTTCAAAGTATTCATGGTTTATGACTTTGGCGTAACTGACGGTACCTTTTATCAAGTGCTCCAAAGATCTAAAGAAATAGGTGCTCTCATTGGTGTTCATGCAGAAAATAGAGAGATAATAGACACATTAGTCGCAAAACACTTAAGCGAAGGAAAAACTTCGGCATGGTATCATTATGCAAGCAGACCGGAATTTGTTGAAGCAGAGGCAGACAGTCGAGCTATTCGCTGGGCAAAAGAATTGCATGCACCTCTTTACATTGTTCATCTGGCTAATTCAGGAGGCGTAGAAGAAGTTACAAAGGCCCGTGATGAAGGCTATCCAATTTTTGCAGAAACATGCCCACAATACCTGCATTTCACTAAAGACGTTTACAAAAGAGAAGACGGACGCAATTTTGTATGCTCTCCTCCTATCAAAGGTCAAGAAAGTCAGGATGCATTATGGGCAGCTATCAAAAGAGGAGACATCACTACTGTGGCTACAGATCACTGCCCATTCCAGTCTTACGAAAAGGACTGGGGTAAAGATGACTTTACAAAGATACCAAACGGCTGCATGGGAATCGAGAATCTATATCCGTACATGCTAAGCGAAGCCAATAAAGGTAGAATTTCCTTCAATAAGGTAGTTGAATTATGTTCAACAAATGTTGCAAAAGTCTTTGGATGCGCACCACAAAAAGGTATGATTGCTCCCGGCAGTGATGCTGACTTAGTGGTTTATGACCCTGAAAAAGATTTTACAATTTCTCAGAAAAATATGCATTCGGATATTGATCATACCATCTGGGAAGGAGTAGAAGTAAAAGGTTATCCTGTTATGACTTTCTCAAGGGGAGAGCTGGTTTATAAAGACGGCGAGTTTGTAGGAAGCAAGGGTTATGGAAAATTTGTAAAATGTAACCCGATTCATTTAGACGGACCCAATTTGTAATTAATAATGAAAAATGGCTCTATATCAAATGTTGATGTAGAGCACTTGTAAAACAAAGTCAAATGGGGCTGGCGAGAGTCAGCCTCTTAATTTATCAAATTTTTCGTAAGTGCTAATCTTTCTGTATCCTTTAGCTACTCATGACATGTAATATTCTGTTTCTAAATCTATCAAGGTCTCTCACCCCATATGCATTTCTTTTTAATATTTTTCCCTTATCAGCATTCCCGCAGGTAAAACAATAAACAATAACGCTCCCACAGGAGTTTTAATAAATTGAACCATATAGCCCATGTAAGGTATTCTGAGGCAGCAAACGCCTGCCACATCTTCTTTTGCCACTAACAGGTTATCTTTCACAGTATTGGCATCACCTTTTGTTTCGAAACTTACATTTCCGCCCATGTTAAGAACTCTTAAAACCCTGTGGGTCAAAAATACATCATCAGTTCTATAAGTAATGATACTACCCTTTGTTATCTGTCCGGCATTTTCAACAGTCCTTAAAAAAATCAGGTCTCCTGTCCTCAATGCCGGAGACATACTGTCCGATGATATCACAGCCGGGAAAATGCATATGATTCTATGGTTTGCACAATAATCAATGATGAACATTGTCATGATAAACGCCGCAGTCGTCAAAAAAATATTTAATGTAATGCATATTACTTTTCTAATCATCGATATCCGGCCTTTATGATATGATTTTACTTCTTTCATATTCACAAACCGAGTGTTTTAGAACAATAAAAACAGTTAATGGATTATGGATTAATTTTATAGGTTAGAGGTTAGAAGTTAGGGGCAGTAATAAGATAACAGATAATAGATAATAGATAACAGATAATATATAACAGATAACAGTTAAGGTAGAAACTGTGACACAGTCATAGTTTCTACCTTAATTATTAATTATTCACTACTCACTATTCATTAATTGTTCATAGTCTGGAATAGCTGTTTCTCTCTATTCTTCTATTTCAGAAAGAATCCTTTCAAGATGTCTTTTATCAAAGTGATATTTCTTCAAACAAAAATGACAGGTCAATTCAGCTTCTCCGTCCTCATGACAGATTTTTTCGAGTTCTTTTCTGCCCAAGCTGATCAAAGCACTTTCCAGCCTTTCCCATGTACAATCACATTTAAAATCAACTGTCCTTTCTTCCAGAATCTTCATCTCAAAACCATTAAACAGAGTATCATGAAATCCTTTAACAGATTCCGACGCATCAATCAGACCTGTAACCGAAACAATGGAATTGATTTTCTGTTCCAGTCGGGATATCAGATCTTCAGTGGCATCCGGCATCATCTGGATAATGCATCCTCCGGCTGCTTTTATAGAATAATCCGTATCTACCAGGACACCTGTCATCACAGAAGACGGCTGTTGTTCGGAGTAAGCGAAATAACCTGCAAAATCCTCCGCTATTTCACCTGAGATCAATTTTAAGCTTCCAATGTAAGGTTTATGCAGCCCTAAATCCTTTATAACCGTTAATGTGCCATCACGGCCCACAGCCGTGCCTACATCCAGTTTCCCTTCTGATTTCAGAGGAACATCTACATTGGGATTTTCGATATATCCTTTCACATTCCCTTTCGAATCAGAAACAGCAATGATTTGGCCTGCAGGCCCTCCACCTTTAATAATAGCTGTCAGTTTATCTTTTTCACCTTTAAGCATCAGCCCCATAAGAGATGTACAGGTAATGACTCTTCCGAGTACCGCTGATGCCGTCGGAGAAGTATGGTGAATATCTCTCATTTTTTCAACCATATCTGTTGTGAACGCCGTGTACGCTCTGAAATTTTTGTTCTGATCCATAGAAATCAATACTTTATTCATAGCCTCCCCCTCAGTTTACATCTAATCTTGCTCTTTTTTATTTTTCACTTTCCGGGAAGTCATAATGCCTCCGATTCTTCCCGTCTCTTTAGCAGAGAGACCGCCCCAGCCAACCTTATTTATCTTTTCCGCAAGTCCCAACTCCTGGGCAATCTCATACTTTAATAAATCATTATCCGTCAATTTCTTATTTTTCTTTTTCATTGATATACTCCTTTTGTTCATTTTGAATTATTTTAAGGAATATATCGTAAATTTATACCACTCGAGTTTATCTTTACTGATTTTAAAAAGATATTGTGATCACAAAAATATTTATAATCAGGTATCCTATTGTTACGGCTAAAACCGGAAACCATGGTAAAAACCCTACTTCGGACAAGAAAACAAAATTTGCACAGCCCTCTGTTTTAACCGGTTCTTCATTGATTCTGTTCATCAGAAACATGATCAGATAAATACATACCAAAGCAATAATCCCTATAAAAATCACACTTCCTATTAAATCTGTTGCGTTCATAGTGTTTTCAAGACTTTTGTCAGATGCCATCGCCATTGAGATATACGCCAGTGTCAGTGAAATCATATTGTTTGTGATATGCCCGATTACAGCAGCCATCAAGCTACCTGTTTTATAAACCAGATATCCAAAAATTACACCTAATACGACAGGTCCGATGATATTCTGATAATTGAAATGGAAAATTCCAAAAAGTACCGCTGAAAGCACAATGGCATTTTTTCTTCCAAATATCCTGAATCGGGACATTATCAGGCCCCTGAAAAGAAATTCTTCACATATCCCTGCTGATAAAACCATAGCCGGAATATATAAGAGATATTGGTTAAAGTCCTTTGGGACCGGCATTGAGTTAAAGTCAAAATCAATAAAAATTTTCAGTAAAAACAGGAAAGAAACATTCATAAATAGAACAATAGGGTATAAAAGCATGGTAATAAGAACCACTAAAAAACCGTTTTTAACTTTTATAGGCCGGAAGCGAATCTCACCAAAAGATATTTTATGGAACTTCAAAAAAATCAATGATGGGAACATAATAAGCAACCATTCAGTAATCAATAAACCACTGATAAGATTTCTCTGTTGTACCATCGTTCCTACTACCAATAATAAAACGGCAGCCAACATATAAAATAAATTTATTTCCAATATTTTCTTTGATAATCGGTTCATTAGATCTTTTCCTTTAAATTTCATTTAACAAATTGACATAGGTTTGGACCGCAGATAGCAGAATTTTTTCATCAAAATTAAATTTATTACTGTGCAGTGGGTGGGTGTATCCCTGCTCCTGATTATAGCAACCTAAAAAGAAAAAAAGTCCGGGCACCTTCTTTTGGAAGAATGAGAAATCTTCGGAAATCATGAATCGGTCGGATAAAATATAATCCTCCTTTCCCACCGCTCTTTTTAAAGATTTCTCCAGGAATACATCATTATTGACAATTTGATACATATGATTAAAATCAACCTCTATACTGCACCCATATATGGTTTCTGTCCCCTCTGCAACTTTATAGATTCTTTCAACTATCTTGTCATAAATATCATCATTGAAAGCACGCAGCGTTCCTCCTATGGTTACCTCATCTGCTGTAACATTAACTGCTTCCCCGCCTTTTATCTTTCCAAAAGTTAAGACAGCGCTTTCCATAGGATTGATGCTCCTGCTTATAATAGTCTGTAAATCCATAATCAGACTTGAAGCGGCAACAATGGCATCGATTCCCTTTTCGGGCATTGCACCATGAGCCTTCAAGCCTTTAACCTTCAGCGACACTTCTCCATTTCGAGCCATTAAAGCACCTGATCTTGATGCAATTTTTCCTTGAGGATACTCAGGGAAAATATGCATACCGATAATCCGGTCAATTTTGAATTTTTCTATAATCCCTTCATTGATCATGACCTCAGCCCCACCTGGCCCTTCTTCCGCCGGCTGGAAAATAAAAACAAGATTATCCCTAATCTCATTGCGATGGTCCACGGCATATTTTGCGAAACCCAGTAATGCTGCAACATGTCCATCGTGTCCGCAGGCATGCATAAAACCCTCTTTAACAGATTTATAAGGAACACAATTTTCTTCCCTAAGAGGCAGCCCATCCATATCTGAACGAAAGGCTGTTGTTTTTTCACCTGTACACCCTCTTAAGAATCCAACCACCCCGGTTTTTGCAATTTCATGTATTTCCTCAATACCATATGCCTTCAACTTTTTCTTTACAAATTCCGAAGTCTTATACTCCTTAAATCCAACCTCCGGATTTTTATGTATCTCTTTACGAATCTCTGATATTTCATTTTTTAAAAACTGAATATCTTTTTTAATAATCATCTTAATCCCTCCTCATCAGCCAAACTTCGGATTTATCTAAAAAGTCATATGCCGTGGCATCTCTTACATTAAATACAAAAAAAATTTTGCTTATGCAAAACCATTTTATCTTTATTAAATCGTAAAGGTTCTACCTGCCGGATACCTTTAACGGCAACTATTTATAACCTGAATATATTTATAAACTACTTTAATCACATTATTGATTATTATATCATATAATAATCAGTAATAATAGTTTTTTATCGTTGACAGCCTCTATATAACTGTGTTAGTATACGTTATAGTTTAATAAAACAGCGTGTGTCAAAGAGGTCGCGGTAAATAATCAGTATCACAATTATTGGATAAAGGGGATCATAATATTGTGTGAAAGGTATTGCCGCCGAAACGGTATTTCCTCCCCTTGAAAATACTGTTGGGGTCATGTAAAATATGCATGGCACTGTCGTTGATAATCCTGCAGTTATCAATGGCGCGCTTTCACAGGCAGCAGATTTACTTAGGATAAAGTCGTGAGTTTTTCTGCTCACGCTTTTTGTTTACATGAATTTAGGAGGTTGGAAGAATGAAAAAAACAAATTTAGCAATAGTCGGCGTGACCGGAATGGTAGGCCGTACCTTTCTCAAAGTGCTTGAGGAAAGGAACTTTCCTTTTAATGAACTATATTTATTTGCATCTTCCAAATCTGCAGGAGAATTAATACGGTTCAAAGGAAAAGAATATCGTGTAGAAGAATTAACGAAAGATTCTTTTAATAAAAATATTGATATTGCATTGTTTTCGGCAGGAGCATCCATCAGTAAGATCTATGCCCCTATTGCAGCAAAACACGGTGTAATAGTAGTTGACAACAGCAGTGCATGGAGAATGGACGATTCCGTTCCTTTAATTGTCCCGGAAGTAAATCCACAGGACGTTAAAAAACACAAAGGAATTATTGCAAACCCAAATTGCTCTACAATTCAGGCAGTGGTCCCTTTGAAACCTTTACATGACAAATATACCATTAAGAGGATTGTCTATTCCACCTACCAGGCTGTATCCGGGTCAGGCGTCAAGGGTGTAAAAGATTTAAACGAAGGCTTGAAAGGAAATGACCTGAAGCTGGCATATCCGCACCCTATTGCCGGTAATTGTCTGCCTCATATTGATGTATTCCTTGATGATGGTTATACCAAAGAAGAAATTAAAATGATTAATGAAACAAAAAAAATATTGGGTGATAACAATTTGAGAATCACTGCCACAACAGTAAGAGTTCCTGTAAAAGATTGCCACAGTGAATCCATCAACATTGAATTTGAAAAACAATTTGAACTGGAAGATGTAAAAGAACTGTTGAAAAAAGCTCCCGGTATTATTCTGCAGGATGACCCTGATAAAAACATATACCCTCTGGCAAGATCTGTCGCCGGAACAAATGAAGTATATGTGGGCAGGCTACGCAGGGACTATAGTATCGAAAACGGATTAAACATGTGGGTAGTTGCAGATAATATCCGTAAAGGCGCTGCTACAAATACCGTACAAATAGCTGAACTGTTAATTTAAAGCACTTTTTTCAGAAAAAAATATCGGTTTATTAAATGAAAGGATGTAATAAATGAGTATCTTTAAAGGTTCAGGAGTTGCGATTATAACTCCCTTTACAGAAGGAAAAGTAGATAAAGAGAGTCTTGGTTCACTTCTGGAATGGCAGGTAGATCAGGGAACCGATGCTATCATTATATGTGGTACCACAGGAGAAGCCTCAACAATGACGGATGAAGAACATCTCGATACCATTAAATTTGCAGTTGATAAAATCAAAGGACGGATTCCTGTTATTGCAGGTACCGGAAGTAATGATACGGCCCATGCTGTTTATTTGAGTTTGGAAGCAGAAAAATTTGGTGTTTCCGGGCTGCTGAGTGTTACGCCTTATTATAATAAGGCAACTCAAAAAGGCTTGATAAAACATTTTTCAGCCATTGCTGATCATGTCAGTACACCTGTTATATTGTACAACGTTCCCTCTCGAACAGGTGTTAATCTTTTGCCGCAGACAGTAGCCGAATTATCAAAGCACCCGAATATTAAAGGCATAAAGGAAGCCAGTGGAAATATTGCACAGGTTGCCGAAATATCCAGATTAACACCCGACGATTTTTGTTTATACTCCGGTAATGATGATATGATTGTCCCGCTTCTGTCTGTAGGCGGATGCGGTGTTATCTCCGTCGTAGCAAATATTACACCAAAATATACCCACGATATGGTTATGAAATACTTAAACGGTGATACAAAAGGTGCCTGTGAACTGCAGTTACGCATGAAGCCTCTTATAGACGCTTTATTCTTAGAAGTCAACCCAATACCTGTTAAAACTGCCGTCAATCTCATGGGCATGAATGGAGGAGAATTACGAGCGCCTCTGTGCGAAATGGATGAAGAAAACTTAAATAAATTGAAAAATATTATGAAACAGTATGGTCTTATTTAGCAGGTCATTACCATATCAACAATGAAGGAGCGATAATAATGTTAAAGGTAATCATTCATGGTATCAACGGTAGAATGGGAAAAGTAGTAGAAGAAGTAATCAAAAAAGACCCTGATTTGCTGATTGCAGCGGGAATTGATCTAAATACCGACAATCAGAATAGCCCCTACCCTATTTATTCTTCTGCTTCAGAATGCAAAAAAAAAGCTGATGTTGTAATAGATTTTTCTTATCATGATGCTGTTCCTGATTTGCTGGAATATTGCCTTGACAGCAATACGCCGGTTGTTATAGCAACAACAGCTCTCAGCCAAGACACTAAAAACTTTATTAAAGAAGCTTCAAATAAAATACCCATTTTCCAAAGCGCCAATATGTCTGTCGGTATCAGTTTAGTTGTTGAGATGTTGAAATTATGTGTACCGTCATTAGAAGACAACTACAACATAGAAATTATAGAGAAGCACCATATTAATAAAGTTGATGCACCAAGCGGAACAGCCCTTCTTCTTGCTGATACCATAAACGAGTCTTGTAAAGTGAAAAAAAATTATGTATACGGAAGGCAAGGCAAATCCATTGAAAACAAAGCAACAGATCTGGGGATCCATGCTGTCAGAGGCGGAACAATCCCAAGCGAACATACAATCTTATTTGCCGGAGAAGAAGAGGTGATAGAGATCAGGCATGCCGCATCTTCAAGAAATATTCTTGCAAGAGGTGCCGTAAAAGCTGCTAAATATATAGCCCGAGCAAAGCCGGGACTATACAATATGTCATCATTGCTTAATGAGGAAAAATAATGAATAATATCTCAGAAAGGATTTGAACAAATGACAAATAATTCATTGGATCTAATCAATCCATATGCAATTGCGAAATATATTAAAGAAGCAAAAAAATCGACACCTGCAAAAGCTTATATCAAAGGAAATTTAGACGGTATTACGGCTGAAAATGTAAAAGTTTTTGGTGAGAACAGCTTCTGGATAATGATAGGCGAGTATAATGAAATAAAAGCCATAATCCAATCCAATCAAGAAAAAATTTCCGATTATTATATTGAGAATGACAGAAGAAATTCCGCAATTCCATTGCTGGATATTTCTGAAATCAACGCAAGAATAGAACCTGGTGCAATCATAAGAGACAGAGTTAAAATAGGCAAACATGCCATTATCATGATGGGCGCCATTTTAAATATCGGCTCGGAGGTGGGAGAAGGTTCTATGATTGATATGAATGCTGTTCTTGGCGCCAGAGCCCTTGTCGGGAATAATTGTCATGTAGGTGCAGGTGCCATCCTGGCCGGTGTTTTGGAGCCGCCAAATGCCGACCCCGTTATTATTGAAGATAATGTTATGATTGGTGCAAATGCAGTTGTCCTTGAAGGAGTCAAAGTTGGAAAGGATGCTGTGGTTGCAGCCGGTGCCATTGTCACTGAGAACGTTCCTCCGGGTTGTGTTGTAGCAGGCTCTCCGGCAAAAATCATCAAGAAAAAGGACAAAAAAACAACAGAAAAAACCAAACTGCTGAAAGACCTAAGATGACAATTTTTAAAAAAGGAATTTTGCTTAGACAAAATTCCTTTTTATTTTTTTCTTTTAAAATATTCCGGATGTTTTTCCGATAGAATCGTCTGATCCACCATAACTCTTGAAAGATGCTTTTCCATCAGTGCTGCAGCTGCATTTTTATCCTTATCCGTTATGGCTTGCAAAATTTCTTTATGCTCGTTAACTGTTCTGTTCATATCCATTTCAGCGAGATTTAAAAAACGTATTCTGTTAAAATGAAACATCATGCTGACAATCTGATTGTGTATCCTTTCCTTGTTGCAAGCTTTGAACAAGAGCTTGTGAAAGCTGTCATCCAGTGAAAGTAAACGCTTATAATCCTTGCGGGATACACAAAACTCCTGCAAATGTACATTCTCTTCCAAAGCCATCTTATCTTTATCGGATAGCATATCACAGGATAATTCCACAATTGCCTTTTCCAATATACATCTCATAAAACGTGATTCATTCACAATTTCCATATCGATTAAGGAAATACATGTGCCTTTTTGTGGATATATTTCAACAATTGAAGCTTTAGATAGTTCTATAAAAGCTTCTCTTACAGGCGTACGGCTCACGCCAAGAATCTCTCCTATCTCATTTTCGCTAATGACCTGTCCGGGTTTAAAATTTAAATTGATAATATTTTGCTGCAAGACTCTTATCACATATTCTCTGGCAGTTTCTCTTTTTTTTCTTTCAAGCAATTCAATCATTATCTTTACCAACTCTCTTGTTATCTCAGTAAGATTATAGGTGCTTCATAAACTAAAGTCAATACACCTGCTGATCATATCTCTCTTAAGCTAACGGTCTCCGATGCTCGTTTTTACTATCGCTTCCCATAAACCATGCAGGTATGTGGCCCCTAAAGCTCTATCATACAGGCCATAACCGGGCCGCCCCGTTTCCTCCCAGATCATACGTCCATGATCAGGACGTATATAGTCATCAAAGCCGGAATCATAAAAAGCTTTCACGATATTAAACAAATCAAGGGATCCGCATTGTGACAAATGTGCACATTCATAAAAATCTTTTTCCGATTCAAACCTGAGATTTCTGATATGCGCAAAATGAATCCTGTCTTCCTTTGCAAATTCACTGATAATAGCCGGCAAGTCGTTGTTCCGGTTAGACCCTAATGACCCTGTACATAATGTAATACCATTATATAAGCTGTTATTTAAATCCAGAAACTTACGGATATTATCACGGGATGTCAGAACTCTGGGAAGCCCGAAAATGGACCATGGAGGATCATCAGGATGTATGGCCATCTTAATATCATATTTTTCGGCATAAGGTATCACGCTGTCCAGAAAGTATTTTATATTACTCCAGAACTGATTCTCATCTACATTTTTATATCTTTCTATGGTTAAAACCATTTCCCTGAGTCTGTCAGGTTCCCAACCGGGAAGTTCAAAACCATTTGATTGTTTTCCGAATTGTTCCGCCAGGCTCTGTGGATTAATATTCATGATATAATCATGATGATATGACATGGTATTGGATCCGTCCTGCAAAGGCCTCTTCAGATCGCTTCTGGCCCAATCCAGTACAGGCATGAAATTATAGCAGATGACTTTTATTCCTATTTCTGAAAGATTTTTCATAGTATTGATATAAGCTTGAATATATCGATCTCTTGATTTCTCTCCCAATTTAATATCTTCATGGATATTAACGCTCTCTATAACTTCAACTTCAAGGCCGTATCCATTTATTTCTTCTTTTAATTTCTTTATTCTTTCAAGGGGCCAGACTTCTCCTACGGGAACATCCAGAAGACTTGTTACAACTCCTGTCATACCCGGTATCTGTCTGATATAACCAAGGGGTATCTTATCATGCCCCTCAGCAAACCATCTAAAAACCATTTTCAAGTTACTCACCTCTTATCAGCCAAATATCAGATTTGGTATAAATAACACAATTTCAGGTACAAAAATAATAATAAATACCACTACTATGATTGCAATAAAAAACGGGAGAGATTCCTTAACCGTTTCTTCCGGAGGACATCCCATGATAGATGATACCGTATACATTGCTACACCTACGGGTGGAGTCATAATTCCCATGGTCACAATGGTCATCATAATGATTCCAAAATGCACTGGATCCACACCGACACTTGTAATAACCGGAACCAAAATGGGTGTTAATAATAAAGCACATACCGTTGTTTCAACAAACATACCGGCTACCACAAGAAATCCTATAATGATTATCAGAAGTAGAGTAGGATTCTGAGTTACTCCGATGAGAAATTCAGCAAGGTTCTGCGGTACTCTGTCATACACAATGCCATAGCCGAAAATACCTGATAAAGCAAGTATCAACATAATCGATCCGATATCAATGGCGCTGTCTCTTAATGTCTCCTTAAAAGATGCCCATGTAAGCTCTTTATATATGACTACTCCGACAAAAATTGCATAAACTGCGGCAAAGGCCCCTGCCTCAGATGGTGTGAAAACACCAAAACGTATTCCCACAATGAGTATAACCGGAAAAATCAGCGCCCAGATACTTTCCTTCAGGGCAATAAGTACTTCTTTAAAACCGGCCGGTTTCTGCTTAGCAGGAAGATAATTCCTTCTTTTTGCTGATACCGATACTGCTGTCATCAGTGCAATCATCATAAGAATCCCCGGAACAATACCTGCAGCAAAAAGCCTTCCTACCGATACTTCACCAACAGAACCATAAATGATCAGCCCCATACTTGGAGGAATGGTTGCCGTAATCAATGCCGAAAGGCCATTTATTGCTGCACTATAACCTTTTGAATATCCCTTTTTAACCATTTCCGGGCCAAGAACTCTGGCTTCCATTGCAGCATCTGCAGTAGCTGAGCCAGATACGCCTCCCATAAAAGTACTTAAGACAACACTTATCTGAGCAATATTGCCATACATATGTCCGGTAAGCACATCCGACAGTTTGATTAATTTTTTTGTTATTCCGGTATGATTCATAAGATTACCTGCAAAAATAAACAATGGGATGGCAAGCAAAGTAAATGACTGGGTTGTGGTAACAACCCTTTGAACAACAATTGAAAACGGTATCTCCGGAGTCATCAGAAAAAAAACAATGCCGGCGATACCTATAGAAAAAGCCACTGGCATCCCTATTACTAATAAGATCAGAAATATTATTAATACAATTAACATAAATTCACCTCTTCTCCGCCACAGATGTCTTGAAAGCATTATATAGCTTAATCCCTGTAGAAATCATCATTAATACGGCGCCAATCGGCACGCTGACTGTCGCCCAGGAATAACTGATCCCTAATGTCTGAAAGAGACGTTTTGAGCTCTCAAGAGCTAAAGGTACACCAAACCAGACAAGAGAAGCAAGAAAAAGGAATATTATTGAATTCAATGCAATATTGATCTTTTTTCTGAGGGTGGGTGGTATTTTTTTTACAAATAAATCAACATTTACAAGATCGGTATTTCTGAGAGCCATATCGGCTCCCAGAAATACCAACCATGCAAATAACAATAAGGATAAATCAACTGCCCAGTTAATTGGATGTTTAAATGTACGACCCAGAGCTGATGAAAACACAAAAAACACGATCGCACATAAAAACACCTTAACGGCTGCCTCTTCGATTTGACAAAAATATCTGTATAGTGTTTTCAACTGTTTCACCATCCAATTATCATTATTTACCTATCTGGGAATAAATCTCATCTCTTAGTTCTCTGTATTCAAGTACATCATAGGCTGCATCTGCAGCAGCTTTAAAAGCGTCTAAATCTACTTCTACTACTTCCATTCCTTCTTCAACCATTTTTGCTTCATATTCATCAGAAAGATTCATGATAAGCTGTGCATTTTCAGCAGCTTCTGCTTTTGTTTCTTCAATCAATATTTGCTGATATTCCTCAGGAATGGTTTGGAACCACTTCTCCCCTACAATGATGCCGTTAACTAATTGGAAATGGCCTGTTTTATCAATGTATTTGATGACTTCATAAAGTTTTGCAGGATAAGATGCCGTATTCTGTCCTTCTGCACCATCAATAGCACCCTGCTGCATAGCAGTATAAACTTCTGTCCAAGGCATTGCAACCGGTGTAGCACCCATTGCCTTGATAGACTCTGACCATACAGGCGCACCCGGCGTCCTGATCCTTACACCTTCAAGATCTTCCGGTGTTTTAACAGGTTTGTTTGTCAGGAAATGTCTGGCACCATCATACCAGTTGAAAGAGAGAACTCTAATTCCGTTTTCCTCAGCAAGCTCTTTCTCCCATTGCTTAAAAGTATCACTTTCTGTAACCTTCAGCACATCTTCATAATTATCGGCAAAATACGGAGCACCTATGATACCCATTTCTTTTACATAATTGGCCATGCGGCCTCCATCCGTGAGCACTGCAACGTTTACGCCCTGGATCGCCTGTTCGATCACATCTTCATCTGACCCAAGTTGTGCGCTTGGATATACTTCAATAACAAGCTTACCATCTGTTCTCTCGCTTACTCTCTCTGCAAGTTCCTTGAATCCTGAAACCATCGGAGCTGTTTCATTAAGCTGTGTTGACATTTTCAACACATAAACTTCACCTTCATCCGGTGCTTCTGCAGAATCCTGGCTATCTGTCTGGCCTCCACAGCCGGTCATAATAACCAAAACCATAGAAAGAACTAACAATACTGACAAGAACTTTTTCATTTTTATCCTCCCTTTTCTTTTTATATATTTTAGCTTTACCCTTTTTAGGTAAAAACTATAAACAGCTTAAATTTCAATATATCTTTTCAAAGTTTTTCTGACTGCTCCCTTGGAGGCAATCAATTCAGCAAATAATTCCTCAACCTTTTTTCCAAGACCGTATTTATACAGGTCTACACCGAAAATCTGACTGTTGGATAGAATAGGTCTTAATTTTTCTGTAAATGGCCCTTTATCACCTATCTTAATGTCTTGAACATACGCCCTTAATACATCCAGCATAGGATCCGGACTCAGATCAAAAGTATTGCCTTCATCATCTACTCCAATGAGATATCTGAGCCATCCTGCAAAAAATAATGGTATATAGGTAAGTGAAGATATATCTTCAGTACCGGAGTGTATATAAGCCTTTAAAGTCTCTCCGAAACGTACAGGGATTTTCTGTGAAGTGTCACAGGCAATTCTCTGAGGTGTATCAGGTACAAATGGATTTGGAAAGCGCTCTTCAATAACTTCTTTTATGAAATTTTCCGGTGGAAGGATACCCGGATCGACTACTACCGGCAATCCCTCTTCATAACCTGCTTTCTTAATAAAAACTTTCATATACTCATCTTTCATTTCTTCAGATATCGAAGTATATCCTAAAATGCATCCGAATATTGCCAATATTGTGTGTAAAGGATTTAAACAGGTAGATACTTTCATCCTTTCTACCTTGTCCACAGTTTCTCTGTCGGTAAATATAACGCCTGATTCTTCCAAAGGAGGTCTTGAATTGGGAAATGCGTCCTCAATAACAAGATACTGGGCTTGCTCGGCGTTGACAAACAAAGATATAAATGTGTTCTTTGATGTTTGTATCGTACCGGTACCCTGGATCCCGTCTGCTTTAAGTACATTTCTTACTTGTTCAGACGGTCTCGGTGTTATTTTATCGATCATGCTCCAAGGAAAAGATACTAAATCGGGATCACTGATATAATCAACAAATCCTTTTTCTGCGAATCCTTTGTTCACCCAATATTCTGCAAAAGTACGTATCGCCTGATAAAGCTTTTCCCCATTATGTGAACAATTATCCATACTGACCAATGCCACCGGCAATTTACCGGCTAAATATCTTTTATAACACAGCAGGGCGATTTTTCCCATAAGACTTTCCGGATTTTCCTTGAAATTATCCAAATCATCAAAAATATAAGGCAAATAATTCCCCTTTGAATCCTTAAGTGCATACCCCTTTTCCGTTATTGTAAAACTAACCATCTGTAGGGAAGGTGCCGTCATTATTTTTGATAGTCTCTTCATGTTATTGCTGGCTTTAAATGCATGGACAATACTTGCAATAACCTTTTTATCCATTTTCCCGTCAGCTTTTAAAGTGACAAGTATGCTCAAGTTATCAAAAGGTGTATAAACCTTATCAATAATTTCCTCATCATATGCTTCGCAAACCAATATCCCTTTATCACAAAGCCCTTTATTAAGAAGATTTTGCTGCAAAACGGCAGGAAAACCTCTGAAAATATTTCCTGCTCCAAAATGGATCCAGATCGGCTCATTTTCTGTTTTTTCTTTAACTTTCTCAATATCAAATGCCGGCAGTTCATATCCTTTCTCCTGCCAGAGCTGCTTTTTTCTTAAACCATCCTTACTCAGTTTCATTTTAACCACCTAACTCTCAACAACAGTGTTCTTTAACGACAGTCTACCATACTTGTATACAAGTGTCAACATATTATTATTTCTGAACAATTGAACCGGGCTTGTAGAAAAAAATATAAAAATGGAAATAGCATTTAATAAAATAAATGCTATTTCCTTATTAGGGAGAGAAATGCTAAATCTATGTGTTATCTTTGAACTCTTCCTGAAGCATCTCCTTTGATAAGTGTCTCCACTTCCTGGACAGATACCATGTTGAAATCACCTAAGATCGTGTGTTTCAGGGCTGATGCGCCTACAGCAAACTCCAACGCATATTTATAATTATTTTTTTCCAGTAATCCATAAATTAACCCTCCTGCAAATGAATCTCCGCCGCCGACTCTGTCCACAATTCTTATATTATATTTTTTTGACTGATAGAATTCATTTCCGTCATAGATCAGCGCGGACCATCCGTTATCGGAAGCAGAAAAACTCTCTCTCAGTGTCGTTGCGATATATTTAAAGCCAAATCTTTCTTTCATCTGCCTGAATATGTCTTTATATCCCTCTAATTCAAGTTCGCCTTTTGTTATATCAGTGTTTCCGGGTTTAAACCCCAGCACTTTTTCAGCATCCTCTTCATTACCGATACATACATCAACATACTGCATTAAATTTGTCATGCATTTCTTTGCTTCTTCAGAAGTCCATAATTTTTTACGGTAATTCAAATCAACACTTACAGTTACATTATGTTTTTTAGCGGCCTTGAGAGCTTCTTCTGTTAATTCTGCGGCCTTTTTACTTATTGCAGGCGTGATTCCGGAAAAATGGAACCAATCTGCATCCTTAAATATTCCATCAAAATCAAAATCATCTACGTCTGCTTCCGCAATAGCTGAACCGGCCCGGTCGTAAATTACCTTTGAAGGTCTCATTGATGCACCGTTTTCCAGGAAATATATCCCTACCCTGTCTCCGCCTCTTGCAATATAATCCGTATGGACACCAAATCTTCTTAAATGATTAACCGCTGCCTGCCCTATTTCATGTTTCGGAAGCTTTGTCACAAAAAATGCATCATAACCATAATTGGCTAAGGATACTGCCACATTTGCTTCTCCACCTCCATATACCACATCAAAAGATGATGATTGAACAAATCGCCGAAAGTCCTGTGTGGAAAGCCTCATCATGATTTCTCCTAAAGTTACTACTTTCTTTGACATTTAATTTCCTCCTAAACCAAAGATAATGATAAAACCATATCAGCTTCTTGCCTGCTGCAATGCCTTCATATATTTCTTTGCAGTATCTGTTACTAAATCATAATTCTCTGAATTAGCACCTTTAGTCAGATCACTTCCTACTCCAACTGCAACCGCACCGGCTTTGATCCAATCCGAAAGATTTTCCAGATTAACACCTCCGGTAGGCATGAAATTGCCCTGCGGTACAGGCCCCTTATAAGCTTTAATAATTGAGGGACCGGAGACACTGCCCGGGAATACTTTGATAATTTCAGCACCGTATTCTAAAGCCGTTAATGCTTCTGTAATAGTCATAACACCCGGCATTACAGGAATCCTGTATCTGTTGCACAATTTAATGGTTTCAATGTTTAAGCCGGGGCTTACAACATATTGTGCGCCAGCTAAAATACATGCTCTTGCCGTTTCAGGGTCCAATACGGTTCCGGCACCTATGATCAAATCATCATGCTTATACGCATCCGAAATGTCTTTAATAATATCAATTGCACCAGGAACAGTCATAGTGATTTCCAAGGCTTTTATTCCACCCTTTTTTACAGCTTCAATGGTTTTTATGCCATTTCCCATTGATTCGGCACGTATGACTGCAACGATTCCATTACTGACGATTCTGCTAATTACTTCTATTCTCTTCAACTGCTTCACCTCAGAATAAATATTTGTCTGTTGTCAGACAACGTTCTTGCTATCATTATATATAGCCTTCTGATTATTTGTCAAGTCATAAATAGTAATTCATGCTCATCTTTTAGCCTTAATATGATTCATACCGTACAAAATGACATCTTTCATATATTCCCTTGCTGTATCCCGTTGTTTCTTTTTGATGGCCGTCAGCAGTTTTTCATGATTTTTTATGACGATTTCTCCGCTCTCAGGGATTTCTTTTGTTTCCATATACCCTTCCGTGATTGAATCTTTAATAATTGGTATAATTCTTTGCAAGATTGGATTACCCGTACTAACAGCAATAATATTATGGAATTTTTTATCCCATTCCGTATGATCTTCTCCCATGATTATTTTTTCTTTCATTTTAATAAATGCTTTTTCCAACTCTATCATCTGGTTGTCACTGATTCTTTCTGCTGATATTGCAGCGATTTCCGGTTCTATGATCAAACGTGTTTCAAACAGGTAGAAGAGCAAATCCTCTTTATTCATAAATGAAACGCCGAGCGGGTCTTTCACCAGTCCGGGCATATTTGAAACAAAAGTTCCCTTGCCTCTCTTGACTTCTAAAATATTTTTAGAAACAAGAGTTTTAATTGCTTCCCGCACTGTAGACCTGCTGACATTAAGCGTTTTTGTCAGTTCTATTTCATTAGGAAGCTTATCTCCGCTTTGGAGTTTTTTATCTTTTATGAGTTTTTTTATATTTTCTGCTACCTTTTCTGAAAGAATCACTTTGTCAAACATATACTTAATTCACTCCTGTAAATGTCTTTTAGTTTATTCAAGAATACATTACTAAGTATATATTATTCATCTTTTAATTATAAATCAAATAATAATTTGCCTGTTAAGCGAAAGATTCTGTCACTGCATTATTAATTTGACAGGGGCAAGCCCTGTCACTACATAATTTTATTCTATTGTTCTTTATTTTTTTTGATACGCAGCATTTCTTTTATTTCTTTAAGAACTAAAAAAATTTTATTCAATGTATACTGGATGGAAACCAGAATAATAAAAAGAATGATTACGGCTATAAAGATAAAGTTTTCATCAATATGGATCATTCTATCACCACTTTCTCGTAATTTCTGATTTCTTCATACACTTCATTCCATGAATATACTCTCTTAATATAATCGTTTAGTAAATCTCTGTTGTATTCGCAGTCAATAAGCAAAACATGAATCCCAGCTTCTGAAAGCTGTATAGCATTTTCATATCTGTCTTCAATGAAAATATCACAATCTAACTCCCGAGCCTTTTCAAGTTTATCATGACTTCCGAGAAAAAAAATCTGTGTATTTGGAATATCATATCTTCCAAACCATTTTACGGTAACATTTTCCATCCTGGGCGGCCTTGCAGTAATAAAGAAAATATTGTGCTCTTCCGAAATTTTTTTTAAATATGTATCGGCATGTTCTCTCATATTGGCTTTTTCATGCAATTCTTCGCCATGCTTTTCATAATAGATCATGAATTCTTCTCTTGATATTTCACATGACTCATGCACAGGATCCGCAGAAATCTTATGAGAATTTACAGACTTATTAAAATATCTGTTAATTTCTTCTATCCAAAAAAAGGGCTCAGTAATAGTTCCATCAATATCTATACATATGTTTAATTTTTCCATAAATACTCCTTTGAAAAAATAAAAAGCTGCCATAAGCAGCTTTATATTATTTTTCCTCAGCAATAACTTCCTTTCCATCGTAATAATTACAACTTGGACATATGTGATGAGGAAGTTTAAGTTCATGACATTGAGGACATTTAACCAGACCAGGCGGGGTCATTTTAATGTTTGCCGATCTTCTTTTATCTCTTCTCGCTTTGGATATTTTTCTTTTTGGTACTGCCATACAAACACCTCCTTAATCCTGCTTTAACAGCTCCCTTAGCTTTATTAATCGAATATCTATGTCTTCCTTTTCACAACTGCATTCAGAGTTGTTAAGGTTTGTGCCGCATTGAGGACATAAACCCTTACAGTCACTATCGCATAAAAACCTCATGGGAAGTTTAAGAATAAGAAGTCTTTCCAGAAAATCATTCAGATCAAAAATGTTATTATCCACATCAGCTATGACATCATCTGAATCTTCTTCGTTTTCTCCTACAATCATCTCATTGAAGCGAAAAGAAATATCTGTGGAAAACACTTCAAGACATCTGCAGCATTCGGTTTGAATGACTGTATCAAAAGAGCCGGAAAAAAGAATGCATTGATCCGCTCTATATAAATGTCCTTTTACAGTTATGGGTTTGATTAGCCGTATTTCCTCATTTCCACGATAAACAGCATCAATATTGACATTTTCTTCAACAGAGATATTATCGCATTTTTTAGAAATAAGGTCTGAAATATCAATTTTCATTCCAGCATACACCTCGATGGCTTTAAAGCTAACAGATTTATTATACAAATGCCCCGGAGTATTGTCAAGAAATATTTACTAAAGGGCCGAAACAATTTCAACGGTATCTTTCGCAATCATCAGCTCTTCGTTTGTTGGCACAACAAGAACTTTTACCTTAGAATCATCCGTACTGATTATTGTATCCTTACCTCTTATATTATTCTTATTGTCATCTATTTTTATTCCGAGAAATTCCATATCCTTGCATATACTTTTTCTGATGGTAATGCCATTCTCCCCGATTCCAGCCGTAAATATGATTGCATCGGCGCCATTCATCTCAGCCATATAGGCTCCTATATATTTTTTTACTTTCATCGCAAAAATATCCAGAGCAAGTCGCGCCCTTTTATCTCCTTTATCGGCAGATTCCTCAATATCTCTAAAATCACTGCTGACACCCGAAATACCTAAAACACCGGATTTTTTTTGAAGCATATTGTCTGTACTGGAAATATCCATTTCTTCTTTTTCCATAATATATTTAATAATAGCCGGATCAATATCACCGCTTCTTGTTCCCATAGTCAAGCCTTCCAATGGAGTGAATCCCATGGTTGTATCAACAGATTTGCCATTTTTAACTGCAGCAATACTGGAACCGTTTCCAAGATGGCATGATATCAACTTAAGGTTTTCGGGTTTTTCGCCCAATAAATCCGCTGCTCTTTGGGAAACATATCGATGGCTTGTCCCGTGAAAACCATATCTTCTTACTTTATATTTCTCATAATACTCGTATGGCAGTGAATATAGATACGATACAGACGGCATGGTCTGATGAAATGCAGTATCAAACACACCTACCATAGGTGTATTGGGCATAAGCTGTTGACAGGCTTTAATGCCCATGATATTAGGAGGATTATGCAAAGGTGCCAAATCGATACATTCCTCCAATGCCTTAATAACATCATCTGTAATAAGTACCGATCCGCTGTATTTTTCACCTGCATGGACAACACGATGACCTACAGCTGAAATCTCGCTCATATCTTTAATAACACCATTTGTTTCATCAACCAATACCTCTAAAACCAGACCAATTGCATCTTTGTGATTTTTCATCGGTTTTTCGATTGCAACTTTTTCAGAACCTGTTTTTTCATGCTTTAAAACAGAGCCCTCAATACCAATTCTTTCAACGAGCCCTTTTGCAAGAAGACTCTCATTAGACATATCAAGTATCTGATATTTCAATGATGAGCTTCCGCAGTTTACTACTAATACTTTCATTTTCTTCCTCCCTAATTGGTTTGATTTTTGTTTTTAGAAAATAATTAGGCCTTGAATAATTAAAAAATATAATAATGTTCTTGCTGTGCAATTTAAAATATTTTTTAATTATTCAGATGAAAGGTTAAAACCTTTCACCTGAATGTAAAAACACTTATAATTTTAAAGACATTTTTACATTCGATTCGGGTCATTTCCACATTAATAACCGGTATGCCGATTATTCAACAAACCCTTTTAATCGAAACTACATATTTTATTATAAATTATTGAAGTGTTTTTTCAAGTATTAGCGGCATATTTCACAGTATATCTTGCATATTTTTGCTGAAATCATGTATCATATTTGTATAATTAGGTAATTTAAAATTAAGATTTATGATTTACCACTAATTATCTATTCTTGCACTACATGACTATTATAATAAGATTTTTTTAAAATAAAATCCTCCTTAAATCTTAAATCTTAAATCCTAAACCTTAATTCACATAGTCTGGAGATATTATATGAAAGTTTTGGGTATTATTGCGGAATATAATCCTTTCCATAATGGCCATTTATATCATTTGAATAAATCTGTTGAAATATCCGGAGCTGATTTTACGGTTTGCGTCATGAGTGGAAATTTTCTTCAAAGAGGTGAACCTGCATTATTTAATAAATGGATACGTGCTGAAGCAGCAGTAAGAAATGGCATCGACCTGGTGATAGAACTCCCCTTTGCCTTTTCAGGCAGCAGTGCAGAGCATTTTGCCAAGGGTGCCATTAATATCTTAAACAGATTAGGGTGTGTCACCCATCTTTCTTTCGGAAGTGAGAAAGGAGAAATTGAAGACTTATATAGAACTGCTGAAATACTTTCTCACGAATCCGATACCTTTAAAGAGCATTTGAAAATAAATCTGAAAAAAGGAAATTCTTTCCCCTATTCAAGAGAAATAAGTATAAGTGAAGTAACAGAAGATTTGGATATTCAGAATGTTCTGAATGCACCTAATAATATACTTGGTGTTGAGTATCTGAAATGGCTCATCCGTACAGACAGCAGAATAAAACCTCTGACCATAAAAAGATATTCCACTGGATATCATGATTCAAATATTAATAATAACATCTGCAGTGCAACCGCCATAAGGGAATTATTAATTAAAAAAAAGGGGAAAGTTGAGGCTTTGCAAAATGTCGTACCCTTTTCGACTTATGAAACCATAACATATTACATGAACAAAGGAATTGCACCTCTGTTTAAGGATGATTTATGGCATCTGATACAATACAAACTTTTAACTACTTCCTCTCAAGAACTTGGTGAGATTTTTTCTGCTTCCGAAGGTATAGAACACCGACTATTAAGCCAAGTATACCGTAAAAAAACCATGGATGATTTCATTTCCCGTATTAAAACAAAACGATATACCCAGACAAGTATTCAACGTTTACTGAACCATATCCTGATGAGCTTTACAAAAAAAGATATGAATGCATTTCAAACAGATGAAAATTGCATGTATGGCAGAATTCTGGGTTTTTCGTCCAAAGGCACCCGTCTTCTGCGTATGATAAAAGAAACCTGCTCAACAACACTTCCTGTTATTACCAATATTAACAAAGAAGCCGGCCCGGACTCTCCCTTTTACCCTCTTTTAAAATATGATATCACCGCATCCGATGTTTATCACTTGGCTTCAGGGCAATACGATATGTATAAAGAATCCGATTATGTCAGAAAACCGTATATGCATAAGGAATAGGTGACAGGTTACAGGTGACAGAGAGTCAAAAAAGATAAGAAACAATTATTACATAAATAAAAGATGTTGATAAAAGAGAGTTAGATGAATAGATCTGATTACTCCCAACCTCCAACCTATGATCGTACAGCCGCAAGGGCTGTCCCTACTGCTGCAAATCTACATTCAATCTTAAATCTTAATTCTTATTTTAATGCCCTTTGAATATAATTATCATATGAAAAATGATAAAAGATCAAATTTAAATTACATACTGGTGCTCTGTTTTTCACTTCTTTCAGGAATAATGATGGTTATGCTTCCCGGCGAAATTCTTTCTGCCACAAAATACGGTATCGATCTATGGCTGAATAATGTTTTGCCGGCATTATTGCCTTTTTTTGTTTGTGCCAAGATTATGACACGCCTTGGTGTTTCAAAAATTATCGGAAGGCTTTTGGAACCTGTTATGCGCCCGTTATTTCGTGTTCCCGGAGAAGCTTCCTTTGTATTTGCAGTTAGCATTACCTCCGGATATCCTATAGGGGCAAAATTGATTTCTGAAATGCGCGGGAAGAAAATTATTACTAAGGATGAAGCTGAAAGAATGCTGTCATTTTGCAGCACTTCCGGGCCTTTATTTATTTTAGGTGCAGTTGGTGTAGGTATGTTCGGCAATACGGTACTTGGATGGAGTATTCTATTATCTCATTTTCTGGGAGCTATTTTAAATGGTTTATTTTTCAGATTTTATGGAAAACCGGGACATTCCTATTCAGAAAGAAGAAGTTTTTATGAAGTTTTTAAAGAAGCCAAGAAGGAAAGCAAAGGAAACCAGCCTTTTATTATTTTCATAGGTGATGCTATTTTTGATTCTTTTAAAACCCTTCTTTTGATTTGCGGATACATCGTTTTATTCTCCATCCTTGTGACACTTCTTGAAAAATATTCATTTTTTACTTTCTTCGCAAAAATACCTCTTTTTCAAAACCATCAATTTCTTTTATCTTTATGCTGCAAGGGTTTTTTTGAAATGACCATAGGATGCAATGCTGTTTCCCAGATTCAAGGCGTTCCTTTTTTATACGCTTCCTTATTATGCAGTGCTATTGTTTCCTGGGGTGGCTTATCTACTCTTGCTCAAGCCTTAACATTCATCTCCCAAACGGATATTAATAAAGGACTTTATACGTTTTCTAAGCTTTCTCATGCTTTATGTGCTTTTTTCTGTGCACTTTTTGTTTCTCCTTTAATCCTTAAATATCAATCGGTTGCTTCCCATGTACTTAATATTTCCGACCCAATAATAAACAGCAGCTTTGCTTATAAACTGCTGTTTTCTATAAAATTAATGATTCTGGTGATATTTCTATTTATTATTACAGCTGTTATATCTCGATTTACGGAAAAATAACATTTAATTTCAGCCTTCTTCTGTTACTTCATCCCCTTGAGTCTTATATAGCATTGATTTTATTTCATTCCTGTTATTGGACAAAGTCTCACTCATGCTCTCAAAATTTCTTTGCAAAGCAGAATACATTTCATCAATATATGTAGATTGAAGCTTTTCAATTTTTATCTGAGCATCTCCTAAAATATTGTCAACATATTCAAGAGCATTCTTTTTCATTTCCTTTGCACTTTGTTCAGAATTCCGCAATATTTCTTCCGCCTTTGCGCGTGCCTTTAAGGACAAATCATCGTTTTCGATCATTGACTCAATATTTGCTTTGGCATCTCGAATCATCATTTCTGACTCTTTTTGTGCTTCTGCCAAAATCCTCTGTCTTTCTTCCTTTATCCATTGAGCCTGTTGTATTTCATCTGGAAGCTCCACTCGTATTTCCTTAATAATTTCCAATACCTCATTTCCGTCTACCAGAATCTTGCCGGTCAGAGGAAAACCTGAACTGTTTTCGATAACATCTTCCAATTCATCAAGTAAATGTAGCACCTTCATTTTGTCCCCTCCATTTTATTATTAAGCTTTATTTTCATATAATCTACTACCTTTGCAGGTACAAGGTCCTCTATATCTCCTCCGAACATGAAAACTTCTTTAACCAAGCTTGAACTGATATAGGAATATTCGGATTTTGTCATTAGAAAAATCGTTTCCATTTCAGAATAAAGTTTTCTGTTCATTTGCGCCATCTGAAATTCATATTCAAAATCTGTTGTCGCACGGAGCCCTCTAATAACAGCATCAATATGATTCTTTTTTACATAATTGGTCAAAAGTCCAGAAAAACTGTCTACTACAATATTTCCTAATCCGTTTGTTACTTCTTTAATCATTTCAACCCTTTCTTCAACGGAAAAGAAAGGTGCTTTAGAAGGATTATTTAAAACGCCGATAATCAGCTTGTCAGAAAAATTTACCCCTCTATTGATTATATCCATATGTCCGTTAGTAATTGGGTCAAATGTTCCCGGGTATAAATTGATTCGCATTACTCCTCCTATATTTCAGGTATGGAATCTCCATTCTGCCGTGCATATCTTAAAATTGAAATCTCTGTTATACCATACCTTTTTCTTTTGATTAATTTGATTCCATCAAATTTTTCCGGAACTTTTTCCTCGTTGCCATGCTCTATCATAAGAATTCCGCCGTCAGAAACAGCCTCATTTACAGAAATTTTTTCAACGCAATCCATAACATATCCTTTATTATATGGAGGATCTATTAAAAATATATCGGCTTTTTCCGGTAGATTCTTAAGTGCTTTACCATAATGAGAATGAATAATACGGCTTTTCTCTGAAAAACCGGTAATGTTTATATTTTTTTTTAATATAGAAATACTCGAAAGGCTGTTATCGATAAAATAAACTTTTGCCGCTCCTCTGCTTATGGCCTCCAGTCCTAAACTTCCGGTTCCGGCAAATAAATCCACCACAACCGAGTCATTTATATAGGGGCTTATTAAGTTAAATATGGATTCTTTCACCCTGTCTACGGTAGGTCTCACATCCTGATTCTTAGGTGTTGTTAATTTTCTTCCTTTTGCCTCTCCTGCTATAATTCTCATACTATTACCTCTTAGTAATATATTTTATCATATCGTTAAGAAAGTGCAATACTAAAGGACATGCATTGCATGTCCTTTCAGTGTTATATGTAAGGATTTGCGACATGTCGCAAATCCGTGTCATCTATGTTTTTTATCAAAGTTACATAGATTGTTTTCCTGCCAACTGCTGCTCAGCCATCTGTACAAGATTTCTTGTAATATATCCTCCTACGTATCCATTCTGTCTTGAGGTTAAATTACCTTTATCCATGTTCTGATAGTTGCTGAGACCAAGTTCATTAGCGATTTCAGTTTTCATGTTGTTTAATGCAGCTTTTGCTTCAGGGACAACTTTTTGATTAGTGTTGTTTGGCATTTTCTTCACCTCCTATTGTATTATTAATTTAACCGTCAGAGGCAAAAGTATGACAAGCAAGTTTTTACCCTTTTTCCTTTTATAGTCAAATATAAAGCAAAGAATTTCCTTGAGAAGCTGACAATTTTATATGCTAAAATTTTTGGTTTCCATGAAAAGCATAGAAATAGCATCCTTCAGCTTTTCATTTTCTTTTTTTTGAAGCAAAGGATCCTCATCTAAAATGATATTTGCTTCTTCCTGTACCTTTTTAAGCACTTTGATATGCTTAAAAAGATTAGCGATTTTGAGTTCAGGAATGCCATGTTGCTTCGTTCCGAAAAATTCACCGGGCCCACGGATATCTAAATCTTTCTCTGCAATGAGAAATCCGTTATTGGTTTCTTCCATTATATCCATTCTTTCTTTTGCGATAGAACTGCTGCCCGAATAAATCAATAAGCAGTAAGATTGATGTTGTCCTCTTCCCACTCTCCCTCTCAGCTGATGTAACTGCGCCAGTCCAAACCTTTCGGCACTCTCAACTACCATGACCGTTGCATTGGGAACATTGATACCCACTTCAATTAATACCGTTGAAATCAGTATTTGGGTTTCACCTTTAATAAATGAATCCATGATCGTATCCTTTTCAGCCTGTTTTAAATTTCCATGAAGTACGGAAACTTTATATTCTTTAAAAAACTTTTTCAGCTCTTCATTTAATGTTTCTACAGATTTGGCTTGAAAGTTTTCCGAATCTTCAATAAGCGGTGCTACAATATAGGCCTGCCTCCCCCTGTTTACCTCATCCGCCACCAGATTATAAGCCTGAAGCCTTTTCTTCTCATGAATGCTTAAAGTCTTGATTTCTTTTCTTCCGGGAGGCAATTCAGTAATCAATGAAATATCCAGATCACCATATAATATCAATGCCAGTGTCCTTGGAATGGGTGTTGCGGTCATAACCAGTACTTCGGGCTGTATGCCTTTATCTGCAAGGGCCGCACGCTGATTAACACCAAAGCGGTGCTGTTCATCTGTAATAACCAGCCCAAGCCTCTTAAACCGAGTACCCTCCTGAATAACTGCATGCGTACCTATCAGCAAGTCAATCTTTCCACTCTCTAATTCCAGATATAGTGTCTCTTTTTCTTTGTTTGGTGTACTTTTTGATAAAAACGCAATACGGATGGGAAAAGGGCTGAAAAGATCCTTAAATGTCTCAAAGTGCTGACGTGCTAATATTTCAGTAGGTGCCATTAAAACAGATTGATAATCGGATATATAAGACTTATAGACAGCTGCTGCTGCAATAACTGTTTTTCCTGAACCAACATCTCCCTGTACTAATCGGTTCATCACCTTTGGCCCTTCCATATCCCTTACGATTTCTTTAACCACTTTATACTGGGAATTGGTAAGTTTAAAAGGAAGTTGTTTGATCAATGGATTAACGGGTTCTTTTGAAAAACAAGCTGTTTTTCTCCTGTCTTGAATTCTGCTTTTTATGACAAACAATCCGGTTTGTAAAAATAGAAGTTCTTCAAAAACAAGTCGAAATTTTGCAACCTTTAGTGTTTTCTCAGACTCCGGAAAATGAATTTCATTTAAAGCATACTGAATATCACAGAGGCGGTTTCTTTTAAGTGTTGTCTCCGGCAGATATTCTTGAATTTCCAAAATATGATTCATCGCCTCACGCTGAATCCTTCTTCTTTCTTTTTGCGACAGTCCTTCGGTTAAAGGGTATACGGGCATTATAGCTCTTATTTCTTCATTTTCAGCCTCGGAAAAATCAGGATGGATCATCTGATTTTTTCCGTTGGCAGAAGATATCTTCCCATAAAAATAATACTTTTTACCCTTCTCAAAGGATTTTAAAAGATAAGATGCATTGAAAAAAATTATTTCCATTCTTCCGGAAACATCTTCTACCCATAATTTCAGCATCTGCTTTCTGTTTCTGACAAATTTGCTTTTCCTGACTATGGATACTTTTGCTAAAATCATAACAGATTCATCCTTTAATACAGATGCTATTGGCTTTATATGGCGTCTGTCTTCATGATCTCTGGGAAAAGAATACAGTAAATCTCTGACGGTATAAATGCCTAACTTATTCAGTTTTGCAGCTTTTTTAGGACCAATACCCTTGATCCTGCTTACAGTCTGTTGTAAAGTTGTCTGTGCAAGCATAATATCAACCCTTAATTAGAATATCTCTTTTGGCAATCTTTTTTGATTTAATTCCTTTTATGTAAATAAAGATCGTTTTAGGTGTTACACCTGTCGTTTCAAACACACTGCTTTTTATTTCCCGGATCAATCTGTGCGTGATTTTTTTTATACTTGTACCGAATTTTATAATGATATAAAGACGTATGAAGATATCTTCATTATCTTTTCTGACGTCTACAAGATAACTGTCCATATTATCGGAAATCAGATTTATAACAGCCTGTCCTTTGGAATTGGTAAGACATATAACTTCGGGGCTGTCATTAATTATATATTTGACTATTTTTTCTATTACACGCTTATCCATATTAATGCTGCCGTATTCATTTTCAGTTTTTATGAACATCTTTATCACCTTATTATTGGATTATTTTCTATTATATCTGAGTTTTTTATTAAAACAAAGCATTTTAAAAAACTTCGAAATAAGGCATACTAATTATTGTTAGTCAGGTTAATAATACATTATTTCCACTAATATTATTATTTTCTCTCTACAATAGAAATTATATGAAACTTACACGTTCTTTTTTGTCAAAATTTATTTTACAGCTACTTATAATTATGTTATAATACTTTTGTTTGACTCGGAAAAAAATGATTTGAAATATATTTTGATTTGCTATTGAGGAGGTGTTTTTAAATGTCCAGAACTTGCGAAATATGTGGCAAAGGGCAGATTTCTGGTAATCAGGTCAGCCATTCAAACAGACACACAAAAAGAAAATGGAATGTGAATGTACAAAAAATCAGGATCATCGAAGATGGTTCTGTTGTCAGAAAAAATGTATGTACAAGATGTATCAGATCAAACAAAGTAACAAGAGCAATGTAAGAACCTTAATCCTGATTTCAAAAAGTACGGGTCTTTTCAGTTTCAGAAGATCCGTACTTTTCAATTAACAAAAAAGCTTATATCCCAGATATATGAGTATTACTCCGATAATAACCAACCAAAGCCTGTATGGAAGAACAAGAATACCGATGATAGATATCCCAAGAATCAAAAGCACCAGTCCGATTATTTTCATCTCAGCATTCCAGAAAGAATATCTACCTTTTCTCATCTTATCACCTCCGCAGTAAAAATATATATATTATAAAAATGCCTATAAGACCTGCCAGTATCACATACCAATATAGCAAAGGAATTGCTTCTATTAAAATAATTGCACCTGCAACAGCAGAGATGATTCCAAAAATTTTTCTTGAAAAATTTTTTCGCCTCAAAGCAATCACCTTACTAATATATAAAATGTTTATGGATGTATTATATTAAAAAATAAAAGTCTTTGTGACATTAACTGTTGGTATCATTTTATGTTATTGGTGATAAAGAAATGAAAACTATCCAAAAACAAATAAATGAGAACCATCTAAAAGGCTTCTCATTTTATTAAATTTATTATGTAGAAATTATACTAACATTTTTAAAGCATTCTCCATTCTATCCATACCCTTTGAAATGTTTTCGAGGGAATTTGAATATGAAATTCTGACATTGTCAGGGCAGAAAAAGGCTTCACCGGGAACCAATGCAATTTTTCCTTCTGTAAGGAGGAATTCACAAAGATCTCCTGAATTTCGAATGACTTTTTTTTTATATTTTTTACCCAAATAATACTTTACATTTGGAAAAGCATAAAATGCTCCTTTTGGAACAATACAGGTGATCCCCCCCATTTTATTTATTCTATTAATCATTTCCTTTTTTCTTTTTTCAAATTCATCTTTCATGAAATCGGCATATTCTTTTGAATTTGTAAGTGCTTCAACAGAAGCAAATTGTGCAGGAGAATTGGCACCGGAAGTCGCGTGAGACTGAAAACGGACCATTGCTCTAATTACATCGTAAGGTCCTGCGGCATATCCTATTCTCCAGCCGGTCATGGCATACGCTTTAGAAACACCATTTACGGTAATGGTAATATCCTTTATCTCATCACTCAGCGAAGCAACGGATATATGCTTTTTACCCTGATATATCAGCTTTTCATATATTTCATCAGAAATAATCAGGATATTCTTTTCGACAGCTAATCGTCCCAGCTTTTCTAATTGTCCCATTTCATAAACAACACCTGTCGGATTATTAGGTGAATTGATGATAATGGCCTTTGTTCTATTGGTAAGTGCTTTTTTTATTTTATTGATATCCAGCGAAAAATCATTTTTCTCACTCATGGAAACCAGTATGGGTACACCACCTGCCAATTTGATCATTTCAACATAACTGACCCAGCATGGCGTAAGAACAATCACTTCATCGCCTTTATCACAAACAGCCATCAAAGCATTAAACAAAGCTTGCTTTGCCCCGTTTGTCACAATAATACTATTGGAATTATATTCGATACCGTTTTCGTTTAATAGTTTTTTCGAGATGGCTTCTCTTAAAAAATTTGCACCCTCTGTCGGTGTATATTTTGTTATGCCTTCATATAAAGCTTTTATTCCCTGTTCAATAATATTTTGGGGTGTATTAAAATCAGGCTCTCCTAAATTAAAAGAGATGATATTTTCCCCTCTCTTATTCATTTCAGCCACCTTAGAAGTTAACGACAATGTAGCTGAAGGATTTATATCCTTTACTCTTTGACTAATACTGTTCAATACTGCCTCCTCCATTACCCCAATTTTTTCATAGAAACGACATCTTCATAATATTGCTTAGGAAAAGCAACAGAAATCAAAGTAGTGTGATCATAAGATTTACTGCTCAGCACACTTTCCACCCTCCCTGGGCAAACTGTATCACCTAACCGATTGACAAGGGAAACCGTTTCACCCCTCTCAGGAAACGGCAAATACTCAAAGGGAAACATGATCAAAGCTTCATTCTCGGTATAATTTACATCAAGGATATAAATAGCAAGCCCCGGACATTTAGCCGCACATATTCCGCAGCCTGAGCATAAATCAAAATCTATGGTCGGCAGATTTGTAATGGGATCACCCACTTTTATCGCCCCTTTTGGACATACTGTTTCGCAAGGGTTACAGGGAATTTCCTCCGTGCATTCTATGATGGCAATAGGACCTCTCTGGTAATCTTTTTTTTCAGGAAATGCCGCGGAGCATCTTAGTTCTTCCATTGAAGGTGCTCCAATTGTCTTAAGCGTTTTATTCATTGCGCATTTCCTCCCATTTATTCAATATCTCATCTTTTGATACTTTTCTGTTTACACCGAATTGGCCACATCTTAATAAATTCAGCTTCCGCCATTCTTCCTCAATCAAAATTTCAGCTTCCTGATCATCATAATAGCCCAGAGACCAGGCAGCACTGATTCCTGCCAGACGCCCTTCCTCCATAGCTGTACTGGCTTCTTCGATCCCCGATACATCACCTGCTATATAAATACCTTTTACGGTGGTTTCCATATATTTATTATGAACAGGAATATGCCCGCCCAATTTGGCTGAATATGTGAACCGACAGCCCGCCAGCCAGGCAAGTTCTATAAGAGGCGTTAGCCCTACGGCTAAACAAATTGTATCTGCTGTTAATATTTTCTCACTGCCCGGGATATGTTTCCAATCCGAATCCAGTTTCACAATCTCAGCAGCTTCTATATACTTTTCTCCTATACCCCGTTTAACCGTATATCCTGTATAAAAAGGAACGCCTGCCCTCCTTACTTTTGCAGTGTGAACGCCATAACCGCCAAGGGCAGATGCAGCCTCAACAATACCCACCACTTCAGCACCGGCCTGCAACAATTGATAAGAAACGATAACACCAACATTTCCGGAACCGATCATCAATACTCTTTTCCCCGGAAGTACTCTGTAGCAATTCATCATTGTTTGAGCGGCACCGGCACCCATAACACCCGGTAAAGTCCAGCCTTCAAAAGCAATAGAATTCTCAGTTGCACCGGATGCGATAATGATTCTTTCAGCCTTAACACAACATGATTCCTCTTTGTTTTTGATTATCCAAACAGATTTATCTGCATCAATTCCGCATACCTCTGAACCAAGCCACACTTCAATACTCAAATTTTCTGTTTCTTTCAGCAATTGTTCACCTATATAAATACCTCTGACACCGGCTTTATGCTCTTTGGATCCAAAGAATTTATGTATTTGTTTAAATAACTGCCCCCCAGGTTTATTGTTTTCATCTGCCACTAATACCTTTGCACCTGCTCTTGCACATTCAATGGCAGCCGATAACCCGGCCGGCCCTGCTCCTACTACTACAACTTCATATTTTTTCATTATCGCCACTTCTTTCCCAACATCCCAGTCCCTCCTGAGTCGTAATGACCATGCCTTCCTCAACAGGTGTGATGCAAGTTCTTACATTGGGGATACCATTGACTGTCATCACGCAATCCGTACATCTGCCAATGCCGCAGTAAAGACCCCTGGGCTTGTCAAATCGTTTCGTGTACCGGAAGGTCCGAATGCCATTGGCAATCAATGCTGCTGCAATCATTTCACCTTCATATGCTTTTATTTCCCTGTTATCACAATAAATTGTAACCTTCTTCCGCCTGATTTCATTTCCTAAAATCGGATGCTCTTTTATTCGTGACATATACTACCTCTCAAATTCAGATCTTTAAGACATTTTTTAATCAAATCTTTTATTTCGTCGGAAGCATCGGTTAATGGCAATCTGCATCCACCCGCATTTAATCCGCTAAGGTTCATCGCCGCTTTTATAGGTATTGGGCTTGTAGTGGCAAATAAGCAGTCAAATAATGGTGTTAATTCCAAATTGATTTTAATTGCCTCATTATAATTGCCAATAAAGTATTCATAAATCATCTGCTCCATTTTCAGCCCGGCAATATTAGATGCAACACTGACAACACCATATGCACCTACTGCCAAACTGGGAAGCGTTAAAATATCATCCCCGGTATATACTGAAAAATCTTCCGGTGTTACCCGAACCATCCGAGTCAATTGTGCCGTATCACCGCTCGCCTCTTTTATCGAAACAATATTATCTATTTCAGCTAATCCGGCTAAAGTTTCAATACTCATATTTACGCCGGTCCTTCCCGGCACATTATACATCATAATCGGTAAATCGGTATTCCTTGCCACTTCATAAAAATGAGCATAGATGGATTTCTGGTTCGGTTTGTTGTAATAGGGTACAATCACCAATAGCCCATCTGCATTGCAAGAGGAAATATTCCTTATGTTTTCAATAGTTCTTTTGGTGCTATTGGTTCCAACTCCTGCAATTACCGGAATCGTGACATTTTCCTTTACCGTACGGATCAAATCCGCAACTTCCTTACCGGACAAAGTTGGTGACTCTCCTGTAGTTCCATTTACTAGAATAGCGCCACTGCCCTCGTTTTCTAACCTTTTCGCATGTCTGACCACCTCATCATAATTGATATTTAAATCGTCGTCAAAGGCTGTTACCATTGCCGTAATAATCCTGCCCCATTCTTTCATGCCAAGACCTCCATTATTACTTATTTATTTCATTGATCCCATTTTAGTCGGCCTTACAGGCTTCCTATAGCTTGAAATGCCTATATCTTCCACCTTTCGGCCTGTTTCTCTTGCAAGTATTCTTTCAATGCTTTTTCTGCATGTTCTACCCTGGCAAAGTCCCATGCCTGCCCTGGTAAACTTTTTTATTTCAGTTACTGATCGTGCCCCATTAGAAATTGCTTCAATAATTTCATCCTCAGTAATTTCTTCGCACCTGCATATTATTTTGCTCATATATCTTCACTTCCTACAAGATTGCTCTGGTCTTCGTCTTTGTATCTGCCCCAAAACGCCAAAACATCTTTCATCAGATTATCCAAGTGTTCTTCCATGATTTTTCTTGCAAGAGATTCATCTCCCTTTCTGATTGCCTCATATATCTTCTCATGATATCTGCTGTACGGAGAATTTACCTGTTCTCGCAAATCTTCAAAAATCCTCGACTGTTGTTTGAAAGTAGCAATAATATTATACATGGATTCCAATACAATATTTCTGGATGCTTTTGCGATGGTTTTATGGAATTCAATATCTTCTTCAGCAATACTCTCGTTGTTTTCTGATTTTTCTCTTTGAATCTTCAGTATATGTTCCAGATGATTCAATTCTTCTTCAGTAATATATCTGGTGGCTAAGACCACCGTCTCCCTTTCTATTGCTTTTCTGGCTTGGATAACCATGCTGAAATTTTCCAGCAGTTCACTTGTTATGATCTGATCGATTTTTTCTTTATGAAAATTAATCTTATTAATCACTTCTGCCTTTTGAATCGCCATCCTGCCTTCTTCCGTAATGGTTCTTCCTTTGTTTCTTTCTTTTATTAAATAGTTATTGCTCTCCAATTTGGAAAGAACTCTGCCAATTGTTGCGGTGCTGATTTCAATATTCTTTTCTTTTAATTTATTTTCAATGATCCATGAGCCTAAAGGCCTGTCAGAAGAAGCTATTATTTTCAATATAGATATTTCATATTTATCAAGGATTTGTTGCATACTATCACCTTTTTCTATCCTTTTTCTAATCATCATATTACCTCATTACTGTTATAACGGCAACAAATCCCTGAAAAAAGCAACTATTCAATATTGGTTTGTTGTTTTTGACCTGTTGCCACAGAAATAACAATAATCAGGATCGCCGATATTCCCAAAGCGATCAATACGCGGTTTGCACCTAAAGCAGTAACTTGAGTAAGAGCAGCTCCCACAACAATTCCGATTCTTGCTCCCCAAGGTGTGACTTTGCTGTTTTTCTTTCCTTTCTCATGTGCCTCATTAGGCCTTTCCTTCCAAAGCAAGCCGATAACCAGCAGGGGAACCAAGCCTGCACCTGCCATCTGGTATGCAGCGGAGAATAGACTTAATATGGAGCTGGCATATATTGCTGCAACTGCCGCAAATATCCCGATAATGACTGTAAGGACCTTTGCGTATCGCACCAGATCGGCATCCGTTGCCTCAGTCTTAAAAGGCCGGATCAAGTCGTTTACAACCAGTATAGATGCCGAATTCAAATTCGAATCCGCAGAAGACATTCCTGCTGCAAGAACAAGAGCAAATATCATAGCAGCAATAGCAGTAGGCACATAATTCATCATAAACCAAGGCATAGCATCATCAGGATTTAACCCTTGATTCATGGTAAATATGATCATCCCTACCAAGGCTGTTAACATTACCGCCAGTATAGCGATAATACCGCTCCACAGCAGTCCATGCTTTGCAGTTTTTGCATCCTTTGAAGCAAAGCACCTTTGCCAATAGATTTGTGCAACAATAATCCCGATACAACCGGTAACAAATTTAGTAATCAGACTGACATAATCCGTACCGCCTCCTCCTATAAACGCCCACATATCCGGTCTGCCTAAATCAGTTAACCTTGCACCAATTTCTGCAACAGAAAAGTTTACCGGCATAAAAGCATAAATGTAAAATATAACTCCGAATATTAGTACCAATATGCCCTGGAGCAAATCTGTCCAGGCCACTGAATAAATTCCGCCTAAAGTAGTATACAGAATAAATACTGCTGAAAAAAGGAAAATGATCGGAATCGGATCAACACCTGTTATGATATTGAAAATACTTCCTAAAGCTTTGCCCTGTCCGCCTACCCAGGCAATCATAATCATAGATGCTAAAATACCTGCCAATGCCCTGGTAACCTTATCTTTTGTAATCAAGTCATCCATCAGTTCAGGAAAAGTATTATAAGTAAATCTTCCTGCAAATCCTGCCAAAAGCAAAGCAAATATAATTTTTGACCCTTGCTCCCCTAATATAAATGCCATCCAAGGAAGTCCGATTGAATAGCCTTTTCCGGCATGGCCGACAAAATTACCCACTCCCATGATGGTTGCAAATTGAGTGAAAAATATCAGATAAATGGGAAATGATTTGCCTCCAATGGCATAGCTGGTAAAATTCTGCCCCGCCTGGTTTCTGAAACGCAATGAAATAAATAGAAAAGCGCAACACATTATGATCGTCACAATCCACAAAGTAGTTCCTAATGACAAAATAAACCCTCCTTTTCTAATTCTTATCTGAAGATTTGGATTGTTCTTCCCTCCTTTCATCCAAATCTGTCAATACTTAAAGCCTCCAAAGGAATTGAAGGTCTTTCACCGCAAACTAATTGGGACATTAATTTTCCGGTAATGGGTGCCAGTGCGACGCCATCTCCGCCATGTCCCGTTGCAACAAACAAACCTTCTTTACCTTTTACTTCTGAAATAATAGGTTTCCCATCCTGAGACAAGGGTCTGAAACCTGCAAAAGTTCTGATGATGTTTACCCCTTTCAAAATCGGAAAAAAGTCAGTGATTTGTTTCGTCAGTATGGTAATGGCTTTACAGGTTGTATTTTTATCATAAATGCCTTTTTCTCTCGTGCTTCCTATCAGATAATTCCCGTCCTCCGTTTGGCTGAATGAAAGTCCTATACCCAGCTTTTTATATGTCGAATCCCCTTCGCTCAATTCAGGGTTCAATTTTGAGACAATATAATCTGAGCTCCAGATATTTTCTTTTCCCAGCGGAGGCAATTGCTCAGTCACCAATATCTGACCTTTTAAAGAGGTCACAGGAATATTCACTTCCACAAGCTTCCCTACCTCATGAGACCATGCACCGGCGCATATAATGATATTTTCAGTTTCCACAGAACTTTCGTCATCAAATCGGACTTTCCACCAACTGCTGTGTTTTTCTATTTCAGTTATGTTTTTTCCTCTATTTAAAACCATCCCCATATCTGAACTATTCTTCACAAAGGCTTTCAGAACTCTCATAGGGTCAACCTGAGAATCCTTAGTCCCGAAAGTCGATGCAATAATATTTTCTTTAACATAGGGATGTTTCTTTCTGACTTCTGTTTTATCTATTATCTTTATATCTAAACCATAATGTTTTTGTTTTTCAACATAATCATTCATTAAATCTATATGCTCACATTTATCAATTAATATCATTCCTCCACGGGTATGAAACCCGATATCCATATTTAGATCCTCCGGTAAAGACCTGTATAATTCCAAGCTTTCAATAGCAAGTTCAAGGCTGATACCGGGCGCTTTGGATTGCAGCAGTATCATGTCGTCACATGCACCTGAAGCACCTGATCCTATTTCATTCTTTTCCACCAAACACACGCTCTTACCTTTCTTAAGAAGATAGTACGTACAGGAAAGACCTATTATACCTCCTCCGATAACTACTGCATCATATGTTTTCATTTAAATTCCCCCATTACTCATCATGTGATGAGTGCTTATACTTAATAATATCGTTATACACTGTTATTTGTCAATTAATTTTTTAAATAATAAGAAATTTTAGATAATTCCAATTGTTTTGTCGCAATGTATTGACTTCTAACTTATGATTGATATATAATTATATCACTACTCATCAAATGATTAGTAATATAAATTAAAGGGGGAAATGAGCATTGTCCGGTAAACTACTATCTATTGATTTATCTGAGGAAACCATATCTGAAATAACCATTTCAAAAGAAATCTATAAAAAGTTCATCGGCGGCAAAGGATTAGGCGCTTATTTTTTGTTTCATCTCTTAAAGAAAGGGACTGATGCCTTGGCACCTGAGAATCCTTTGATTTTTATAACCGGTCCGCTGACCGGTTCTATGTTCCCCACTTCAGGAAGAATGGTCATTGTAAGCAAATCGCCTCTGACGGGAACATTTACCGATTCTCATGTAGGCGGTCATCTGGGAAATGAAATCAAAAAAACAGGCTATGACGGGCTGGTTATTCAAGGCAAAAGCAATTCCCGAAAGTATTTATGGATCGAAGATGATAAAGTTGAATTCAGAAATTGCGATCATGCTTGGGGAAAAAATGTATCGGATTCAATAGAGTTGATCCGGCAGGAAACAAATCCTAAATCAAGGGTTGCCTGTATAGGTCCTGCCGGAGAAAACCTTTCCCTGATATCTACCATCATGATCGATAAAGACAGCGATAAAACCAGAGCAGGCATTGCCGGAAGAACCGGCTTAGGTGCAGTAATGGGTTCTAAAAATTTGAAAGCCATCGCTTTCAAAGGAAATCAGAAACTGATTTATGAAAATGAAAATCAAATGAAAGAAAGCCGTAAAAATACGGTTAATGTCATAAAATCAACTGATTTTATGAAAGTCAGAAATAAGTATGGAAGTGCAAACTTAGTAGGCCCTATGAATGAGCTGGGCTTTTTACCAACCAGAAATTTTCAGGAATCCTTCATCCATAATGGAAAAGAATTGTATTGTGAAAACATGAACAAATATAAAACCAGAAATTCAACCTGCTTCAACTGCCCCATTGCTTGCGGTCAGATCATTAAGACAAGGAAAAAAGAAGAAGTTAAAATGGAATATGAAAGCATCGCTCTTTTGGGCAGCAATAATGGTATCACCGGATTTATGGATGTAGCAGAAGCCTGCATGATCTGTAACGAATTAGGAATCGATACCATGTCTGCAGGTGTTGTTATCGGATTTGCCATGGAATGCAAAGAAAAAGGCCTGATTGACAAAGGACCTGATTTCGGGGATTCCGAGGGTCAATTGCAATTGCTTAAAAACTTAGCATTTCGCAAGGATTTAGGGGAAATCTTTTGTGATGGTGTCAAACGGGCATCCGAAAAAATAGGAAAAGGCAGTCACAGGTTTGCCATTCATGTAAAGGGGTTGGAAATGGCCGGTTATGAACCCAGAACTTCATGGGGCATGGCCCTATCTTATGCAACTGCCGACAGGGGTGCATGTCACCAAAGGTGCTGGACTGTAAATACTGAAAGATCAGGCGGATTGAAGATGTTTTCTTTCGACGATAAGCCCTCCTTTGTCATCGAAGTTCAAAACGAAAGAGCGGCGGCTTATTCCATGCTTGTATGTGATTTTCTGCCATTCGAACAAAAAAGCATGTTGTCTGCATGGGAAGCCGTCATAGGTATCTCCCTCTCTTCTGAAGAATATATCACAGCAGGTGAAAGAATCTGGAACCTGATAAAACTTTTCAATATCAGGGAAGGTCTAAAAAGATCGGATGACACTCTTCCTCCCCGAATGTTTGAAGAAAAGATAAAACTTCCTCCAGGTGTCTATGATCGGGAGTCCATTGTAATTTCAAGAGAAGAATTCGAGGATGCATTAGACAGATATTATGAGGAAAGAGGCTGGGATCGTAAAGGAATACCTACCCACAGCAAACTTAAAGAATTGGAACTGGAAAAATATATAAAGGGTGAAATATATGAAAGCATTTGAAACAAAAGTGAATACAGATAAAATGATCAGTCTTGAAAAGTTTATTGAAGACATAAACAGAATTGAAGGAACCCCCCTAATATCAGGCTCTTCTATAATGGTCAAATTAAACGGTCAATTGGTTAAAAAAAAGGATTTTCCAAATATCATTGTTCAAAAAGGGGACAACATCAGCATTTATCCTTTGATAGGAGGAGGCTGAGCAGTCATCTGTCGTTACTTTTAATTATGAGCAAATCACCTTCTGTTTTATGAATACAGCCTTCTCTTCCGATAAGTTCATTGCTGATGCCAATGGATTCTTCCCGGGGTACGGTTGCATTCTCCAACGGGTACAGGAACCCTTTCAGAGTAACTCCTTTGGTAACCGGGCTTAGGGATATAAGAGAAACAACCTGTCCTGGTTCACCCTGAATAACATTTACATCCTCCGACAGAAAAATCTCATTATTTTCATCTATCAAAACACCTTTACAATGATTGTTCCGGATATAAAAAAGTAATTGGATGTTTGATAGAGTATGGTCTGCCCTTGTTCCTCTGCAGCCAAATAATCCGATTTTTTTTGCTTGCTTTTTAATGGCACTCTCAACGGCCAAATGTGTGTCCGTATAATCTTTTTTTTTGGAAAAGCTCTTAGTTTCAACTCCTTGATTTTTGTAATAATCTACTATCTTGTCAGGAAGGGAATCGAAATCTCCAATAATTAAGTCAGGAATTATTTTCATCTCAAAAGCGTGTCTTGCACCGCCATCGGCACATACAATATAATCGTAACCTTTTTCAATAATAGATTTGATTTTAATATAGTTTTCTATGGTTCCATTGGATATAATCGCCGCATTCATCGCATTCACACACTCCTCAAGATGTTTAAAGCCAGATAACAGATAACGAATAATAAATAAAAGTTATTGTCAGAAATTATTGCTTTGCAATCTTTTCTACCTTTATCTTCAATTATAAATCTTAAACATCTTCAAATGGAGATTTTGAGAAAACAAAATCCTCCTTAACTGTTATCTCTTATTATCTTTTATCTGCCTTAAGGGTTTCTTCATTGCCTCCAAAAACCTTATTGTATTGCCGTATACATCCTCTGATCCAAACAATGCTGAACCGGCAACAATCACATTGGCGCCTGCCTCAATTACTTCTCTTACATTATCCAGTTTTATTCCGCCATCCACCTCAATATCGATATTTAATCCTCTCGCATCTATTTCATTTTTAACATCTGATATTTTCCCAAGCATATCTTTAATAAAGCTCTGTCCTCCGAAACCAGGATTTACGGACATGATTAATACCACATCAATATCGTTCCAAACATAATCCAAAGTATGAATCGGGGTGGCAGGATTCAACGAAATGCCGGCTTTATGTCCCAGCATCTTGATTGCCTGAATGGTCCGATTTAAATGCAAACATGCTTCTGAATGAACGGTTATAATTTTAGTGTTATCTGTGGAAAACTTCTCAATATACTGATCCGGATTCTCTATCATTAAGTGTACGTCCAAAGGGATCGTCAGTTTGTTTCTAAGACTTTCCAATATTAAAGGGCCTATGGAAATATTAGGCACAAAATGCCCATCCATAACATCGATATGTAACAAGTGGGCTCCGGCCCTCTCAACCTCTCGGATTTCCTCTAAAAGGTTCGAAAAATCTGCTGATAATATAGATGGTGATAACTGTATCATATTAATATCTCCTCTGCTCCTGTATTTCTTTCAATAACAGTAAATAGGAATCGTATCGGGATGACGCTATCCCATTGGCTTGAACTTGATTTTTTATGCCGCAGTGGGGTTCGTTTAAATGTCTGCACCCGCTGTATCGGCAATCTCCTATATAAGGTTCAAACTCCGGAAACATGTAGGTAAGTTCTTCTTCATCAATATCACCTACTTCCAATGAGGAAAATCCGGGAGTATCCAGTACACTGCCTCCAAAGTCCAATTCCAACAACTCTACATGTCGGGTTGTATGTTTTCCCCTTTCTGCTTTCTGACTGATATTTCCTGTCCGAAGCCTCAGGCCTGGTTGAAGTACATTGAGCAGAGAGGATTTTCCCACTCCTGATGGCCCGGCAAAAACACTGATATGATCTTTCAGCTGTATCTTTAACTCATGTATTCCTTCTCCGGTTTTTGTGCTGGTGCAGATTACATCATACCCGGCACGTTCATAAATGGAAACCATTCTAAACCTGTTTTCTGCATCTGTAAGATCGGATTTATTAAAACAGATACAGGCCTTTATATCTTTTTTTTCGATCGTAACCAGAAATCTGTCCAGTAAATTTAAATTCGGGTCCGGTCTGGCAAATGCAAAAACAATTATTGCCAGATTAATATTAGCGGCAGGAGGCCTGATGAGACAATTGTCTCTTTCTGAGATTTCTACGATTACTCCGGTATCATCATCTTTTACATCGATTATTACTCGATCCCCTACAACAGGAATTATCCCGTCTTTTCTGAATATTCCTCTTGCTTTGCACTCATAAATATGCCCATTTTTGGTCTTAACGTAATAAAAGCTGCTGATTCCTTTTATGATGATACCGTTAATCATAAAATTGCCCCGTTTCAAAGTCCAGATTCTTTTCAGCAATCATGGCATCGTCAAAATAAATCGCGATTCGGGCTTTTCCTGTTCCTTCGATTATGATATCCTCTTTACCACTGTTTTCTTTATTGTGAACTTCATTATAAATCATTTCAATATTTCCTTCCTGGATCTTAAAAATTTTGATGGTAAAAATATCATTTAAAGCCTGATCATAAAATAATCTCAGAGGCACTTCATAAACAGTCTCTTCCGTATCAGCCGTTGCAGAAGTATCTTCCGATTCTTCATCCTCTCCTTTACTCACAATAAGGCTTATAGCTGTATTCTCCTCTATTTCTTTTCCTGCCTCTATGCTTTGATATATGACATGGCCTTGCCCAAATTCTTCACTGACTTCATATTCAATGGTACCAATCTTAAGGCCTGCAGCTTCTATATTGGATTTCGCTTCATCTTCAGGTTTTCCCACCACATCGATCATCAATATGGTTTTTATTTTTATCCCGTCACTTACCACAAGGTCCACATCTGTATTCTCCGGAACTTCTTCATTGGGGTCAGGATCCTGGCGAATAACAATTCCTACAGGTAATTCGCTGGCTTCTCTTGCAATAATACCTTCACTGAGATTATTTTTTTCCAGCAAAAATAAGGCATCTTCTAATTTTTTGTTGACAAGAGTAGGCATTCTGATCATTCTTTTCCCCTTGCTGACAATCAGCCTTACTACAGCCCCTTCTTTAACAACAGCCTGAGGCTCCGGATCCTGCGAAATAACCTGACCTTTTTCTACTTCCGTGCTATAGGCTTCATTTATTTCCGGAACCAGCCCTTTTTGATCCAATAAAGAGATTGCTTCCGAATAATCAAAATAAATAGTATCCGGAACATTTATTTCTTTTATGAAAAATAGCTCTTTTAAAAACATTACAGCATTACTGAAAACAAAAGCAAGGAATATTGCTGAAACAATTGCACTTATCCTAATCAGAAAACTTTTCTGTAAAAATGCATTTCCCTTTGTTTTAGTTTTTTTATGCTTCCGTTTACCCATATCCTTTGCTGATTTTTCTCCGGATTCAGCTATAACCGGCATTACCCGTGTTGCTTTACTATCTTCAGAATCTTTATATGCCACTTGATAGCCGGCAGTAAAAACTCTTTCCAAGTCGTTAAGTAATTCCACGGCAGAGTGATATCTTTTTATTTGAATCTTTTGAGTTGCTTTCATAATAACTGATTCAAGGGGCTTTGGTATCCCCGGGTTGATTTCCGACGGGGGCTTCATTTCTTCACTGATATGTTTCATTGCTACTGAAACAGCACTGTCTCCGTCAAAAGGTACTTTTCCGGTAATCATTTCGTAAATAACGATACCTAAAGAATAAATGTCTGATTTTTCATCAATATAGCCTCCTCTGGCCTGCTCGGGAGAAAAATAATGTACAGATCCCATAACGCTTTCTCCGCTGACAATGGTAGAAGAGGTTACGGCTTTGGCAATACCGAAATCGGTTACTTTTACCCGGCCTTCTTTAGTAATTAATATATTATGGGGCTTAATATCTCTGTGAATAATGTGATTTTTATGAGCGTGATTCAGCGCCGATGCAATCTGCTTTGAAATATGAACAGTTTTATCTGTAGATAACATTTTTTCTTCTTCAATAAGTTCATTTAATGTTTTTCCTTCAATATATTCCATCACAATATAATGGATATTTCTTCCCTCAATACCTACATCATATACATTTACGATATTGGGGTGTGATAAACTGGCCGCCGACTGAGACTCTCTTCTGAAACTTTCAATCAATTTTTCATCCCTTGTGAATTCCGGTTTCAGAATTTTAACCGCAACATTTCTTTTTAACAGTCTGCATCGGGCTTTAAAAACAACAGCCATTCCGCCTTCGCCGATTTTTTCTATAATTTCATATCTTCCACTTAATATTTTGCCTATTATCATTGTATATCATCGCCCCCGTTTTTTAAGGCAAGAATTGTGATATTATCTTTGCTTTGCCTGGAATTTACAAGCTTTACGATTATATCACAAGAAAGCTGAATATTTTCTTCATCTGAAAATAAATCCACAAGTTCTTTTTCATCCACCTCTTCATACAATCCGTCAGTACATAAAATCATTATATCTTTATCCTCTAATACAATTTTATACATATCTGCTTCTATTTCATCGATCATCCCTAATGCCTTTGTTATTACATTTCGTTGAGGATGATTCTCTGCTTCATTAAAAGATATTTTCCCGCTTCTGAATAGCTCAGCAGGAATGGTATGATCTTCCGTAATCTGAGTAATCACCCTGTTACGAAGCAAATAAGCCCGGCTATCTCCCATATGGGCCAGAAATACTTTATCAGGGAAAGTATACAGTATAATAATTGTCGTACCCATACCTTTGTACTCAATATCGCTACGGGCTATATCCAAAATAATGCGGTTTACTTTCTTAATACATGCAGATAAACAACTGTAAACCTTTTTATCATCGGTACTGTTTTCTAAAGGATTGTTCTTTAAAAAATCCGCAGCACTCTCTACTGCAGTTTTGCTTGCAACATCTCCTGCATTGCATCCGCCTACACCATCTGCAATGATAAAAAAACGACGGTTATCCGAAACATAATACGAATCCTCATTTTTTTCTCTCATCACGCCTTTGTCTGTTCTGACTCCTATTTGCATATTCATCCTCCAGAAATTAAATACCATAATATGATTATATAAAAGTATATACGATATTGTCATTCCTTTTTTAGCATTTTACATATAAAAAATCCATCTGTGTCATGAATATTAGGAAATAACTGAATCCAATCGTCTTTCATCTCCAGCCTTCCAAATTCTTCTTTATCCGGTTTAATAACTTTGAAATTCGCATTTTCCTTCAGAAATTTTTTTATTACTTCTACATTCTCACGATCGGAAATGGTACAGGTACTGTAAACCAATGTTCCGCCTTTCCTGACATAATCCCCGGCATTTCTGAGTATACGATACTGTATATCTGCAAAATCTTTTAATTCCTCTTTTTTTCTATTATACTTAATCTCCGGTCTTCTTCTTATCACACCTAACCCGGAACATGGAACATCCGCCAATACCTTATGAAACTTGTCCTTTAGGTTTATATCAAAAACAAGTGCATCGTGAAGCTGAGCTTCTATGATATGAATACCATGACTTTCGGCTCTGGTATCAAGTAACCTTATTTTATGAGCATGTACATCACGAGCAATGATCCGCCCCTTATCTGCCATAAGTTCTCCTGCAAATATCGTCTTTCCTCCCGGTGCGGCACATAGATCCAGCATATGGTCTCCTGGCTTTGGATCCAGAGCTTTAACGGCCATCATCGAACTCTCATCCTGAACTTGATAAAACCCTTGTTCGAATAACGCATTATCTATTATATTTTTACCTTTTATAATAAGTGCTTCCTTTGTAAACTTACCCGGTTTTATATCAAAACCCTGGCGAGAAAGCAATCCGGATAAAGCATCTGCATCTGTCTTAAGCGCATTTAACCGTATTGTAACTTCCGGCGTCTTATTTCCTGCTATCAGTAATGCTTCCGTAAAATCTTCGTTATAAACTTTCAGCCACTCTTCGATCATCCATGGTTCATATGAATACTTTATGGAAAAGAACCGAATAACATCCTCTTCTCTCTCAGGAAAATGAATATTATCTTTGCTTCTCATATAGTTTCTCATAACTGCGTTTACAAAGCCCGCATGCCTTTTGGAATACTTTCTGGTTAATTGAACACTTTCATTAACAGCCGCATATGATGGAACTCCGGTTAAAAAAATAAGTTGATAAAGCCCAATCCTAAGAATCATAAGAACTTCACTTTTCAACTTTTTTAACCCGGCAGTTACAAACAAAGATATAACATAGTCGAGAAAGATTTTGTTTTCTATAACTCCATATACGATCTCACGAACGAAGGCACCTTCATTTATCTTATACTTTCTCGAGTACTTATTTATCAATAAATTTGAGTATGCTTTTTTTTCCTCTACTTCCAATAAAATCTCCAAAGCAGCCTGTCTGTCACTTTTCATGAATAAACCTTTCCAATAATAAGATTTATTATTTAAGATAGAAATGTTGTTAAAAACAACATTTCTGACCTTAATTCTTTATTTTTCATTCTTAATTCCTAAATTTATTCATACCTGACAGGTATGAATAATCAGTCTCTGCCTCTAAGCATCACTAATCTTAACAAGTTTCCAATAGCTACTGCCATTGCTGCCACGTAGGTCAATGCAGCTGCATTTAAAACACTTTTGGCCCCTTTCATTTCATGACCGGTAATGATATGATTTTCTTCCAACTGAAGAATTGCCCTATTGCTGGCATTGAATTCAACAGGAAGGGTTATAACCTGGAAAAAAACGGCTGCGGAATAAAGATAAATAGCAATAGTAATAAGAAAATCTCCACCACTGCCCATAAAAAATCCTAATATTGCCAGTGGAAATGCAGCCTGTGAAGCAAAGCCGACAGTCGGAGCAATGGAATTCCTGACCTGTAATGGTATATATCCTTTTGCATGTTGAATGGCATGGCCGGACTCATGTGCCGCAACACTTACGGACGCTACAGATGTTCCGTTATATACTTCACCGGACAAACGAAGCACCCTTTTTCTTGGATCATAATGATCAGATAATGAACCTCTTGCATACTCTATTTCAACATCAGAAAGGCCATTATGGTCTAAAATCCTTCTTGCTGCTTCCCTTCCAGTAATATTGTTATTATTTCGGACTCTCAAATATTTTGAAAATGTTGTTTTCACCCGTGCCTGGGCATATAAAGCAAAAACGATCGCCGGAATGAGGATGATCATGCTTGAATAATATCCCATTCCGTAAAATCCCATTCCATAGTATCCCATTTTCAACCCTCCATTTCTAATATATATCCTGTTTCAATTTTATTTCCCCTTAAGTATTCATCTACCGTGACAGGCTTCTTACCGGGGAACTGAATCTTAGTAATAAGAAGCACGCCACCTCCTGCGGATATTTCCATGCCTTTGTGAGATGCTGAAATAATAGTACCGTTGGCTTGTGTAGATTTCTTGTCTGAAGATTCAGCTTCCAGAATTTTCATCTGAAGTCCTTTATACATGGTATATGCTTTGGGCCATGGATTTAATCCACGAATCAATCTTTCAATTTCATCTGGTTCTCTGTTCCAATCGATTCTGCTCATCTTTTTGTCGATCATTGAAGCATAAGTTGCCTGATCATTGTTTTGCTTTTCTCTTTCAATGGTTCCCGACCGGATTTGATCCAAAGCTTTTAAAATGAGTTCTCCACCTTTTCGGGCTAAATCATCATGCAATTCCCCTGTGGTTTTATGTCCTACCTCCACTTCCTCTTTAAGGAGCATATCTCCTGTATCCAGGCCTTTATCCATCTGCATGATGGTAATGCCTGTTTTTTCTTCACCATTTATGACTGCCCAATGAATAGGCGCAGCCCCTCTGTGTTTAGGCAACAGAGATGCATGTATATTGATACAGCCATATACAGGCAATTCTAATATTTCACCGGGAAGGATCTGACCATAGGCTGCTACCACAATACATTCTGGTTCCAAACTCTTAAGGATCTTAAGAAATTCCGGATCTTTGACCTTTTCCGGCTGCAGTACCGTTAATCCTCTGTCTAAGGCGGCTTGTTTTACAGGGGTATATCGAATTTTTTTACCTCTTCCCTTTGGTTTGTCCGGTTGAGTGATTACTGCCAATATTTCATGTCCTGATTCATTGATCCTGTTCAGGGCCTCCACAGCAAAATCCGGTGTTCCCATAAATACGATTCTCATATTATACTCTCCACTTTTGTATCTTTCTTAATTAATTGCCGATTCAGGTGCAAAGTATTCTCAATATTTTTTTTCAAAAACTTGCACCTATTTGATATCCGTATAATCGTAATATTTTTTAATTATTCGGCAAGGCCTAATTATTCAATATATGTTATGCTTTCAGCTTTTTCAGTAAAAAGGATTCCCTCAAGATGATCAATTTCATGGCAGAAAGCCCTGGCCAGATACTCGGAACCTTCATATTCCACTTCATCTCCATTTCTGTTCAATCCTTTCACTTTAACATACATTGGCCGGTTTACTTTGCCTACGATACCCGGAACACTAAGACATCCTTCTTCTCCTAAGACAGCATCTCCGCTGAATTCAATGATTTCCGGATTTATTAACTCTATCAGCCCTTCTCCGATATCAATAACCACCAGTCTTCTGAGAATGCCTACCTGGGGTGCAGCCAATCCAACGCCATTATTTTCATACATGGTCTGGGCCATATCATCCAGAAGCTCTATAACTCTTTGATTAATGACATCAATCTTTTTTGATTTTTTGCCAAGAATCTCATCACCTTTTTTTACGATATGCCTTATTGCCATTTCCTTCCCTCCTGTTACATGAAACTATACGGATTAATATCAAAGGTTATATGGTATTCTTTTTTATCAAAATCTTTATTTTTTTTTATATTGTCTATTATACCCCTGAATCGTATCCGGTCAACCGGTTTACATTTAATCAAAATCTGGAATCTGTACAAATCATTTATTTTCTGCCTCGGCGCAGGACGAGGTCCTAAAAAATAATGCACATCTCTGCTGCCCGCTTCTTTTATCATTATTTCCATAACTTTTTCAGATAAACGGCTCGCCTCATCCTCCTTTTTCCCTGAGATTATAACCTGTATGATGTCTACAAAAGGAGGATATTCCAACTGCTGCCGCATTAAAATCTCATTATTGTAAAAAGCTTTATAGTCGTGCTTTGATGCCGTAATAATTGCATAATGCTCTGGTTTGTAAGTCTGAACAATCACCTGACCTACATAATCTCCTCTTCCTGCCCGCCCTGCAGCCTGAGTAATCAATTGAAAAGTTCTCTCACTTGATCTGTAATCCGGAATATTTAAAGATATATCCGCCGCAATGATACCTACAAGCCCCACATTGGGAAAATCCAACCCCTTTGCAATGATCTGAGTCCCAACAAGTATACGCGTTTTTCCTCTCTTAAAATCACTGAGAATTTTCTGAGTACTTCCCTTTTTACCTGAAGTATCCAGATCCAATCTTTCACAAGTATAATCAGAAAAAATCTTTTTTACGATTGCCTCAACCTTCTCTGTTCCGATACCAAAATGCTTAATATACTTACTTTGGCATTCCGGACATATTTCAGGCATTTTCCTCTGATATCCACAGTAGTGACATATACATGATTCAGAATGCAAATGATAGGTCATAGATATGCCGCAGGAAGGACATTTTAATACATAGCCGCATTTGCGGCAAGAAATAAAAGAAGCATATCCCCGCCGGTTTAAAAATAGGATCACCTGCTTCTGAGCTGATAAGGTCTCAATCATTGAATCATACAATTTTTTACTAAATATGCTCTTGTTTCCATGTCGGAGTTCATCACGCATGTCAATTGTTTCTATGTATGGGAGCGAAATTTTATTATACCTGTTTAAAAGTTCTATACGCTGATATTCCCCTGTTTCGCTTTTATAATAGGATTTTACTGTCGGTGTTGCACTCCCCAGTATTAAAACAGCACTATTGATTTCCGCACGTTTTTTAGCCATATCAATGGTATCATATTTAGGCGTATGATCAGACTTATAAGAAGGCTCATGCTCTTCATCCAGAATAATAATGCCAATACCCCTCATGGGAGCAAACAAAGAGGATCTTGCACCGATTACAATACGAACATCCCCCCGCTTAATTCTGACCCATTCATCATACCTTTCTCCCAATGAAAGCTTGCTGTGCAAAACTGCAAGCTTTTCTTCCCCGAATCTGCCTTTAAATCTCTCAATCACCTGAAGCGTCAATGAAATTTCCGGAACCAGCATAATAGCATTTTTACCTTCATCAAGGGTATTTTGTATTAACTGCATATAGATCTCTGTTTTCCCGCTGCCGGTAATACCGTGAATCAGGTAAGCCGCATGCTTTCCTTTTCGAATTAAAGGCGAAATGACTTCTATTGCATTTTTTTGCTCAATGGTCAGTGCCTTTATATTCTTTACTTCTCCTTCTAAATTCAAATAGGGTGTTCTGTTTTTTTCAATTTCAATTACTTCTACGACCCCCTTCTTTTCAAGGGCCCTTATGGTAGTCATCTCAATGGCATGTGTCTTTCTTAAGTCAGCACAAGCCATTGAACGATTCTCTGCTAAAATGTCCAAAAGCAAAACCTGTTTTTTACCAAGCTTGTTTCGGTCCATATTTGCTTCCCAATTATTGTCCTTTAATTTAACATGATTCCGGTATATACCGGATACCTTGCTTTTCAATTGCTCCTGTATGGCTATGATCCCCTTGCTCTGCAAAAACACTGCCCTTGCCTCGGCTTCTTTCCCTATCGCTTTTACGACCTGATTCAGCTCCATTTTGCCCTTCTTTTTCAGTAACCCTATGATCCTGCCGTCTATGGTTTCCGCATCTGTTTTTATATTTTTGTATTCCAGACGAACTATTTTTTTCTTGCTCATGGATGCACCTGAGGGAATAAAACAGGAAACTGCATCTATGTAACGGCAAGCATACCTTTCTTTCATCCAATAGCAGAGTTTTACCGATTCTTCATTTAATGAAATCTCGTCGTCCACTATTTTCAGAATCCATTTCAATTTATCGTTATCCAATTGAGCAGCATCTTTAATAGAAAAGACAAAGCCTTCATGAGTCCTGTTTCCCTTTCCAAAAGGAATCAATACTCTGGATCCGATATGAACATCTTCTTTGCATTTATATGTATATAGATAATCAGTATGCGTGCTTTTTTTATTAAGAACGACTTCCACATATTTCATACATCCACCCCAGTATAATGCACCATATATAAAAAATATATAATAGAAAATTGATATTTCCTGTTATATAAAAAGAGTAGATTTCCCTACTCTATGGTATATTCCTTCACTTTATCAAGTATGATATCTGCCACTTCCGTTTTACTTTTTATATCATATTGAGTAATGTTGCCATTGGATTCAATTATTTTTATTATATTTGTATCTCCTTTAAAGCCTGCCCCCGATTCCTTAACATTATTGGCTACAATAAAATCAAGATTTTTTTTCAATATTTTCTCTTTTGCATGTTCAATAACATGATCTGTTTCGGCAGCAAAGCCTACTAAAATTTTACCACTCTTTTTTTGGCCTAATTCCATTAAAATATCCGGATTCTGAGTGAGTTCAATATTCACGGTGCTGCCATTTTTCTTTATTTTACTGTTTTGAAATATTGCCGGTCTGAAATCAGAGGGAGCCGCTGCTTTTATTATCACATCTGCCCATTCAAAATAATGATTGACTGCCTCATACATATCATCTGTGCTTCTGATATCAACTTTTTTAATATCCTCTGCACATGATAAATTAACAGGTCCGGAAACCAGAACAACTTCTGCTCCTCTTCTGCAGGCAGCTTCCGCAAGAGCATAACCCATCTTGCCTGAAGAATGGTTTGTGATATATCTTACCGGATCGATGGCTTCTATGGTAGGGCCTGCTGTTATCAGCACTTTCTTTCCCGTCATATCTTGTAAGGTGTTTTTACTGTTTAATATCTCAAGGGTCATATTGACGATATCTGCCGGCTCAGGCAACTTCCCTTTTCCATGATCACCGCAAGCAAGCAATCCTTCTTCAGGTTCTATCACTTCCATACCGTATCCTCTTAGAGTGTTCAGGTTATTCTGAACAATTTTATTTTCATACATATTGGTGTTCATAGAAGGAACCAGTATTATGGGGCATTTCGCAGCCATTACAGCAGTAGTCAGCATATCATCAGCTATCCCTGATGCTACTTTTCCTATAAAATTTGCCGTAGCCGGAACAATTAAAAAAGCATCTGCCTTTTTAGACAGCTCTATATGCTCAACTTCCCAACTCTTTGACTCCGAGAACATGTCCGTAATTACATAATTACCTGATATGGTCTGAAATGACAAAGGGGTAACAAATTTACATGCATTTTCCGTCATAATAACATTAAAAATGAACCCAAGCTTTTTAAAACGGCTGATGACATCCAATGCTTTATATGATGCAATCCCTCCTGTTATACCAACAACTAAATGCTTTTTCATTTTCATACTCCAACATCATATTTATCTTCACGCTGATAATGAATAAGACCATCCGCAATTTCATGGGCGGCGATAGAAACCGGTTTTTCTATTTCCGTTTCAATAAGCTTCGGATTTCCGTCAATGATTTCCCGCGCTCTTTTTGCCGTAATAATAACCAGGGAATATTTGCTGTCAACTTTATCTTTCAACTGACTTATTGAGGGGTAGAGCATAATAATTCCTCCTTATACTTTTGGATTTGATCGTATATTTCTTTAGTAACTTTATAATGTTCCGCTTCAATAATCGTTCTGACTTTTCTTACTGCATTTGTCACTTCATCATTTATAACACAATAATCATATTTGTCAATATAGGATATCTCTTTCAGCGCATTATTAAATCTTTCTTTACAGCTTTTCTCAGATTCCGAGCCCCGGTTTACGATCCGCTTCTTCAGTTCCTTCATGGATGGCGGTAAAATAAAAATAAATATACCATCCGGGAACTTCTCTTTGACCTGAAGTGCCCCCTGAAAATCTATTTCTAAAACAACATCATGTCCCGATCCAATCTTCTCCATAATAAATTCTTTTGGCGTACCGTAAAAGTTTCCATAAACTTCTGCATATTCAAGATAACCATTTTCTTTTTTTTTCTTCTGGAAAGCCTCCTTTGACACAAAAAAATAGTTTTTACCATGGATTTCTCCTTCTCTTGGTGCCCTTGTCGTCTCAGACACAGACATGGTAATGTTTATTGCTTTTACCAGCTGTTTGCAAATAGTTCCTTTTCCTGCTCCCGATGGTCCTGAGATTACAAATAATAAACCCTTGTCCATAAATACTCCTCTCATCTGTTTTAGCTATTCATTTTTATCCGTCAATCTATTTGCAACTGTTTCAGGCTGCATTGCCGATAAGATGATATGCTCACTGTCTGCAACGATTACCGCACGTGTCCGCCTTCCATATGTCGCATCGATCAGAAGCCCTTTATCACGCGCTTCCTGAATCATCCTCTTGATGGGAGCTGACTCAGGACTGACGATAGCAATAACCCGGTTTGCTGAAACGATATTTCCAAATCCAATATTCACAAGCTTAACGCCCATTATTTTGCCACCTTTCCGGTAAAAATATTATTATATATAAAATAAAGTATCATACATACTTTTTCAATAGTATCTCTGAGATTTATTCGATATTTTGAATTTGCTCCCGTATTTTTTCGATCTCGCTTTTTAAATCTACAACCATTTTTGTTATTTCCAGATCATTAGCTTTTGACCCAATGGTATTGACTTCCCGATTCAATTCCTGAACAAGAAAATCTAGTTTTCTGCCGGAAGGTTCATAATTTTTCTCGACATTTGATTTCAACTGAATTATGTGACTGTTCAACCGGACAAGTTCCTCTGTAATGCTGCATTTGTCTGCAAAAATAGCCGTTTCCATTGCAAGTCTTTCTTCGTCAATCACCATATTATCTCCTATGAGATCATTGATTCTTTCATGCAATTTTTCACGATATTCCGACACAACACCGGGAGCCCTTTTTTCAATTCTTTTAACATAGTCCAAGATAATGTTCCCCCTTAACACGATGTCTTCAGCCAGCTTTCTGCCTTCATCACTTCTCATTCTGTCCAATTTTTCTACTGCATCCGAAACAGGGATCTGCATCATTTTTATAATGGCTTCTTCATCATCCACATCCGGCTTCAATTTTAAAACATCCGGAAGAGAAGCAATTAAAGATAAAGCAATATCGTCTTTCAAATTGAATTTTTCTCCCAATATCTTGAGATTTTCATAATATTGCTCTGCAATCATGGTATTTAACTGTACATTTGAATCATTTTCAGTAATATTTTCTACTATTACAGAAACATCGACCTTTCCTCTTTTGACCGTATCTTTCACCAGATTTTTAATTTTTTCTTCTGCAAAGGCATACTTTTTAGGCATACGAATGGAAATGTCATTATAACGATGATTGACCGATTTTATCTCCACAATGATATTTCTCTTCCCATCACAATATTCACTTCTGCCAAAGCCTGTCATACTCTTAACCATTTTTTCCTCCTGTATAACCTCATTTAAATTGAAACCTTCCATAAAAAAACCGATCTCTTAAATCCTGTTTATATTGTATATAATGGAGAATAAATTTTCCACATTATTTTAATTAATGTTAAAATAATATGAAGATAAATGCAAATGAATAATGAATAAAGACCAATGAACAATTGAATATAATTATTTACCACAAATTTACAATATTACTTCTAAAGTATATCATCCTGAATCTATTTAACAGATAATAGACTATAGTATTATGCTTTCGCAAAATCTATCTTTAATTATTTATTGTTCATGATTAATTATTCATTAAAAAGGAGTTGTCGTAATGCCTTTCGATGGGATCGTAACATCCGGTATTGTCCGGGAATTGAATCAGGTTCTCTTAAACGGAAAAATCGATAAGATATACCAACCTGAGAATGATGAAATCATTCTTCATATTCGTGCAAATTTCAATAATTATAAGCTGCTTATCTCTGTTAGCAGTAATTATTCAAGATTACACTTAATGAGCGGTTCTAAGGATAACCCTGAAACAGCACCGAATTTCTGCATGTTTCTCAGGAAACATATTCAAGGCGGAAAAATATCTTCTATACAGCAAAAAGAACTTGAAAGGATTGTCGAAATCCGTATTGAATCCTATAACGAGTTGGGATACCCTTCACAAAAAAAACTTATCATCGAAATCATGGGGAAACACAGCAATATCATCTTGGTAGATGCAGAAACTCTCAGGATTGCAGACTGTATCAAAAAAATATCTCTGGATGTGAACAGATACCGTCAGATACTTCCCGGGAAAGAATACGTCCTACCTCCTGATCAGGGAAAAATATCTCCTCTGAATATTGACCGGGAACTTTTTATTAAAAAAATCCATCAAGCCAATATCCCGATAATCAAAGCAATCTATCAGTCTTTTCAAGGCTTGAGCCCGTTTATTGCAAGGCAGATCTGTGAATCGGCCGGAGTTGACGAAGAAATGCCTTCTCATAGCGTTTCTGCTTTTCAAAAAGAAGCGTTGTTCAAACAAATGTATCTGATTTGCTGCTGCATCCGGGAATATAAATACCAACCCTGTATCATAGCGGATAGTCATAACACCATTAAAGAATTCTATGCTCTGACAACGGATTGGATGAAAGAGCATTATAGCATTCATTGCTACGACAGTCTCAGCACTGTTGTTCAAACCTTTTACTCAAATCGGGATAAACAAAACCGGTTGAAACAGAAATCCGGAGACTTATATAAACATATTCATTCCATAATGGATAAACTTGGATTAAAAAAGCAAAGATTAATTGAGGAAATTTTGAAGTCAGAAGGGGCAGATACTTACAAGTTTTATGGCGAACTTATCAACGCAAATATTTACAGGATACCGGAAGGTTCTTCCGAAGTTTTATTAGACAATTACTATAATCCGGGAGAAGAAATCCTGATCGCACTTGACCCTCAGTTAACCCCTGCCCAAAATGCCCAGCGGTACTTCAAAAAATACAGTAAATCCAGAACAGCATACAAGAAGAAAAAAATCCAGCTGAAAGAAGCCGACAAAGAGATGGCTTATATGGAATCTGTTCTTCAAAGCGTAAAAGATGCAGAGTCTCCCCAGGATATTGAAGAAATCAGGCAGGAACTCATGGAAGAGGGATATATCAGAAGGCGATATACAGGTCATAAAAAAAGAAAAAAGCTTTCTCAGCCTCTTAATTTCACATCTTCCGACGGATTTGAAATCCTGGTAGGAAAAAATAATAAACAAAATGATGCTTTGACCCTTAAAACAGCCTCTAAATCGGATATTTGGCTTCATACAAAGGAAATACCCGGGTCTCATGTGATCATCTGTTGTAAAGGAAAAGAACCCACTGAGAAGACTATTTTCGAAGCAGCTTCTCTTGCCGCTTATCATAGCAAAGGAAAAATGTCCGAAAATGTTCCGGTGGATTATACTTCTGTCAAAAATGTAAAAAAACCCAGCGGTGCAAAACCGGGAATGGTCATTTACGATCACTATAAAACTGTATATGTAAACCCAAAAGAAAAATTATAATCATAAAAACCCCTTTTACCGTACGGTAAAAGGGGTTAACAGTTTAATCTAGATTACTTCAATATTTTCAGCCTGTGGGCCTTTAGCTCCTTGAACCACATCAAATGAAACTTCCTGGCCTTCCACAAGTGTCTTATAACCATCCACTTTTATCTGAGAAAAATGTGCGAATACATCATTGCCATCCTCTCCTGTAATAAAGCCAAATCCCTTGTCTGCATTAAACCATTTTACTGTACCTTTCATGTTGCGTGTTACCTCCATAATCTTTTAATTCTTAAGCTTTTAGTAATTTTTGTAATACATATAACAAATCATATATATTCGGGTAATAAACTGTATGTATACACTGTCATGTTAAATGATTACTAAAATAATTAAGCATTATTTAATAATATAGTATTTACGCCAATAAGTCAAATTATCCTTCTTAAATTATACTTTTATCTCAATTACTTATTCTTATTGTACCCCATTAAGCAAAACATAATTAGAATAATAAATAACAAAAATAGTTAAATTTTCATTACTAAAAAATAAAGAGTTGACATTATTTGCCCAAGGGATTAAACTAAAAGTAGATTGAGTTATTCGATTAACTAAATTGTCATAATTAAATTTGAATAAGGAGGATTGCGGTGCGATCTACGATAAAAGATGTAGCTAAACTTGCGAATGTTTCTACCGCAACAGTATCAAACGTCCTGACAAAGAAGAAGTATGTCAGCCCGGATTTGGCGGAAAAAATTCGTCAAGCAATGAATGAGCTCAATTATAAGCCCAATACAATAGCCCGTAGTTTAAAAGTAAACCGTTCTTTCAACATCGGATTAATGGTTCCGGACATTACCAATCCATTCTTTGGTGAGATTGTCAAATATGCCGAAAAAGTGGCTCATAAGGAAAATTATCAGATCACATTATGCAACTCGGATAACGATTCAAAACGTGAAAATAAATTGATCGATATTTTTTTATCTGCCGGTATGGATGGCATTATTAACGTTGCACCTCGTATGAAGCAAAGGCAGCTTAATCAAAAACTTAATATTCCTATGATCATAGTAGACCGGCCTCATTTTCAGACTTCTGAAAATATTGCTTTTGTTTATGCTGACAATTATATCAGTTCAGCCTCTGTTGCACAGTACTTTGTCGAAAGAGGTTATCGCAAATTCATTTGTTTTGCAGGCCCCATAGAAGATGTTCCTAATGCCTATAAAAGACTGTCCGGCTTTTTGGATAAAATAAAAGAATGTGGGTTTTCTGAAGAGGATTGCGAAGTTTACTATTGTGATTTTACTTTTGATTCCGGCTTTGAAACAATGAAAAAACTTTTAAAAAATTACGACATCTCCGAGCATAAAGCTGCATTTATAAGCAGCGATATCACAGCCTGGGGTGCCATTGAAGCTGTTAAGGCACATCATTTACGGATTCCCGAGGATATCGCCATTGCCGGTTATGATAATATTTATTTTTCCAGATTTCTTCATCCCGGACTTACCACTGTGGAAAACCCAACAAAGGAATTAGGAACAATGGCGACACAGCTGCTGATAGATGCTATAAATTCACAAAAAAGATTTAACGGGAATTACGTAGTAGTAAGTTCGTCATTAATAGAACGTCAATCAACATAAAAGGCGTTATAAAAATTTTAGTGTTTAGTTAATCGATTAAATGAAAGGAGTGCTTTTATGAAACGAACTGGCATTTTAAATGCAGAATTATCTAAAGCCGTAGGAAAAATGGGGCATGGGGATATGATCCTCATTGGAGATGTGGGCTGTCCTTTCCCCCGCCATGAAATGACAACATGTATTGACCTCGCCGTAACAGACGGCGTGCCGAAAGTAAGCGATGTTTTAAAAGTTGTCTTACAGGAGCTTGAAGTAGAAAGCTATATCGTTGCTCAGGAAACAAAGGATATCAGCCCGGATACTTATCAGGAATTTAAAACGATTATTTCTCAATTCAAGAATAAAGGCAATACGCTTATAGAGAAAACGATACCCCATCCGGAAATGAAGGACCTTTGGCTCAACGGTGCATTAAACGGTGAAGAAGTAAAAGTTTTCGTCAGAACAGGGCAAAGAACACCATACTGCTATATTGTCTTGGTGGCAGGAGTTGATTTTTAACAGGAATGCTCGGAAAATTTGAGAGGAGTAATCACTCGATGAACAGGTTTAAAACCATTTTTGAACAAAACAAGCCAATTATTGGAATGGTTCATTTAAGGCCATTGCCCGGCTCTCCACTTTACGATCCATCTGCTATAAACATGAAAAAAATTATTGAAATTGCAAAGGAAGAAGCAAAAATCCTTCAAGAAGCCGGCGTAAACGGTGTTCAGGTAGAAAACATGTGGGATATCCCTTACCTGAAAGGCCCGGAAATACCCCATGAAACGACTGCTGCTCTTGCCGTTGCCGTAAATGAAGTCGTAAATCATGTCAGGATACCCGTTGGTGCCGAGTGCCATATGAATGGCGGACATATCGCCCTATCTTGTGTGATTGCTGCATCCGCCAGATGGATACGCGTGTTTGAATGGTGCAATGCATTCATCTCTCAATCCGGCTACATTGAAGCAATCGGAGGAAAAATAGCCAGGATGCGCAGCAACCTCAGAGCAGATGACATTTGCTTTTTATGTGATATAAACGTCAAACACGGCAGCCATTTTATTATTCATGACCGTAGCGTAAAAGAACAGGCAATGGATGTGGAAGCCCAAAACGGAGATGCCATTATCGTCACAGGATTCGATACCGGCCTGCCTCCCACTGTGGAACGGATTCAGGATTGTAAAAAAGCAGTCAGCCTTCCGGTTTTACTGGGAAGCGGTGTTAATACTCAAAATGCAAGGCAGCTCCTTGAATATGCAGACGGTGCCATCGTAGGAAGTTGGTTTAAAGAAGATGGCAACTGGAAAAATAAAGTGGACTATAAAAGAGCAAAGGCATTCATGAAAGAAATAGAATCTTTCAGGAGGTAAAAAATTTATGAAAAATCAAATATTATGCATGGGAAGCATTAATATCGACTTAGTGATGTATATGGACAGAATGCCTGAACCCGGAGAAACAATCGTAACAGATAATTATCAGACTTTTCCCGGAGGTAAAGGCGGTAATCAGGCATCGACGGCTTCCCTTCTGGGAGGAGAAGTAAAGTACTTCACCAGACTGGGAAAAGATAACTTCAGCCGGGAACTCACATCAAAGCAAGAAAAGAACGGCGTAGACATGAAAGATGTCATTTATATGGATAATGCCACCGCCGGCATTGCAATGATCCGGGTCGATAAAAAGGGGCAGAATTCTATTTCCTTTACTCCGGGGGCTAACAGACTCCTTACACCGAAAGATGTGGAACAAAACGCACATATCTTCGACAACTGCAAATACTTATTGATCACAATGGAAATAGCACCTGAAACCGTATATAAAGCCATAGAAACAGCAAGTAAAAAAGGATTGACTGTCATTCTGGATCCATCTCCCGTACCGGACAACGGTATTCCTGATGAAATTGCCGAATTGGTGAATTATGCCAAACCCAATGAAACAGAAGCTGAAGCCCTTACCAATATCCATATTGAAAATCGCGAATCTGCATCTAAAGCCCTGAAAATTCTTAAACAAAAAGGTTTCAAAAACCCAATCTTAACTCTTTCGGATGCAGGTGCTCTAACTTATATAGATGGAAATGAATTCTTTATCAAACCGGTCAAAGTAAACAGTATTGACAGTACTGCTGCAGGAGATATCTTCCTTGGCGCATTTGCAGCAGCACTTTCTAACGAAAAACCTTATGAATACTGCCTTAATTTTGCAAAAACTGCTGCTGCCATCAGTACGACAAAAAAAGGCGCTCAATCGTCAATACCAACTATTGAAGAAATAAATGCTTATATGAAAGGATAACAGAAAGGAGTTTCCACTGTGGGTAATCCTATTGTTCTAAGCCTGCATAATCTCAGGAAAAATTTTGGTGGAATAAGCGCTTTAAAAGGCATCAGTTTTCAATTAGAACAAGGTGAAGTTCATGCCCTTTTAGGCGAAAACGGTGCAGGCAAATCTACAATGATAAAAATAATCACCGGCGTACATCAGGCTGATAGCGGAGAAATCTTATTAAATGGAAATCGCACCGATATACATAGTCCCATTGATGCCAGAAAAAAAGGAATTGCCGCAATCTATCAGGAGCTTAGCCTTATTGAATCCTTATCAGTTGCAGAAAATATCTTTCTTGGAAACGAACCTACTATTTCTCCCATAGGTATATATGATAAGCCGGCGCTTTACAAGCGCAGCCGGGAATACCTGGAAAGATTTGGAATAGATATCGATTATAAACAAAAAGTAGCGGACTTGGGTATGGGGCAGAAGCGTATTGTCGAAATCGTTAAAGCCCTTGCCATAAACGCAAAAATTTTGCTTTTAGATGAACCTACCACCGGTATGAGCAAAGCAGAGATTGAAACATTGTTTCAGATCATTGAAAACCTGAAACAGAACAACGTAACAATGATTTATATTTCACATTATCTGGATGAAGTCTTTCGCATAAGTAACCGCACAACAGTATTCCGTGATGGTGAAAATGCAGGAACTTTCCATACCAGCAAAGTCACTTTTGATGAACTGGTGAAGTGTATGATCGGTAAGGAAATACAGGCTTCATCTGAAAAATCCCTCAAAAAACTGGATATGAGAGAAAAAGTTTTAGAACTTATAGATTTTAAAACAGACCGTATGAAAGAAAAAATATCGCTTTATGTTCGTGAATCCGAAATTTTGGGTATCACCGGAATTATCGGTGCAGGAAAAAGCGAACTGGCTCACAGTATTTTTGGAAATGCAAAAATTGAAAGCGGAGAAATTCGTATTCGGGGAAAAAATGCAGCCATCGGTTCAACCTATGACTCCAAGTATTACAAAATTGCTTTTATTCCTGAAGACAGAAAATCCGAAGGTTTATTTCTAAGAGAGTCTCTTGCAGATAATATGACCATTGTCAGTCTTGAACAAATTGAAAACCGATTCAAGCTCCTGAGCAGCAAAATAAAAAATGAAAATACGAACATGATGGGGAAAAGACTGAGAATAAGCCCCTTAAAAACAGATTTGCAGGTGGGAAATCTTTCCGGAGGCAATCAACAAAAAGTTGTCATTGGAAAGTGGCTTATGGGCGATCCTGATATTATCGTAATGGACGAACCTACGAGAGGCATCGATATTGGTGCAAAATCCGAGATATATAACTTAATTCACAAGCTTGCCGAAAAAGATAAAGCAATTATTTTGATGTCTTCTGAATTTAAAGAGTTGATCGATCTTTGCGACAGAATTCTGGTGCTCTGTAAAGGAAGAATTGCAGGAGAGCTTACATCGAAAGATGCCGACAGTCAAAAACTGTTATCGCTGTCTTTAGGGGGTTGAAAAATTGAAACAAGTAAAAACAGATATGAAATATAAAATTTCCAAAGCATTAAAAGGTGAAATAGGATTATTACTGATATTATTTCTTCTTTGTACGATATTTGCATTTTCAACCCAGTATTTTCTAACCGGTTAGAATCTGA
>JAENZQ010000078.1 GCA_016841185.1 Anaerovorax odorimutans
ATGATACCACAAAGGCGGGTAACACGAGCTACCGCGCAGCGGTTTAGTACAACAGCGTATTACCAAAATCTGAGATAATATGCAGGTAGTAACCAGACTTCGGTAATACGCGGAACGTTATCGGAAAGATGAGGCGGGGACGCCGCGTCCTGCGGCGGATTTGTTTTTAGCCTTAGAGGATAAAAAAAGGAGGAAGACATGAATATTACTTTCAACTTCAAATCAAAAGCGTTATGTCGAGATTATCTTAAAGTCATTTATGATAATCTCGAATACACTCTTATAGAATTTGCTACAAAATTCAAAGATGGAGACTTTTCCTTAGATATAAAGCTAAAGGAATGTATTATTGTTTACCGTGGAAACAAAATGACATATGAGGAATTATGTAATCGAGATAGTCATTTTAGTGAAGGTTTATTGTTCTCGGAGAGATATTCAAAGGAGATATATCCTTTGGAACACTTTCTTATCATAGGTAACAAAGATTATTACAAAGCAGCAAAATTTGTTAATAAGACGGAAAGGTGCCTTCAAACTGCGAGATACTATCTAATGAATAGTTATGATTTGCTAAAGACAGACTTCGATGTAAATTGGGAAACAGGATATGGCTCTCAATTTTTGTTGAGAACTGTAGATTTTACTACCTCAGTAGTTTGGTACAATTCCTGCTTTGATTATATTTTACAAGTGATATATTTTGCTTTTGGTCTTTATAAGAAAATTCCTGGGTTTAATGACCAAATGTCACATGAAAAGTTGCTTAAGGAATGTAGTTATTCCTCTTTAAGCGGAATATATGGGAATTACAAATCTGTTCAAAACTTTAGAGAGTTATGGGAAATTGTTAATAAGTGTTATAACTCTTTAACGGAGGTTAACTCATGGTCTAATTATATAAAACATAAAGGCGGAATAGCATTCAAAGGCCTATATCCCCCTGATCCCTTTGTTATTAAGGTTACAGATGTTGAAGGAAAGACTATATCTGAAACATCTGATTTTGAGTCAATAGAACTAGAGATGGATGAAGGTTATGATATATTGAAAAAAACACATAGAGCAATATATGATTGCATTAATGAATTAGTAGATTATATTGACTTTAAAAGTGCAATGCCTCAAAAGGATCCTAATAATGAGAATCTCCCTATCCCAGATGTAAATAGTTATGTTAAAGTAATATTGCCTTAATTGATTTAAGAATGCGACGTCCTGTCGCACTCTGGCTTCGGGGGGCCTCATCCATCCGATAACAATGGCTTCCCATTCGGCGCGAAAAGCATGGGCAGCGGAGTAAGGATTGAGGGCGGGGCTGAAGACTGCGCGCCACACCCCTTCGCCGGGTGCAAGCACCGCCAAGAAGAAAGGCTCTGCGGGCCCGTCTCAGGGGCGTCGGGAAGCCGGAACGTTAGCCGAAATGTCATTATCTAGGGGGAGAATGCATGAGCGAGACAAAATGTATTCATTCGGAATTGTATCAACTTGGAGAGATTATGGTAGGCTGCATGAATGATTGTGAAGGAATAAATTGCGATCCCCAGAATGGGATTATTCCTCGTTGCATGGTACTGGAACAAAAAGGACGAAAAGAAGATGAAAGAGGAACAGCGATAATTGGAATTAACCCTGGAATATCTAAAGAGGATGAGAGAAGTTTTTATAGATCTAAGGGACAAGGTTACGAGAAGGTATTATCATATTGGGATATGAAGATTTCTAAGCTGAAATACTACAATTTTTTACGAAACCTGGTTAATCAGTTAGGGTTTACAGGTCCGATTTTGTGGAGTGAACTGGTGAAGTGCGAAAATCTTATGGCAGGGAAATTACCCTCAATTCAAACATTTAGAACTTGTACGAGAAAATTTTTAAACAAGGAATTAGAAGTTATCCCTTTGGGTTGGCCACTTATTGCCGTTGGTAAGGAGACTTTTAAAGTATTGGCATATTTGTATCCGATACATGTAGTTATTGGGGTCCCACATCCAACAGGATCATATGGACATTTTACTAGACTATTTAATAAGAACGGTGAGTTAATTAATAGAATTGCATTCGAAGAATTATGGAATGGAGAATATGGTAAAGCGATTTGGCTGGAAAGTAAATAGTAAAAGACACTTCGGCTAACAAATTAGAGATTTATGATGTTGGAGGGATATAAGACAAGAATGACCCTGCT
>JAENZQ010000079.1 GCA_016841185.1 Anaerovorax odorimutans
CTGAATAAGTGCTTCTGCCATATCTTTAATTCGATCTTCCGTTAGCCTTAACCGGTCTAATAATGATTCATTGAAACCATTCTTTTTACCTATTTCTAGATCCTTTTCATTTTCTGAAATAATATAATCTTTTTCCATTAGAAGTTGCATGCTGATTCTACGTAATGCATCGTTCTTCTGCTCCGACGTTTTAACTGCTAATTCACTAGTGATTGCTTTAGCATTTTTCGCTTTTTCTATTAATTCACTCATTTAATCACCTTCTCCTTTTTTATTGACACCCAATGATCCCGATGAATTACTTCCGTCTGATCACTTTGTAATATTCCCTTCGCTTCCGTGCTTGATAAACCCTTTATTTTTATTAATTCATGTGCAGGAAAATTAACCTCACCCCTGCCTATAACCTCACCTTTATGGTTTATAACTTCAACAACGTCACGTACGTTGAAATCACCATCGACCCCAATTATACCTGCAGGTAAAAGGCTTTTCCCTTTATGAAGAAGGGCATCAATGGCTCCCTCATCTATTTCAATTGTACCAGCTACGTTTGAATGTAGCGCGATCCATTGTTTAGAATTTTTCACTGCTGCTCCATTGGAATTTCCAATATAGGTTCCATCACCTTTACCCGCCAAAATATCAATCAGCTTATCCTGACCAACACCCGTACCAATAAATACATTCACACCTAATGAAAGGGCGGTTTTAGCGGCTTCGATTTTTGACTTCATTCCACCTGTTCCCATTTTCGAACCAGATGATGAAGCTATTTTCAAAAGTTCATCTGTTATTCCAGGTAAGAAATTATATTTTTTAGCATTCGGATTTTCATTTGGGTTTTGATCATATAGACCATTCACATCCGTTAAAATAATAAGAAAATCAGCATGGACTAGTCCGCTTACAAGCGCAGATAACATATCATTATCTCCAAAGGTTAGTTCACTAACGGATACTGAATCATTTTCATTAATAATAGGTAAAACATCACGCTTGAGCAATTCCGATAATGTTGCATAGGAGTTGCCATACTGTTCTTTATTCATAAAACTATCTCTTGTTAATAACAGCTGAGCAGTTACAATATTATGATTTCTAAAGTGTTCTGTATAGCCTTGCATTAATAACCCTTGACCGACTGCTGCAGCTGCCTGCTTTCCCGCTATCGTAACTGGCCTTGTTGGATAACCTAAACCTTTAAAGCCGGCCGCAACAGCTCCGGATGAAATTAAAATAACTTCATGTCCCTGCTTTTTAAGCATAGCCAAAGCCTCAACGTGTTCAGAAAGTTTTTCGATTGATAAGCCACCATTGGTATTTGTTAAAGAGCTACTTCCAATTTTCACAACAATTCGTTGCTTAGCCACACTAAATGCTCCCTTCATTTATAAGAAAATAAAAAAAGACCCTTCCACATCCTCTGAAAAGGACGGAAGAGTCTTATCTTTCGCGGTACCACCTTTTTTGGCTACGCAATTGCAACATAGCCCTCTCAAATCCGTAACGTGGATAAAGTCGGTTAGGTTTTATCCTAACAGCTCCGGGGTAGGTTCATTTGTCTCAATCCCTATGAAATCTTTCAGCCCATGGATTCCATTCTCTTCTCGGGTGAATATCAAGCTACTGGTCCCCTTCAACGCACTATTTCTATTATCAAATACGCCTCGGCGTATTTGCGCCCAGATTTTATCAATCTTGCTCGATAATTTCCTCTAAAAAATCTGAGGCATCCACCGAGGTATTACCTTTATTCAGCATCAGCTGAATAAAGGTAATTTGGTACTATTATGCGATAGAATAAAGTTTGTGTCAATGACATATATTTGAAAAATTTAAAACGAAAGAAGACATCCACAGGATGCCTTCCTTCCGAATTAATTCTATGCCAATCTAAAGATAATGCCATGCCCACCTTTTGGATATTCCCATTTAATGTTTTGGTGAGGACATCCGATGCGACAGCTTCCACATTCATGACAGCCTTCATAACCAACAAACATGCGTCCTTCTTTTTCCCATTTATACACTTCACCAGGACAAAATACTGTACAGATTTTATCTGGACATTTTGTTGCACAAATGTCAAAATCTAAAACGGTTAAATGAGATTTTGAATCGGCTTTATAACGGACTAAATACTGTTTTTCCTCAATTGTCTTTGCGTCTTTAGCCATTATTT
>JAENZQ010000080.1 GCA_016841185.1 Anaerovorax odorimutans
ATGTGGACATTTTTATTCCGCCATGATTGGACAGATTTAGACCGCCGTTGACAACTTCTTTTACTGAAAGGTTCTGTTTTAATCACGTCCGGTTATAAACGATACATTTATATAAAGATTTGCTGTATTTATCCACATGATTGAGGAAGAGAATGTAGAAGAGGTATTACCTGAGACCCATGTATTACTAAGAATTTTTAACGATCTAGTCGAGAGGTTAGATGTAGCTGAAATAGGTTTCGGGTTCACCCTTACAGTAAATGGTACAGTTATTTCTGGGAATATTATTAGTCGCGATAAATGGTTTAAAGAATTATCAAAGATGTTTTCGACAAAGGTGAAATTTAACTGGTCAGACACGTCTGACCCTTCAGTCATTGGGGATGCAGAAAAAGTGATTTTGGACGCATTTCAAATGATGGCTACAAAGCTAAATGAAGACTGGAAAGGTGCGCCGAAAAGTTATGTATATCTTGAGGATGCTGATCTATGTTTATCTTCCACTGGTCAGATTATCAAAATGCCCATATGGTGTGTCCCTATTGAAGAGATTGATGGTTTTAGCATAGGTAGACCAGATTTCGGCTAAGGTTTTCATCTACTAATAGGTTGCAATCATGTCAAGCCTAATATTTGCCTTTGTCGTTAACCATTGGGAGGATATTCTTATCGGTTTTGGCGTGACTTTTGCTGTAGGATTGATATTTTATATAACAAATGGGAAAAGAATAATTGAGTATTTAGAGACCGCATCCGGAATAGATTTTATAATATTCTTTACGGTATTTATAATGAATTTTTTAACTATCCTCTTGGTTGTAGTATACGCATTCGATTTGGATGCTGGAATGGGATGGCTTGCTTTCATTGGGGTAGGTGGGGTATTGATTATAGACGCATTAGTTCTTAGCGAATTAATTAAGATAAAAACGCCACCGGGGAAATAGTATCTGGTACACTAATTACTCTGCAACAAAGACCTCAAAGCATATTCGGCAAAATGAGCCATGATTGAAATATCAGAAATATATACTATTATCTGAATAATTATATGTTGGTCACTGAAAAGCATATCTGTGATCTCTATTATAACCCAAAGCACCAGGAGAATTGAAACTAGAACGATAAAGTGACCTATCAAAGCCTTAATAGGTTCTCTTATTTCCCTCCAGATCTCTTGATGAATGTGGGCTTTGGACATTCATCGTGTATACATTAGTTGGTGGTAGTTAAAGCTTATTGTTCAAAAATAATAATATGAGCTATACTAAATAAATTTAATCCTGCAATAGCGGAACTACGTTATATTTATTCAATTACTTAAGGGTTTTGCGCGATGCTTTTCAAACAGCTTAAATTATAAATTTGGACGAATCCAGATTGTCTTTTCTCTTCTCCAGGTTGTTGAAAAGATTAATGAAGGTGAATTTATAAAATTTTGTTTGTTGAAAAAATTTATAAGGTTGAAGATTAAATAAAAATGTTTTTATAAGTTTTTTTGACGTTCAACGTTTCAGAAGTTGATTTGAGCTATATAAAGGCTGAATCTTTACCATAAGGTCGCTTGTTATTTGTTTTGCTTTTAAAATTTCTCTATTATTTGGATAAATATCTTATCCGGCCCCATCTCTTTTGGGATCGGCGATGATAGGTGGGCATTCCTATAGTCCATGTATTTGGAGAGTTAACAGAAGATAACCGCGATGCCACTGGAGCAGTTTTAACACTCTATAGTTTTGGGTTCTGAGACGATGCGCGAGCTAAGCAAATTTGGCGTAATATTTCGGCGGAAGATGCGAGAACGTTTCGGGACTCAAATGAGCTGTATCAGGCAGAGAATCACATACCTAGGGACCTGAGCTCGTTTAAGCGCGACAGTCGATGCCGTAAGCAGGAGAGCAAGTAGAAGTGCGAGGGGGTCTATGTAGAAACGTCGAGATATAAAAACGGCAAAGAACAAAGAGAAAAGAGAGGCGAGAAGGGGCCGGTCCTCGAACCGGCCCCCGCGCCCGCCTCAGGCGACCTCTGCGAACTTGCTGTAAGAGTCCCTCTCCTTCTTGCTGGGCTTCACTTTCTTGAGGGCCTCCTCGAAGTGCTTGCCCTCGATCTTGTACTTCTCGATCTCCTCGTCTTCCT
>JAENZQ010000081.1 GCA_016841185.1 Anaerovorax odorimutans
CATAATCAACTTTTTGTTGTCGCTTCTTTAACTCTTTACTGTTAAGTATCCATTGCCACCAACGTACTGAAAAAACAGATTCTTCATTTTGTGAAAAAGCTCTGCATGATTCGTGAATATAAATACCAAAGGGTGGTGCCTTTTTTTCATATTCATAAGCCTGGACAATCGGCAATCCAAGCAATAAAGACTTTTTATATGTATCATCATTATAAATATACCTATTAAACTCCGAAGGTAAGATATCTCCATGTATAACCGGTCCATATGAAAGTGCTGCCCTACTAATAAATTTGTGATACTCATTTTTCTCTTTAATAAAATCTTGTGTTAATTCGTAATATATATTTGTTAAAACAGTAAGAATACTGCCCTGGTCTACTGACGTTATATAAGCGCCGTCCATTGCTGGATAAATGCGAACTACATCGGTATTTTTAATAATTGTCTCATGAAGCTTACAAATGAAGTTCGCCGCACCACTCAATGAACAGGACATAGATGATTTTGTTCCCATAATATCAATCCAGCATACATATTCCAGCGTGGGTTTAGGAGCAAATTGAGTGTTACAATACGCCATAATAAGTCCTCCATCATCATATTCTACGAAGCTTTACTTTCAAGAGCTCTGTCATATAACGTTCCGGCTTCCCGCCGCCCCTGAGCCGGACACACAGAGCCTTTCATCCTGGCGGTGCTTGCACCCGGCGATGGGGTGTGGCGCGCATGCTTCAGCCTTGCCCTCGATATTTCCCTCGTTGCCCCTGCTTTTCGCGCCGAATGGGAAGGCAGTGTTATCTGACGTTGGTACCACATTTATTAATTATTAGCATGTTATCTACTAAAAACTAATGATTACCACCATTTATAATAATACAAAGACCGTCCCCCTTTGGGCCATTGTATAACTTCTTTTGGTAAACAATTATCCTTTTTTTCAATTCTGCTAAAATTAATGCACTTTACAAAATAAAGATTATTTTGCCCATGTGGATTTAATTTTGCGTCATAGTGTTTTAACTGTAAATGACCTTCCGTTCGATAACAATGCTCTTCAATATCCCAATAATATAATGAAAACCTAAATTCTTCTTGCTTTTCTGTTTCATGTAACCATACTTTAACATATGCTTGATCATTAACACCCACTGTAATATGTTCGCCAATATGTGTTTGAAGACCAGTATCGGTGTCAATTACATATATCCTTGCTATTCCTTTGCCTGTATTCTTAAAATAAATATATATTGGATATGTTCCGTTTTCTTCTTTCCATACCTTGCAATGAAGGAATGACATAATAGGTCTAATATCGCTTTCTATCTTTCGCTTTTGTAGTTTCTCTCTCTTACGCTTAGTATATATGCTGAAAAGGATACCCAATAAAAATGTACCAGCACCGCTAAAAATCCAGTTTATGTTACTAACAACATAATCAGGCAAAATAATCCCTCCACAATAACTGTTTGCTAAGATATACTCCAAATATTCCAATGTCAGATAACGTGGCGCGGGTTTGCGAAGTCCTTGAGCCTTAGTGCTTGCACTTGGCGAAAGGATTTAGCAAACCTGCTGATAGGCGATGTTGCGAGCGCTTTGCGCGAGCTAGCCTATCAGCGGGTGTAACCCGCGCCACGATAGGCAGACCAAGCGAGCGCAGCGAGCAATGTCTGCCTATCGTCTAGCACTCGCGACGTCCACCAGCCTTAGATAACTCCTATCTTAGGCTGGTGGATGTGGGCAAGATAAACTCCTTGCCTTACTCCAGAGCCTTTCCCCCTGATTCGCCCCCTGCGCGAGTGCTTTGTTAAGTGAAGTTGGTCGCCTTCTTGTTCAGAGGCCGACAGGACGTCGGCCCCTAAATTTCAGTAAAACCAGTATTATTTATAAAAGTATAAAATATGGATAGTATGCGGTTTAACGTTATCTAAGACTTGATATTTAAACATAATTGTAAGTAATTTGTTCGGGTTACTTTATAGTATCAGACATTGTTTATTTCTTTAAGTTGCTCTTGGGGCTGATAGAAATCTATGGCATACGTTTTTTCACCGAACTCCAAAGGAATCGTCTGTCTGTATACATTCATGTATATATCTTGGTAAGTAAATTCCAGTCT
>JAENZQ010000045.1 GCA_016841185.1 Anaerovorax odorimutans
GCAGCCGTTCTGGCATCGTCCGTTGCCCTGTGATGGTTATCCATTGAAATGTTCAAGCCGGCGGCAACACTATCAAGCCTGTACTTTTTTAAGTTCGGTAGTAGGAGCTTTGAAAGCTTGATGGTATCCACTGTCTCGTTACTCAATGTGATCTTTTTTTTACGGCAGGCTTCCTTTAAAAAGGAAACATCAAAGGCTGCATTATGAGCTACGAGAGGCGCATTTCCTATAAAAGCGAGAAATCCCTCCAACACGTCATCTAATTCCGGCTTATCTGCCACCATCTCATTTGTAATACCCGTTAGCCGTGTAATTTCCAAAGATATATTTCTCTTGGGACGTATCAGTGAATGATATACCTCTTTTATCTGTCCTTTCCTGACCTTTACCGCTCCAATTTCTATGATTTCGTCACTTCTCGGCGAAAGACCTGTGGTCTCAATATCAAAGACCGCGTACTCGTCATATATACTGAGTCCGTCAGGAAAGCCTTGTGACTGGAGCTGATCATCTACCAAATACCCTTCAACTCCGTAAATCACCTTGATACCATATTTTTTTGCAGCATTCATAGCATCCGGATAAGCTTGAACCACACCATGATCCGTAATGGCTACGGCCTTATGTCCCCACTCGGCAGCTTTCTTGATTAGCTCTCCGGTATCAATCAATCCATCCATCGCACTCATTTTTGTATGAATATGCAATTCAATCCTCTTATCTTCTGCTAAATCCTTTCTGGGCTCTTTCAAAACTTTTTCTATATCTTTTCCGGTAATCGTAATGCTCTTTTCAAAATTATCAAATAATGCTGTTCCTCTTATTCTGACAAAGTCACCTATGGTCAGATTACTATCTAAGATTTTAAATTTTTCTTCATTTACAAAAAGTTTTACACAAATTGAATCGGTATAATCCGAAACAATAAAAGTAACGATTTTTTTATTGTTTTTAATATCTCTCTCTGCTTTATTATAAATCATGCCTTCGATAACAACTGATTCTTTTTCCTCTTTGACATCCCGTATATGAATGGCCTGATCTCCAATACTTCTTCCAATAATAACGCCTTCCGATTTTTGTTTTATCTCTTCATCGGGTTTCTTTTTTTGTGTTTTAACCGGAACCTTTTTCAATATCTCTTCGGATATTTCCATTTTATCGGACAAATAGTGGTCATATGTATCTTTACAGTTTAAAAATTCTACTTTAATATCTAAACCGAATTTCTCTTTAAAAGCTCTTGAAAAAGGAACAGAGAAACGTTTTCTCATTTCTTCTACAACAGCTTCTCCCACTGCATAAATCTTCAGCTTATTATCTTCTATTTCTATTTTTTCTTTAATAATAGCTTTTGTAATATGCCTGTCCGTTGTCTCCACATAATCGAATAAATAGTCCGCATATCCTCTGATGATATCTTCCTGATTCAGATTCATATTCTCAAAGGTATAGGAAATCGATACATCATCCACATAAGAATAATTACGAATTATCTCACTTTTTATTGTCCCAAGGCATTCATAAGGAATGATGAAATTCAGCTTCAAATTAAGGTTCAATTTTTTATTGGATTTAATATAGACGGCCTTTTCAATCTCTATTAAACATTTATTTTCATAACAATGAAGCTTATCCCACTGAATATGTTTCTTTAACAATTGCTGCATATTATCTGTCCTTTCTCCATAAAACCATCTATTCTATTATAAAATATCATTCAGCGGGATACAATTTATTTATTCATCTTCAATATCAATATCGTACTCTTTTTCATCCATCACCATCACATCTTTCAACCGGATATTCCATTTGTCCGTCTCTTGATTATAAGAAATAGACAGGACCGCGTAAACACCCTGGTCATGAATTCTTAATGCCTTATTTAAGGCTTCCGATTGGGAAAGACTTGCTCCTTCCGGTTTTTGACCCTGAACAACTTCTACATGTATTGCCTCAGATTGGCCCGGGTAGGATTCTGCAACAGCGTCAAACCATACCTTGACAAAATCACCTGCTTTAATGCTGTCTGGTGCATTTGAAAACCAAATAGCATTATAAAATTCATCTACTCCGCCTGTAGAACTGAAATCTTGTGCTTCAGAACTGACAACAAGGATCCTGCCTCCTTCAACAGCCGTTACATATCCTTCTATACCTGCCGTGCCGTCCGGAGGCTGTTGCACATCTCCCGTGCTGCACCCGGAAGGAAAAACTGATAATGCTAAAATAAAAACTGAAATAATGATTTTTTTCATATCTGTCACACCGCCTTTTAAATTTTTAATAATTCTTTGACGGTTATTAATATATAATCGTTCCATAGCAAAAAGATGAAATTCTTGCTTTTGCTGCAAGAATTTCGAATATAATTGTTCATTATGTACTCAAATATGTATTTAGACTTTAGCATTAGACTTTAGCAAAAGATAAGATAAAGTTGAATTGTAAATTCAACACCGCCTTAGAAATCATAGACTTCCTTTATCAGTGCTTCTTCTGCATCATCTACATTTAAGGTTGCAATAATCTCTCCTTTTTTAAATAAAAGCGCTTTATTTTTGCCATATGCAATGCCGATATCTGCTTCTCCGGCTTCACCGGGACCATTGACTTCACACCCCATAATGGCCACAGTCAAGTTTTTGTTGATATCCTTCAGAACTGCTTCGATTTTTGAAGAGATGTTGACAAGATCTACACGGCATCTGCCGCAGGTAGGGCAAGAAATCACATTTATCCCTTCTTGAATTACTTCTGCGGCTTTGAGGATTTCTTTTGCCGCATATATTTCCTGCAGAGGGTCTCCTGTAAGAGAAACCCGAACCGTATCCCCTATTCCCTCCAGAAGCAGTGCCCCTATTCCAACAGCAGATTTGATGGTCCCGCTATTTTTCGAGCCTGATTCCGTAATGCCAATATGTAAGGGATAAGGCATTTTATCAGCAATCAGCTTATGGGCTTCATAATTCATCTTCACACCGGACGATTTGATAGAGACGACAATATCATCAAAATCCATCGCCTCAATCATATTAATATACTTTAAAGCACTTTCGACCAGCCCTTCAGCCGTAACGCCTTTGTATTTATTTATGATTCCTTTCTCCAAAGAACCGGAGTTCACTCCGATACGAACCGGCACATTCCGCTCTTTAGCCATTTTAATTATTTGTTCAACGCGCTTTGGATCACCTATATTTCCCGGATTGATTCTGATTTTATCTGCACCATACTCGATTGCTTTTAAGGCCAGACGAAAATCAAAATGAATATCCGCAGCAACAGGTAGCGATACACTCTTTTTTATCTTTCCAAAGGCCTCGACTGCTTCCGTATCAGGCACTGCTACCCGGACCAATTGGCAGCCTGCTGATTTTAGGCGCTTGATCTGTCCTACGGTTCCGGCAATATCTCTTGTGTCCGTATTTGTCATGGATTGTATTGAAACAGGAGCACCACCGCCAATTTCAAGATCTCCGCATATAACTTTTTTACTTTTCCTCCGCATAAAAAACACATCTTTCTTATACTTACACTTTCACTTACACTTATACTTTCACATTTACTTACGCTTCTAATTTTACTTGCACTGATCCGGACAGCCGCAAGGGCTGTCCCTACTGCTAAATCTTTTACTTTCACTTACATTTTCTAAAGAATAAACCGATTCACATCTCTGAAAGTTACCAAGACCATCAGCCCGATAAGAATGACAAATCCAATAAAATGAATAAATCCTTCTTTTTCAGGATCGAGTTTTTTACCGGTAATACCTTGAACAAAAAGAAGCAAAAGCCTTCCACCGTCCAATGCAGGGAAAGGAAGCAAATTGATTACAGCAAGATTCATGCTGATCATAGCTGTGAAGTTCATAACATAACCGATTCCCATTCTTGCCGCTTCACCAACCAAATGAAAAATTCCTACCGGTCCAACTACATCAGAAGTTGATGCCTGCCCTTTGAATATTCCTGCAAAAAAATCAAGCATAATGCCAACCATCATAAAAGAATATTTTATTCCTTCAGATATGGAACGGGAAAAAGATTTTTCAATGGCGGGTACGATTCCAATAACACGCCTTCCTGTTTCATCTTTCATGACAGATGAAACAAATGTAAGGATACTGCCCTCTCTGTTTACGGAAATAGAGATTTCTTCTCCTGTACTCTGTGCAATTGTATTTACAGTATCTTCCCAGCTTTCAACCTTTTTACCTTGTATCTCAATAATTCGGTCTCCGGGGAGGAGTCCTGACGCCTGAGCCGGATTCCCTTCAACAAGGCTTCCTATTTCGTTTGTCGGAAATCCGTTCATAAAAAACAGGAGAATAATAATAATAATGGCAAAGAACAAATTCATTAATGATCCTGCTGCCAGCACCAGCATCCGTGCAGGAATAGACTTGCTGTTAAAGCTTCTTGAATCAAATGAATCTTCATCTTCTCCTTCTAATTTAACAAAACCGCCTAAAGGAAACGCCCTGATGGAATACTCTGTTTCGCCTTTTTGTTTCCTGAAAATAACAGGTCCCATGCCCAAAGCAAATTGATTGACACGAATACCAACAGATTTTGCAGCAGCCAAATGTCCAAATTCATGGAGTATCACTAATATTCCAAAAATAATAACAGCCGATATTATTGTAATGAGCATTTTCTTAACACCTTCTCTCGAATTTCTTTGTCTATCTCCAAAATTATACTTAAATCAGTATGATAGACAGGGATATGTTCCTCCATGATTCTATTAATATTATTCTGAATATCTAAAAATTTAATCTTATTTTCCAGAAATAAATGTACTAAAACTTCATTGGCAGCATTCAGGACTATCGGATAACTTCCCCCCTGCTTAATAGCATCATATGCCAACTGCAGGCATTTAAACACTTCTTTATCCGGTTTTTCAAAAGTCAAATCTCCCACAGAATAAAAATCAAGAGTTTTCAAATTATTGGGTAAATGGCGAGGAAAAGAAAAAGCGTATTGAATGGGGATCCTCATATCCGCAACGCCCAACTGAGCCATTATGGAACCGTCTTTATACTCAACCATGGAATGAATGATACTTTGCGGGTGTACGGTTACATCAATTTTATCACAGGGTATATCAAAAAGCCATGAGGCCTCGATAACCTCAAGGCCTTTGTTCATCATAGTAGCAGAATCGATTGTGATTTTTCTTCCCATGCTCCAATTGGGATGTTTTAAAGCATCTTCCAATGCCACATTATTCAGTTGTTCAACTGAATAACCTCTGAACGGCCCCCCTGAAGCAGTTAATATAATTCTCTTGATTTCCTTTAAGTCATTTCCTTTAAGGCACTGAAAAACTGCACTGTGCTCACTGTCAACAGGGAGAATGCGGACATTATGATCACAAGCTGCCTTCATAATGATACTGCCGCCGGAAACAAGGGTTTCCTTATTGGCCAAAGCAATATCTTTACCTGCTTGTATAGCATAATACGTAGGCACGAGCCCCATCATTCCCACCAATGCATTTAGAACCAAATCGCTGTCAGAATCTTTTGCAGCAATGTTTATACCCTCTTTCCCCCATAAAACTTCTACATGATTCACTTTTCTTTTTATATCTTCTGCGTCTTTTTCTTCTGCTACGGCTACTACTTCAGGATTAAACTCCTTGATCTGCTCCAACAGCAAATCTTTATTTTTTCCGGCAGTCAGTGCCGCTATCTTAAACAAATCTCTATTTTTTCGAATCACATCCAACGCCTGTGTTCCAATTGATCCTGTAGAACCGAGTATTGTAATCTTCTTCATAAATACCCCCAATTTAAAGTTAAGAGTTAAGAGTCAAGAAAAAAGTTCGTGGTTTTTAATCGGTAAAGCTTTGATGTAAAGCTAACCTTAAATCTTAAACCTTAATTTATCAATCTTAAACCGTAGCTTATCGAATAAAAAACACTATGTAATAATAAATAACCGGAGCAGTCATAAGAATGCTGTCAAATCTGTCCAAAACGCCGCCATGTCCGGGAATTAATGAACCGAAATCCTTTATCTTTGCTCTCCTTTTAAAGGACGAAGCAATTAAATCTCCAATTTGACCTGCAACACTGCCAATGACGCCAATAATAATAAAATGTATCAGTAAAGCCTCCGACATAAAAAAACCAAAAACAGCAGACACAATAATACTCCCTGCTATTCCTCCAATAGCACCTTCTATGGTTTTTTTGGGGCTGATAGAAGGGCATAATTTATGTTTTCCAAAAAGATACCCGGTAAAATATGCGGAGGTATCCGTTACAAATGCTGTAATAAATACCAGCCAAACAAAATATCTGTACTTTTCTACATCGTCGATCAATATTACATGATAAGACATAAAAACGACATAAATAATACCTATCAGCGAAACGGCTCCGTTTACAAGCCCTACTCCTTTTGATATCAGTATATATATCAATATCATAACGATTGAAATAAACAGCCAGAATTGAATGTACCAGACAATATTTAATAAAGCCAGACAATAAAGAGTAACACTGCTGAAAACACCAATAGGATATATCGGCATTATCTCAATATTTCCAAAAGCATTATAAAATTCTTTAAGCGCCAATAGCCCAATGATCAATCCTGCGATCTTTAATACTATTCCGCCGCTGTATACAGCATATAATAATGGAATCAGTATTAGTGAAGAGATGATTCTGGTCTTCATCTATTTACCTCCGTTTTTGATGCCTCCATATCTGCGATTTCTGTTCTGGTAAACTTTTATAGCCTCAAAAAGATCTTCTTTTCTGAAGTCCGGCCATAATGTATCCGTAGACCAAAACTCGCTGTAGGCCGTCTGCCAGAGTAAAAAATTGCTCAGTCTTAATTCTCCGCTGGTGCGTATGATCAAGTCCGGATCAGGAATGCCTTCAGTATATAAAAGGCTTTCAATCAAATTATAATCTATTTCATCAACGTTTTCTATTTCATTATTTTTTGTCATTAAATAGATATTTCTTGCCATTCTGAGAATTTCATCTCTTCCACCATAATTGAGCGCGATATTAAATACCATTCCAGTATTATTCTTGGTCCTGTTCAATGCATAGTCAATTTTTTTCACTACCCCATCGGGCAATTTCTTATACTCCCCGATAATGCTTAAACGAACATTATTATTGTGTATTTCATCGATCTCTTTTTCTAAATATAATAGCAATAAGGAAAAAAGGCCCTTTACTTCGTCTTCAGGCCTTTTCCAATTCTCTGTAGAAAAAGCATATACGGTAATATATTGTATACCGATATCAGAAGAGGTTTTGATAATATCTCGAATCGTCTCTATTCCTGCTTTATGTCCGACTAAACGGGGCAATCCCCTTTTTTGACCCCACCGGCCATTTCCATCCATGATTATGGCGATATGTTTAGGAAGCCTGGAATAGTCGATAGAGGTTTTCTTATCTCTTTTCATTTTTACCCCCTCAACAATTTAATTAAGCTCCTATAGGAGCCTAATTTTAACAAAAAATATCATTAGATTAATAACATTAGCCCTCAATCTTATACTTCCATGATTTCTTTTTCTTTATCTGCTATGATCTCGTCCACTTGTTTTACAGATTCGTCGATCATTTCTTGAACTTCATTTGTGGCAGATTTCAAATCGTCTTCTGTCAATTCACCTTCTTTTTGTAGTTTTTTCAATTCGTCATTTGCCTGACGCCTTTCGTTTCGTAATGCAATTTTTGAATCCTCACCCATTTTTTTCACAAGTTTAGATAGTTCTTTTCTTCTCTCTTCAGTAAGCTGGGGAATTGCAAGTCTTATGATCTTGCCGTCATTAGACGGATTAATACCCAATTCCGATTGATTGATCGCTTTTTCTATACTTTGTAAAATAGACGGGTCAAAAGGCTGGATCACAAGCAGTCTGGGCTCAGGAGCCGAAATATTAGAAAGCTGTTTCAGCGGAGTCGGCGTTCCATAATAATCAATGAATATTTTATCCAACAGCGCCGGATTTGCTCTTCCTGCCCTCACGCCCTTCAGGTCATCTTTAAGAATATCAATGGTCCTTTGCATTTTCTTTCTTAAATTTTCATGTACCGAAAAATGTAAATGCATCGTGTAAAACCTCCCTTTACTTTATCAAAGTTCCAATTTTTTCACCATAAATAGCTTTTAACATATTCCCCTGCTCATTAAGCCCGAAAACATGAATAGGTATTTTATTGTCCATGCATAAAGATGCAGCAGTTGCATCCATTACACCTAACCCTTTATTTAACACTTCGATATAAGATATATGATCTAACTTTTTTGCATCTGGATTATCAATTGGATCATCATCATAAACAGCATCCACTTTCTTGGCAAGTAAAATTATCTCTGCTTCAATTTCTGCAGCTCTTAGTGCTGCAGTAGTATCAGTAGAAAAGAATGGGTTCCCGGTACCTGCGGCAAAAATAACTACGATGTTTTTATTTAAATGGGCAATGGCCTTTCTTCTTATGTAGGGTTCTGCTACCTCTCTCATTTCAATTGCCGTCTGAACTCTTGTAGGAACATCTACGCTTTCAAGGGCATCTTGTAAAGCTAACGAATTGATAACCGTTGCAAGCATTCCCATATAATCCGCCGTAGCCCTGTCCATGGTTTTACTGCTTCTTCCCCTCCAGAAATTTCCTCCTCCTACAACTACAGCAATCTGAACGCCTAAATCTACAATTGTTTTTATCTGTTTTCCAATAGAAATGAGCGTTGCTTCATCAAGACCAAATCCCTTACTTCCTCCCAGAGCTTCACCACTGAGCTTTAGAATAATTCTCTTATATTTAGGCTCCAAACTGAATTCCTCCATAATTTAATTTTTAAATTTAAAGTATTTTCAAAAAAAGAACACTATATAATCATTCTTAGTGTTCTTTTATTATTATTATAATTAATTATTCATCTGTTTTGCAACTTCTTCAGCAAAATTTTCTTCCTTTTTATCCAGCCCTTCCCCAATTTCATATCGAATCATTCTACTGACTTTGATTGTTTTATTCATTTCTTTTTCATTATTCCGAATGTATTGACTCACCGTAATTTCTCCGTCTTTTACAAAAATTTGTTCCATTAAGCATACCTGCTTCAGTTCTTTCTTTAATCGGCCGACTACCATTTTTTCTACTATCTCTTTGGGTTTTCCTTCATTTAATGCTTGTTGTGTTAATATCTTCTTTTCATTTTCTATGTATTCCTGGTCCACATCTTCTTCAGAAATAAATTTAGGGGTCATTGCTGCAACTTGCATTGCAATATCTCTTCCAACAGAATAAATTTCATCATATCCGGCATCTGTCTCAAAGCCAATAATAACACCTATCCTGCCGCCGCCATGGATATATCCCACATTGGTTATCCCTTGATTATCAACTTTTTCAAATCTTCTTATATTCAAATTTTCACCGATTTTAGCAATTTTATTCTTTAATGCCTGAGATACGGTTCCTTCAGAAAGGTATTGCACCTCCATAAGCTCATTCAAGTTAGAAATTTCGGAATCAAGAATAATATCTGTAATATTATTTACAAATTCTTTAAATTCATCATTTTGCGCTACAAAATCCGTTTCAGAGTTTATCTCAACCATAGCCGCTTTTTTACCGTTTTCTGTCACTTTTAAATTAACAAGCCCTTCGGAAGCAATCCTTCCTGCCTTCTTTGCAGCTTTAGCTAATCCTTTTTCACGCAAAAGTTCAATGGACTTCTCCATATCCCCTTCTGTATCCATCAGTGCCTTTTTGCAATCCATCATTCCTGCACCGGTTCTTTCACGTAATTCTTTTACCATTGCAGCCGTAACAGCCATTTACTATTCCTCCTTACAATCTCATTTCATACATAAGAAAGGTAAGAGAACCACCCCTTACCTTTTGAATCTCTATTCTTCCATCTGTTCTCCCTGTTTCGATTCTATTACCGCATCTGCCATTTTTGATGCTATCAATTTTACTGCTCTTATGGCATCATCATTTGCAGGTATTACATAATCCACTTCATCAGGATCACAGTTAGTATCTACAATTCCAACTACAGGTATTCCCAAAATTTTAGCTTCTTTTACAGCAATTCTTTCTTTTCTTGGATCTACAACGAAGATAGCACCCGGCATACCTTTCATTTCTTCTATACCGCCCAGGAATTTTTGAAGTTTTTCCTGTTCCGCCTTGAGTTTTATTACTTCTTTCTTAGGCAGCACATCAAAGGTTCCGTCTTCTTCCATAGTTTTAAGATTATTTAGCCGTTTGATCCTCTGATTAATTGTCTTAAAGTTTGTAAGCATTCCGCCAAGCCATCTGTGATTTACATAATACATACCGCATCTCTTTGCTTCATCCTCAACGGAATCCTGAGCCTGCTTTTTTGTTCCTACAAACAAGATGGGTTTTCCGGAAGCTGCCACTTCTTTTACAAACTCGTATGCCTCTTCAACTTTTTTGACAGTTTTCTGAAGGTCAATGATATATATACCATTTCTTTCAGTGAAGATGTATTCCGCCATCTTTGGGTTCCATCTTCTCGTCTGGTGTCCAAAATGCACCCCGGCTTCTAATAATTGTTTCATGGATATAACTGACATTAATTTACCTCCTTGGTTCTTCCTCCATTCCGGTTATGCTCTGAAAAACTGTTTAACAGCACCATTTCAGTAGTCAGCGGAATGTGTGTATTTTTTTGACATCATACTGGAAACCTTTTCTTATGACATCCTTATATACTATAACAAAATCAGTTGTAAAAAGCAATAAATTTTTTAGCAATGAGCTACTTTGAATAAACACATCCGCAGTAGTTCTGCCTGTATAAATGATACTCACGAGAAAGCTCAATTGAACGCTTGTATCTGTCTTTTTTTTTGAAATCGGAATACAAGTAACTTATTTGATATATTTTTTCAAGATCTTTGCCGATTTCATTTATCCTCTCTGCATTTTTCAAAGGGCTTAATGTCAAAGTTGTTGCAAAGTAATCATATTTCTCCTTAGAGGCAATTTGAACTGTTTCCTCCATTCGCATTTTATAACACAAGAAGCATCTGAGCCCGCCTTCTCTTTCATCTTTCAGATTTTCAGCAAAATCAAAAAACCTACGAACATCGTATGTCCCTTCCAAAAGTTTAACCGGATATTTCGTTTTAAAGACATTTATAAATTTTTTTTGCTCTGCAAGCCGCTTTTGAAATTCATCTTTATTCGTTATATTGGGATTATAAAAAAAAACGGTAATACGGAAAAACCGGCTGAGATATTCCAGGACCGAACTGCTGCATGGTGCACAACAGCTATGCAGCAATAAAGAAGGCACCTCTTTCCGCTCTTTTATATCTTTTATTATTTCTTCCGTTACTAAACTATAATTTCTCCCCATATCAACCGCACCTTTTTAATGTTAATTATACTTTATTTTCGTAAAAATATACAGAGATTCAAATAATGAAGATTTTGTTTCATAAAATCCCCATCATAAATAAGGTAGTAACTATGGATGTGTCAAAGCTATTGACCACAATTATTATCTATTATCCGTTATCTATTATCTGACTCCAAAGTTCACCCTCGAGCCTCTAACATCTTTAAGGACAGAGGCAAGCCCTGTCCCTACAGCAAACCTCGAACCTCGAGCCTCTAATTTAATCCATACTCCATACTCTATTTTATTACCTGGTCATAACTTTCATTGACACCATATTCATTATGTCTTATACTTAGGTTATTCTAATTAAAGGAGAAATTTTATGAAACTTCCAAGTATCAATATTGGTGATATAAAAACTCGGATTCCTATTGTTCAGGGTGCCATGGGCATTGGAGTATCCATGCATCGTCTTGCGGCAGCAGTTGCAAATGAAGGAGGTATAGGTGTTATATCAGGTGCTCAGACAGGTTTTAATGAGCCGGATTTCAGGCAAAATAATAATTCTGCCAACATTAATGGTTTGATTAAAGAAATCCGTAAAACCCGGGCATTAAGTCCAAATGGTATCATCGGTGTCAATTTCTTAGCAGCCGCAGTCAATAATTATGTAGAATTGGTCACAGCTTCTGTAAAAGAAAAGGTAGATCTTATCATTTCCGGTGCAGGCTTACCAAAAAATCTGCCTGATTTAGTCAGAAACTCTTCAACAAAAATTGCTCCTATAGTATCCTCAGGCAAAGCAGCTTCAACTATATCCAAAATATGGGATAGGAATTACAATTATTTACCTGATGCTATCATCGTAGAAGGCCCTGAAGCAGGCGGACATCTTGGCTTCAGCATGAATCAATTGTTAGAAAATAGTGCTCCTGCGCTTATGGAAATTCTAAAAGAAGTCCTCGATGCGGTGAAACCATTTGAATTGAAATACAATAAAAAAATCCCGGTTATAGCAGCCGGGGGTATATTTACCGGAAGAGATATCGCCGAAGCTTTGAATAATGGTGCATCAGGCGTACAAATGGCAACGCGGTTTGTTGTTACGGAAGAATGCGATGCTGATATTAACTTTAAAAAAGCATATATTGAAGCAAAAAAAGAAGATCTTAGAATAATTAAAAGCCCTGTAGGTCTTCCCGGAAGGGCTATATACAATAACTTTATCAAAAAAGCCGACGAAGGATTGCATACCATTAAATCCTGCTATAAATGCTTAAAAACTTGCAATCCTGCCACCAGTCCATACTGCATTACAAATGCACTTATTGATTCTGTAACGGGAGATACGAAGGAAGGCTTGATTTTTGCAGGTTCCAATGTGCATCGTATCACCAAAATGACAACGGTTAAAGAACTTATAAATGAGCTGGTTACAGAAGCAGAAAAATACTTTAAAATAAGCCAATGAATTAAAAAAGAACCGTTTGAATTAATTGAGCAGGAGGGGAATTTTCTGAATTTCCCTCCTGCTCATTTGTTCGTATTTAATTGATCTTAATCCGGCGAGCTTATTATAATAGCATCTTCTTTTTTTGTAAGAACACAATCTATAAATACATTATTGATACTCATTTTTGCAATGCCTATTGAAACTCTTACACCTGGATATATCCGATCTTTACAGATGATCTTCCCTTTAGATTTTTGTGCCAGAAGCTCAATAATTTCCTGCTGTTCGGAATCAGCATCATTTAATTCATCACGCTTTACTTGTTTAGTATGAACAGCATTGTTCAGCAGTTCTCTTTTTTCTTCTGTGAGCTTTCCAACGGATTCTAATTGCCGTAAAAAACCGATAATTTTTTCAAGGTCATTAATTTCTTTTTTGATTTGTGGAATTGTTTCATGAAAATGATTGAGTTTCTCATATAGCTCCGGATCTTTTCCAATTTCTATTTCGGTATGTGTATATGCATCCGATCCAATGGTTTTAGCAGTTATATTCTGTCCGGCAACATAACTACCTCCGACCAGCATACCTCGCTTTCCTATCAGCTCCAGATCCTCGCCGCATCTGATCTGGCAATTTGACATAGATTCTGATCGAATTGATCCTTTGGCAACTGCAATGGTATTTTCCATGTATTTACAATTTATGTTTTCTTTACTTTCTAATATGCCTTTTCCCATTCCATTCATTCCCTTCATGATGGAAATGCTGCCTTCTGCTTTTATATGTGCTGCCTCTACAATCCCTTCAATCCTTATATTCCCGCCGGCATTAATGGAATAACCGGATTGAACATCTCCAAAAACCGTCACATTACCCACGAATTCAATGTCACCGGTTTCACTTCCGACATTACCTCTGACTTCAAAGGTATCCAGTACATTGATCCTATTGTTGATAAAGTCAACTTGTCCATCAGCATCTGCTATTACCTGCAGTCCATCTTCGGAAGCAATAGTATTCTTACCAACCGGAAGTACTTTATCTTTTCCCTTTTTGGGTTTTAATATCTTGCCGGTAACAGCTTTTCCTTCTTTCCCCTTAACAACAGGAACTTTCGTACATAATATCTTTCCGGCCTCTATGTTTTCCACAATTCCCATCTCATGAAAATTCACTGTTCCATTTTCATTTACTTTAGGCTTTATATCCTTGGTAACCGGAAAGTGAAATTTCAGAACAGCATCCTGGTCATCTACAGGAGGTGTTCCTTTTGCAATAATCAACTCTTCATTATATACCGGCATCTCTCCTAAATCTTTAATCAGAGTCATATCAATACCGTATATTATTTTTTTCTCCATCAAAGCTTTCATGATCGTATCATATGTCGGGGCATTACCTCCATTAACAGGAGGCTCCATATAAAGAAATGCTTGCAAAGAATCCTTGGACAAATAAGCTTTAATCACAGCATCAACAGGTTCTTCCTCTTTTTCCTCAAGTTCATTTTCCTCAAGTTCATTTTCCTCAAGTTCATTTTCCTCAAGTTTATTTTCTTCCGTTTCAGCTATTCCAGCTTCTTCATCCGTATCACAATCGGGTTTTGGATCTTCATTCTTCTTTATATCTCTTTCAGGTTCTTGATCTTCTACTATTTTTGAATCAGTTTCATTATTTAAGATATTCTTTACAGTATCCATCAAAACACCTCTCTCCCCTTAATAATAATGTCGGAATAATACAATATTATTTTATAGCAGGATATTTTTTTTAACTATTATTTTCACCATCATAACATATCTTGCAAAAAAAGCAAAAACATTATAATAGAACAATTTTCCCGGTATGGTTTCTTTATTTTGAATCACTCTTCTCTAATCGATGGCTTATACATATCTGTAATATAATCTTCAATATTCATCATTATTTCTTATTGGAAATCTCGACTTTAACCTTCCTACCACATAATTTTTTACCTGCACATTTTTGAATAATGCCGGCTGAAGCCTTTTCATGAACATCTACAAAGGTAAACTTATTCAAGATATCAATATCCCCTACATCTTCTCTGTTTACATTCGCTTTATTATTGAAAAATTGCAGCAACTGTTTGGGCGTAAGATTATCCATCCTTCCAACAGTCATAAATAACCTTACATAGTCTGAAGCCGTATCAACATCACCATAATCATAGCCCACCTCATTACTATATACCATATGCATGAGTGCTGCTGCAACATCTACCAGATTGTACTCATCATCCAGATCAGCTGCCAGCGGTACAAACTTTTTATATGATTCCTTATCGAGGGTCTCTTTGACTCGTTTTAGCATACTTCTGTATCTTACCGTAAATATATCATCTATAGACGGAATCTCTTTTCGTTTTATTTTACATTTTGTATTTTTTTCAATTTGTTTCAGAGCAATATATTCTCTCGGAGTTACCAAAGTATAAGCCGTTCCCTCTTTATTAGCCCGTCCGGTTCTGCCAATTCTATGTACGTAGGATTCCAGATCCTGAGGAAGATCATAATTGATAACATGAGATACATTTTCAACATCTATTCCTCTTGCAGCCACGTCTGTCGCAACCAGAAATTCTACATTCCCTTCTCTGAACTTTCTCAACGTATTTAACCTTTGATTCTGGTTCATATCTCCATGCATCCCTTCCACGTTATACCCTCTGGACTGCATACTTTCAACCAACTCATCCACACCTTTTTTTGTTTTACAAAATAGAATTACGCTTGTAGGATCATCTACATCTAGGATTCTGCATAGAGTTTCAAACCTGTCTTTATGCTTTATTTCATAATAATACTGGGAAACAGTTGATACGGTCATAGCACTCTTTGTAATGGCAACATGTTTTGCATCTGATTTCATATATCTCTTGGAAAGCTTTTTGATTTCAGCAGGCATTGTAGCTGAAAAAAGCATGGTTTGTCTTTCGACACTGCAGCCTTTAATAATGTCTTCAATATCATCAATAAAGCCCATATTGAGCATTTCATCTGCCTCATCCAGAACAAGAAAATGAATCTGGCTCAAATCAAGCAGTTTTCTTCTGATAAGATCCAATACTCTGCCTGGTGTACCGACAACAATATCCACACCCTTCTTCAAGGCAAAAATTTGCCTTTCTATAGGCTGTCCACCATAAACAGGTATAATATTTGAATCAGAATATTTACCGATACGATTCAATTCATCACTTACCTGAATAGCTAGTTCTCTGGTAGGCGTCAAGATAATACTGTCAATTATTCGTCCTTTTCTTTTAACAAAACCATTTAAAATAGGTGCTCCAAAAGCAAGTGTTTTTCCTGTACCTGTCTGTGCCTGTCCGATAGCATCATGTCCTTCCAAAAGGAATGGAATAATCTCTGACTGGATATGAGAGGGTTCTTCAAACCCCATATCATCTATCGCTTTTAAAATATGCTCATTTAATCCTAAATCACTAAAATTTCTATTTTCCATCGAATACCTTCTTTCAATTTTTATTAATATCATTATTACCTAAAATAATAACCCTATTGAACAAATTTAAATAGGGCTATTTCCTATATAAATTATCTTATTCCTCTTAACAGGGCATGAACTATTTATACATTCATCCGGATTTATGCGTCGGATTATTTGTCAGGATTCTAAGTTTGTTCTGTACATTTTGAATATGCAATGGAAAACAAGGACCTTTTTCTCCGTCCAAGTCCGTACCCACATTATCTTGACTAAAAACCGATAATTTTTCTGTTTGAAAAAAACTCACATAAGTACTGTGAAGATGCTCGCCGTTGAATACTTTTATCAGTAAAGGCATCAATTCATACAAAGGACATTTCTTGAAAATATATACATCCAAAAGCCCATCATTAATAGAAGATAGTGGTGCAATCTTCTTGAACCCACCCGCTGACTTTCCGTTCATAATAAGCATAAAAAAGATTTCGCCTGAAAAATTCATTTGATCACTCTTTAAGGTAATTCTGAAAGGTTTCATATTGGGAAGTTCTTCAAGACCTTTTATATAATAAGCTAAAACCCCCAAACTGCTTTTTGCTCTGGTATCCGTTTTCTGGCTGATATCAATCAGAACACCCAGACTTGCAACGTTGATAAAATATCTGTTATTGACTGATCCGACATCACTATAAATGTAATCATTGCCTAAAGCATTTTTCGTCATTTCTTCAATTGTTTTCGGCAAACTAAAATACTGAGCATAATCATTGGCAGTCCCAACCGGAAAAATTCCTAAAGGGGCATCGATATCATTTCGAATAAGGCTGTTTACTACCTGATGTATGGTTCCATCCCCGCCGGCAATTAATATACGATTATAATCATTTTTACTCAATCCGGAAATCATTCTTTCCAATGATTCTATGCCCATTATCCTGTAAGGTGTCACAAGAAAATCTTTTTTCTGAAATTCAGCAATGACATAATCCAGATTATTCTTAAATGTTCTGTTTCCGGAAACAGGATTATAGATCAATAAAGCTTTCATATCCAGACCTCCTGCTGCATTGTTCCGATATTTATTATAGCATTTTAATACCCTTATTAAACACTGTCATACAATAATTTCCTATAGATGAGTATAGAGTATGGATTGAATTAGAGGCTAAGGGTTAGAGGTTAGTTAATGTGGAGATTTTGCGGAACAAAATCAACCTCAATTATTATCTGTTATATGTTCTCTCTTA